>NZ_JAFEWC010000003.1:5000-605000 GCF_017355875.1 Aridibaculum aurantiacum
GATAATGTCCCTAATCAGACCTCCGAGAAAATCTTCTAAGGCTAGGCTAAAGCGGCCCGTACCGTAAACCGACACAGGTAGTCGAGATGAGTATTCTAAGGCGCTCGGGTGAGCCGCGGAGAAGGAACTAGGCAAATTGACGCTGTAACTTCGGGATAAAGCGTACCACAGCGATGTGGTCTCAGTAAATTGGTTCAACCAACTGTTTAACAAAAACACAGGGCCCTGCAAAAACGTAAGTTGACGTATAGAGCCTGATACCTGCCCGGTGCTGGAAGGTTAAGGAAGGGTGTTCGGGGGTAACCCCAAAGCTCCTGACTGAAGCCCCAGTAAACGGCGGCCGTAACTATAACGGTCCTAAGGTAGCGAAATTCCTTGTCGGGTAAGTTCCGACCTGCACGAATGGTCTAATGAGTTGAACACTGTCTCCTCCGCGAGCCCGGTGAAATTGTAGTATCGGTGAAGATGCCGGTTACCCGTCACGGGACGGAAAGACCCCATGAACCTTCACTACAACTTTGCATTGATCTTGAGTAAACAATGTGTAGCATAGTTGGGACGCTATGAAGCGGTGGCGCCAGCCATCGTGGAGCGGTCGTTGAAATACCAACCTTTGTTTACTTAGGGTCTAATCCCCATTCGGGAGACATTGCATGGTGGGTAGTTTGACTGGGGTGGTCGCCTCCTAAAAAGTAACGGAGGCTTGCAAAGGTACCCTCAGTACGGTTGGTAATCGTACGCAGAGCGCATTAGTAAAAGGGTGCTTGACTGTGAGGCAAACAAGCCGAGCAGGGTGGAAACACGGCTAAAGTGATCCGGTGGTTCTGTATGGAAGGGCCATCGCTCAAAGGATAAAAGGTACTCTGGGGATAACAGGCTGATCTCCCCCAAGAGCTCATATCGACGGGGAGGTTTGGCACCTCGATGTCGGTTCGTCACATCCTGGGGCTGGAGAAGGTCCCAAGGGTTCGGCTGTTCGCCGATTAAAGTGGCACGTGAACTGGGTTCAGAACGTCGCAAGACAGTTCGGTCCCTATCTGTGATGGGCGCTAGTAAATTGAGAGGACATGACCTTAGTACGAGAGGACCGGGTCGTACGTACCGCTGGTGTATCGGTTGTGCCGCCAGGTGCAGTGCCGAGTAGCTATGTACGGACAGGATAAACGCTGAAAGCATCTAAGCGTGAAACCTTCCTTAAGATGAGTTTACTTTTAAGGGTCGTCGGAGACTACGACGTTGATAGGCTACAGGTGTAAAGGTGGTAACATCAAAGCCGAGTAGTACTAATTGCCCGTAAGCTTTAATTTTTTTTTATTCTGGTTATTACAACTTCCCAATATGTACATTATTGTAGGTTGAGTAGTTGACAAGTTGAATAGTTGATAGGTAACACCCGTCAACCAGCCAACTGATCAACCGATCAACTTATTTACCGATTTATGGTGGTTTTGCCGGCGGTGTTCACCTCTTCCCATACCGAACAGAGAAGTTAAGCCCGCCATGGCCGATGGTACTGGTATTCCAACCGGGAGAGTAGGTAGCTGCCATATTTATTTTAACCCTTACAGTTTATTCTGTAAGGGTTTTTTTATTCCTGTACTTTAAGTATAAAGTCAAAAGTAAAAAGTCAAAAAGTAAAACCGGAAATATAAACCTCAGGCGGGCTGAGTATTCCAAAGTTCGCTTGCTAAGAACAAATAAACTAGTCAGTGATCAGCTTCATCGTCCAATCTATTGTTTGCTGCTGAAGTGTGCGACGCAACAATGCTGACAAGAGCGGTGATGCTGGTAACAAAAAAATCTTCATGTACTAAGGCACATCGTCTCCGGTAGCGGCTCTCCATAATATAAACCATTCCTCCCTTGTTAGCTGGAGGTCTTCTGCCTCTTTAGCTTGTTGTAGCCTTTCAATCTTGGTGGAACCAACAACGGGAATAATGCGTGCAGGATGTGTATGAAGCCAGGCTATCAATACCTGGTTGATGCCAGTGTTGTACTTTTCGGCTACCAACTTAGCGGCGGAGGCAATCCTTATATTTTTTTCATCCAGGTCATCCGTTATCAGTCCGCCACCCAATGGTGCCCAAGCCATAGGAATGATACCGTGTTCAAGACAATTTTCTAGAACGCCATTATGCAACGCAGCCATTTGCATAATTGAGATCTCAACCTGGTTATATTCTAAGGTGATAAATTTTTGGAGCATATTTACCTGGTGAGGTAAGAAATTAGAGACACCGAACTGCAGGATCTTGCCCGCCTTTTTTAAATCGTGTACTGCACGTGCTACTTCAGAAGGATTGAGCAACGGGTCGGGACGATGGATGAGTAGGACATCAATATAATCTGTATGGAAGTTTTCAAGTGACTGATTTACCGAAGCAATAATGTGGTGGTAGCTTGTATCGTACGACTTGATGATATGTCCGGCCCTGGTAGGAGCAACTAACTTGATACCGCACTTTGTAATGATCTTGATGTTTTCCCGAATAGCAGGCGAGGATTTAATAACGGCACCAAACTCAGCTTCAGTAGTATAATGACCATAGATGTCAGCATGGTCAAAGGAATGAATGCCTGCCTGGAGGCAGCTCTCTATCATTTGCTGGTAATCGTAGGTGCTGAAGTTGGAGCCCCAGCTTCCCCAGCGCATACATCCGGCTATAGGTGATGAAATGGCTTGCATAGTAGGAGTGATGCCTAAAGGTATAGCATTAACCTTCGGCAAAAAAACATTGACAATACCTACCTATTGTGGAAAGATTTGAAATGTCATTACACTATGCTGCGCATACTGAACGTGTGCCCTGTAAACAAAGCTTGTAGGTGTGGCTAAGCTGAAGGATTTTATAAAGAAAAAGAAGAAAGGCCAGCTATTGCCGGCCTTCCAAATTTTAAACTGCTTCTTCTTCCAGTTCTAGAACTGGTTGTTCCTGCAAGGCCTGCACACGCCGTACACGTGTTTGACCTTCGTATGCATTTATATACAGTTGCTTTAGCTCGCTGATAAGTGGGTAGCGTGGATTTGCACCTGTGCACTGGTCGTCGAATGCCTGTTCGGACATACTGTCAATGGTGGAATAAAAGGCTTTTTCAGTGATGCCATACTCCCTTATGGAAGCTGGTATTCCCACTTTAGCCTTTAGTTGTTCGATGGCTGCTACAAGCTTTTTAACTTTCTCTTCGTCGGTGGTTCCTCCCAGTTGCAGGTAGTCGGCTATGCGAGCATATCTCCATTTTGCATTAGGATACTTGTATTGCGGGAAAGCAGTCTGCTTCCTAGGATTATCAACCGCATTGAACCTGATTACCTCGGTGATAAGCAGTCCATTGGCCACACCATGCGGAACGTGATGGGTAGCACCTAACTTGTGCGCCAGCGAGTGACAGATACCAAGAAATGCATTGGCGAAGGCCATGCCTGCAACGGTAGTAGCATGCGCCATCTTTTCACGCGCCTTGATGTTGGTTGTGCCTTCATTGTAAGCGTCAGGCAGGTATTTGAAGATGAGCCTGATGGCTTCAAGCGCGAGGCCATTTGTATACTCAGAAGCAAGCACAGAAACATAAGCTTCCAGTGCGTGTGTAAGTCCATCTATACCCGAAGCCGATGTAAGACCTTTCGGCATATTCATCATGAGTTCAGCATCTACAATGGCCATGTCGGGCGTTAGTTCATAATCAGCAAGAGGATATTTTATGCCTGTTTTTTCATCGGTGATAACAGCAAATGGTGTAACCTCAGAACCTGTGCCAGCTGTTGTAGGGATGGCTACGAAATTGGCCTTTGCACCCATTTTAGGAAATGCATATACACGTTTGCGGATATCCATAAATCGCATAGCTAGGTCTTCGAAACGTACTTCAGGATGTTCAAATAAAACCCACATGATCTTGGCTGCATCCATTGGTGAACCGCCGCCTAAAGCAATGATGGTGTCTGGTTCAAAACTCTTCATTTCTTCTGCTCCTTTGCGGGCAGTAGCCAAGGTAGGATCAGGTTCTACATCAAAGAATATTTTGAAGTCTACATCTATCTCTTCAAGCACTTTTATCACAGGATCTATCAGACCTAAATTATACAGTACTTTATCTGTAACAATGAATGCTTTTTTCTTGCCTAGTTCTTTTAGTTCGCGAAGGGCCACGGGCATACAGCCATACTTGAAATAGATCTTTTCAGGTACCCTGAACCATAGCATATTTTCTCTGCGGTTTGCCACACTCTTGATGTTTAATAGATGTTTTACGCCTACGTTTTCTGAAACGGAATTACCACCCCATGAGCCGCAGCCCAGCGTGAGCGATGGAGCTAACTTAAAGTTGTAGATATCGCCGATGGCACCTTGTGAAGAAGGCATATTAATAATGGTACGACCGGTCTTCATTGCTGCGCCAAATTGCTGGATGCGATCTTTTGATTTTACCTGGTCTGTATACAAAACTGATGTGTGGCCAAAGCCGCCAAGTTCTACCAGGCGTACTGCTTTTTGTAAAGCTTCATCAAAATCTTTAGCACGATACATGGCTAGTAATGGAGAAAGTTTTTCGTGGCTAAATGGTTCATCCAGTTCTACAGACTCTACTTCACCTATTAGAATTTTAGTATTCTCAGGAACGGTAATACCAGCAAGAGCGGCTATTTTAGCTGCAGGTTGTCCTACTATATTCGCATTAAGAGCGCCATTGATAAGAATTACTGCACGTACTTTATCTGTCTCTTCGCCTTGCAGAATATAAGCTCCGCGATCAAGAAATTCATGCTTCACTTCTTCGTAAACCTCATCCAAAACAATCACTGATTGTTCTGATGCGCAGATAACGCCGTTATCAAAAGTTTTGGAAAGAAGGATAGAGTTGACCGCCATTTTTAGGTGAGCGGTTTCATCTATGATAGCTGGTGTGTTTCCTGCGCCCACTCCAATAGCTGGTTTGCCGCTGGAGTATGCTGCTTTCACCATACCCGGACCCCCGGTAGCCAATGTAAGATCAGACTGCGCCATTACAATTTGCGATAGCTCTACAGATGGTTCATCTATCCACGCAATGATGCCTTCGGGAGCACCTGCTTTTACAGCTGCCTCCAGTATTATGGTAGCCGCAGCGATGGTTGAATTTTTAGCTCGTGGGTGAGGAGAAAAGATGATACCATTGCGCGTTTTTAAAGCAATAAGAGCCTTGAAAATAGCGGTGGATGTAGGATTGGTAGTTGGGATAACTGCTGCAATCACACCAATAGGTTCAGCAATTTTTGTGATACCAAAAGCTTCGTCAGTTTCTATCACACCGCACGTCTTTTCGTCTTTATATTGGTTGTAGATGTACTCAGATGAAAAGTGGTTCTTGATCACCTTGTCTTCCACCAGGCCCATACCTGTTTCTTCTACGGCCATTTTTGCAAGTTGTATCCTTCCGTTATTAGCGGCTATTGCGGCCTGGCGAAAAATTTCATCTACCTCTTCTTGAGAATAAGTGGAGTAGCACTTCTGCGCTTCCCTCACTTGCTTGATCCGCTGTTCAAGCTGTTTTGCGTTTGTTACTTTCATAATGCTTCCTTGAGAGTTTATTAAATACGATTGTTCCCTGGATGCGCAAAGAGTTACCTGGAAATGAAACCGGATGCGCATCTTTTTAGCGACAAGAAAATAAGCTTCAGGTGTGCGAGAATGAAGATCGAATAGCTTATTTACTCGATGTAAACGTAGTTGTATTATAATCTAATATGTATGATACACATCAATGCTACTGATGATAGTAGATAGCGGAAGAAATGATACCAGGCATGTCATTAACTAACAACAAAAGCCGCATCATTGAGTGCGGCTTCACATGTGCGTTGTAAGAATTCTTATAAGTAGATCTGGAATTGCATCTGCCATTCTCCAGCGCGGGTGAATACTTTTTTGTTGTGGTAAAGTGGCCTGCTCGAATACTGCAAAGTTATTTTGGCATTATGTCCATCAATGTAGAAGTTGGAACCTATATCGTAATAATGTCCCAGTTCTTCCAATGCTTCCAGGTCTTTAAGTGTGTATGCTGCTACGGGTTGAAAGCGAACTTTAGAAGAAATATTTTTAGGCAACATAATACCTGCTTGTGTATACCAGATTTTCCCTGTTCCTAATAAGAACCTTGCATTGCCAGCACCTTCCTGCACTCTTTTACCTGTAAAAGATGGATCAACAATACCTGTATTCATTAATCCTATAGTCCTCGTGTAGTTGGGGCCAAAGTCATATTTATATAAAGTGCTACTTGCAGTTATTGCCATGTTTTTCTCTTTAGAACCAAAAGGAAGATCTGCAAATACATCTACAGCCTGGATGTTGATGTCATGTTTTTGAATGGTGTTTTCAGCAATAATACTTTTTGTTCCATCTTTGGTGCGATAAAAGCCGGCACCTATATTTAAAACTTTTTTGGTGCCTGCGTATGTGCCTACTCTAAAAGGTAACACTTCATTTTCCTGGTCAAGAAACTGGTAGTCTACATAGCCGCCTACAGCCGGTTTAGGATCACCATTATTATCTACTGCTACTCCAGCAGCAACGGGAGCTGTATTGGTGGCAAAAGGTTTATTTACGTTGAACCGGTAATGCAATTTTCCTGCATGACCTTTTGCATAGAACCCAAACTGCCGCACAAACTGATCAGAGATCTCCAGTGTAGGCCAATTGAACAATGGTGCATCTATCAATAAAAAGTTTAAAGTACTTGCAGAAGTAAGTCGTGAAATGCCATTCCAATAATGCAAGCCAGCACCAGCATACAAAGAGGCTTTATTTGCTTTGCCTGTTACTGCATTCTTAGAAGGAATAATTGCATATTCATTCCAAACATCATGGTAAAAAATCTGCGGCTTCTTGCCTGCACCATTTGCTCCTGTACCCGCTGAAACTGTGCCACCACCATTTGTAAACGTCTGGTTGTTTATGCCAAAATGTGCCATGATCAGGTAGCGAGGCGATAACTGTGCATAAGCTATGGTACGTATGCGTCGTGCGCCTATGTCAAAAGTTCTGTCAGAAGGTTCGCCACCCACCAATGTTCCGGGATTGTTTTTGATGCTGCGTGCCCAAATCTGGTTCCAGAAAATGAACCGGATATACTTGCTGCCTTTTTCATCCAGGTTCAACTTCATGCCTGAACCGTATTCACTGGAACCTTGCGCAAATGAATCAGTAATATCCAAGATGAAAAGCACAAGTAATGACCAGGTCAGTTTTATAATAAAGTTGTTGAAACGATGTAGCATATGGTCTCGTCTAGTCCTGGGAAGATGAAACAATTGTAAATCCTTAAGAAAATAGGTAAATGTTTTTCAAGTGCTTTTTACGCCTACTTGGCATTATCCTAATTATCTGATTTCACAAGTTGGTTAGCTTTGCTTTTAATTGGCCGTGTTTTAGACAAGGGCATGTTGAGTGTTGTTGTACTATTCAACTGTACATTGAGAAACTCTTCCATTTCTGGTTTTTTGTACGAGAACATGTACCAGTACGGAATAGCTAAAAACAAAGCTCCTCCTACTATATTTCCTAAGGTTGCCGGCAACAGGTTCACAATGAAAAATTCATACATTGTGATGTCAGCTCCCAGTAGGATAGATGTTGGAATAAAGAACATATTGGCAATAGAGTGTTCAAATCCAAATGCAACAAAACACATGATTGGGAACCACATAGCCAATATTTTTCCTGTAACATCTTTGGCTGAATATGAAAGCCATACTGCAAGGCAAACAAGCCAGTTGGCACCTATACCTTTTATGAAAGTGGTAGAGAACGAATGTGAAGTTTTATACTGCCCAATTTTTTTTGCAGAAGATAGCCACGGGTCTACGGAGAGTATTTCAGTTTGGTAAGCAAAAAGATAAGCAACTATCAAAGCCCCTACAAAATTGCCAACATAGGCTACAAACCAAATACGCAGCAATCGATAAAGCTTGGTTTGTTTATTAAAGTAACTGTAAGCCATTACTGCACAGTCGCTGGTAAATAATTCTGCTCCGCCAAGCAAAACCAGGATAAGCCCCAAGGGGAAAACTGCTCCTGACACCAGTTTGGCTATGCCGGGGTTTGCTGAAGACACTTCAGGCATACCTCCCGAAGTGATAATCGATAAAAGCCCACCGAGTGCTACGAAAGCGCCTCCCAATAGAGAATACACCCCTAGTTTTCGCAGTGTATATGCATCTTTAACCGTTGCAGTTTTACTGAATTCTTCTGCAAGTTGCTGAGGAGTGTTATATCCCATGTCACTTCTTTTGTCCAGCAAATGTGGATGTAGCAGCAAGGATTAAGCATGACAGCAGTTGTTAGCAAATATGATATTAATCATTATCCGTGGTTACTGCACTGCACGTATGGGCATAAAAAAAGTCCGGCAATGAGCCAGACTTTACAGATTTCTTGTTGCAAGAATTAGTAGCGATTGTAACCACCGCCGCCGCCGTTTCCGCCGCGGTTGAAGCCACTTCCACCACCGCTGCGACCACCACCGCCACGGCTAAATCCGCCGCCGCTGCCGCTGTCGCCGCCGAAGCTTCTTTTCTTAAATCCACCACCACCAGTACCGTCTTTTGGACGAGGCTGTGATTCGTTAACAACGATTTTACGACCCATGATGTCGCTTTCGTTTAACTGGCTGATAGCAGTACGACCAGCTTCGTCATCAGACATTTCTACGAAACCAAAGCCTTTGCTACGGTTGCCGTTAAATTTGTCAGTAACAATTTTAGAAGATACTACCTCGCCGAATGGAGTGAAAAGATCGGCTAAATCTTGCTCAGTCATTGTCCAACTGAGGTTTCCAACGTAAATGTTCATTTGTAAAACTTTAAAAAAATAAAAAAAACCATAATGAACACAGCGAACAACGTACCAGAGAAACATTTACTTTAAAAACGTCCAGAGAACAATTGAAACTGTAAAGATCATTAGTGGAATAACGAAGATAGACATTTTATTTATACTTCATATTTTTTGAAAAAGAAAACTACCATCTTGGAAATCAATGTTGGTAAGTAATTGGCAACTAAGCTTCTAGCCATAAAATAAGATAAGTTAAGATCAGTTTATATGCAGAGAAACAGGTAAATCTAGCAACATGATGCAGAAAATGGATGTAGATAAGGGTTTCAATCATCCTCCTAATACCGAGGAAAAAATAGTTGATCAGAGAACTTTTTCTTGAACATTTCCAGGACTGCATAAAGTTATTCCTGGCGGTATTCATACATTATTCACAGGCTATCACCATTAACCCAATGAAGCCCTAAATACTTGTTTCATTAACAGCAAGAACCCTATATTTTACGTAGTTTTGCGCACCTCCGAGAAACATTAAATCGAAGGATTGTCAATCATTTATGAACGAAGAAATTTTAACCGGCGAAGTAGTACAGAATGCGAGTTACGGGGCAGATAGCATCCAGGTGTTAGAAGGATTGGAAGCTGTGCGAAAAAGACCTGCAATGTATATAGGCGATGTAGGAATTAAAGGTCTGCATCACCTGGTATATGAAGTGGTAGATAACAGTATAGACGAAGCACTTGCTGGCTACTGTAAAAACATCAACGTAACCATTCATGAAGATAACTCCATTAGTGTAAGTGATGATGGTCGTGGTATTCCTACGGCAATGCACACCAAAGAAAAGCGTAGTGCACTTGAAGTTGTAATGACAGTGTTACACGCTGGTGGTAAGTTCGATAAAGGATCGTATAAAGTGAGTGGTGGATTGCATGGTGTGGGTGTAAGTTGTGTGAACGCACTTAGTACCACGCTACATGTAACTGTACATAGGGACGGAAAGATTTACGAACAGGAATATCATTGTGGTGCCCCTGCCTATCCTGTAAGGGAAATAGGTACGTCTGATATAACCGGTACCACTGTACGCTTCTGGCCTGATGGCTCTATCTTCCAGGAAACTGTTTATAGAAGAGAGATACTTGAAGGAAGGTTAAGAGAGCTTGCTTACCTAAACAGGAAGATCGCTATCAACATCACCGATATGCGCGAACTGGACGAAGAAGGCAAACCTTATTCTAAAAGTTTCTATAGCGAAGGTGGTATTGTTGAGTTTGTAGAAATGCTTGACAAAAATGGCCATCGTTCTCCATTGATTGCTAATACGCTTTTTGTAGAAGGACATGATGTGGCTAGTAATGTAGCGGTAGAGGTGGCAATGACGTATAACGATGATTTTAAAGAACACATTTTCTCCTACGTAAACAACATCAATACAATTGAAGGCGGTACACACGTTACTGGTTTCAGGCAGGCATTGACGAGGGTTTTTAAAACTTATGGTGATAAAGAAGGTTTGTTTGAAAAAGCCAAAGTAGCTGTGGAAGGTGATGACTTCAGGGAAGGATTGAGTGCTATCATTTCTGTAAAAGTACCCGAGCCACAATTTGAAGGACAAACAAAAACAAAACTTGGTAACAGTGAAGTAAGTGGTATTGTACAAACAACAGTAGCGCGTGCTTTGGAAGCATACCTTGAGGAAAATCCAAAGGAAGCTAAGAACGTTATCAGCAAGATCATTCTTGCAGCACAAGCTCGTGTGGCGGCAAAAAAGGCCCGCGAAATGGTGCAGCGTAAAACGGTAATGAGTGGCGGTGGTTTGCCTGGTAAACTTGCAGATTGTTCAGAAAGAGATCCTGAAAAATGCGAGTTATACCTGGTGGAAGGTGACTCAGCAGGTGGTACTGCAAAGCAGGGAAGGGAAAGAAGTTTCCAGGCTATTTTGCCATTGCGTGGTAAAATCTTGAACGTAGAGAAAGCAATGGAGCATAAGATCTACGAGAATGAGGAGATACGCAATATGTATACAGCTTTGGGTGTAACGGTAGGAACGCCTGAAGATCCTAAGCAATTGAACCTTCAAAAGCTTCGTTATCACAAGCTCATCATTATGACGGATGCGGACGTAGACGGAAGTCACATTGCTACGCTCATCCTTACATTCATCTTCAGGTATATGAAGGAGTTGGTAGAAGCAGGATATGTTTATATAGCACAGCCGCCTCTTTACCTGGTAAAGAAAGGTAAGGACCAGGACTACGCTTATAATGAAGAGCAACGTAAAGCCCTTGTAGAAAAGCTTGGTGGCGGAAAAGATGAAAGCGTAACCATTCAGCGATATAAAGGTCTTGGTGAAATGAATGCTGACCAGCTTTGGGAAACCACTATGGACCCTGCTCGTCGTACGTTGAAAAGAGTAACAATAGAAAGTGCTGCAGAAGCAGACAGGATATTTAGCATGCTGATGGGCGACGAAGTAGCACCACGTCGTGAGTTTATTGAAACCCATGCTAAGTACGCTAAAATTGATGTTTAGTACTTGCTAATAATCATATCTAAGAAGGAAGGTCTAAAGCCTTCCTTTTTTTATTTATAACACTTCTTGCTGCAGCGCTATTGCAGGGTGAAAATTGCCTTAGCAGAAAAATTGTAGCTTGTGCACTTTATTATTAGAAATTTTTCAAAAACAGAACAATGGATACTTCAAAAATGATCAAGGCTTATTGCTTAAAAACAAAAGAGAAAAATGTACCGATGCATGAAGCAGTAATATCTAAAACAGCCAAGGGTGGATATATGGCTAGTGGCCACGATGGTAAAGGAAATAAGATGGCTGCTATCATGAGTGAAGCAAAAGCACTACAAGCCATTGAAGATGGTGTAGCTACAAAAGGATTCTAAAGCATTACCAGTTTGTTTTGCTAAGTAAACTTCTAGAAAGTTTGCTTAGTACAGCAGCGGTATATACAACGGACAGAGTAATGAAACCTATACGCGTCTTTTTGTTGATAACAACTTGTTTTCTCATGCATAGATCGTATGCACAGGAACCTGGAATGGGTAGTGCATCGCTGAGTGCGGGTTTAGAATTAGCATTGCCAACTGGTGATCTTAAAACAGGCGCTGGAATAGGATTGGGCGCAAGTTTGAAAACTGCTTTTCCTGTGATACCATATGGAGATGTAACAGTCTCAGCAGGATATTTACGTTTTTCTGGTAAAGAAGTAACACTTCCACTATCACAACAGAGTTTCGCTGGACAAACCAGGAAGACTTTAGCCCTTGGTGCCATACCGCTGAAAGCAGGTTTCCGTTATCGTTTTCCTAACGCATTTTATGTGGAACCGCAAGTTGGTTATACTTTATTTAGTATGAAGGGTTACCAAAATGAGGGAGCATTCACTTATGTTGGCAGTGTAGGAGTTGTTCTACTTCGCAATATGTTGGATGTAGGGCTCCGTTACGAAGCGGCTACCAAAGAAAATGTAACTCTTTCACATGTTGGATTGCGTACAGCTTACAATATTGCCGCAAAAAGAAGATGATCTATTTATCTAAATTCTTTGCCTCGCTTTGCGGGGCTTTTTCATTTTTATCATGCCTGGTGAAGTATTTTGTTTAGCCTTTGCAGGCACGATTTTTATTTGATTATCAACAACTAAAACTCCTTTTTATATGAAAAAGATCCTTGCATGCATGACTGTAGCAGCAGCATTATTTACCACGGCTAGCTATGCCCAGGTAGGTCAAACAACATTAGGTGTAGGCCTGGATGTAGGTGTGCCAACCGGTGATTTCAATAACACTCAAAAAATCGGTATTGGTGGTACTGCTGATTTTGGGTACAATGTTGGAACCGGAACAGCACTTACTTTAACGGTAGGTTATATCAGTTTTTCCGGCGATGAAGTAGGAACATTTAAATATCCTGCCGTTAATACCATTCCAATAAAAGCAGGTGTTCGCTACTTTGTTGGACCTGGCTTATACCTGGAACCTCAATTAGGTTACACTTCTATTAGTACTCCTAATTCAAATACATCCGGTACTGGTGGATTTACTTACGCGGCAAAAGCTGGCTATAGAATATCTAATAGTTTAGATCTATCTGCACGTTACGAAGGAATTAGCCGTAACAATGCCAACCTGAATTTCCTTGGATTTAGGTTAGGTTACAACTTCAGGTTATAAGTATTCCAGTTTTTATAGCTAAAGCCCCTGGCAGATTTGCCGGGGGCTTTTTGTTAAATATTATTATTATTTACACGCTGTAATTTCATCTAATTGCCTACGTAACAAATGGTTCAGCATCTTCTATTCTTAGGATATATATAGTATTTGTACACAATCCTACTCAAGAATTGGCCATTCAACATTTGCGCCCTTCAGCATTTGATTGTAGAAAAAAGGCAGGAAGTTCAGTATGTAGAATAATGGGTGCTTTTGTTCTTAAACAAGCTGATACATTGTAAATCAGTGTCTTAATCAATTTGTTTGACTGTCGGAAAGACCTTTAAAATATAAATCTTCATTTTCAAAATCAGCTTCATTTTCCACAACTTTTTTTCTCAGGCATGCTTTTTTACAAAGGGTTAGTAAAATGTATGATTATGAAAAACACAATTAGACTAATGGTAGTTGCAGCTGCTTTAATAGGTAGTAACTACAGCTTTGGACAATCAACAACAACCGGAACAGGATCAACAGATGTAGCATTTTCTGGAAGACCTACGATGAGCTTTGGAGTTACCGCAGCTAAGCCAATTGGCAATCTTGACAAAACAACAGACTTTGGTGGCGGTGGTGATATCAAATTTGCTTTCCCTGTTGGCGTAAATACTGATATTACAGCCCAGGCATCTTACCTGTACTTTTCTAGAGACAACAGCAATCCTGCAGTACAGCACGCTACCCAGCTTATTCCTTTCAAAGCTGGTTTCCGTTACCGTTTTGGACCACGTAGTTTTTACCTGGAACCACAAGCAGGTTATAGCGCTGCAGCAGTAGGTGGCTCTGGTGGATCTCAAGGTGGATTTGTGTACGCAGGTAACATCGGGTATTTTCTAAGCAACCACTTCGATCTTTCACTCAGGTACGAAGATGTAATAAGAAGAGGAATGCCGAACGATAGCCGCAGCAATCCATTTGTAGGGCTACGACTAGGTTACAACTTCAAGTTGTAAGAAATATTGTTGAACCATATTGCTTAGCCGGGGTAATTCCCGGCTTTTATATTTTTTAGAAACAGAAGGAATATTTAATCAAGCGGTGGAGAGGAATGCTCAATTGGAAAATGTATGTTGAACGGAGCGTCGCAACAACTGCTCCCACATGTACTTCTGCTGATTAATAAAGCTTTGCATGGTACATGTACGCATAAGTTTTCTTTTTTGAAGAGTAGGTAAGCTTCTATTGCAGAATAGCATTGAACTTTTCGGGGAATGGATGGTTACATTTGCTCAATTATTTTAAAAAAGGCTACAGCATTGAAACGCGGAATAATATTGATGAACCTGGGTTCGCCTGATTCTACAGAGGTGAAAGATGTACGGAAGTACCTGATGGAGTTTTTAATGGATGCTCGTGTAATTGATTCTCCTTTTGTTTTTCGGTCGATGCTGGTAGGTGGCATCATTGTACCATTTCGTGCACCAAAATCAGCAGAGGCATATAAAAGCATTTGGACCAAAGATGGATCGCCGTTGATAGTGCTGACAAAACAATTGCAACAGGCACTGCAGCAAGTTGTAGACGAACCTGTGGAGATAGCTATGCGGTATGGTAACCCTACCATGAAAGCTGCATATGATAACCTGCTGAAGCGGGAGCCAGGGTTAGAAGAAGTGATAGCAATACCTATGTACCCTCACTACGCTATGAGTAGTTATGAAACAGCAGTAGAGCATGCAAAAGATGTACATGCAAAGCATAACTACGGTTTTAAACTCACGGTTGTAAAGCCTTATTACAACGAGGAGAATTACATAAATGCATTGGCAGAAAGTATACGACCATACCTGGAGCAGGATTATGACCAGGTATTGTTCAGCTACCATGGTGTGCCAGAAGCGCATGTAAAGAGTGGAGATATAACTGCCAAGCATTGCCTGAAGATGTATGCATGTTGCGAGGTGCCGTCTGCAGCACATAAATATTGCTACAGGCATCATTGCTTTACAACTACTAAATTGGTAGCAGAAAAACTTGGTATTCCTAAAGAGAAATATACCTACTCATTTCAATCGCGGTTGGGTAGGGCAGAATGGCTGAAGCCTTACACGGCTGTGCGTTTTGAAGAGCTGCCAAAAGAAGGCGTGAAAAAATTGCTTGTTGCATGTCCTGCTTTCATCAGCGATTGCCTTGAAACTTTAGAAGAAATAGCCGAAGAAGGAAAAGAAACTTTTCTTCATGCAGGTGGCGAGAGCTTCCAGATGATACCATGCCTTAATGTACACCCGCTATGGGTGCAGACGCTTAAGAACTACATTTCTGATATCAAATCAGGTTCTGAGAAGATGGTGCTGCAGGATACGCTGGAGACAAAAACAATTTAAAAATTTGCTGGTTTAGCTGCTCATACTATTGATGTTGTTGTAAAAACATGTTATACATAAAAGCGCTCCATATCATCTTTATTGTAACCTGGTTCGCCGGCTTATTTTATATGCCGCGATTGTTTATTTACAACACAGAAGCGCAGGAAAGAGAAGCGCCTATACGTGATGCATTGCAAGAACAATTTGGCATAATGATGAAGCGGCTTTGGTATGGTATCACATGGCCCTCTGCAATTCTTACTTTAATCTTTGGTCCCTGGGTGATGTACGAATTAGGTTACTTCGAATCTGTTCCTTCATGGCTTTGGATAAAGCTTGCTTTCGTACTGGGTTTGTACCTCTACCATTATTCGATTCACCGCATTTTTTTGCAGCACACCAAAGGCTTGCTTAAGTATTCATCGCAGCAGCTGCGTGTATGGAATGAAGTGGCCACAATTTTTCTAATAGCAATTGTAATGCTGGTAGTGGTAAAGCAAAACCTGAGTGTTGTTTGGGGACTCGTTGGTTTGATCCTTTTCATTGCGTTACTCATGTGTGCCATTAAGATCTATAAAGCTCTTAGGCAAAAGAAGTAACTGCTGAATCCTTTTTCATTTTATGGTGTCTTCCTAATCATATAGCCTTACTAAACATAGGAGAACTTCCTTCATGCTTGTAGCGTGCAAGGTGCAAGTCAAAAGCCTTGCAAATGTTACGGACAAAGTTTTTTCCTTTAGAAGTCAACTGTAGGCCCAGTTCGTCAAACTCTACTAATCCATCTTCACGTAATAAAGCCAGTTCAGGAAAAGCATATTCTCTTAGCAACGGCAGATGTTCTTCAGCAAAAGTTGTTGTTCCGCGACAGATAATATTAAGGATATAGCTTTTAAAGGCTCTATCTTCTTCAGTTAAAACATAGCCTCGATGTACAGCCAGGGCTTTATCATCAATTGCTAAATAATATTCTTTTAACGACTTTTCATTTTGGGCATAAGCAATGCCTATATCGCTAATGGATGAAACGCCTAAGCCAATCAAAAGTCCACCTGCCTGTGTGGTATAGCCCATAAAATTTCGATGCAGTTTACCTTCTACTGATGCTAGATACAGGTCATCATGTGGAAGTGCAAAATGATCCATGCCGATGTCGTGGTAACCATTGTTCGTAAAGAGTTCTTTGCCGCGCAGGTATAGTTGCAATTTAAGATCGGCAGGAGGCAGATCTTTTTCGCTGAACAAACGCTGGCCGCGACTGTTCCATGGCACATGGGCGTAACTATAAAAAGCGATTCGATCAGGCTGTAGCGTCACGCATTGTTCAACGGTTCTTTGTATGCTCTCTAAGGTTTGGAATGGCAGCCCGTATATAAGATCGAAGTTGACAGAATTAAAACCTGTAGCCCTTGCCAATGTAGTTGCTTGTACCAGGTTCTCAAAAGGCTGAATGCGGTTGATGACCTTCTGAACAGTAGGATCATTGTCCTGAACACCATAGCTTATTCTTCTAAAGTTAAGATTGTACAGCGTTTCCAGGTGTTCTTTGGTTGTATTATTCGGATGACCTTCTACACTGAATTCCCTTGCCGGGTGAATGATGCAATCATTCAGGATGGTGCTCACCAGTTTATCAAGATTAGCAGGAGAAAAAAAGGTAGGTGTACCGCCTCCTAAATGCAGTTCTTTTACCACCGGCTTAGCTGGCATCAGTTCCAGGTAAAGTTTCCATTCATCTAGTACCGCCTGTAGGTATACATCTTCTACACTATGATTCGTCGTGATCTTTTTATTGCAGCCACAGTAGGTACACAGCGACTCGCAAAACGGAAGGTGGATATAAAGACTAATTCCTTCATTAGAGTTTTTTATTTGAAATTGTTGCCGAACCAATTCCTTCCAATTAGGCACATCTATACCAGCATCCCAATGTGGAACAGTAGGATAGCTTGTATAGCGCGGTACGGGTTGATTATATTTCTGCAGTAACGATACATCAATATTCATAATACAAAGCTACCGGCGGTGGCAGGTGTAAAAAATGACAACAGGCAGCTTTTGCAGCCTCTGGCCGGTTGATGTTATTGCTGCACCTGTGTTATGTACATTTGCCACCAAATAAAACTTAATGAAATATATTCTAGGAATCTTATTGCTGGTAATTTTTACTGGATGCAGCAGTACAACCGAAGTAGACCTGGTAGTGCACAATGCAGTGGTGTATACAGTGGATGATAGTTTTTCTACAGCACAAGCTTTTGCTGTAAGTGAGGGTGAAATAGTGGAAGTAGGAACCAATGACGACATACTGGGCAAGTACGCAGCAAAAGAAAAAATTGATGCGCAGGGCAAAGCTGTTTATCCCGGGTTGATTGATGCCCATGCACACTTTTTAGGCTATGGAAAAAGCCTTTTCATGGTGGACCTGTTTGGTACCAAAAGCTGGGATGAAGTGGTGGAGCGTGTGAAGAAATTTGCTGATGAACATCCTGAAGAAAAGTGGATACAGGGACGTGGCTGGGACCAGAATAAGTGGCCAGGAAAAGCTTATCCTACCAATGAAAAGCTTAATGAACTTTTTCCTGGTACACCGGTAGTTCTTACCCGTGTGGATGGTCATGCGGCTATAGCTAACCAGAAAGCATTGGATACTGCAGGTGTGGTAGCTGGCCAGGCCCTTATAGGTGGCGAAATAGAAACAAAGAATGGAAAGCTGACAGGTGTACTTATAGATAATGCAGTTGATTTGATAACCGCCAAAATTCCTGCGGCCAGCATAGATGATTATGTGAAATGGCTGAGCGAAGCGCAAAAAAATCTCTTTGCTACAGGACTAACAACTGTAGCGGATTGCGGTCTCATGTACAACGATGTGCAGGTGATAGATGGTCTACAAAAAGAAGGTGCTATAGATGTACGGCTATACGTGATGCTGAGTGATGATACCGCCAACTATAGCCGCTACCTGGGCAAGGAGCCTTACAAGACGGATAAGATGTATGTAAAAGGAATAAAAGTATATGCAGATGGTGCATTGGGTAGCAGGGGTGCTTGTTTGCTGGAAGAATACGCCGATAAAAAAGGATGGAAAGGTTTCCTGCTAAAGGAGAAGACCTATTTTGATAGCCTGGCACAAGCACTTGTAAATACCAATTACCAGATGTGCACACATGCTATTGGCGATAGTGCCAATAGGGAAGTGCTGAACATTTACAACAAAGTTCTGAATGGCACCAACGACAAGCGGTGGAGAATAGAACATGCACAGGTTGTAAACTGGAACGACTTCGGGCTGTTTGGAAAATCAAATATTGTTCCTTCTGTACAGCCTACACATGCTACCAGCGATATGTATTGGGCCGAAGAAAGATTGGGTAAGGAGCGCATAACAGGAGCTTATGCCTATAAGCAGCTGCTTAAGCAAAACGGATGGATACCACTGGGTACTGATTTCCCGGTAGAAGATATAAGTCCTTTTAAAACCTTTCTTGCAGCTGTAGTACGTAAAGATGAAAAGGGTTATCCTGCCAAAGGATTTCAAACTGAAAATGCACTTACACGGGAGGAAGCAATAAAAGGAATGACTATTTGGGCAGCAAAATCTTGCTTCCTGGAGAAGGAAATAGGCAGTATAGAAAAAGGTAAAAAAGCTGATTTCATTATTTTGGATAAAGACCTGATGAAGGTGGATGAGAAGGAGATATTAGCTACCAAAGTTTTGTCCACTTACTTGGGTGGTAAGAAGGTGCTGTAACTGGGAGAAGAAAGGAGGTTGCAATAGTTTTTCAACCTAAGTAGTATTTCATAAAATAGAAAAGAAGATCACTATATGGTGATCTTCTTTGGTATTATAACAGTTGGTTTACCTTCCCTGGCCTGTACCTGTAGTATCTGCTCCTAGTAGAGGAGTAGTAGTATCTATTCCTCTTGTACCTGTAGGATCAACTACAAATGTATCTCTCTGCCTTGGAGACAAAGTATCTGTTGGGTCTGCTGTACCCTCTCCTCCACAGGCTACCAATGTTCCTGCTATTGCTACTAGTGCCAATATCTTTTTCATCATGATGTTTCTTCTTAGGTATTAAAAGTTTGTGCCACATGATTAGCGGGTCAAAACATTTTATGCTGTCATTGTTATTAAAAAATTTGTGCAGATAGCACCGGAAGTTTCAGCTTAAATAAAAAAGAGAGCCCAGGACCTGCGCCCCGGGCTTCACTCATACACACCACAATTGTAAAACCATCACCCAGTTTTGCAGTGTAGTTTATTATTTAATCGGATCGAGAAGGAGTTTAAATTCTACATCAAAATGATCTTTCACTTTTACAAGACCACCAAGTTTTTTTGGAGGAACCAAGGCAAAGTCTGCAAATGAAAATGACCGAGAACCATTGAGCGTGATAAGAGAACTATTTGTTTTTGCGAAAGAATAGCAGATCTCGAATTTACGTGTGGTGCCAGCCAGTTCTATCTCTACCCATCCTTTCATAAAGTCTTTGTTGTTGCCCATTACCGGGTTGCGGTCCAGTGAAAGGAAGCGGATGATCATTTTAGGATGTTCTTTAACCCTCAGTGTCTTTTGCAGGTCGGTGGTCATTATCTTATTGTAACAGTCAAACCTTGCTACATCAATAGCTAGCGCACCTTTCAGTGTTACTGTTTTGCTTACACCATTTTCTTCTATGCATGCAATGGTATCTGCCTGGTAGTAGCCTTTAATGTCGCAGCCAAACTCGTTGATGTTGGTAGATCCATTGATGCGTAGTGTGCTTGTTTTCTGTACAGCCCACTTTACAGCTTCTTTTTTATTGTTCTTTTCTTTATCCCGGTCATCTGCTATGCCTGGTGCCATTACCAATAAAAAGAATAAGGTAAGTAGCAGGTTAAAAATTTTATTAGAAGTGTTCATGATCTAAAGAATTTAAATGTCCTGTTTCACTATATCAATTGCTCTATGTAAAGCTATCTTACCCTTATTTTCTTTCTTATGATGTATATCAAAAGCAATAGTGATTGGTATCAGTTATCTCTTTTTATTGAAAAAGATTTAAATAGAAAAAGCCGCTTAATTAAGCGGCTTTCCCAATTGTTTGTTTTATAAATGTGTGGCAGTTGGAATACCTTAGAAGCCAACTACTGCTTCAATCACATACCCGTTGAATTTAGCTCCGTTGCGGAAATCTGTATTCTTGAAGTTGTTGTAGTTCTGCATTACATACTCAGCTTTCATCAGTACGTTTTTAGTTACGAACCAACCAGCTGCTAAAGAGGTACGATCGATCTTTACATTTTCTGTGTAACCGTTCAATCTTGCACTTACAGTGTTGTAACGACCACCTACATACAGGTTCTCGTCTTTACCAAAGCGGTAGATAAGTTCACCTGCAAGTTGTGTCATGTTGCGATCGTCTCTTTCAGTTTTAGAACGGCCATTAGCTGTTTCAAATGTTCCGAAGAATTCTAAACCTTGGTATTTACCAAAAGCATTCAACATCATTGCTGTCATTTTTTTGCTGAAGCCAGGGTTGAAACGACCTGAAGTATACATAGCTGTGTAAGCTTTTGCAGCACCACCACTTGCCCATGTTTCCATTACGTTCTGGTAGTTAGAACCTGCACGGTCGCCACTGTACAGTGTAAGGCCGCTACCGTTCTGGCTGCTGTTGTGGTATAAGCTACCGCTTATACGAGCTCTTACTCTTGGAGCAAAAGTTTTATCGTAACCACCTTTCAAGATGAAAGAAGGATTTCTTTTAGTTACAGGGTCTACTACTTCAGTGCCTAGCATACCAGGAGTGGTAGAGTCAACGTGACCTTTGATCATACCGTTGGTCATACCAAACATACCGAACAGGCCATTTTTCTGAACATACACTTCACCACCAATTTCAGTAGCAAAAGCATCTGCTATGTTTCCTTCCATGAATGGGCTCTGTAGTGTGTGACCAGCATCAGGACGACGGAAGTGAGCATCGCCATAGTTAACCTCCATGTGACCTACTTTAATGGTTGTGATCTCCATCAGGTCGTTCCAGAATTTTCCTTTGAATGGAAGTTTATCAAATTGGATATAACCACCTTTTACCCAGAACTCGTTGTGGTGACGAGAAGACATATAGTTGGTAACGTTCAAACGGATACCATCAGCCAGTTGTACATCAATGAACAGGTTAGCCTGTGCAGTCATGAAACCTGGAGTAAGCGGGTACAATTTATTAGCACCTGCAGTAGCTGGTGTGTTACCACCATTGTTTAGTGCAGTATTAGAATGCTTAATGTTCTGGAACTGCTGTGTGAAGCCAGCACCGAAACGTACACGTGGTCCTTCAAATGGAATGCTGTCAGGTAGTTTTGAAGTTTCAAACCTGTTGATACCTCTTTGATCGTATGGGTTCCAGTAAGAAGGACGGCCATAAATTTCGCCCAGTCCTTTTTGAGCCATAGTAGTTTGGGGCAGTATACAACCAGCAACCAGTGCTGCAGTTAGGGTATACTTTAAAAATTGCTTTTTCATTTCTTTGTTTTTGATATGTTTTGTGATGGTTTACTTGGTGTATTTCAGGTTGTAAGAGATAGTGATATCGTTGCCGGTTTTAATGGTACCCATCATTACTGTAGGAGGTTTAACATTGAAGTCGGTCATCTTCATTTTCTTAGAACCGTTAACGGTTATTGATTTATCTGCAGGGTTATAAGTACCGGTGGCTTGCAGCTCAGTATCTTTTGTAGTACCAGAAATGGTCAGTTTTCCTACTGCTTTGATGTTGTAGTTATTTCCACCTGCAGGTGTGATAGATGATGCAGTAAGTACAAACTGGATGTTTGGATTTGCTTCTACATTCATGGCTTTGTAAGCATTCTTATCAAGGCCAGATGATTCGCTCTTCAGGTTTCTTACCGGTAGGGTGAAGTTTAATTTTGCAATAGAGGTCAGTTTATCTCCTTCTACCACGAATGCAGCATCGCTTGTTCCTTGCTTTGCATCCATATGCCAGTCGTGAAGTGTTGATGTTCCGCTAAGCTTAACATCCAAAGCTTGCGTATGATATGGTGTTTGTGCATATCCAAAAGTGAGAGTAGCCAGGCCGACCGCAAGTGCCAGCATTTTTGTTGTGAATGAACGTTTCATGATTATGATTTTTGGTGTGTGTTTGTGTAATGATTACGGAGCAAAACTATTTGTGCGCATAAGGTTATTTGCTGCCATGCATCATAAGCTAAGATGATTGTTATCATGAGAGCAGTTTTTTGGTGAAGGAATCAAGCAGGATATAATTGCCTTAAACAGAGGAGTATAGTAACTAGTAAAGGAGTGGCGAAGCGTATTCTTTATAAAAACGAAGTGCCTAAGTGTATATATAGGTAAGATGGTTTTCATCTTATAATAGGTTGATCAACCTTCCCTGAAACGCGTCTACTGACGGTTTTCCTGATTCGGCAGTTTCTTTTCCTGATTCCGTAAGCTATCACCACTCGATAGCGCCACATTTGCCCCCGTTCAAAAAACCAGAAATGAAACATAGCTTTTTAGCACTGATTGCAATTGGAGTGATATCGACAGCACAATCGCAGGACCATAATAAAATTGTAGAGAAGGATACTATAACTGCTCAAAAATATTTGGCTGATGTAACAGTGGTAGGTCGCGGCAGCCGCAGCGACTACCAGCAAATGCCTGAAGTAGTTGGAACCAGCATCTACGCAGGAAAGAAAAATGCCCTTATTGTATTGGATAATGTACAAGGAAACGTGGTGAATAATACCATGCGCCAGGTAATGTCGAAAGTGGCGGGCATACACATTTGGGAAAGTGACCCAAGTGGTATACAGATAGGTATTGCGGCGCGTGGATTAAGCCCTAACCGTAGCTGGGAGTTCAATGTTCGCCAGAATGGATACGATATTTCTGCCGATCCTTTTGGATACCCGGAAGCATATTACAACCCACAATTGCAAGCGGTTCAGCGTATAGAAGTAGTGCGTGGACAAGGTTCATTGCAGTATGGAGCGCAATTCGGTGGATTGGTTAATTACATATTGCGCAATGGTAGCGAGATCAATAAGCCGTTTGAATTCGAAACGCAGCAAAACATTGGTAGCAACAGCCTTTTCAACTCGTATAATGCTATTGGTGGTAAATCAGGTAAAGTACATTATTATGGTTTCTTCGACCATCGCAATGGAGAAGGTTGGAGACAAAACAGTCGCTTTTATACCAATGCCGGTTTTGGAACAGTTACTTACCAGGTAAATTCAAGACTGTCTCTTACTGCAGAGTTGATGCGTTCTAACATCCGCAGCCAACAACCGGGTGGACTTACCGATAGTGCTTTTGGTGCAGATGCACAACAAAGCACCAGGAGCCGCAACTGGTTTGATGTAACATGGACAACTCCTGCGCTTATAGCCAATTACCAGATAAGCGAAAATGCCCGCTGGAATACTAAACTATTTGCCACCATTGGTGATCGTAATAGTGTAGGTTTTATGCAAGGTGCTAATGTGGCTGATACCATCAATCCAGCTACACGGCAATACAACAACCGTGTATTGAATATTGATAAATACCGCAACTATGCTTTAGAAAGCAGGGTGCTTGCTGATTACAACCTGGGTACAATGAAGAACACCTTTTCGGGCGGTATTCGTATGTATACCGGCGCTACTTACAGGCAAGCAGATGGCCGTGGCACTACAGGAAGCAATTATGATATGACCGTGATTGGTGATTATCCACGTGATGTAACCTTCACTTCTCAAAATGCTGCAGCATTCGTAGAAAATATCTTCAGGCTTTCAGATAAGTTCCTGATCATTCCAGGTGTACGCTACGAGTGGTTGCAAGGTTCTGCATCAGGCAGGCAAGGTTTTGCTCCAAATGGTTCAGAGATCAATCTGCAAAACATTACCCGCAGCAGGAGCTTTGTGCTGGGTGGCATAGGTGCTGAATACCATGTAACAAAAGAAACTGAATTCTACGCCAGCTATGCGCAGGCATATCGTCCTATCCAGTTTGCAAACCTGCAAGCGCCTCCTACTACCGATGTAGTGGATCCTGAGCTTAAAGACGCAAGAGGTTATAACATGGACCTGGGTTACCGCGGTAAAATAAACAGCTGGTTGAAGTTTGATGTAAGTGGTTTTTACCTGCAGTACAACAATCGCGTAGGAACGGTAACCGTTTCTAATCCGGGTGGCACACCTTCAAGCTATAGGTTGATCACCAATGTAGGTGCAAGCACCAGCAAGGGTTTGGAAAGCTTTGTAGAATTTAATGCAGTTCGTGCTTTTAATGGCAATACCAACTTCGACTTATCAACTTTTGTTACTTATAGTTATTTAGATGCTCGTTACAGTGGCAATCATAAAGACGCTAACACCAAAGGAAAGAAAGTTGAGAACGCACCATCTAACATCCTTCGTACGGGTATATCTGCTGGTTACAAAAACCTGTTGATCACCGGCCAGTTGAGCTATGTAGGTGAAACATATAGCGACGCTAATAATACAGCTAAGCCAACTGCTAATGCACAAAACGGGCTTATACCTTCGTACAATGTGATCGACCTGACCGCTACTTATAAAGTTAGCCAGGCACTGAACGTAAGAGCAGGTATTAACAACCTTGCTGATGCAAGATATTTCACACGCCGTGCAGGTGGTTATCCTGGTCCTGGTGTACTGCCAGCCGATGGAAGAACCTTCTTTATATCTGTAGGCGCCAAGTTGTAATGTCCCCCAATCAGAAATAGAAAAGAGTGCTGCCGGAAACGGTGGCACTTTTTGTTTATAGCAATGGCTGCACTGGCTTCGGTAGAAATTGCACGACAAAATCATTATCAGTTATTTTCACCGTGTACAGTTCATCAAAACCTTCTTCGTAAGCCGGCGGTTCTAATATCTTATTCGTTCCCCAAATTCCTTTTTCCGGCACCAGGTGTTTTCCTTGCCGCTGTTTATTTCGTTCAATGGCTTGCAATACACCTGTGGTAAAGTAGTAGCCGATTACCTTAAACTTCCGCTCTTTTGCCTGTGTTATATAGTTAGCCCGTGCGGCTTTGGTAGCATTGGTATTATCTATCACAAAACGTTGTTGCATATCAAGGCAAGTTTGCAGCATTTGCCTTTCCTTATTCCTTGTATTCAGCAGGTCAAGCGATATTCTAAGGTGGGTATGAATAAACCTTCTTATGAAAAAACTCGTTTTTCCTGCTGCCTGTATGCCACAGAAGATTATCGCTTCCATGAGTGAGCTTTTGATAAAATCCTGCCACATAGCTTCCTGAAATGTTTTAGTGAGAATAGAACAACATCCTGCTGTTCACCAAAAACGTATACATAACTCTCATTACCTGTACAAGCTTGCGCAGCAGGTGGTGGCAAAGTTTTTTATCTGGAAAGAATTCTTTAAGTTCGTTTAAATAAAAATTTAGGCTAGTCTAAAAATGAAGATCATTCTACTCATACTCTTTTGCACGTTTTCCTTTTTTTGTGAAGCACAAAAACTAAAAGGTAGAGTAGTGTGTGAAGGAGCGCCCGTAGCCGGTATCTCCGTTTTAGTGGAAGGACAAAAAAAAGGAGCTATCACAAATGCACAAGGAGAATTTGATATAGAAGGTGTTGCCCCGCAGACCATCACACTTCATTATTCTGGTATTGGATACCAGCATAAAAAGCTTGTTTTTCAAGCGGATTCTTTGCATACAGTTTTACCCGAAGTGGAACTTGAAAGGATGATGGGCAACATGCAGGAAGTAGTGGTAACCGGAACTTTGAAAGCGGTTAGCAAAATGGACAGCCCGATCCCGGTAGAAGTGTACACGCCAGTATTATTCAAGAAAAATCCTTCACCAAATATTTTTGAAAGCCTGCAGATGGTGAACGGTGTGCAACCGCAGCTTAATTGCAATGTGTGCAACACTGGCGACATTCACATCAATGGTATGGAAGGTCCGTATACGATGATACTCATAGATGGGATGCCGATCGTCAGCAGCCTTTCTACCGTTTATGGTTTATCGGGTATACCCAATAGTATGGTGAAAAGAGTAGAGATAGTAAAAGGTCCCGCATCTACCTTGTATGGCAGCGAAGCAGTAGGTGGTTTGATCAATATTATCACTAAAGATCCATTGACAGCTGATAAACTAAAAGTGGATCTGTCTGCTACCAGTGTAGGTGAATACAATGCTGATGTGAATGCCAAATTCAATGTTCAAAAGTCATCATCTATCATTGGTGTCAACTACTTCAACTACTGGCAAAGACGTGATATCAACAATGATAATTTTACCGATGTAACACTGCAGAACCGGGTGTCGCTGTTTAATAAATGGAATTTCCACCGAAAGGAAAACCGGTTGTTTACATTGGCGGGCAGGTATATATACGAAAACCGTTGGGGAGGAGAGCTGCAGTGGAACAGGTCGTTTCGCGGATCGGACAGCATATATGGCGAGAGCATTTATACCAACAGGTACGAGCTGATAGGCAACTACCAGTTTAGTAAAAACCTGTATGCTGATGTATCGTACAACTACCACCTGCAGGATAGCTACTACGGCACTACACCTTATAAAGCACTGCAACATGTGGCTTTTGCACAACTGAGATATCTAAAATCCATCAATAAACACAATATCCTCGTCGGGCTGCCATTGCGTTATACATGGTACGATGATAATTCTATCGCTACTCAAAAACGTGGTGGTGTTAATATGCCTGCCATTACTTATTTACCTGGTTTGTTTGTACAAGATGATTGGAAGGTGAATGAAAAGCTGACGCTGCTGGCTGGCCTGCGGTACGATCATAACAATAACCACGGCAGCATTTTTACGCCACGACTTGCTTTCAAATATGCTCCTAATCGCCACAATAGCTTGCGTATGAGTGCGGGCAATGGTTACCGCGTCGTCAATCTTTTTACTGAAGATCACGCTGCCCTTACAGGAGCCCGCGATGTGGTGATCACTTCTGAACTAAAGCCGGAGCAAAGCTGGAACACCAACATAAACTACACCAGCCATATCAATCTCAACAATGGTTTCATAGCTGTGGACGCAAGTGCTTTTTATACCTATTTCACTAACAAGATTGTGGGCGATTTTTTTACTGACCGTAACAAGATCATTTACGATAACCTGTATGGTTATGCCATTTCTAAAGGATTGACGCTAAACATTGACGCAGGTTTCAAGCAGGGCCTGAAAGTGAATGCAGGTGTAACCTATATGGATGTTTACCAGGTGGAGGAGGGGCAAAATGGTTTACCAGAGAAAGTGCCGCAGCTTTTTGCGCCAAAGTTTTCCGGTACTTATGCTGTCAGTTATACTTTTCCTAAGGCGGGTATAGCCATCGATTGGACAGGAAGGGTGAATGGTCCCATGTATCTTCCGGTTTTTCCAAATGACTTTCGGCCTGCTCAGTCTCCGCTGTACTGCATAATGAACCTCCAGTTGACGAAAAATTTCAAGCAATTTGAATGGTATGGCGGAGTGAAGAACCTGCTGGACTTTGTGCCGTCAAATCCCATCCTGCATTCTGACGACCCTTTCAACAAACCAGGAGGTAAATATTTTGATGCAAATGGAGATTCTCGTCCAGATACCAATCCCAACGGCTATACTTTTGACCCCACCTATAATTATGCACCCATACAAGGCGCTAAAGTTTTTGTGGGCGTCAGGTGGATCTTGAAGTAAAAGTTGCTAGTTGTAGCAAAGGGCGAAATTGCCGGCTGTCATCTCAATCACTCAAACGGTAACAGCAGTTTACTTTCACAGATTCCTGCTTCCAACTGCTTTCTGTCTTTCCTTACCTTTGCGCACATTTTTAGCATAACCAGGAGTTTCTTTTATTATGAATAAATACAGAGAGTTTTCGGGCCTCAACCTGCCGGCAATAGAAAAGGAAATATTGGCCAAATGGGAGGAGAGCCAGGCTTTTGAAAAAAGTGTAGACCTGCGTGAGGGGGCCACTCCCTTTGTTTTTTACGAAGGGCCACCCAGCGCCAACGGTATGCCCGGCATTCACCACGTTATTTCCCGTACACTAAAAGACCTGGTGTGCAGGTACAAAACCATGCGCGGCTTCCAGGTAAAAAGGAAAGGCGGCTGGGATACACATGGCTTGCCGGTAGAACTAGGCGTGGAAAAGATGCTGGGGATCACCAAAGAAGATATTGGCAAAACCATTTCTGTAGCTGATTATAATGAAACCTGCCGCAAAGAGGTACTGAAGTACAAGGACAAGTGGGATGAGCTGACCCAAAAAATGGGTTACTGGGTTGACCTGAAAGACCCTTACATCACTTTTGATAATAAATATATAGAGACACTTTGGTGGCTGCTAAAGCGCCTGTACGATAAGGGATTGTTGTACCAGAGCGTGAGCATCCAACCGTACAGCCCGGGTGCAGGTACGGGTCTTAGCTCCCACGAACTCAACCAGCCTGGTACATATAAAGATGTAAAGGACACATCTACAGTGGCGATGTTTAAGCTGCTGAAGAACGACAAGTCGAACTTCCTGGTAGAAAAAGCAAATAATGAGGATATTTATTTCCTCGCCTGGACCACTACACCTTGGACCTTACCTTCCAATCTTGGTCTTACCGTAGGACCAGCTATTGATTATGTGCTGGTGAAAACCTTTAACCCATACACACATTTGCCTATAAATGTGATAATGGCAAAGGCGCTGTTGCACAAGTTCTTCAAGCCTGAAGGAGAGAATGGAGATTTTGAAAATTATGCAGAAGGGGTGAAGCTACTGCCATGGCAGGTGTTGGCAGAAGTAAAAGGTGCAGATCTTGAATTTGTAGAATACGAGCAACTGTTACCATATGAAGCTAACAGTCCTGCGAACATTAATAGCCTTACTGGTGAAGCACCGCAGCCATTCCGCGTTATCCTGGGTGATTTTGTAACAACTGAAGACGGTACAGGTATCGTGCATACAGCACCTGCATTTGGCGCCGATGACTATCGCGTTGGTAAAAAATACAACATTGGTATTCTTACCATGGTAGACCGCGAAGGGAAATTTGTGGATGGACTAGGTGAATTCAGCAACAGGTTTGTAAAGAATTATAAAGACGAAAAAGATTTCGCTGATGTGAATGTAGACATCAGCGTGAAGCTAAAGAAAGAGAATAGAGCATTTAAAGTAGAGAAATACGAACACAGCTATCCTCACTGCTGGAGAACTGATAAGCCGGTGCTTTACTACCCGCTGGATGCATGGTTCATAAAAACCACTGCGCTAAAAGACCGGATGGTGGAGCTAAACAAAACCATCAATTGGAAGCCAAAATCAACCGGTGAAGGCCGTTTTGGAAACTGGCTGGAGAACATGGTGGACTGGAACCTGAGCCGTAGCCGCTACTGGGGTACACCACTACCGGTATGGCGCACAGAAGATGGAGCAGAAGAAGTATGTATTGGTTCTATAGAAGAATTAAATGCCGGCATCCGCAAAGCAAGTGAAGTATTGGGTGGTGATGTAAACAAGAACTACCTGCACGAAGGCATCTTGGATCTGCACAAACCGTATGTGGATGAAATCATACTCGTAAGCGAAAGCGGCAGAGAAATGAGGCGTGTTCCCGACCTGGTGGATGTATGGTTTGACAGTGGTGCCATGCCTTATGCGCAGTGGCATTACCCATTTGAAAATAAGGACCTTGTAGATGAAGGAAAAGCTTTTCCTGCTGATTTTATAGCCGAAGGTGTAGACCAGACACGCGGTTGGTTCTATACACTTCACGCTTTAGGGTCTTTGCTATTTGATAGCGTAGCTTATAAAACGGTTGTTTCCAATGGGCTTGTTCTTGACAAGAACGGGAACAAGATGAGTAAGCGACTGGGAAATGTGGTTGATCCATTCCAGACAATTGAAAAGTTTGGAGCTGATGCTACCCGCTGGTACCTCATTACCAATGCCAGCCCGTGGGATAACCTGAAGTTTGACATAGCAGGAATACAGGAAGTGCAGCGCAAGTTCTTCGGCACCTTATACAATACCTACCAGTTCTTCGTATTGTACAGCAATCTTGATGGTTTTGCTTTCAAAGAAGAATACATACCACTTGACCAGCGCCCTGAGATCGACAGGTGGATACTGTCGTCGCTCAATACGTTGGTAAAAACGGTTACTGAAGAAATGGATGATTACGAGCCTACACAGGCTGGTCGTGCCATTGAAGATTTTGTAGACGAGCACCTGAGCAACTGGTATGTGCGCCTTTGCCGCCGCCGTTTCTGGAAAGGTGAATACGAGCAAGATAAGATTGCGGCTTACCAAACGCTGTACGAGTGCCTGGAGACAGTGGTAAGGTTGATTGCACCAATCTCTCCATTCTTTGCCGACGCAGTTTTCCAAAACCTGAACGGCGTTACCGGCAGGTTTAAGGCTGAAAGCGTACATCATGTTGATTTCCCTGTAGCCAATGAAAATGCAATTGACAGAGATTTAGAGGAGCGCATGCAACTAGCACAGGACGCTTCCTCTCTTATATTAAGCATTCGGAAAAAGGTGAACATTAAAGTGCGTCAGCCTTTGCAAAAAGTGCTGATCCCGGTTCTAAACCCGGTGATGAAGGTGCAGCTGCAAAAGGTGGAAGACCTGGTAAAGTCGGAAGTGAATGTAAAGGAGATACAGTACCTGGAGGAAACAGCAGGTTTTATAAACAAGAAGATAAAGCCAAATTTTGTTGCTCTTGGTAAGAAGCTGGGACCGAAGATGAAAGCAGTGTCTACAGCCCTTGCGAAGTTTAATCAACAGGATATCACCACAATGGAGAAAGATGGTCAATATATTTTGGACATAGATGGTGAACCCCTTACCTTGCAAGCAAACGAAGTAGAGATAACAGCAGAAGACATACCGGGTTGGAGTGTAGCAAGTAAAAGTAGCCTTACAGTAGCCCTGGATATCACCATCACCGATGAGCTAAAGCGAGAAGGAGAAGCACGGGAATTCGTTAACCGTATCCAAAATCTAAGGAAAGACAGTGGCTTCGATCTTACTGACAGGATCGTTATTGAGATCGAGCAGAACGACCAGATCGCAGATTCCGTAAATACGTACAACAAATATATTTGCGCGGAAATTTTGGCAGATAACATCCACTTTGTTAACGAGCTTGCCAATGGCATCGAAATTGAAGTAAATGATATCCGGCTAAAAGTGAGTGTAACTAAAAACACATAAGCTAATGGCTACTAAAAAACCCTTAACAGCAGCAAAATCAGCTGCTAGTGCTTCAAAAACAGCTAAACCAGCACAGGCTAAACCAAGTGCAAAAACGTCTAAATCTGCCCCGGAAAAGATCACTCCAAAAAAGGCAACTGACAAATTAGCAAAAGCAGCCAAGCCTGGCGCAGGAACAACAGCGAAGCAAAATGGGAATAAAGTAGCCGAATCAAGTAAACCCGCAGCTAAGGTTGTAGCACCTAAAAAGGCTGTTGCAAGTGCTGCATCAAAAACAAATTTGCCTGTGAAAAAAGCATCAGACAATACCAAAGAAAGTAAGGCCACCACAACAGTTAAGAAAGCAGCGGTAGTTCCTGAAGCTAAAGCAGCTAAGGCAGCTCCTGCAAAACCTGTTGAAGATAAAAAGACCGCTAAGGCAGCGGCTCCTGCAAAAACTGAAGAAAAAGCACCTGCAGCAAAAGCTCCGGCCGCAAAGAAGGCAGAGCCAAAAGCAGCCAAGCCGGTAGTTATACCAAAAACATCTACCGATAAAAAAGTTGACTACGAGCCAGACTTCATGAAAAGCGTACTGGATACACCTGCACCAACTCCGCAAGGTCCTACCATGCGATATAGCGATGCAGAACTACAGGAATTCAGGGAGCTGATCAACAAAAAGCTGGATGCAGCTAAAAAAGAATTAGCGTACTTGCAAGGTCTCATCACCCGCCGCGACGAATTGGGTGGCGACGAAACTGATAACCGCTACATGACGATGGAAGATGGTGGCATGAGTATGGAGCGTGAGCAGCTTAGCCAGATGGCAAGTCGCCAGATCACCTTCATCGATCACCTGGAAAAAGCCATCATGCGTATTGAAAATAAGACCTACGGTATTTGCCGGGTTACTGGCAAATTGATAGATAAAGCACGTCTTCGCGCTGTACCTCATGCTACTTTAAGCATGGAAGCCAAGTTGGGAATAGTAAAGTAAACTATACACATATTCTTACGTAAGGGAGCTACATAGTAGCTCCCTTTTTTTGTGTACGAGAAATTGTAGCACGTTCAAAATCAAAACAATCTCATCTTTTCAACAGCCTTGAAAAATCTTTAAAAACATCATGTAGAGTTAAGAAAACATAAAAACCATAAAGAACCAGTCTTCGTATTTGGCAGTAACAAATTGTAAATTAAACTGAAGAATATGAAGACAAAGTCTACTCTCTACCATCTGCCAAAGTTCTTATTCGCACCTGCCTTCTGGTTGTGCATGTTTTTGATACCAAACGGGATGAGCCAGGTAAATGCTCAGAAAGTTTATGCGGTCACCTCAGGTTTAAACCTGGTAAGTTTTGAGGCTGCATCGCCCGGCACCATCACTTCTTCGGTCCCTCTTACAGGACTCCTTGCCAATCACACTTTTGAAGGCCTTGACTTTAGACCAGCAAACGGGCAGCTATATGCATTTAGCTACCACTCCACCACCGGCGCAGCGCAGGTATATCGAATTAAACCAGGCAGCGGCACCATGACACCGATAGGAAACACCATCACTTTAGCTACAGGTATGTCATCTATCGGTTTTGATTTCAATCCAACTGTTGATCGGATACGCCTTACAAGTGCCACCAGGCAGAACTACCGGTTGAACCCGAATGACGGTTCACTGGCTGCCACAGATGGAACGCTTACCTATGCAGCAGGTGATCCTAATGCAGGTGCTACACCTAACATAAGGGGAGTGGCTTATTCAAACAATCTTCCTTCTGTCACCACTACTGCAATCTATTACTACGACTTTAACCTGAATACCTTAAGCACCAGCAGTGCACCTAATGCCGGCACTATGAATACAATCGGCTCTTCAGGTATAGTAGCAGCATCTACATCAGCGATTGATATGGATATATATACCAGCACTGGCACCGGTACCAATTCAGCATATCTTTTAGCTGGTACCAGCGGTAGCAATAGCAACTTCTACAGGTTAAATCTTTCTACAGGGGCAGCAACACTGGTGGGAATGATAGGTAGCGGGTTGGATATTATAGATATAGCTGTTATGGTTGATCCCACACCCGTAAATAAGTTGATCTATGGGTTGAGTGGAAACAACCTGGTTACTTTCTTTTCTAATACGCCTAATACATTTACCAGTAGCATGATGATCTCTGGCATTACAGCCGGACAAGCCATAGTTGGATTAGATTTCAGACCTGCTACCGGGCAGCTTTTTGCTATGGGCTACAATAGTAGTAATGGCGCCACCCAGCTTTATGTATTGAATACATCTACAGGCGCTGCAACAGCAGTAGCAGCTCCTGTAACATTAGCTACTGGAATGACGGGTATTGGTTTTGATTTTAACCCAACAGTAGACAGGATACGCGTTACGAGTGATCAGCGGCACAACTACCGGCTAAATCCAAACAACGGTGCAATAGGAGCAACCGATGGTACTCTTACGTATGCACCAGGTGATCCTAATGCTTCGGCAATGCCAGCTGTACATGCAGTTGCATATACCAACAGCTTCAGCGGTGCTACCACCACAGCTATCTATTATTATGATATAAACTTGAACATCCTTGCCACCAGTTCAGCTCCTAATGATGGTACAATGAACACTGTAGGAAGTACCGGCATTACAGCCAATGTTTCGGCAATGATTGACATGGACATTTCATCTAACAGAGCGGCGGCTACCAATAATGCTTTTTTGGTAGCAAGTACCAACGGCACCAGCAGCAACCTTTACAGCATCAACCTGGCAACAGGAGCTACCAGGCAAATAGGCCAGGTAGGAATGAGTGGGTTGGTAAGCAATATTGCTGTTTACATTGCGCCACCTCCTCCTAGCAAACTTGTATATGCACTGTCAGGAAGCAATCTTGTAAGCTTTAATGCAAATATGCCAGGCACGATTGTAAGTTCAGTGGCTGTGACAGGAATTGCGGCAGGTCAAACATTGGTGGGTATTGATTTCAGACCAGCAAATGGTCAATTATTTGGAATGGGTTATGCTTCATCGGGAGCTACACAATTGTACCTCATCAACCCTGCTACCGGTGCAGCAACCACAGTAGGTTCAGCTATTATGTTAGCTGCTGGTATGACTGATATAGGATTTGATTTCAACCCAACAGTTGACAGGATCAGGGTGACCAGCAGTAGCCGGAAGAATTATCGTCTCAATCCTAATGATGGCGCTTTAGCTGGAACAGATACTGATCTGAGTTATGATGCAGCAGATACCAATCGTTTGGTTGCTCCAGATATTCGTGCAGTAGCTTATACCAATAGTGTAGCAGGAGCTACAAGCACAACTATCTATTACTACGACTATAGCCTGGATGCGCTTGCTACCAGTGCATCTCCAAATGGTGGAGTACTAACAACCATAGGTAGTACAGCGGTGAACACTACTACTTCTATGGGTTTGGATATGGATGTGTATACCGACGTAGCCACAATGATGAATACTGCATTTTTATCTGCCACTAATAGTGCAGGAATGAGCAATTTTTATACGTTGAACCTGCAAACTGGTGAGGCAACGTTGGTGGGAACAATAGGAGGTATGCCTATTTCTGATTTCGCTGTTAGCAGCATGGATGCGCCCCTGCCTGTTACACTGGCTGAATTTAAACTAGAGAAAGTTGGCCGTAGCAGCAGGCTTAGCTGGATCACGCAAACGGAGATCAACAACGATCATTTTATCATTGAGCGTAGCACGAACGGGGTTGACTTTACAGCCATTTCAGGTGTGATCCGTTCAAAAGCGGTGAATGGTAACAGCACCCAGCAGATCTCGTACGAGTACAATGACCTGGCACCAGTAAAAGGAGCAAACTTCTACAGGCTTTTACAAGTAGATAAAGATGGAACGAAAAAAACCAGTCGTGTGCTACAAGCAGTGTTTGATGATGTGGTGCCTGTGAAAGTATTCCCTAATCCAACACGCGGTGAACTGAATGTAACTGCCATTTTTGATGTAGGGACTGTTGTAAGCTCTCGCCTAGTAGATGGATCAGGTAAAGTTATTTTTGTAAAACAGGAAAAAGTAAGCAGCGGCACTATGAGCAACAGGTTTGATCTTTCCTCTCTGCCTGCGGGAGTTTATTACCTGCTGGTGTTGGATGGCGAAAACGTAATTCATAGGCAGACTGTTCAGAAGCAATAGACTATAGAAATACCAGTAAAAAGCAATAGCGATCAGGAATGATCGCTATTGCTTTTTATAAAAGAGTGTGAGCTTTTATTTTACTTCCTGCATATCTACTAGTCGCCTGTAGATACCGTTGTGGTTTATGAGTTCTTCGTGTGTGCCGCGTTCTGCTATTTCGCCTTTATTAAGTACTAAAATTTCATCTGCATGGCGAATAGTACTTAAGCGATGGGCGATAACAATGGAGGTCCTGTTTTCCATCATTTTGTAAATGGCATCCTGCACCAGTCTTTCGCTTTCTGTATCCAGCGAAGAGGTGGCTTCGTCTAATATAAGTATGGGCGGATTTTTAAGTACTGCACGTGCAATGGTAAGCCTTTGCCTTTCGCCACCACTGAGCTTGCTTCCACGGTCACCTATGTTGGTAGCATAACCTTCTTCTTTCTGCGAAATATAATTGTGGGCATTTGCAATCTTAGCGGCTTGTTCTATTTGTTCAGGTGTGGCTTCTTCCATACCCAGCGCTATATTCTTTGCAATTGAATCATTAAAGAGAATTGGCTCTTGGGTTACAATTCCCATATGACTTCTTACAGAATGCAGTGAATAATCTTTTATGTTCACACCATCTATCAGTACTTCGCCCTCCGTTACATCATGAAATCGTGGTACAAGATCAGCCAGTGTACTTTTACCTGCACCTGAAGAACCTACCAGTGCTACCGTTTTTCCCTTTTCTACAGTGAAATTGATGTTCTTCAATATCACCTTGTCTTCGTACCTAAATCCAACGTTCTTAAACTCTAACTTGTTTTTGAACGTATCCATCTTCAGCCCGTTCTCGTTAGCATCTACTTTTACATGGGCATTCAATATTTCCTCTATACGCTCAATAGCAGCTGAACCTTTTTGAATATTATAATATGAACCTGACAGCGCTTTTGCCGGGCTAAGAATTTGGGTAAAGATGACGATGTAGCCGATAAATCCTTCAGCGCTAAGTTCACCTGCAAGGCCGCCTAAAACCAGTCTTCCACCAAACCACAGAATGCCGCACAATACACCTACGCCTAGCACCTCGCTTAACGGTGAGGCCAAGTCGCGCCTGAACTGCATTTTGTTGCGCAAATGATACAGGTCGTCGTTGATACCAAAAAAACGATTGCGAAGCAGTTGCTCTGCATTGAAAGCTTTAATAACGCGTAATCCTGTAAGGGTTTCATCCAAAATAGATAAACCTTCTCCAAGTTTCACGGCAGCTATGTTCGATTGTTTTTTTAGTGTCCGGCTAATGCGCCCAATGATCAGCGCTGTCAGAGGAAGAAAGATCAGCAGGAAAAGCGAAAGCTGCGGACTGATAACTATAAGTATGGTTAGAATGATAATGATGTAAAGCGGGTCCTTGATCAATCCTTCCAGTGTCCCCACCACCGAACCATCCACTTCGCCGATGTCGTTGGTCATGCGGCTCATAACATCACCTTTGCGTTGCTCCGTGAAATATCCAATTGGAAGCATCAGCAGTTTATTGTACACTTCTGCTCTAAGCCTGGTGGATACATGGTTTTTTATAGGTGTGAGTACATAAAAAGATAAGTAGAAAAACAGGTTTTTGAGTAAGATAGTAACAATGATTGCAATACATATATATCCCAAAGCGAGCAATGGACCGTTGGCACCATTTTGCTTTATCAGGTTACTTAACTCATAATTTATCACCTGTACAAAGTCGTTTGAGCTTTTTATTACCTCAGGCCTGGTAAGCACCAACTGGTCGGGAAAAAAGATCAGTCGTAAAAAGAACGGCAGCGTACCAAGAGAGATAAGTGAGAAAATTATGGATAGAAGCGTAAAAATGAAGTAGAGAACAATGTTGCCTTTATGAGCAGAGAGATATCTAAAGATCCGGGAGTATTTTTTCATCAGTCGTGTTAATCAAAATCAAATCGGCACAAAGTAACTACTTTTACAAGCATAAATTTTCTTAATAATGCAGGAAGGAAAACGTCAGAAACAGGTAGCAGCGGTGTTGCAGCAAGAGCTCAATGATATTTTCATGAGGCTGGGAATGAACATGATGGATGGAGGTATGGTATCCATTTCGGCGGTTAAGGTTACGCCCGATCTTTTGGAGGCGCGTATATACCTCAGCCTTTTCCAGGTTCCTGATCCAAAGGAAGCATTGAAAAAAATAGAAGGAAGGGCTTGGGAAGTAAAACGGGAATTGAGTGACAGGGTAAAAACCCAGTTGCGCCGTATACCGGTTCTCCAGTTCTTCTTAGACGATACGCTTGACTACGTATTCAAAATGGAAGAAATATTCAAGCAGATAAAAACAGATGATGATAAACCAGCAGAGCAGTAGACTCTGTTGCCACTTAAGCAGTTATTATAAATGACCTTTCTTTTTGCATGGCGGTATTTCAAAGCAAAGAAAACCACCAATGCTATCAACATCATTTCGTGGATCAGCATATTGGCCATAGCTGTAGGCGCTGCAGCACTTATACTAGTGCTCAGTGTTTTCAATGGCTTTGAAGATCTTGTAAAAGGTCTTTATGCTGATTTTTATGCAGATGTTCGGGTAGGTCCTGCAAAAGGGAAAACAATCACATTAACCACCGATCAATTACAGAAACTAAGAGGGACACCTGGCGTAGCCACCATGAGCCTGATAGCTGAAGAAAAAGCTGTTTTAGTTAATGAAGAATACCAATCTATTATATACCTGAAGGGTGTAGATGAGCAATACACGCAGGTAAATGGCTTGGCGAAGCATATTATAAAAGGTAAGTTCCTGACCGGTGTGGCGGACGATCCACTGCTGGTATTAGGTGCGGGAATAGAGAATGCTGTTGGCGTAGAACCGGGTGTAAGTATTCAGCCACTAACGGTTTACCTGCCAAATAGAAAGGCTGTTAACTTCTCTGGTATGGATGCATTGAATTCTTACAATGCCTTTGTCAGTGGTTCTTTTGTATTGCAACAAGATTTTGATAATAAGTACGCCATCACCAATCTCGGCTTTGTAAAGTATATGCTCGACATGGCAGAGGATGAATATACCGCTGCAGAAATAGCACTCACACCGGGTACAGATGTAGAAGACATAACCGATCAGCTGTCTGCGGTCCTTGGGAAAGATTACCAGGTACAAACGCGCTACCAGCAAAACCAAAGTCTGTATGCGGTGATGCAAATGGAGAAATGGGTGATCTATGGCATTCTTTCTATCATACTGGTAGTTGCCGCCTTTAATATGATAGGAGCGCTTACCATGCTTGTTTTAGAAAAACAGAAAGACATTGCTGTTCTTCGTGCAATGGGCGCCGACAACCATTATATACAACGGATTTTTGTAAATGAAGGCATCGTGCTGGCGACAGTTGGTGGCGGCATAGGGATACTTTTAGCCGCGGGCATATGTTACCTGCAAATCGAGTATAAGCTCTTAAAGTTATCAGGCGGAAGTTTTATTATTGATTACTACCCGGTAAAAATGTTGCCGCAGGATTTTTTACTGGTAGTGAGTACCGTGTTCTTTATATCATTATTAGCTGCATACATCCCTGCACGTAAGGCGTCAAGGCAGCAATTTTCGCTGAAGAGTTAGTGAAAGTGAGTAGCAGTTTCTACATCAGCTATGAACAAAAACTCTAAGCCATAGAATTTTTTCGTTTCACTTATACTAAACAAGACTGTGGCAATGTTTTTATGCAAATGTGGCCAGCAAATGAAGGTTCTCCTTCAATTTTTTTTGCCACACTTACATCTATTACCGTATTTCTCCCATCTTTCTAAATATGGGAAAAATACTGCAAATGGATAACGACCATGCTGTATGAAGTATCTATTAAGTAAAACATTAATTTCTGTTTTTGCTTAAAATCGGTTTAATTTGCGGGCTCTTAACAGTCCCCCAATAAATAAATTAATAGAAACAAATTGCTTTTTGCATGGAACAGATCATACTAGGTGGGATTATAGCATTTGCACTTACATTTTATTCAATACCGGTCATCATCAAGGTTGCCAATGAAAAGAAGCTTTATGATGTACCAGATGATAAGAGAAAGATCCACACCAGTCCGATTCCTTCCTTAGGTGGTTTGGGAATGTTCATTGGTTTTACCGTTAGTTTACTGCTTACATACAATTTTGTTCAAGGGGCACCTGAATTCCAGTATTACCTGGCTGCTTTCCTTGTCATTTTCTTTGTAGGTATAAAAGATGATATCCTGATACTTTCTGCCGGCAAAAAATTCATAGGTCAGCTGATTGTTAGTGGTATTCTCATCTTCAAAGCGAACCTGGTAATTACCAACATGCAAGGCTTTATGGGTATCAATGAAATACCGGTGTTTGCCCAGTATTTGCTTACCATGTTTGCTTCAGTTGTTATCATCAATGCCTTCAACCTGATTGATGGAGTAGATGGACTGGCAGGAACAGTTGGCGCAGTTACATCATTATTATTTGGAACTTTCTTCTTATTAAATGGCAATTACGCCTATGCTACACTTGGCTTCACCTTTTCTGGAGCTATCATAGCATTCTTATATTACAATTTCAACCCGGCTAAGATATTCATGGGCGATACCGGCTCACTTCTTATCGGGTTAGTGAATACAATTCTGGTTATCAAATTCATAGAAACAGGCGCTACTTATACCGCATTTCCTATTACGGCAGCCCCGGCTGTAGGTTTTGGAATACTGCTGATACCTTTAATGGATACATTGAGAGTGTTCGGTATGCGGATAATGAAAGGTAAATCGCCATTCAGCCCAGACAGAAATCATATTCATCATCTGTTATTAGACAGGGGCTTCAATCACAAAGGCGTTACTTACACTTGTGGTATCGTTACTTTATTAGTTGCGGCTTCAGCTTACTTCCTGCAGTTCATTGGAACTACCAATCTTATTTTCACCCTGATCGCTGGCTTTTTCGGTTGGGTGTATACTTTGTATATCAGGCGGTCACGGTTTAAGTTGCGTGTTATTAAAGGTGATGCTGAAAAAACCAGGAGAGAAGCCAAAAGCATTCGTTTGGTTTCATTAGCAAATCATCCTGCTGCAGTGGCAGAAGAGGAGTAAAAGAAAATTTTCAGAATAAAGTAAAAGCAACCGATGAGGTTGCTTTTTTAGTTCATAATTTTTAGTCTATTTAAGTAGATTTGCCGCGTAAAATACTCAACCTATGTCTGAAGAATTGGAAATGGTAATTGATGACGCTGAAACATCCATGAAAAAGGCCATTGGTCATTTGGAAGCTGAACTTGTAAAGATCAGGGCAGGAAAAGCAAATCCTACTATGCTCGATGGGATCAATGTAGATTATTATGGTTCACCTACGCCTATTAACCAGGTTGCTAATATCAACATTATGGATGCTAGAACCATCAGTATTCAACCATGGGAGCGTAATATGCTTCAGCCTATAGAAAGAGCTATCATTGCTTCTAACATTGGCTTGAACCCACAGAACGATGGTGTAAACATTCGCCTTTACCTGCCACCTTTAACAGAAGAAAGAAGAAGAGAACTTGTAAAACGTTCCAGTGGCGAAGGAGAGCATTCAAAAGTTGCCATTAGAAATATCAGGCGCGAGGCAATAGAAGAAGTGAAAAAACTTCAGAAAGAAGGATTAAGTGAAGACGCAGCTAAAGACTCAGAAAAAGAAATTCAAGACCTGACAGACAAGTATATAAGCCAGGTAGATAAACTACTTGTTGCAAAAGAAAAAGACATCATGTCTATTTAGAAACTGAAGTCCCGGATGCAGCCTGCACCGGGATTTTTTCTTTACTCACCCTGTTTGCCAGGTAGACGCCCAACAAAATAATTCCGAGGCACATTACCTGTACAGGTGTTATAACTTCTCCTCCAAGTATTCCCCAAAACACTGCTACAAACGGAATTCCATAAGTAACAGTGGATGCAAAAAGACCACCGGCTCGTTTTACCAGTACATAAAAGAAGACAGACGCCAGAGCGGTACCGAAAACCCCTAGTATAGTGCTTGCGCCAGTTGCATGCCAAAAAGCATAGGTGGTAGGTTTGGAAAAATAGCCAGTAATATATAGCACCAATAGCGATGGCGGTATGAGAAATGTAAATGCTAACGCCGCTATATCCATTGAAGCCGTGTTCTTCAGGTTCCTGCTTACGATGTTGACATTTATACCATAAAAAATAGTGGCTAGCAATACAAGGAAGGCAAAGTATAAATAGCCAAGCGTGATGTTTCCACGGGAGATAAACAGTAACGCCAGCCCAATAAAACCAACAATAACCCCAATATACCTTTGAACGGAAACCTTCATTTTGAAGAAAAGAACACCTATCAGGATGGTGAACAAGGGCGTCAAAGCATTTAAGATGCCGGCCAGAGAACTATCTATTCTTGTTTCTGCAATACAAAATAAAAATGCAGGGAAAAAGCTGCCAAGAAGGCCAGATAACAACACGATGTTGATCTTACTTCTATCGATATTCCGGATTGCTTTGATGGTGAAGGGAAGTAGAACTACACCCGCGCTTAGCATTCTTATTGCCGCTACCTGGTAAGGAGATAATTCTTCCATTCCAATCTTCATCAATCTGAACGAGCTTCCCCAAATAATAGAAAGAAGAATAAATATGCTCCAATTGATCAACCAGTTTTTCAATTCTTGATTTTGCGGCAAATGTCGCTAAAGGCTTTTGAATGGATACTTATTTATTTGTTAGCATAGAAGTTTCATTGCCAGTATTTGCAATGGCTTTGGCTATAGTTCATCAATTGGTAAAAATTTGGTAAATGATATTAAAGATTATATTTGCTTCGACCATAGCAGCTTATAAATTTTACCAACTCGAACTGCAAACAATGAGAAAACTGATACTAACTGCACTCTATACTTCTGCATGTATAGGTTTAACTGCTCAACCTACTTCCTCCACTACACGCACTACAACGGTTACCAATAAAACGACCAGCCAATGGAAACGTGGGGGAATGGTAAGTGTATCGTTATCTCAAGGCGGTACACGTAACTGGGCTCCTGGCGGCGACCGTTTTACACTTGCTGCAAACGGTTTTCTTAATCTATATGCTAATCATACCAAAGGGAATTTGCATTGGGATAATATGCTGGATGCAAACTTTGGTTTTCTGAATAGTAACAAGTTTGGAATTGTAAAAAATGATGACAAGCTTGATTTTGTTTCTCGCCTTACCCGCCAGATTGGTACTACCAGTTTCAGGTATGGTGCATGGGGTAATTTCAGAACACAATTTGCTGATGGATATGATTATGATGGTGATATACCTAAAAGGATCTCAGCATTCCTGGCGCCGGGTATAGCCAGCGTTTCACTGGGTGTAGATTATTATGGTAAAGGTGGCGCTTTCAACCTGCATGTTGGTCCCCATGCACGATGGATAATTGTTGCCAACAGGCCATACGAGTTGGCGGCCAATTACAATGTTCAACCAAACAGGGAAGTGAAAATTGAAGCAGGTGCTATGGCGAGTGTAGGATATAATAAAGAGATTATTCCTAATGTTACCTACCGCTCAAGATTGGATGTTTTCTCTGATGGTTTAGATCATCACCCGGGCAATGTGGATATATTCTGGACAAATATGTTTCACCTGAAAGTGAACCGCTACCTGGGCGTTGTATATAACTTCGACTTGCAATACGATGATGATACTCAGATATTTGGGTATGAGAAAAGCAGCCCGGGAACACAGTTGAAGTCTATTTTGGGAGTAGGCTTGTCCGTGAAGTTCTAATACATAATCCTTTACATTTGTGATGTCCTGTAGGCTTAGCTTGCAGGACTTTTTTATTTATAACTCTACTCTAATGGCGACTACAGAAACCTACCAGATTAAACTCCCGCAGTTCGAAGGTCCTTTTGACCTGCTGCTATTTTTCATTGAAAGGGATGAACTGGATATATATAACATTCCCATTAGTAAGATCACCAACGACTTTTTAGATTATATCCATTCGCAGGAGTCGCTTAATATAGAATTGAGCAGTGAGTTTATCCTGTTCATTTCTACCCTGATGCGCATAAAGGCGAAGCTCCTGTTGCCGCGTAAGGAAGTAGACGCTCAAGGCAATGAAATTGATCCGCGCCAGGAACTGGTAGATAAGATCCTGGAATATAAACGTTTCAAAGAAGCTGCGGTACAGATGGCTGAAATGGAGGCTACACGTATGCTAATGTTGCGCCGCGGAAACCTGCAAAAAGAACTAAACGCTATCGGTGAAACCGCTGGTGAAGGCACCGAGATACAAACAATCAGCCTCTTCAAGCTGATGAAGGCGTTTGAAAAGGTGATGATGAAAGTTCATGAGCGCCAGAACAAACCGGTGCACACGGTGGTAAGGTATAACTACTCAATGGAAGAAAGCCGGGAGTATGTACTGGACGTAGCACAGAAAGAACGAACCGTTTCTTTTGAAAAAGTTTTCGAGGTTTGTAATGACCGCATCCACGCCATCTTTCTTTTCCTGTCAATGCTGGAGCTAATACAGTTGCATTATATGAGCATAATGGTAGGCGAAGGCAAAAACAACTTCATTATAGAGTGGAATGAAAACAGGCAAGAGGAGGAAGTCGCGGGCAATAATGTTTCACCGGTTTTACCTACAGATCCAATAGCAGAGTAGTTTAATTCATCTCCGCCATTTCCTGCATTGGTTTCGTAGCGTACTTCTTGATCTTGGAAAGTAAGTGCGCTGGCTGGAAAGGTTTGAGAATACAATCTTTAAAACCTTGTTCTACCAGGCTGGTGTACATATTATTATCCATGAGCGCAGCAGTAAACGCTACTACTGGCAGGTGGCCATGTAGTAGCTTGATCTCCTTCAAGGCAGTATAACCATCCATTTCAGGCATTTCAAGATCCATCAGTACCAGGTTGTAATTGTTATCCTTAGCCAACACATCCATTGCTATTTTGCCGTTCTCGCAAGGTGTTACTACTGCCTTCCAATCTTCCAAAATCTTTTTAGCAATCATCATATTGATCAGATTGTCTTCGGCTATCAATATTCTATAACCAGAAAGATCAGAAAGATCGGTTTCTCCTTTGATTGACGAAGGTTGGTTTATACTCACTACAGGGAAGGTGATGGTGAAGTAGAACTTGCTTCCTTTGTCCTGCGTACTTTCCAGCAGCAGTTTACTATTCATCAGTTGCAAAAGTCGCTGGCAAATGGTTAATCCTAAACCAGTACCACCATACTTACGGGTGCTCTCGTTGTACACCTGCCAGAAGCTGTCAAAGATGCGATGTTGGACATCTGTAGGAATACCAATACCTGTATCCTGGACAGAAAAAAGCACCTCCATTTTTCCTTCCTCATGTTTTTTAAGGCGTGCTTCCAGTTTTACATAACCTTTCTCAGTAAACTTCAGCGCATTAGAAAGCATGTTATTGATGACTTGTACCAGGCGTACATCGTCAGCCATTATCAATGCATCCAGTTCAGGATCTATCTCTAGTTTTAGCTCCAGTTGTTTTTCTTCAAACCGGTTGTAGAAGGGTAGCAGCGACTGGGTTAGAATATGCTTCAGGTTACATTTTGAAGGATGGAGTTCCAGTTTGTCCTGCTCAATTTTGTTGAAATCCAAAATATCGTTCACCAGGCCCAACATATGGTCCGAGCAATATTTTAAAATATCCAGGTACTTCTGTTGCTCAGGTAACGATGAGCCGTTGCGGATAAGATTAGTAGCGCCAATGATCCCATTGAGGGGCGTACGCAATTCGTGCCCCATGTTAGAAAGGAACTTTGTACGTGCCTCAACCGCATCTTCTGCTTTATTTTTCTGTATCACAAGTGCCTTGGCATATTTGCGCTCCAGGTAAATACTTAGGTAAGAAAATGCTGCCGACAAAACAACTATAGAGAAGTTGTTGATGTAGAACATCTTGGTGTAGGTTTCATCCGAAATGTGCTGCCAGGTACTTCTTTCATCGCAGAAAACAAGCACGATTGCAAAGCATGTGATGGTAATAGAGAAATAGGTGACAACTTCCCACAAATAACTTTTGCTGTTGTTTATTAGAAAGGGAAGCGCAAACAAAACCGGTAAAAAATATAGATATCCACCTGTATCACGCCCTTCAGCAAAGGCAATGATCATAATGAAAATGCTGATAACAGAAACAATGGCAATTTTAGTGATGGTGCCGTAGCCATACTTGTTTAGCCAAAGGATGAGCGCCATGCAGATAAACATGGCAGAAACCAAAATGGTAGACAAGGTATTGCCATGAATAACATTTGTGATGATTGTTAGAAAAGCAAAAAGGAGGGCAATTGCACCAAATTGAAAAACCCGGTTAGAGGTTTCGGTTACATCATGCACATCCATAACAGGAGTTGCTTTTTTTCTCATGGGTATCGGGGACAGTTTGAAGCTGGCTTTTTATCAAAAATGCCATGTATTATAACAGCTAACAGGAGAAGTTATTGTACTTACAGGGTGTTTTTGGCAAAAATTAATATCAGGTCAAGGTGGATTAAAAATACTGGCAAATGTAAGCGGGATGCGGAATAAACAAGAAAAATGAGACTCTTTCTATTTAAAAATCCAAAGCAAAATGGGTTTAGAAGATCGGCTGATCTCTTTGTTTACAACATCCAGGAATTTGTACGAGATCATCGGGCAACCCAGGCTGTTGCATATTGGCGCCGGGTACACCTCTATATCGGGTACACAATGGTATGCATGCAGTACAACAAACCTTTTGAATGCATTGCTATTGGTACTGTCTAACCCATGAAGTTTGAAGGCCTGTCCAAAGTTTCCATTGTATCGGTTACCAACTTTGTACCTGCCAAGTGAACTGCAGCCGCCTCCTTCTACATTAGAAAATTTCCCTTCTGAAAGAAAAAGAGAATTGCAACTGCCATGAGCCACCAACCCGGCATCTTTTATCTTCCGGTTTTTGAGGTCGTAAATGAAGAAACGCTTCTTGCCGCTTGGTCTGCGCATGTCTATTAAGAAGCATACGTCCTGGTTGTACTTCTTCTTACGGCAGAAGTCAGCAGCTTGCATTGCCAAATTATTCAGTCGCTCTGCCTGGGTTTCTTCCGGCGCCAGGTTTTCCTTCTTCTTTTGTGTAGGAATATGGGAAGCAGGTTTGTTGATATACAGCAGGAAACCTACAAAAAGAATAGCTATAAACAACAGGAAGGCATTCCACTTCATGTGCTTAAGATACAGATGAAAATAAATTCCATAAAAAAGGCTACCGTTCGGCAGCCTCTTCTACTTCTAAGAATTTATTTATCCAGCTATCAAAGAGCTGACGTTTATCTTTTCTATCATCAATTCTCTTACAGCATCTGCAATTCCCTGGGCATCGTAACCACATTCGCGATGTAGTTCTTTAGGCGTTCCATGTTCTACTATCCTGTCAGGAATGCCAAGCAGTTTTACGTCGGCCTTGTAATGATGTGCATTCATAAATTCTAATACTGCGCTTCCAAAACCACCTACCACAGTGCCATCTTCTACAGTTACTACTTTGTTGTATTTAGTAAACACTTCATGAAGCATTTCTTCATCAAGTGGTTTTACAAAACGCATGTCGTAATGTGCTGGATTAAGCCCTTGTGTTCTTAGCTCACGTATTGCGGCTGTAGCAAAATTACCAGGATGACCAAGTGTGAGAATAGCTACATCCTGCCCATCCTTCAATTTTCTTCCCTTACCAATCTGGATCTTTTCAAAAGGTGTCCTCCATTCTGTCATCACACCTTCGCCACGTGGATAGCGTATCACAACCGGTAAATCAGTTTCTTCCAATTGAGCTGTAAACATCATATTGCGCAGCTCGCTTTCGTTCATTGGCGAACATATCACCATATTAGGTATGCAACGGAAGTAAGCAATATCGTAAGCTCCATGATGTGTAGGTCCATCTTCACCCACCAGGCCAGCACGATCCAGGCAAAGCACCACAGGAAGTTTCTGTATTGCTACGTCGTGTACCACCTGGTCGAAGGCACGCTGCATAAATGATGAATAGATGTTGCAGAAAACGCGCATGCCTTGCGTAGCCATACCGGCGCTTACCGTTACAGCATGTTGCTCTGCAATGCCTACGTCAAAAGCACGGTGCGGCATTTTCTCCATCATGTATTTAAGAGAGCAACCACTTGGCATGGCAGGCGTTATGGCCATTATCTTGTCGTTAGCTTCCGCTAGTTCTATTATTGAATGCCCAAACACATCCTGGTACTTTGGCGGCTGCGGTGCATCGTATTTCTTCTTTACTATTTCGCCTGTTATCTTATCAAATAAACCTGGCGCATGCCATTTCGTTTGATCTTTTTCGGCCAGCGCATAACCTTTACCTTTTACAGTAACGATATGCAGGATCTTTGGTCCCGGTATCTGCTTCAGGTCCTTCAGTGTATCTACAAGCTTAGTGATGTTGTGCCCGTCTATAGGACCAAAATAACGCAGCTTCAATGCCTCAAATAAGTTGGCGCTGCTGCTTACCATTCCTTTCAGGCTTTCAGCAATCTTGTGCGCGACAGGCTGTGTGAAGTTTTTTCCAGGCAATTTTCCAAGTGCCTTCCAAACATCATCTTTCAGCTTATTGTAAGTAGGAGAGAGAGTGATATCCGTTAAATATTCTTTCAGTGCACCCACATTCGGGTCAATGCTCATACAGTTGTCGTTCAGTATGATAAGCATATCGCTGTCTGCTACGCCGGCATGGTTCATAGCTTCGAAAGCCATCCCGGCCGTCATAGCACCATCACCTATTACAGCAATTGTTTTGCGGTCGGTTTCGCCTTTATAGCGCGCCGCCATAGCCATTCCCAAAGCTGCAGAAATAGAGGTGGAAGAGTGCCCTACACCAAAAGTATCGTACTCGCTTTCGCTTCTTTTCGGAAAACCGCTTAATCCATGATACTTGCGGTTGGTGTAGAAATTATCACGGCGCCCGGTAAGTATCTTATGACCATAAGCCTGGTGACCTACATCCCAAACCAACTGATCGTAAGGCGTGTTGTAAACGTAATGCAATGCAACTGAAAGCTCTACTACTCCAAGACTAGCAGCAAAATGCCCCCCGTGAACACTTACCACATCAATAATGAATTGACGCAACTCATCACATACTTTGTGAAGTTGTTCACGTGAAAGTTTTTTCAGGTCAGCAGGACTGTCGATGGTTTTAAGTAAAGAACCGGGTGTGATCTCCATTTATGAAAAATAATGTTGCAAATTAGTTATAACGCCTCAAAAGCAACAAACAGGTATTACAAATTGTTGTAAAAGCTGCTGTTGAATAACAATATATCTTCAAGTATCATTCCTGCTTCTGTCTTCTATCTTGGCTAACGCAACTATTGCAGGTACAATTGCGTATAATTTAATCAACAATGGCTACTTTCAAATAATGTTGTAACTATGTTTTAAACCAGTTACATATCTATCGCACCATACATCAACTGGTGAATGTGCCGCTAGAGCCATATAAATAACTTTACGTAGTATGAATAATAAGATCTCGAAATATTGGTTGTGCCAGGTTGGTGGGTGGAGTACTTATATCATAGTCTATACTTTCTTTTACCTCACGTTACGTACTAAGGTTCAGCCTTTTTTCTTCGAGGTACTATTTCTCGACGCCTTCTTAGGTATCTGCATCACCCATATGATGCGGTCGTTCATTAATAAAGTAGGTTTCCTGAAGTTGAAACTGGACAGCCAGATCACCTACATGTTTCTTACCACGGTGGGCTTCTCCATATTATTTGCATTTACCAGCATATACCTCGAAGACATCTTTGGTTTCACCAGCGAACAGTTCAAGCAATATGGTTTGCTCAACAAAACGCTTCGGGCATCGTATGGTTGTTTCCTTTTCCTGCTTATCTGGAACCTGATCTATTTTACCTACCACTATATAGAGAAAAGCAGGCAAGAGCAATTGGATAAGATCCGTTTACAAAGCCTGGTAAAAGAACTGGAATTAAAGACTATCAAATCGCACATCAACCCGCATTTTATCTTCAATGCGTTGAACAGTATCCGTGCACTGGTGGATGAGAACCCTGAAAGAGCAAGACAGGCGATCACCGAGTTGAGCAATATCCTTCGTAGCAGCATGCAAGCTGAAAAGGTAGAGACTGCTCCTTTGGAAAGAGAACTAAATATTGTAAAAGACTACCTGGCACTAGAGCACATTCGTTTTGAAGACAGGCTGCAGGTGGAATTTGATATAGATGAGGATACACTGGACCAACCGGTGCCTCCTATGATGCTGCAGACCCTGGTAGAAAACGCCATTAAACATGGAATAAGTAAAAGAGTAGATGGTGGCGTGATTAGGATCATTTCTGATTTTAAAGATGACTCACACCAGTTGATCGTAAAGAATACCGGACATATGAATGGTAGTTTCAATCCTGATGGCTTTGGATTGTACAGCACCCAAAACAGGTTGCAGTTATTGTACGGCGACAAAGCACATTTTCAAATAAGAAACAACGATGACAATACGGTGGAGGCTACCGTTACAATGCCAGCTACTACTATCTTAACTAAATAAACCCTTTTAATGCCATGTCTGTAAGAACAATCATTATTGACGACGAACGCCTGGCGCGTAACGAACTGAAGAAATTATTGCAGGACTTTGGAGAGATCGATATCATAGATGAGGCTTCCAATGTGCAGGAAGGCCTGGAGAAAATTGAACAACATTCGCCTGATCTTATTTTCCTTGACATACAGATGCCGGGAAAGACAGGCTTCGATCTGCTGGAGGATCTTGACAGGCTGCCAAAGGTGATATTCACCACCGCTTACGACGAGTATGCACTGAAAGCTTTTGAAGTAAATGCTCTTGACTACCTGCTAAAACCGGTAGAGCCAAAGCGCCTATCTGATGCCATCCAGAAACTTCACCTGGAAGAGGCAAAAGAACCTGCTGCTGCCAATGGAATGAGTTTTGCTCCACGCAATACCTTACTGGGTGAGCAGGACCAGGTGTTTGTAAAAGATGGCGAAAGATGCTGGTTTGTAAAGCTTAACGAGATCCGCTTATTTGAAAGCGTGGGCAATTACGCTAAAGTATTTTTTGGTCCTAACAAACCACTGATCTTAAAATCGCTGAATGCTTTGGAAGAGCGATTGGATGACAAAGTATTTTTTAGAGCCAACCGCAAACACATCATCAATATGCGGTGGATAGAAAAAATAGAACCTTATTTCAATGGAGGTCTTCTGCTTGAACTGAAAGGTGGCGAAAAAATAGAAGTTAGCCGCAGGCAAACAGTAAAGTTCAAAGAAATGATGAGCTTATAAGATTTCCCTCTTAACTATACACATGAATAAGATATTCTGGTTATTGCTGCTCTCGGCAGCAACAGGGTGCGCTGTAGCACCACGTCTGGACAAACAGGTTACTGAAACAGAAGTACAACGAATAATTGGGACATTGGCCGCCGACGATATGGAAGGCCGGGCAACATTTACTCCAGGCATTGAAAAAGCGGCAGACTTCATTGCTGCGGAATTCAGGAAAATTGGGCTTGAACAACTGGAAGGTGTAACCGGCTACAAGCAGTCGTTCGAAATGCTGAAGCCTTCTGTTGTTTCGGCTACGGCTACTGTAGATGGTCAAAATATCGATAGCAAGAGTATAGTTGCTTTTAGCACCAATACCGAAATAGATTTAAACGCTGCCAGCGGCTACCGTAAAGTTCACATTGCCAAAGGCAGTAATATAGGTGCAGAGATCGGCCAATATTTTGAACCTACTGAGAATACAGTTGTATTTATTGACACGAGTTTTTCACGCGTCTTCCGCAGGCTTGGTGGGTTTATGTCGTACACTTTTCCAAGAAAACATAACGTAGTATTTGTATTGACTGCTTCACCCGCTGATTCCTATGATATCAAAGTTCGGCAGCAGGTTACGCCTGTAGTAGCGCACAACATAGTAGGTGTACTGCCGGGAAAATTTAAGAGAGATGAGCAGGTAATTTTCTCTGGTCATTACGATCATATAGGAATTGGTAAACCTGTAAATGGAGACTCAATATATAATGGTGCAAATGATGATGCATCAGGTATCACTGGTGTTATTATGGCCGCTAAATATTTTAAAAGAGCCAGGAATAACGAACGTACACTTGTTTTTGCAGCCTTCACCGCAGAAGAAATGGGCGGTTATGGAAGCAAGTATTTTTCGCAGCAGCTAAACCCTGCCAAGGTGATGGCAATGTTCAACCTGGAAATGATTGGTACTGATAGTAAGTGGGGCAAGAATTCAGCCTACATCACAGGGTTTGATGAAACAGATATGGGAAAGATTTTGCAGAAAAACCTGGAAGGGTCTGCCTTCACTTTTCACCCTGATCCTTACCCTGCGCAGCAGTTGTTTTATCGTTCAGACAATGCTACACTGGCGCGGCTAGGAGTGCCGGCGCATACCATTTCTACATCTAAAATGGATTCGGAACCTAACTACCACAAGGTAACAGATGAAGTAGGTACACTGGATCTGCAAAATATGACAGCCATTATCAAGGCTATCATCACCAGTTCTGCTTCAATTATAAAAGGAACGGATACACCTACAAGGGTGAATGCAGCAAACCTGAAGAGGTAGGCGATGGAGTTGGTAGGTGTTTGTTGTTAGGTGTTGGAGGTTGGATGTTGATACGCACGGAGGTACAAGAGTGTGACGCAACGAAGGTTGAGTAATGGCCATGTGCCGGATACAAAAGAAAAATTTACAAGATTACCCGTTAGGCATTTATGCAGTCACAGTTGTTCCATGCACTGCATCTGCCATCTCTTTTATCAGGCTGGCATCTTTTTCAATAGCATTTCCTACCACTATTACATCGGCGCCTGCCTTGCAGTTGCGATAAGCTTTTTCCGGGTCGGTAATACCGCCGCCAATGATCAATGGAGCCTCTATATGGCTACTCACCATTTCTATCATGCTCTCGGTGATAGGACGTTTGGCACCGCTGCCGCTATCCATATAAATGAGTTTCATTCCCAGCATTTCGCCGGCCATAGCAGTACATAGTGCTATCTCGTTCTTGTCGCTTGGAATGGGTGCTGCATTGGAAATATAAGAAACGGTAGTAGGAGCACCACCGTCAATTACCATATAACCGGTAGGCATTATTTCGAGTCCGCTGCTTTTTACGAAAGGAGCGCTTACCACGTGCTGGCCGATCAACAACTCGGCATTTCTACCTGAAATAAGAGAAAGATACAAAAGAGCATCAGCGTATTTGCTTACCTGCGAAGGACTACCAGGGAAAAGGATAACCGGGATATCGCATAGCGCCTTGAACTGCTGGATGCATTCATCTAGATGATTGGAGATAAGCAGGCTACCACCAACAAGGAAGTAATCCACTTTAGAGGTTGTAGCCAGTGAAACCAATTGTTCAATCTTTGCAGCATCCACTTTATCAGGATCTACTAGTACTGCAAAAGATTTATGTCCTTGCTGTTTATTCTTTACAAAGTGCTGGTAAATCTTATTCTTCATGCAATTGGTTATCGTGGTATTGCAAAAATGCTAAAAAAATCGTTTGTATGAGTTTTAACCTGTCCAAATCGCTCCAAACATACTATAAAACAACTGTGTACGGCGCTAACGGAGCCGGGGACTAGGCGCTTTATTTAAGTTATACTAAAGTAATGCCACTTATATCAAGCAGTTACTTCGTATTTATTAGGAAACCTCTTTCGTGATAATACTAAAGAAGTAGGCTTGCATGATTAGGAGACCAATTAAGAAAACAGCTTATGAATAATTCAAATACTTATAGGCTTTAGGAACGTTGGGACTAGTGTTATAGCCTTCAGATATGAAAATTTGGGCGCTTTCAACGTATGCCAAAAAACTTATTTGATGCCTTTTTTTATCTACATCGTGTGGACATTGCACGTAACTCACTCCCTGTAAAGGCTTCCAATTTCTGCACATTCATTTTCCACATCTGTGCATATTTGAAAGCCGTTCATACAAGAAAGGAAGGATATTTTCGTTACCCGCCTCAATTTTTTTGACGGGCTTTTCAAACTTCCATTTAATCAATATAAATCTTCTTCACATGCCTACACCAAACAGCAAAAAAGGACTCCAGTTCCAGCGGCGCTTTACCAAAGAAGGCGTTTCTCCGTTCGACCAGTTTGAGTATGACTACCGTACCAGTGTCATTCGCAACCCGTCGGGTGAAATTGTTTTTGAAATGACCAATGTAGAGGTTCCAAAAGGATGGAGCCAGATTGCAACGGATATCATTGCACAAAAATATTTCCGTAAGGCTGGTGTACCGCAAGCTGATGGTACGCTTGGTCGCGAAACCTCATCTAAACAGGTGGCGCATCGTATGGCCAACTGCTGGAGAGTGTGGGGTGAGCGTAATGGCTATTTTGCAACAACTGAAGATGCACAGGTATTTTACGAAGAACTGGTATATAGCATATTGAACCAGGCTTGTGTGCCTAACAGCCCGCAATGGTTCAATACCGGCTTGTACGAGAGCTATGGTATAAAAGGATCGCCGCAGGGACACTATTATGTTGATCAGAAAGATGGAAAACTGAAAAGATCTACATCGGCTTATGAGCGTCCGCAGCCGCATGCATGTTTTATATTAAGTGTAGAAGATGACCTGGTAAATGAAGGTGGAATTATGGATCTGTGGGTTCGCGAAGCCAGGATCTTTAAATACGGTTCTGGTGTAGGAACAAACTATAGTAACATTCGTGGAGAAGGAGAGAAGCTGAGTGGTGGTGGTACATCCAGCGGATTGATGAGCTTTTTGAAGATTGGTGACCGTGCTGCTGGTGCAATCAAAAGTGGTGGCACTACACGTCGTGCGGCTAAAATGGTTTGTCTCGACCTGGATCATCCTGAGATCGTAGACTTCATTGAATGGAAAGTAGAAGAAGAAAAGAAAGTAAGTGCTTTAATAACTGCAGGTTATGCCAGTGATTACGAAGGCGAAGCATACCGCACAGTATCTGGACAGAATTCTAATAATTCTGTTCGTGTACCAAACGAATTTTTCGAGAAACTGGAAAAGGGAGAAGACTGGGAACTGACAGCTCGTACCGATGGCCGCACCATGAAGAAGGTCAATAGCCGCGAGTTGTGGAATAAAATAGCTTATGCCGCATGGCGTTGTGCAGATCCAGGCTTGCAGTACAACTCTACCATTAACGAGTGGCATACCTGCCCTAAGGGTGGAGAAATCAGGGCTTCTAATCCTTGCTCTGAATACATGTTCCTCGACAATACTGCATGTAACCTTGCATCTGTGAACCTGCGCAAGTTTCACAACGACGATACCAATGTTTTTGATGTAGAAGGTTTTGAATATACCTGCCGCCTGTGGACAGTTGTATTGGAAGTATCCGTACTGATGGCACAGTTCCCAAGTAAAGAAGTAGCACAATTATCATACGACTATCGCACACTGGGTTTAGGTTTTGCCAACCTTGGAAGCATGTTAATGGTAAGTGGTATCGCTTACGATAGTGAAGAGGCAAGAGCTATTGCAGGATCTATTTCCGCTATCATGACTGGTACAGCGTACAAAACAAGCGCTGAAATGGCCAGCTTCTTAGGCGCTTTTAATAAGTATGCTGAGAATGCTGAAGACATGATGCGTGTTATGCGCAACCACCGACTGGCTGCTTACGATGCAGATGCTTATGAAAAGATCAGCATCAAGCCGCAAGGAATAAAAGCAACTTATTGCCCTGATTATTTGCTGACAGCAGCATGCAAAGCATGGGATAGCGCAGTAGAGTTAGGAGAAAAATATGGTTATCGCAATGCGCAAACAACTGTTATTGCTCCTACCGGAACAATTGGTTTGGTAATGGATTGCGACACTACCGGTGTAGAACCAGATTTTGCTTTGGTGAAGTTTAAAAAATTAAGCGGTGGCGGATACTTCAAGATCATCAACCAGAGCGTGCCTTTAGCTTTAAGAAACCTCGGCTACAGCGAAAAAGAAACCGATGCTATCATCAAATACGCAGTAGGTTCTGCCTCTTTCGAAGGTGCTCCATTCATCAACCAGCAGTCGCTGAGCGAGAAAGGTTTTCTTGGCGAAGAGATCAAGAAACTGAACGATGCATTGAAAGCAGCATTTGAAATTAGTTTTGTATTCAACCGTTTCACGCTTGGCGAAGCTTGTTTGCAAAGACTTGGTTTTACAGAAGCTGAGTATAGCGACTGGAACTTCAACCTGTTGGAAGCACTAGGATTCACTGAGGAGCAGATAGACGCAGCCAACGATTACATCTGCGGTACAATGACAGTAGAAGGTGCACCTTATTTAAAAGAAGAACACCTGAAAGTTTTTGACTGCGCTAACAAATGCGGTAAAAAAGGTGAAAGATATATCCACGCACATGGGCACATCCGTATGATGGCTGCTACACAGCCTTTCATCAGTGGCGCTATTTCTAAAACCATCAACCTGCCAAACGAAGCTGAAGTAGAAGAGATAGCTGATTGCTATATGCTTAGCTGGCAGTTGGGTCTGAAGGCAAATGCATTGTATCGTGATGGTTCTAAACTATCGCAGCCACTGAGCAATAAAAGCGATAAAAAGAAGAAGGACGAAACAACAGAGGATACATCTTCAGAAGTTGTAGAACCTCAAACCTCAAACCTTCAACCTCAAACTACAGAGTCTAACATCGTTGACCTGAGCAAGCTTACAGTAGAGGAGCTATTGGAAGAAGTAACCAAGCGCATGCATGCTTCGCCTGATACAAAACTGAAGCGTAAGCTGAGTGATATTGTTCAGCGTAAGTCGCTGCCGGCAAAGCGTCGTGGATTTACCCAAAAAGCAAAGATCAATGGCCAGGTGATATTCCTGCGGACCGGCGAATTCAACGACAATACGCTCGGTGAAATATTCATCGATCTTGCGAAAGAAGGTTCGACACTTCGCAGTATGATGAACTGTTTTGCAATAGCCGTTTCTGTAGGCCTGCAATACGGTGTGCCACTAGAAGAGTTCGTGGAGAAGTTCGTCTTCACCAAGTTTGAACCAGCGGGAATGGTAGATCATCCAAACATCAAGACAACAACATCGTTGGTTGATTTCGTCTTCCGTTGCCTAGCTTACGAGTACCTGGATCGTACTGACCTGGTGCATGTGCTTGATAAGCCAGAGGTAATGAACCTGGGTGATGATATAGAAGATTTTAAACCTGAATTAAGCAGTGTACGCATAACCGCTCCATCCAATAATGGTGCTGCTCCTAAAGCAGAAAAAGCGGTAGCCAAAGCAACAGCCAATGTTAGCAACGGCCTGGAAGCTTTGAACGCAGCTAATAAAAATATGCAAAGTGATGCTCCTGCCTGCAACACCTGTGGCCATATCACTATCCGTAGCGGTACCTGCTACAAGTGTATGAACTGCGGCAACAGCATGGGATGTAGCTAGTCATTTTGGTTTTTCATGATTGCCGAAGCCACCTTTCCAGGTGGCTTTTTTTATGTTTTGAAATGATTGGAAGCCGCCTGCCAATCCATATTCAGCTTCCGTTGCGTCGCACTCTTGTACAGTTGTGGTTATGGCAGCAGATAGGCTGCTGTATTACAGCAAACATGTATTTTGCAGCTCAACAAGATCATATGAAGTCAAGCCTCGTTCTGCTTTTCCTTTTTCTAACCTCCTACCTATTTGCTCAAAAACCTGCTGGTGTAGTAAGTGGTCCCATGCCTGGCCATATAGACATGCGTACCGCCACCATATGGGTGGAACTAAAAGAAGGCATAGCAGAAGCCATTTTGCTTTATTGGCCAAAGGACAAGCCGAAAGCAACAGCCAAGAGGATAGTAATGAAAAAAGATTACACTGCTTTTCCAAATACTTATAAATGGCAGTTGCCACAACTGGAGCCAGCAACTACTTATTTATATAATGTAGTGATGGGTAAAGAGAATGCCGTTATCGGTGCTGGCGAGGTCACAACTCAGCCGCTGTGGCAATACCGAACTGATGCGCCTGACTTTTCCTTTGTCACCGGCAGTTGTGCTTATTTTAACGATAACTACGACAGGCCAGGTGTGCCTTACGGAAAAGACAGTTCCATATTTACTACCATGGCCACTGAGACCAATGCATCTTTTATGCTGTGGCTAGGCGACAACTGGTACACCCGCGAGGTGGACTACAACAGCGAATGGGGCTTGAAGTATCGTGCCTCCCGTGACAGGAGTATGCCTGTACTTCAGCCGCTACTAAAGGCAATGCCGCATTATGCTATCTGGGACGATCATGATTATGGTCCCAACAATGCAGATAAAAGTTATATACTGAAAGATACCAGCCGCAGCATCTTTATGAAGTACTGGGCCAATCCCTCCTATGGACAGAACGGGCAAGGCATCTTCACTAAGTTCACCTTCAGCGATGTTGATTTTTTCCTGCTGGACGACCGCTGGTTTAGAAGCAATGATGAAATGGTTGATTCAATTGGAGGTTTGGAGAATACAGCAAAACGGATGTTTGGGGAGCAACAAATGGAGTGGCTAAAGAATGCTTTATTGCAAAGCAATTCCAACTCTATGGTTCATTTCAGAGTGATCGCCACCGGCAGCCAGGTGCTAAATCAATCATCTGTAAAAGACTGTTTCATTCATTATCGCACCGAATTCCGGGAGTTAATGGATTTCTTGCAGCAGCATCCGATCAATGGATTGGTATTCTTAACAGGCGACAGGCATCTTTCCTCAGTTGTAAAGAGAGAGCGTAATGGCAATTACCCGCTTTATGATATTACAGCTTCTTCGCTTACAGCAGGCCTGTCACGCAGGTCGCCAGCTGAGGCTTCAGATCCAAATATGTTGCTGCGGGTAGACGATCAGAATAACTATAGCAGGATATCTTTTACAGGTAAAGGTGCAGAACGAATTATGAAGGTGGTATTTCTGAATAAAAAGGGGGAACAGTTGGCTGAGTGGGCAGTTGCGCTCAAGGATATTAGTACTCCCAAACCAGCACGCTAACATCCTGTTGCCTTTGATAGATATCGGCTTCTATTTTGCAGTTACTCTTTTCCTACTTTTGGTGCACTGAAAACAATAAGATGGAGATATACTTTGGATATGATAAAAAGCAGGTGATACAGGCATTACGTTATCATTTTATTTCTCGCCCCGAGGTGAAGATTTTATTGATAGTGGTAAATGTATTTACAATTATTTCAGCCAGCCTATTCTTCTTTAGAAAAGTGTCACCGTTGGCATTTCTCGTTGCATCCTTGTTATGGATGGTGCTAATGATCTCCTTCTGGTTTATTCTGCCAAAGACTGTCTACAAACGCGCATCTACCTTTCGTGATACATTTAAAATGTCTTTTAGTGAACATCATGTATTGCTGGAAAATGCACGTGGACAGATGCAATGGGCATGGAAAAACTTTTCCCGCTTTGTAGAAAGTCCGCATTTCTTTCACCTCTACTTCGATAGCCGTTCGTTTTTTCTTGTTCCCAAAGCAGCGTTGGAAGACAATGAAAGAACAGACCTTCGACAATTGTTTAAGGAAAAGATTGGAGAGTAGTTTATGGTTCCTGGTTACCTTAACCTCAAACTTCCAACTTCTAACCTCCAACTATCAAAGGTTTTTCTCCATTACATAGTGCGGTATGGTTACTTCTTCAAACTCTTGTCCTATAATATTATAGCCTTGTTTTTCGTAGAAGCCAATGGCTGACTTACGCGCATGCATGGTGATTTTTGTATTGCCCCTATCACGCGCAAGGTTCTCTGCAAACTGCATTAAAACTCGTCCAATTCCTTTTCCCTGCAGTCCGGGCTTTACAGCCATCTGTCTTAGCCTTACTGTTTGCGGACCTACTTTAGTTAGCATACAACAACCCAGCATCTCATCATCTTCGTAAGCCCCAATCAACATATCACCTTTCTCACGTTCTAATTCTTCTTCAGTAAATGACAATCCTAAAGGCTTGCGCAAAATGTTGTAGCGCAGGTCCACCATTCTATTGTATTCTTCCGTTCCGTGATCAATGATCTTTAATGGCATATGCTAGTTAGATGTTTGTTAGTTGTATAAAAATAGAACTTCCATCAACTAGAATCATACCTCAATCATTTTTTGTTCATGATGAATTCAAAGAGTGAGCTACCAGACCTTCATGAAGCCACAACAAAAAACACAGGTAAGCTGAAACCTTTTATAGATGGTTTCTATAGAGAAAAAAGCAATAAGCGCAGTGGTCAAAAAGATGAAGTTCTTGAATGCGTTATAATACGCTATTAGATAAGGAAATAAAAATCATTGATTTCGTTGCTTATTTACCAAAATCTATATTTTTGCAACCGTAACTAAACTTTATAACAATGTCAGACATCGCAACAAGAGTTAAGAAAATCATTGTTGACAAACTAGGAGTGGACGAAGCAGAAGTAACCAATGAAGCTTCTTTTACAAATGACTTAGGTGCAGATTCACTAGACACCGTTGAACTTATTATGGAATTTGAAAAAGAATTCAATATTTCTATTCCTGACGAGCAAGCTGAAACTATCACTACTGTAGGCCAGGCTGTTGCCTATTTGGAAGAGCACGCTAAATAATGTCATTGCTCTGCCCCTAAAACTACAGTTTAGGGTTTTTGACAATAATCTTAATCCGCCTCACATAGCAAGTTTGCTTCTGTAGGCGGATTATTCACTTAAAACCACAGGTATTTATGGAATTGAAAAGAGTTGTTGTAACAGGAATAGGTGCATTAACTCCATTAGGAAATGATTTGAATTCATATTGGGATGGCTTGGTAAATGGAGTTTCTGGTGCGAATCCTATTACCCAATTCGATGCGACTAAATTCAAAACCAAATTTGCTTGTGAGCTTAAGAATTTTGACGCTACACAATACCTCGATAGAAAGGAAGCGCGTAAAATAGACCGCTTTACCCAGATCGCATTAGTTGCCAGCGACCAGGCTGTGCAAGATGCAGGTATCACCAAAGAGAATGTAAACGTAGATCGAGTTGGTGTGATCTTCGCCAGCGGTATAGGTGGTTTGATCACTTTCCAGCAAGAAGTAGTAGAGTTTGCTAAGGGAGATGGAACACCGCGTTTCAATCCTTTCTTTATACCTAAGATGATCCTTGATATTGCTGCAGGGCAAATATCTATGCGTCATGGTTTCCGTGGTCCCAACTTCGCTGTGGTTAGTGCTTGTGCTTCTTCTACCAATGCTATCATTGATGCATTTAATTATATCAGGCTTGGAAAAGCAGATGCAATTGTAACAGGCGGTAGCGAAAGTGTGATCAGTGAAGCTGGCGTAGGTGGTTTCAATGCTATGAAAGCACTTAGTGAGCGCAACGATGATTATCAAACTGCAAGTCGTCCTTACGACAGAGACCGTGATGGTTTTGTAATGGGCGAAGGAGCCGGTGTTTTAATTTTAGAAGAACTGGAACATGCGAAAGCACGTGGTGCACACATCTACTGCGAAGTATCAGGTGGTGGTGCTACAGCTGATGCGCATCATATAACAGCCCCGCACCCTGAAGGACTAGGAGCTAAAAACGTAATGTTATGTGCCTTGGATGATGCGGGTATGAAACCAGAAGACATAGATTATATTAACACGCATGGTACATCTACACCATTAGGCGATGGTGCCGAAGTAAAAGCGATATTGGATGTTTTTAAAGAACATTCATACAAGCTAAATATAAGTGCAACCAAAAGCATGACCGGCCATTGCCTGGGCGCCGCTGGAGTAATAGAAGCCATAGCTTGTATACAGGCCTTAGTTCACGATATTGTTCCTCCTACTATAAATCATTTCAACGACGACCCTGAATTGGATCCAAAGCTGAACTTTACTTTTAATACTGCACAGAAGCGTACAGTGAATGCTGCTTTAAGTAATACGTTTGGTTTTGGTGGCCACAATGCAGCAGTGATAGTGAAAAAATACGTAGCTTAACATTGTGGAATTGTTCGGAAAATTTTTAGGGAAGAATAAGGGAAAACAATCACTTGAAAAGCAATTGCAAAATGTGCTGGGCATAAAGCCCGGCAATATTTTTTTATATACCACTGCTCTTAGCCATAGGTCAGTTAAAGAAGGTACGGATGAGAACAATGAACGCCTGGAGTATCTTGGCGATGCAGTTCTAAGTGCTATCGTTGCTGATTATCTCTTCAAAAAATATCCTTACAAAGGCGAAGGTTTCCTTACTGAAATGCGCAGTAAGATGGTTAACCGCCAGCAGTTGAATGATCTTGCTATCAAGATCGGTCTCAAGAAAATTACGCTGTACAATAAGTTTGATGGTTCGCTGAAAGGCAGCCAAATTTTTGGCAACACACTTGAAGCATTGGTTGGTGCCGTTTATCTTGATAAAGGTTACAAGCGCACGCAAACATGGGTGCAAAAACATATCATCATCCCTCATTTATATGTTGATGACCTGGAAAACATTGACATCAACCTGAAGAATAAACTGATTGGCTGGGCGAGCAAAAATGGCCGCATACTTACTTTTCAAACGCTTGATGAAAAGCTTGAAAATAGCCGACGTGTTTTTACCGTTGCCGCAGTGCTGGATGGCGAGCAACTTAGTATCGGTAAAGCATTCAATAAAAAAGATGCTAGCCAGATAGCCGCACAACTAGCTATAGAAAAGCTAGGTCTATAACCCGCTCCTTTATTTCAAAAAAATTATTGGCAATAAAAAAGGCCTCTTCTTTTGGGAGAGGCCTAATGTTCTTTAAGTTTATGTTAGGCTTTGGTTGCGCTTGATTGATCGTTCTTAGAAGCTACATTCTGCTCTTTTACAGCGCGTGCAGCTTTGTTAGAAACATTAATCTCACCATTCATTGTTTTAGCAAAAATGGTAGTTGTGATAGTTTTAGGCAAACTGATGTAAGCAGCTCCATATTCATTGGTAGATGTAATAGTGATCAGGTTGTCTTCTTCATCAAACAGAACAACTGTTGATCCTTTTGGAAAATCACTTACCCAGATATTGGTTTTATCTTCCAGTGCTACCACAGCAAGACGACTTTTTAAGGTAGTAGCCTCATCGTTTTGTGCAGATACAGTGATCACTGAAAATACAGTAGCAAGTATATAAAGGAAGAAAAAACGGAAGTTGAATTGCTTTGCCATGTGAGCTCGCTTTGTTGTTGTTTCTACAGGTAAGGCAAGCCCTGTGCCAATTGGAAGAAAGCGTGTTTTTACGGTCTTCTAAAGCTTTTTCGACTATTGCTATAAAAAATAATTGTGTCTGATTGGAGTATCTAAATAAGTAGTTTCAGAACAAGTGGTTTTTGGTTCCTCATGTTGTTCTGTAATCCAATAAATGTGGTATTTATCAACCAATCAGTATATAGGTCTTAACTAAGATAATTAATTGTATATCAAATATTTACATCTTGGCATATTTCAATTAGAACACCATTAGTCCCCTTTGGATGCAGGAAGCAAACCAGCTTGTTATCTGCTCCTTTTTTCGGTTTTTCATTCAGTAAAACAAAGCCTTCCTGCTGTAATCGCTTCATCTCGTCTTCAATATTTTTAACCTCAAAGGCTATATGATGAATGCCTTCACCTTTTTTTTCAATGAACCTGGCAACTACGCCTTCAGGGTCCAAACTTTCCAATAATTCTACTTTCGATTCCCAAATCTGGAAAAATGCAGTATTGACTTTTTCCGACTCAACTACTTCTGTTTTATAACATGACGTATTCAATATTTTTTCAAACAGTGGAATGGAAACCTCCAGGCTTTTTACGGCAATGCCTATATGCTCAATATTTTTCATTGAAAGAAGAAGTTAAGAAGGATGAGTAAATACTGCCTCATGTTACGAAATCAGGAAAAACAGCAAAGGCAGCTTTAATGGCACAAAATTATAGGTGCTATTGGTTTACTTTTGTGTAAATACAAGTAGTAGTTAAAATATTGGTTCTTATGTTGAAATTACCCGTTTATCTTGATAATAATGCCACTACACCATGTGATCCTCGTGTAGTAGAAGCAATGATTCCATATTTCACTGAAAGCTTTGGTAATGCTGCCAGCAGAAACCATCCTTTTGGTTGGGCAGCTGAAGAAGCTGTTGATTATGCGCGTGAACAAGTTGCCAAATTGATAGGTGCTGATCCTAAAGAGATCATCTTCACCAGTGGAGCAACAGAAGCCGACAACCTGGCTATCAAAGGTGTTTTTGAGATGTACGCCAGCAAAGGCAACCACATCATCACAGCTAATACTGAGCATAAAGCAGTATTGGATACCTGTAAACACGTAGAAAAACTAGGTGGTGAGGTTACTTACCTGAATGTGAAGGAAGATGGCCTGATTGATCTGCAAGAACTGGAAGCAGCCATTAAGCCGAACACGATCCTTATTTCCATTATGTATGCTAATAACGAAATTGGCGTTGTGCAGCCTATGCGTGAAATAAGCGCAATAGCAAAAAAACATGGCGTTCTTGTATTTAGCGATGCAGTTCAGGCTGTTGGTAAAATACCTGTTGATGTAAATAAAGACGGCATTGACCTTATGGCTTTCACCGGTCATAAAATGTACGGTCCTAAGGGTATAGGTGCTTTATATGTGCGTCGTAAAAATCCTCGTGTAAAAGTTACTGCCCAAATGGATGGCGGCGGCCACGAAAGAGGTATGCGTAGTGGTACATTGAACGTTCCTGGCATTGTAGGTTTTGGTAAAGCTGCTGAGCTTGCCCGCCTGGAAATGGACCAGGATGCAAAAAGATTAGGTGCTTTACGCGACAAACTGGAAACAGAATTACTTAAAATAGAAGAAGCGTATGTAAATGGAAACCGTGAACATAGGCTGCCACATGTTACCAATATCTCTTTCAAACACGTAGAGGGTGAAGGTTTATTGATGGGCTTTAATAAGAATATTGCTCTTAGTTCAGGTTCAGCATGTACATCAGCTTCTTTGGAGCCTAGTTATGTACTGAAGGCTCTTGGTTTGGGAGATGACCTTGCGCATAGTTCACTTCGTTTCGGCTTAGGACGTTTCACCACTGAAGAGCAGATCGATTATACAATTGAACAGGTTTCTAATACCGTTCTGAAGCTGCGCGAAATGAGCCCACTTTGGGAGATGTACAAAGAAGGTATCGACCTGAATTCAATTGAGTGGGCACACCACTAATTTTAAGGAACTGCTAATTCTTAGGTTCGTAAAACAATAACACGACCAAAGGGTTAAACAGTTGTAATTTTGTAGTCAACATTTTAAAAAACGATCTAAATAATAATATTATGGCTTACTCAGAAAAACTAATTGATCATTACCAAAACCCGAAGAACGTAGGTACACTGGATAAAGGAAAGAAGAATGTAGGTACCGGTTTGGTAGGTGCTCCTGAATGTGGTGACGTAATGCGTCTCCAAATAGAAGTAGACGAAGCAACAGGTGTGATCTCTGATGCTAAGTTCAAAACTTTTGGTTGTGGTTCGGCTATTGCTTCTTCTTCTCTTGCAACAGAATGGTTAAAAGGTAAAACTGTTGACCAGGCTTTGACTATTGACAATATGGAAATAGTAGAAGAACTGAACCTGCCTCCGGTTAAAATCCACTGTTCGGTATTAGCTGAAGATGCCATCAAGGCTGCAATCAACGATTATAGGGCAAAGAATGGCCTGGAGCAGATCAAATTTGAAGAAAGTGTAGTTCACTAGTAGTAAGAGCTGCCAGCTCGAATAAGTTTCAAAAGCTGGTGGCACATCTTAATGCTAAAACAGGCGATATGATTTATGTAAGTGATAAGGCTGCCGCTAAGGTTGAAAGATTGAAAGAAGAGGCAGATATAAAAACTGGTGATTTCTTTTTAAGAGTATCAGTAGTTGGTGGAGGTTGTAGTGGATTAAGCTATAAACTGGATTTCGACAACGAAAAGAAGCCAATGGACCAGGAGTTTGAAGACAATGGGGTAAAAGTGGTTACTGATCTGAAAAGTTTTCTTTATCTGGTAAATACCACCTTAGATTTCTCTGATGGATTGAATGGTAAAGGATTTTACTTCAGCAATCCGAATGCTAGCCGCAGTTGTGGTTGTGGCGAGAGTTTTGCAGTATAATTTTTTTATAGATTAAGGTATGAAACGTCTTTGTATAGTATGTACAAAGGCGTTTCTGTTTTTATTAATCTTCTTTCTTAACCTTTGGTGGAGGTGGAGGTAGCTTTTCAACTTTAGGTGCCGGAGGTGGAGGCGGAGGTAGTTTAGCCTCTTTCACTGTTGGCGGTGCTGGTGGAGGCGGTGGAGCTTGCGGAGCCGGCGGTGGAGGTGGAGGCGTACGTTGCTCCGTAGTAGATTTCTGTTTCTTTTCTCTTTTTTCGGTTTGGGCACCAGCAGTAGTACATGCAAAAATGCCAAACACTGTAGCTAGTGCTACAAATGATTTTACTTTCATAACAATGGTTTTAGACGGAGATGCAGTAGCAAGCATTTTCCATAAAGCACAAATCCCTGCAATTGCAGGGATTTGATTAACAGCTTAGTTTTGACCGGAGCAACGGTTCAAAATAACCGTAGTTGTTGTCAGACAGATGTTAGACATCAATGGTCTGCCACCTGCTGCTTCTGCCTCACATATTCATTTTTATCAATTATTGTAATAGTAGTGTGCTTACAAGGTTTTGCGTAGCATTGTGTAATACCACTCTGTATAAACCTGTTGAAATTGTAGATTTTAATTCTACTACCATAGATTGGTTTTGGCCATCGTGGCGGATAACCTGGTTGTGAACCTGCTGTCCATTATTCTTTAAAACTGAAAGACGATACTCACCTTTCGCTATATTATTCAGCTGAATAGCAATAGAGGTAGCGCCAGGTTGTGCAGTAGCTACAAAATCTTTCCCTCTTGAACCAAAATTTACTGCAACCACTTTACTTACCCGGCTGCTCATTCTTTCCTTTATCAAAAGCCTGTAGTAGTTAGCACCATTAGCAGGAGCGTTATGAGTGGCAGAAAGTGAAGAAACGTTGTTACTTCCTCCGGCTGTTGTGGTAGCCACTGTGCTAAATGATCTTCCATCAGTAGAATGCTGGAGGTCGTAACCTTCAATGCCATGTTGATTGGCTACCGACCACTGCACCAAAACAGATGAAGTAAGTTTAGTTGCTTTAAGGTCTAATAAGGTAACAGGAAGCGTTACATTAGTGGCATAATTAGATAATGTAGTTGCATTTCCAGGTGCGCTCCAGTCAGTAGAATTATTGTCATTAGGAACAGCATCAAAACTTCCATGACTATTGTTGTCGCCGGTAATATAAAATTGTACATCACCTGGACTAGCGTGTTGTATCAGTGATAATGGCACACGTAATTCAATGAATCCATTTTCATTTGTTGTGGTAATGTTTTCTGCAAATTCTGTATTGGCAACACCATCATAACCGCCCCACGCCGCACCGTCCCATACATTGTATTGGGCATAATCACCAAAGTGACCACGAAAAGCAAAGTCAGGTTTGTTTGTATGATTATAGGTTACCTGCCTTGCCCATGAGTCGTTCGTGGCGCCACCAGCTTTTGTATTAACTATAAAGGCCCACGACATCCAGGTTTGTGCAGAAACTTCTGCGCCGAAGTATACATAGTTTGCATCAGCTGTTACATACAAAGCTTTCGCATTGGCGCCGGCCCATCCTGGTATATTGTTGCCCACCGCTATTGGCGAACCCCAGCCTTCGCTTGGTGAAATAACTCCATCCAAAGTAGGAGTACCAGCATAAGAAAATTGAATAGCCATAGAGGCCACAAAGAGTGTAAAGATTTTTTTCATATAGCATTTAGTTTGTGTACAATTTACATATTCTTTATTTAACTGAAAATCTTGAATAGATTATTTTCAATCGCAGTAGTTTTGAGCTTATGTGGATGATTTGCAAAAAGGAATGGCGGCAATTTTTTAGCAGTCTTACAGGTTATATAGCTATCGTGGTTTTTCTGTTGTTAATGGGTTTGTTCCTGTTTGTTTTTCCTGCATCCAGCATTCTCGATTTTGGTTATGCTTCCCTGGAGAACTTTTTTTCACTTGCACCTTTTGTAATGCTTTTCCTGGTTCCAACCATTACCATGCGAAGCATAGCAGATGAATATAAAAGCGGCACTTTTGAGTTACTAAAAACGCTTCCTGTAAGTCCTGCTAATATAGTGTGGGGTAAATACCTGGGATGTTTGTTAGTAGTGGCTATTGCATTGCTTCCAACCGTAGTTTATGCCGTAAGTATTCAGCAACTAAGTGCACGGGGTGGTATAGATGTAGGAGCTACTACCGGTAGTTATATTGGTTTACTTATGCTTGGTGCAGTGTATACAGCAGTAGGTATTTGTGCAAGCAGTTTTACAAACAATACAGTTGTTGCTTTTATTGTTTCGGCCTTTATCTGCTTCTTCCTCTACAGTGGTTTTAATGCTATCAGCAACCTTTCGCTGTTTAATGCAGGAGCTGATTATTACATAGAAATGTTGGGAATAGATTTTCATTACCGCAGTATCAGCAGGGGAGTGATAGACACCCGCGATATCATTTATTTTTTTGCTGTTATCTTCCTTTTCCTGCTGGTAACACAGCGGAACCTGGTAAGGAGATAAACAATCAGAGTGAGCATCATTATTAATACAAGGGACAGTGATCGATAAAATATTAAAGAATAAATTTTGGTGGCTTTGGCTTACGCTCATACTGCTGGTAGTAGTGTATGTGGCTTCGCTTGGTAGGTTCAGGTTAGATCTTACTAAGGAAAAACGTTTTTCACTAAGCCCTTCTACCATCAACCTGCTACGTAACCTGGATGACGATGTGCAGGTGGATGTATTTCTTACCGGGGAACTTAGTTCTGGGTTTAGAAAGCTTAGTAATGCTACTGATGAGCTGCTGAGCGAGTTCAAAGAATATGGTGGAGCAAACGTTCAATACCGCTTCTTCCGGCCGGGTGAAGGCTTACCAGATAGCCTACGCATGGAGATTTATGATAGCCTGGTGCAGATGGGCGTTCGGCCTTTCACCAACCAGGTTACGGCCAAAGAAGGTGAAGAGACTTCTGAACGATTGATTTTTCCGGGAGCTATAGTAAGCTACAAAGACAGGCGCATTGGCATAGACCTGATGAGTGGCAAGAGCGGGATGGATGAAGAAACAAGTTTAAATTATAGCGAGGCACTGCTTGAATTTAAACTGGCCGATGCCATAGACAAACTTACCCGTACTGAAGTGCCAGTAATAGCATATGCAGCTGGTAATGGACAGCCACTTAACCCTACTGTGCGCGACCTGTTTGATGTACTCAGAAATAACTATAACCTTGGCGTCCTCGACCTCCAGATCGGCCACTTAGACCCGCAGAAGATAAATGCTTTACTTGTAGTGAAGCCGGCTAATGCTTTCACGGATGTAGAAAAGCTAAAGATTGATCAGTACGTGATGCAGGGTGGCAACGTCATCTGGTTCATTGATAAATTGTATGCAGAACTGGACAGTTTATACAGGTCACAAGCTGACTTTGTTGCTTTTGATAAAAACCTGAACATAGACGACCAGTTGTTTAAGTATGGTGTTCGTATCAATGGAGATTTATTGCAAGACCTGAAATGTGCTAAGCTTCCAATGGTAGTGGGGCAGCGTGCAGATGGACAACCACAATTTTCACGTGTACCTTTTCCTTATTACCCTTTACTCACTTCTACAGGTACACATCCTATTTCTAAAAACCTGGACGATGTATTGAGCATTTTTCCTTCTTCCATTGATACAGTACAAGCTCCCGGTATCAAGAAAACAATTTTACTAAGTACCGATACATTAAGCCGTAGTTTAAGTACACCGGCTATAGTCACTTTACAATCAGTAAAAACAGAAGATGACATAAGAACCTTCAACCGTAGCTATGTGCCGGTGGCCGTGCTGTTAGAAGGAAAGTTCTCTTCACTCTATGCCAATCGACTTACCACTGCCTTGCGTGATAGCCTGCGAACTTATACAGATGTGCCATTTGCTGCATCCGGCGTAAAAGAGTCAAAACAGGTGGTAGTGAGTGATGCTGATATTGTGACCAATGTAGTAACCCAAAGTGAAGGTGCGCTGCCAATGGGAACGCAGCAGTACGAAAATTATGCTTTTGCCAATAAAGAATTCCTGATGAACACGGTGGATTACATGGTTAGCAAGAGCGGCATACTGGAAACACGATCAAAAGATGTAACCCTGCGACTGCTGGATAAGCAGCGGGTTCAGAATGAAAAAACAAAATGGCAGCTTATAAACCTGCTGTTGCCCATACTCCTGGTACTACTTTTCGGATGGATCTACCAGGCCCTGCGTAAAAAGCAATATGCTAACTAAGAGGACGGTATTTATTTTGAAGTAATCCTTGTCCTAAGCATACATTTGCACTCAATTTTTTTCAATGACTGATAACGAAATCACGTACCTCATATTCGGGATCGTATTGGCTCTGTCAATGATCCTCGATCTTGCTTTTCTTACCAAGGCCAATACCACCATCACCTTACGAAAAGCATTTTACCAATCAATATTCTGGGTGGCTATTTCTCTTGCATTCTGCGGCTTCGTGTGGTACGAGCTGGGAGGAATTGTAGGAATGAAATTCCTGACGGCCTATCTCATGGAGAAGAGCCTGAGCATTGATAACATCTTTGTGTTCATTCTCATTTTTACATTCTTCAAAGTAAAAGAAGCAGATGCTGCACGTGCCTTATTTGTTGGGATCATACTGGCAATCATTTTCAGGGTGGTATTCATTTACCTGGGAATAGAACTGATAGAACGCTTCCACTGGTTGTTATACGTGTTTGGCTTCTTCCTGTTGTATACAGGTGCCAAGCTGTTCTTCAAAAAAGATGAAGAAGAATTCGATCCGTCAAAGTCGCTCATCTATAGATGGGCAGGAAAGATCTTTAGGATAACCAACGTAGAGCCGAATGGCCGCTATGTAATTAAGAGCAAGGGGAAGATCTTCTTTACCACCCTTTCTTTGGTGGTGGTCATGCTGGCTGCAATCGATATTGTTTTTGCGTTGGATAGTATACCAACAGTTGTGTCGCTGGTACGCGAAAAAGCCAATGTTCCTTTTTCTGCCGATGATAAACTGGTGATCTATTCATCCAACATCTTTGCAGTTCTTGGTTTGCGCAGCCTGTTCTTTTTATTAAGAGGAGCAGTAAATAAGTTCGACTTCCTTCAGCAGGGTATTGCCATTGTGCTTGTTTTTATAGGTGTAAAAATGCTGATCGAATTCTTCGATATCCATATATCTATCTACATCTCGTTAGCTGTTATACTGGTTTGCTTGTTAGGTTCTATCCTTTACTCAATGCAAGTAAAACGGAAGGGTACGCCTAAAGAAGTGGACGACGGAACTTTATAATTGTTTGCTGCCATCATGTATCCTATTTCTACCATTGCCGAGGTATTGAATGCCCGTTCAGTTCTTGCTGAACCGGGCACTGCTATAGAGCACCTGCTTACCGACAGCAGGCGGCTGGTAATGGCAGCAGCTACATTATTTTTTGGAATAGAAACCAGCCGCAGAAATGGAAGCGATTTTGTAAGCGAGTTGTATGCTGCAGGTGTAAGAAATTTTGTAGTAAAAAATGAATTTGATCCATCACCGTTTCCTCTTGCAAATTTTGTTTATGTAGACGATCCTTTAGTGGCACTGCAACAACTGGTGGCATGGCACAGGCGGCATTTCAACCTGCCTGTTATAGGCATTACCGGCAGTAACGGCAAAACCATAGTAAAGGAGTGGTTGTACCAATTGTTATACGCTGATCAGAATATTGTACGCAGTCCTAAGAGCTTCAACTCGCAGGTGGGTGTGCCGCTAAGTGTGTGGCAGCTAAACGAGCAACACACGCTTGCTATTTTTGAAGCAGGTATATCGATGCCGGGTGAGATGTCAGTGCTGGAGAATATTATTAAACCTACCATTGGCGTACTAACCAATATTGGTGAAGCGCACGGGGCAAATTTTGCCAGTAAGCAAGAGAAGCTACAGGAGAAGTTTCAATTATTTGCCGGGGCCAAAATGATAGCCTGCAACAATGGAGATGCGTTGATTGAGAATTACCTGCATGAACACCAGGAGGCAAATGTTTTTACCTGGGGATATAAAGGGAAAGATCTGCGATTGCTATCGGTAGAGAAAAAAGGCAACCAGTCATTATTGGTAGCTGAATATAAAAATGCTGAGGTTTCTATCACCATTCCTTTTTCTGATAATGCATCTATAGAGAATGCTATTTCCTGCTGGTGTATACTGTTGCTGATGGGCGTACCAAATGAAGTCATCAGCAGGCGCATGCAACTGCTGCAGCCGGTAGAGATGCGGCTACAAATGAAGCGTGGCATCAACAATTGCTCTATCATTAACGATAGTTACAGCAACGATATCAGCAGCCTGAATATCGCTCTTGATTTTTTACAACAGCAAGCAGGCAAACAAAAAGCTACCGTCATCTTATCTGATCTTGGAGAATCAGGTCATGCGGTAAAACAATATTCTAAAGTGGCAGCCGCATTACTCCGTTACAAAATTGACAAGTTCGTTGGTATAGGAAACGATCTATGTTCTTTCGAAAGCTTGTTTTCCGGTTTGCCTGATAGACATTTTTTTCGCTCAGTTGAAGAGTTCAAGCAGCAGCTCCCGCTCATTACCTTTAGAGATGAAGTAATACTAGTGAAAGGTGCAAGGGTTTTTGAGTTTGAGCAAATCGGCAGCTTATTCGAGCAGCAGGTTCACCAAACGGTAATGGAAGTAAACCTTTCTGCCATGGTGAACAACCTGAAGCAGTTTCACCAATACCTGAAGCCAACTACCAAAGTAATGGCTATGGTAAAAGCATTTAGCTATGGAAGTGGCAGTGCAGAAGTGGCCAGCGTGTTGCAATATCATAAAGTAGATTATTTGGCTGTAGCCTATGCTGATGAAGGTGTGGAATTACGTAAAGCAGGCATTCACATGCCGGTGATGGTAATGAACCCTGAAGATGTTACTTTTCCAGTGCTGCTACAGTACAACCTTGAACCAGAAATGTATTCGCTTGACCTGCTAAATTCATTCTGCAGTTATGTAGAAAAGCAAGGTGTAGAGCAGGTGGGCATTCACATCAAACTAGATACAGGCATGCATCGGCTTGGCTTCGAACATGAAGATGTAGAAGAATTGCTAGCGTACCTGCAGGCTCATAAGACTCTTGTGGTGAAGTCGGTTTTCTCTCACCTGGTGGGAAGCGAGGAGCAGGAGCACGATGCCTTTACACAATACCAGGGTAAAACATTTAATGGTTTTGTACAGCGCCTTAAGCAGGTGATTGACTATCCTTTTATCACACATATATCCAACTCGGCAGCTATATTCAGGCACCCCAACATGCAGTACGACATGGTGCGGTTAGGCATTGGCCTTTACGGTATAGATACATCGGCAAGCAATGTATTGCAGCTGCAACCGGTGGCTACCTTACGAACTACCATTTCTCAGATACGAAAAGTGAAGGCTGGTGAAAGTGTAGGTTATAGCAGGAAAGGGATGCTTCAGAAAGATGCCACTATTGCCACTATACGGATTGGTTATGCCGATGGCTTTAGAAGAAAGCTCGGCAATGGCAATGGCAAAGTTTTCCTGAAAGGAGCAACAGCCCCTGTAGTTGGCAATGTGTGCATGGACATGACGATGATAGATGTGTCAGATATAGAAGATGTAAAGGAAGGTGACGCAGTTGAAATATTTGGTCCCAACCTGCCGGTGGAGCAACTGGCTAAATGGTGCGAAACCATTCCTTACGAAATCATGACCAATATAAGCCTGCGCGTAAAGCGTGTGTACTACGAAGAGTAATCTTTCACTACTTCAATCTTCTGCATTTGTACCGCTTTTCTGTCTTGAATTGGTTTGTTTCTTCGCTAATAAACTAAACCTTCAACTAAATCGTATATTGATTGTTGAATGTTTTGATTGCTTCATCTTACTACTATATCGCCATTAGCCTCTGCTTTAGTTAAAGCAACGGAAGCCAACCGCATTAATGATATTATTCCACTCAAAAGTACAGGAGGCAGCCAATGATGATAGTGATCTTTCTCTTGTTGGCTGTATTGTTCCTCACCTACTTCAATGGGGCAAATGATAACTTTAAAGGGGTGGCAACTTTATGGGGTAGTGGTACTTTATCTTATAGATCAGCATTGGTACTTGCTACTGTAGCCACTTTCGCAGGATCTATCTGCTCTTATTTTTTTGCAGCTACACTTATTAAAAATTTTTCTGGAAAAGGTTTGGTTCCGGATCATTTTATCCAATCTGTTCCATTTGCCTTATCAGTGGCATTGGGTGCTGGGACTACAGTTTTATTAGCCACGCGATTTGGATTTCCTATTTCGACTACACATAGCCTGGTAGGTGGTTTGATAGGTGCCGGTGTGGTAGCCGTTGGTACGGCAGTTAAATTTTCTACTTTAGGAACTACTTTTTTATTGCCTTTGTTGCTAAGCCCGCTGATAGCCGTATTAGCAAGCGGCTCTTTATATAGTCTATTTCATAAAGCACGTAAGGCTGCAGGTATACAAGAAGAAAGCTGCATTTGTATTGGTAAAAAATGGATACCAGTTGCGGCTATAACAAGTGGCAGCCATTTCCAATCTTTGCCTATTTTGCAAGCTACAGTAGCTACTAATGATGAATGCTTGATGCAGTACAATGGCCGTTTCCTTGGCATCAGCTTTCAGCCCTTACTGAATAATTTACATTATATAAGTGCAGGCATTGTATCATTTGCACGTGGTTTAAATGATACGCCAAAGTTCGTTTCGCTACTGCTGATCACGCAGCTATTCAACATCCCGGTTTACATTGGTTTATTAGCATGCGTTATGGTAACTGGTGGTTTATTGAATGCAAGAAGAGTGGCACAAACCATGAGTAAAAAGATCTCCCGTTTCAACCACGGCCAGGGATTTACAGCAAACATGGTTACGGGTTTCCTTGTGATAACAGCTTCAGTATTTGGTATGCCTGTATCAACTACGCATGTATCGGTAGGAAGTATTTTTGGCGTAGGCGTTATCAACCATACAGCCAATCCCAATGAAATGATGAAGATCCTTTTGTCATGGGTGCTTACACTGCCACTGGCAGCACTGCTTAGCAGCTGCTTTTACTTTATATTTAAAAACATACAGCTATAACTATGGAACAGGCTTATTTAGAAACGACAAGAAATGTATACAAGGACGCAGCCGAAAATCCTAACGTTGGCCTTTGCTGCACCACTACACCAATCTGGCAATTGCCGGGGCTAAGCATTCCTAAACGGATGCTTGAGATGAACTATGGATGCGGCAGTACGGTTAATCCTCGTGATCTTGTAAACAACCCGCGCATATTGTATGTAGGCGTTGGTGGCGGAATGGAGTTGCTGCAGTTTGCATATTTCAGCAGGCAACTAGGTGGTGTAACAGGTGTAGACGTGGTAGATGAAATGCTGGAAGCAAGCAGGCAGAATTTTGTAGAAGCGGAAAAGGTAAATCCATGGTTCCGGAGCGAGTTTGTAAACCTGGTAAAAGGTGATGCGCTTCATTTGCCTATAGAAGACAATTCCATTGATGTAGCTGCACAAAACTGCCTGTTTAACATCTTTAAGCACGATGACCTGAAGAAGGCACTTCAGGAGATGTACAGGGTGCTAAAGCCTCGGGGCAGGCTGGTACTTTCAGATCCTACATGCGAGCAGGAAATGCCGGAAGTGCTACGCGAAGATGAGCGCCTGAGGGCTCTTTGCTTAAGTGGTTCTTTGCCACTAAAGGAATACATCAAAATGATCACCGATGTAGGCTTTGGTACAGTGGAAATAAGAGCAAAACGACCTTATCGTATTCTTGATCCGGCTAATTATGCAACAGATGAGTTGATCTACATTGAAAGTGTGGAGGTGTGTGCTATTAAAGATCCGATGCCGGCAGATGGTCCTTGTGTATTCACAGGTAAGACAGCTATTTACTTTGGTAAAGATGAATGCTTTGATGATGAGAAGGGGCATGTGCTGCTTCCTAATCAACCATTGGCGGTGTGCGATAAAACTGCCGGCGCTCTTGCTGCATTTGGTCGCAATGATATCTTCATTTCTGAAAGTAACTACTTCTATGATGGCGGTGGCTGTTGCTAGTTGAAAGGGAGCAGGTGAGGCTGTAAAATAAAATTGCAAAACATAAGCGGCAGGAGAGAGGGGAAGCGCATTTCCCTTTTCCCTGCCGTTTTGTTTAGATGTTACAGACTGTATAATTGATTCAGCTATGTATGCTGTTTCCCTATCTTTGACCGCTAAATAATTTTCAATTGGTGAAGTCGCGGAATATCATCCTACTGGTAATATTGGTTTTGCTTATCGACCAGGTTTCTAAGTTTTATATCAAGACAAATTTCTACATAGGCCAGGAGATCAAGGTAATGGGCATGAACTGGTTCCGCATTCATTTTGTTGAAAATGAAGGAATGGCCTGGGGCTGGAAATGGGGTGGTGATTGGGGGAAAGTGGCGCTTACACTTTTCAGGCTTGTAGCTGTTATTGCAGGTGTTTTTATTATCCGTGATTTTATTAAAAAGAAATATCACCCCGGCTTTGTCTATTGTGCTGCACTCATTTTCGCAGGTGCCTTAGGAAACCTTATTGATAGTTTGTTCTATGGTATGATCTTCAGCGCAAGTGATCCATATGTTCAGAATGTGGCTACTCTCTTTCCTGCAGGTGGCGGTTACGCCAATTTTTTACATGGTAAGGTGGTAGATATGTTGTACTTCCCCATAATTACCAATGCGCATTTTCCTTCGTGGGTGCCTTTTTGGGGCGGAGAAGAATTTGAATTCTTTCGACCTGTTTTTAATGTAGCTGATGCTGCTATTTCAGTTGGTGTCATCATCATCCTGATCTTCCAGAATAAATTCTTCAAGCAAGAAGAGAAAAAGCAAGAGAGCACTGTAGAAACCAATGCGCCGGTGGATGATAATGTGCAGGTACTTTAAGAAAGTTGTTAGGTGTGAGTTGTTAGTTGGTAGATGGAAGCTAATAGCTGGTAGATGTAAGGGAAGAATATTTGATCTACATCATCCTATCAATAGCTTTTGAACTTTGCTAAATCTCAAACTTCACTTCTTCGGTGTCTTGCTCTTCAGTCTAGAGCTAATTCTTTTCATTTCTTTTACTGATAATCCGGCTTATTGAAGCGGCAACCTTTTGCTTCCTATTTTTGCTCGATTATCTTCTTTACGTCCTTCATATTAATGTTTAAAAAGAAAAAGGTCACCCATTTGGCGACCCTTTCAATATCATTGATCCTTTCTCTTATTGACCTACTACGGCTCTAAAAGTGCCGCCTGTAATAGGAACAACTGAGCCGGCAGCATTGAATGCATTACCGGTGAAACTGCCGGTAACTACTCTAGTGGTAGTGTTGTAGCTACTGATAGTAAAGTTGATGGCTGCTCCCGGTGTGCCTGCATTCGCCTCATATATTTCATCGAAGTTAGCATCAAGAAAAGCAAAGATGCTTCCATTGGAAGTGCTATAGTTACCAGGTGTTATTGTTCCTCCAGGAAGTAGAATTCCTGCCAGGAAAGTAGAGTCGTTAGTTGCGAAAGTATATCCTTCCAGTCTTAAGAAAGTAAAGCCCTGGAATGTTTCGATGTAAGCGGTATCCATTGGTCCATGGAAGAACCTGGCGCCCTGGCTAAACCTCCATGCAGAGTCCGCCGCTGTAGCTCCACCACCTGTACCAGAACCTGGATTGATGGTTACTTGTACAGAACAAGCTGACGTGCCGGCAGCTACACCTATGGTAGCAGTTCCCGCGCTGGTTGGTGTTCCTGATCCTGCTAATGTTACATTGTGCTGACCAGTGGTTGCAAAGTTTCCTGATCCTGAGAAGCTGATACCGCTTGCTGATACGGTGCTCATGTTATAAGCTCCCGGTGCGGTAACATTCACTTGTACAGTGATAGAATTGGTAGCATTCAAAGGTGTGCCTGCTGTATAAGTACCATTAACAGTAGCAGCTGTACATGGACCACCGGCACCTGCGAGTGTATAAGTAGCATTTTGTGTATTACCAGAAGTGACATTGATAGAGAAGCCACAACCTGCTGAAGCTGTAGTAACAGCAAAAGCTGTAGTACCTGCCGCAGTTGGTGTTCCTGTTCCTCTTAACACAATGGTTGCAGGACCTGCAGTAGCCAATACTCCACTTCCTGAGAAGGTCATGCCATTCATAGTGGTAGTGGTAAGATTGTAAGTGCCGGGGGTAGTAACATTTACACTAAGCGTAACGGTATTATTAGCTGTAAGTGGTGTACCTGCCTGGTATGTCCCCTGGATGTTTGGACTAGCACAAACGCCTGCTGTATTATTGAAAGTAAATGCAGCCGGAGTTCCACCTCCGCTTCCGCCAGATGAGTCAACTACATTCACAATAAAATTACATTGGCTGGTACCAAAGTTGACGGTGAAATTTGTAGGGATAGGAAGAATAGGACGGCCTATTGCCATCAATTTTACTGTTTGTAAACCTGCAGAAGGAAAATAACCTGAATCTCTAAAGTTGAAACCATTTTGTTGGTCGGTGGTAATACGATAGATACCTGGTGCCGTTACCTGTACCTGTACATATACATAATTATCCGCTCTAAGTGTGCTGTCTGTAACATAATTGCCGTTGATGCTAACAGGCTGACAATCTCCAAGAGAATCTTTCAATGTACCAGTTGCCAGTCCACCTGTTAATCCACTTTCTACACTTAGTTCCTTCTGGCAAGCTGCAATTACAAATATGCCCGCCAGTATTACCAATAGATACTTTAGTCTTTTCATGAAACAAAGAAAATCTTTTTTGCTGAGAGAAATCTTTCGACCTATGATTTTAATTAAAGCCTCACCGCTGCCTGCTGGCTAAAAGAAAATTGATTGAATAATCCTTCTTTAAATCTTGAAACAGCAGCCGCTCCACTCTTTTTTGCTAACCAGGATTCTAAACCAGTATAGCACCTTTTTGTGTAGGCGCATCTTGTACCAGTAAAGCATGAATGTTTTCAAAAGTTGTGGCTGCTATCTGGTGCAATGCTTCGCGTGTAAAAAAACCCTGGTGAGCAGTTATCAGTACATTCTGGAAACTCATCAATCTTCCTATTAGGTCATCTTGTATGATATCTCCTGAAAGATCGCGGAAAAATAGTTTTTCTTCCTGTTCGTACACATCTATTCCAACCTGCGATAGATGACCTGATTTGAGTGCAGCAATGATGGCAGAGGTATCCACTAAACCTCCACGGCTGGTGTTGATGAGCATACTGCCTTTCTTCATCATGGTTATAGTATCGCAATTTATCAGGTGGTGGGTCTGCTCGTTAAGCGGGCAGTGCAATGAAACAATATCGCTATGTGGCAGAAGATCAACCAGCGGAACATATTCTACGCCCATTTGCTCCAGTTCTTTGTTCGCAATTACATCGAAAGCCAATACCCTGCAGCCAAAGCCCAGCATGATCCTGCAAAAGGATTTTCCTATTAGTCCTGTACCTATTACACCTACTGTTTTACCGTGAAGATCAAAGCCGAGTAAGCCGTTCAACGAAAAATTTTGCTCACGTACCCTGTTGTATGCTTTATGCGTTTTACGGTTTAGTGTCAATATCATTGCTACTGCATGTTCTGCTACGGCTTCAGGGGAGTAGGCAGGAACACGGCAAACACGAATGCCATGCTGCCTTGCAGAATCAAGATCTACATTATTAAATCCTGCACAGCGCAAAGCAATTGTTTTTACACCGCGGGCAGCTAATTTTTCCATGACAGCGGCATCTACTTTATCATTTACAAATACACAGATCACAGGGCTATCAGCTACAAGGTCTGCAGTCTTTTTACTAAGCGGTACATCTAAAAAATCAAGTTCGTAGTTGTAGCTTTTGTTGTGCTCAATGAAAAACTCTTTATCGTATTGCTGGGTAGAGAAAAAAGTAATCTTCATGTGCTAAAGTTAGGAGCATCATCATTAACCATGTATTAATTGTATAGCATCAAAAGCAGAAACCAACCGCGTGAAATAACATGTTGGTAGTAATAGCCCATAGTAGATGTACGATTGTTTAAGAAGCTATGAGGCAATACTTTTACCCCTTCAAAAAAATGGCTTGGCTAACCCTTAAACGTCTATGGATAATTCTACACGGTTGGTTTTATTGGCTGAGGATAATAATGAAGAATATGTTGGTTTTCTTCGTGCGGTAAGTAAGCAGCCGGGTATAGAGGTAATGCGGTTGGATGATGGTTACAGTCTCTTGAATATGCTACAGACTGCCATAGAGCCCTATGCTATTTTCCTGGATGTAAACCTTAGGTATAAAGATGGCTTATCAACCTTGCGGGAGATAAGAGATATGAAGCGCTTCAACCAGGTTCCAGTGATCATGTTATCAAAGGAAGTTTATCCTCCTAACATTGAGATTGCTTATGAACTGGGAGCCACCTATTTCATAAAGAAATGCTTCGCAGGCCAGGCATTTGCTGACATATTCGATCGAATTCTTTCCAGTAGTTATTTCAACCAGGTAAAGCAGCCGCCTCTACAGGAATTTGTAATAGAAAGCTGAGACTGTTTTACTAACCCAACTAAGATGCTGGAACCAGATTCTTGAAAGCTTCAGGATACAGTTGCATAGCCTTTTTTCTTACCTGTTGGTTTACTTGAATAACAGCCAACTCCACCACTACCACTCCAACCATTAGTGCAGCAAATAGATAGTTGTTGCTAATAATAGGATTTATAACAAAGGCATAGTAAGGAAACATAAATCCAGAGATGGAGAATACGGTAGTGTACTGTGTAAGCAGAAGTGTCTTTGTTGCCTGCTTCCTCGCTTTGTACATAAATCGACCTTCCACAATACTGAAAGCGATCCATAAAGCCGACACAACTATCCCTTTGAATGTAGGATCTATAAACTGCCCCAGGAAAACGCAGGCGAAGAACACGCAAGCCGTAAAAGCGATTTTAGGTACAGTAAAAAATTGTTTTACCGCTGCCAACCAGATCCTGCGGTTGTTCTTGCACAAAGCATTTTCTCTTTCCTGTACCACTTTGGCAAAACCAAAAATGCCAAAGCGGTTGTACACCTTTTGCAGCGCATGCTCAAAAGCAAGCTTTGGATCAGCCGCCATCTCATCTTCTATACTGCTTGCCAGGTGGTCCACCAGTTCTACCTGCAGATCGTAGTAATGTACCAATTTCTTCTTGGTAAAGGCGAATAGATGCTCTATTTGTTGATCAGTTAGTGGCATGGTGAAATCAATTTGTAGTTAAGGGAAGATTTAATACAAGTTGCATTTGTTGAAAGAACGACTTTAGCTCGGCCAGTTTATTTTGTACTTCTTTTTTGCCTGCTTTGGTCAGGCTGTAGTACTTGCGTGGCCGGTTACCAATATGTTCTATTGAAACAGTCAGTAATCCATCAGCTTCCAATTTATGTAGTGAAGGATAAAGAGCACCTTCTGTGATATTTACTTCTCCGTTGGTAAGTTCTTTTACCTTCTTTGTGATCTCGTAGCCATACATCCTATCCTGCTCGCTTAGTAGCTTCAGCACAATTGTGGTTAGTGAACCTTTGAATAACTGGCTGTTTTGTTTCATGCTGCTAATATACATAAGAGAACAATACATTGGAAAGTTAGGTATGCAGAATGATGAAAAATTCTCCTCCGGTATAAAAAGACAAAAGCCGCTCAACGAGCAGCTTTTGTTTTATTAGATCCAATCTATAAATCCCAAAATCACTAAATCAGAAATCTGACATCTCAAAATCAGACATCATACATCTTCCTTATCGTCCTACCATATTACCCGGCACTACTACTTCATCAAATTCTTCCGGAGTAACATAGCCAAGTTTTACAGCCATCTCTTTCAATGTAGTTCCTTCTTTATGCGCTTTTTGTGCTATCTCAGCAGCTTTATAATAACCGATCTTGGTATTTAGTGCAGTAACAAGCATCAGGCTATTGTCAACGTGCTTTTTGATGTTTGCTTCGATTGCTTCTATACCAACCGCACATTTATCATTGAAGCTTACACAACCATCGCCAATCAGGCGTGCACTATGCAGGAAGTTGTAGATCATCACAGGCTTAAAAACATTCAGTTCAAAATGCCCCATAGAACCACCTACGTTGATGGCAACATCATTACCCAATACCTGTGCGGCAATCATAGTCAATGCTTCACTCTGTGTTGGATTTACTTTACCCGGCATGATAGAAGATCCTGGTTCATTGTCAGGAATGAAGATTTCACCAATTCCACTGCGTGGTCCTGAAGAAAGCATACGTACATCATTAGCAATTTTCATCAGGCTAACGGCTACAGTCTTCAGTGCACCATGTGCTTCTACAATGGCATCGTGTGCTGCCAGTGCTTCGAACTTATTATGAGCAGTAATGAATGGAAGACCTGTAAGATCAGCAATATGACGCGCTACATTTTCAGAATAACCTTTAGGTGTATTGATACCTGTACCTACCGCAGTACCACCAAGAGCAAGTTCAGTAAGATGTTCAAGCGTATTGTTGATAGCTTTCAGCCCATGGTCCAACTGGCTTACATAACCGCTGATCTCCTGGCCTAGTGTAAGTGGTGTTGCATCCATAAAATGCGTACGACCAATTTTCACCACGTCCATGAACTGCTCGCTTTTGGCAGCAAGAGTATCACGTAGTTTTTTTATTCCCGGTATGGTTACTTCCTGCAGGATCTTGTAAGCAGCAATATGCATAGCCGTCGGAAAAGTATCGTTGGAAGACTGCGACTTATTTACATCATCATTTGGATGAAGGAATTTTTCTTTATCAGAAAGCTGGCCACCTTTTATAACATGCCCGCGATAAGCAATCACCTCATTCACGTTCATATTGCTTTGCGTACCGCTACCTGTTTGCCATACCACCAGTGGAAACTGATCGTCCAGTTTTCCTTCCAGTATTTCGTCGCACACCTGGCCTATCAGGTCAGATTTTTCTTTAGGTAAAACACCTGCTTCCATATTAGTAATGGCCGCTGCTTTTTTTAAATACGCAAAAGCTTTGATGATCTCCTTAGGCATTTTATTGATGTCCTGTGCGATTGGGAAGTTCTCGATACTGCGCTGAGTTTGCGCTCCCCAATAAACATGAGCCGGTACTTTCACCTCGCCCATGGTGTCTTTTTCTATACGGTAATCCATACGTTGTAGTGTTTGTTTGGCGGGGCAAAGGTAGGAGATATAGATGTTCAGGTTGAATTACTTAAATTGAAAGATGCGCATGCTGCACGCATACAGCAATACACTGTAACAAATGCTTTTTTATATCAGGAGCGAAAGAAAGATCTTCTATTTTTCGTCTTTTTATACATCTTCTTGGAATGTTCAACCAACTGCACAAATTCCTGTTGCAATAGGTTTGTTTTGGATGCAGCATTGTTAACAATGTTCTCCAACATGTTCCAATCCATCGGCTTGGCAAAAGGAGATTGTTTTAGCAAGCTGCCAAACATGATAACCGCAGTTGCAAATCGTAAAGAGGAGTCTGATTTTTCAAAAGGAATTACCTGTCCATCTAAAGCAAAATCTTTGATGATGGTACCAGCTGACGATGGCAGCTTGTACGACACCTGCAAATTACCCGCAGGTTCTTTTGTTTTTGGAAGGTGGGGTTGTTCCGGTACAATTTCAAAAACTGCTAACAAAGAATGCCCGCTGCCAAGGTCGCCACCTTCTACCTGGCTGGTGCTGTCTTTTACTGCATCTCGTTTATTGTCAAAACCAATCAGTCTATAACTTTTAACCCTTGAAGAGTTGAAGCAAATATTTGCCTGTACATTGTTAGCTACAGTATAAACTGTTTGCGCAAATTCTTCTACCAGCACCTTTTCGGCTTCTTTGTCGGTGTCTAAATAAGCAAAGTTTCCGTTGCCCCTGCGTGCCAGCGCCTCCAGCTTACTGTCTTTATAATTGCCCATGCCTACACCAAGGCAGGTGAGGTAAATGCCTGATTGCTTCTGTTGACCAATGAGCTCTTCCAACTCTTTTTCCGACTGTTGGCCCACATTAAAATCTCCATCAGTAGCCAGGATAACTCTGTTGTTTCCATGAGGAATGAAATTGCTGGCGGCTATTTTATAAGCTATCCGTATAGCAGCTTCACCGGGTGTAGAACCTGCAGGTTGTAATCCTTCAATAGCATCAATGATTTTCTGTTTTTCGGCGCCACTGGTAGGTTCTAAATTGATACCTACAAGCGAACCATAAGTGATAATAGAAACTGTATCTATAGCACGTAGATTTTCGACCAACAACTTGAAACCACTTTTTATCAGGGGCAGGCGTTTGTTGTGGTCCATACTGCCGGAAACATCAATCAGGAAAACAAGGTTAGAAGGAGGCGTTCTGTCCAGGTCCAGCTTTTTTGCGTGAAGATTTAAGAACAATAACTGGTTGCCCGGCTGCCATGGACATGAGATGATGGTTGATTTTACATCTATTACTTCTTTTTGCTCTTCATCCTGGCTCGTATTAAAGTTGAAATAGTTTAGCATTTCCTCTATGCGCACTGCGTAGGGTGGAGGTTTGCTTTTGTTATTTATAAACCTTCTAATGTTGCTATAGCTAGCCCTGTCTACATGCAGTGCAAAACCAGTTTCCGGATATTCCTTTACATCCAGGAACTGATTTTCTATAGTGGCAGCATAACTTTCACCTGAAGCGGGAAGCAGAGCTTTTTCATTGGTCAAAAGGTTTTTGGTATAAGATGCCAATTGCATTTTGTTGCTGCTAATTTTCCGCGGCAGCATCTTCATTACAAAAGAGGAATAGGTTTGCGTAACGACAGGTGAAACTAGTTTTTCAAAACCTTCAAGCGTGAGAGAGATAGTGTCAATTTTCTTGGAGGTAGGAATGCCGAAGGTTCCAAGGTTGCCAGAGAAAAAAGGAACTTCACCCGTGGAGGCAAGTGTGATACGTACACCCACTAGTGGCTGCCCCTGCTGATCCTTTACTTCCCCTCGCAAGTAGTATTGGGAAAAGGAGTGGATTGGTAGTAAAGCAAGATATAAGACTACAATTACTCGCAAAGCAATCTTTGGGTTGATACGTCAGCCCATAAGATACAACGAATTCGCCTATATATTAACTAATCTAGCTTCAATTGGTAAAGCTGGCCCAGGTTTCTGCCTAAGCCATCGTAGTCAAGGCCATAGCCTAATACAAACTTATTAGGAATTGTAAAGCAGACATAATCGATATCAATGGGAAATACTGTGGCTTCGGGCTTGTGTAGCAGCACGGCTACTTTTAGCGAGGAAGGTTGTTGATTGCGAACCTGCGGAAGGAATTGGTTGATGGTTTTACCTGTATCAATGATGTCTTCCAGGATGATGATGTCGCGGCCTGTAATATCAGTGTCAAGGCCAATAGCCGTGATCACATGACCTGTGCTTTTGGTTCCTTTGTAAGAAGCTAGTTTGATAAAACAGATTTCTGCATCAATGGTCAGGTACTTAAAGAGGTCCGCCGAGAACATGAAAGAGCCGTTGAGAACTGATATGAACAAAGGACGCTTACCTGCGTAATCAGCATTTAACTGCGCTGCAAGTTCTTTTACTTTATAAGTAATCTCTTCTTGTGAAATATAGGGAACGAACTCTTTATCGTGAACCTTTATGGTGCCTGGCATGCCGCAAAATTTGCCGCCAAGTTAAGTTGTTATTTCATTGTAACCTGCTTCGTAGAAAAACTTGTTGAAGCAAGTTTAGGTGTAGATGGAGATGGCGCTTTCAAGAAGATCTTTTCACCTACAGCAGGTTCCATTCCTTTTTGCAGCCTGTTGAATTCTAAAAGGCTCTGTAGTTGAACGCCTTCTTTCTGGGCGATATCATATAAAGTTTCATTAGCCTCTACTATATGAACTTCTTTGCTGCCGCGTTTTGCTTTTTTGCTCAGGTAAACTAATTGGTCGGCTACCATAATACCATCATCCTTGAGGTCGTTGAATTCAAGCAGCTTTTTCAGCGTTACATTATGCTTGTTGGCTAAAGCCAGTAGTGAAGTTCCAGCCTGTGCATACAGCACTTTTACTTCGTTAATGGTAAAAGGTTCATTGTAATTGTACCTACTTTTTGCAGCCGATAATGCTACGGTTGCTTTCTGTTCCACAGTTAGTGTGGCAGTAGCTGGACGCTCGTTATTTTTTTGTGGAGTATGTGCCACTACTTCCTGTTGCCTTGCAGGCTGGGTATTGTTCGTAGCAAATAATTCTTGTTCTCTATGCTGTTGTTTTTGCAACGCCAGCAAAGTAAAATGCTGCAGGTTGTTCTCAACAATAATCTTCATCAAACGCTGCGGGTAAGCTGGGTTGGTAGCATAGCCAGCTTTCTTTAAGCCCTTTGCCCAACCCTCATAATCGGTTGGATCCAGTTTAAAAAGAAAAGCATAATGCGCTCTATTGCGCAGAAAATCAGAGTGATCGCGATAAGATTGATCAGGAGATTCATATTTACGGAAGCATTCACCTTTTGCGTCGTCATCATGAAACATGCGGTCGCCGGTCCACTCGGTTTTGCATTTAATGCCAAAATGGTTGTTGCCAACATTCGCCAGTTCACTTTGTCCGCCGCCAGTTTCCAAAATTCCCTGGGCTAATTTTATAGAAGCGGGAATCCCGGTACGCAGCATCTCAGCAATGGCGAGGTCTTTGTACTGGTTAATGTAGTTAGCAACACGATCTTTTTCATTTTGGGCAATCGCTGGAAATAATAATAAAATAGTGGCCAGCAGCGTGGAGACAAGCTTCAGGAATTTTTTCATTATTTCTTTTTTATTAAAAGCAAACCGTCGCGTAAGGTGAGCATCACCTGTACTACCCGGTCGTCTTTTGCTACATGTTTATTAAATGCATCGATAGCCAGCGCATTTTTTCCTTTTACAGGTTCTTCAAGTACCTGCCCGTGAAACAGCACATTATCGGCTATGATGATGCCGTTATTGGTTAAACGTGGAACTACCAGTTCATAGTATTCAATATAGCTTACTTTATCTGCATCTATAAATACCAGGTCCCAGTGGTAAGGCAATGAGGGAATGATATCCCGTGCGTCGCCTAGGTGTAAAACTACCTCATTATTCTTTTCGGCAGTCATAAAATTTTTTAATGATATAGCTGCATCCTGTTCTCTTATTTCAACAGTATGTACTTGCCCGCCAGGTTGCAGTCCTTCTGCCAGGCATAAAGCACTGTAACCTGTGAATGTACCTATCTCCAACACATACTTAGGCTGGATGATGCTGCTGATGAAGCTAAGGAACCTTCCCTGTACATGACCACTAAGCATATGTGCATGCGGGTGAAGTTTGTTGGTGTCATCCTGTATTTGTTGCAATACTTCGGACGATGCACTTGTATGCAACTCTGCATACTGCTCGGCCAGGGCATTTATTAACTCCATGAAAAGGATTTTATGCTAGAAAAAATTGGATGTAAAGACGGTTCTACAGTTCTTTTACTTCGTCCATCACAGGTAATGGCACTGCCTCAGCCTTTGATGAGATCATCCAAAGCCCAATGAAGGTTAAAATTCCATTGATGATCAGAAGCTCAATACCAATGCGGAAACCATAGAACAACCTGTGCGAGAAATCTTTTAGTGCTGTAGCCGTTGTTTCTGCAAGGCGCAGTTTGCCAGCGAACCACTCAGCATTATTCAGCAGGTCAAGCGAAATAACGAGGAGCGGAGCTGCTATGCAAACGATCAATGAAAGCCGGTCGTTGATCGTTCTTCGGGTTAAGATACCAAAAGCAAATAAACCTAGCAGTGGTCCATAGGTATAGCCGGCCACTTTAAGAATGACGTCGATGATTGATTTATCATTTACCCATTTAAAGCCCATTACACACAAAAAGAAAATAATGGCGAATGTAAGGTGTACAGTAAGTCTGGTCTTTTTTCTTGCGGCTTCGTCAAGGTCCTCTCTTCTTTTTAGTCCAAGTATGTCTATACAAAAGGAAGAAGTAAGTGCTGTAAGAGCACCATCTGCACTAGGGAATAGTGCAGAGATCAACCCGATTATGAAAATGATACCAATGCCGGTAGAAAGGTAATTGCCTAATGCAATGGCAGGGAAAAGATCATCACCTTTTACTGCTAGTCCATTGGCGCCTGCATACAGGTAAAGTAGGCCTCCCATTAACAGGAACAACAGGTTTACAAACAGCAATACAACACTTAATGTCATTACGTTCTTCTGCGAATCTTTAAGCGTACGAACACTGATATTCTTTTGCATCATCTCCTGGTCAAGACCAGTCATTGCGATGGTAATAAATGCACCACCAATAATCTGCTTCAGGAAAAAACCCGGTGATTTATAGTCTGTATTGAAGATCTCCGTCATGCCTTTCATGCTCATCTGGTTGATGGCTTCTCCAACTGAGAGGTCCATGATATTTAAAACAGCAAAAATGCAGACGATAAGTCCAATGAGCATGCACGAGGTCTGTAGCATATCGGTGTAAACAATTGTTTTTACACCACCTTCAAAAGTGTATAACAGGATGAGCACAAGAATGACCAGTGCCGTAGCCCAAAAGGGAACATCCATTGAGTCTAAAATGAATATCTGCAGAATGTTTATCACCAGGTACATACGGGCAGTAGCACCCAGTGTACGCGATAGCAGGAAATAAACAGCACCCGTTTTATAACTAACGATCCCAAACCTATGCGACAGGTAATTGTAGATGGATGTCAGGTTCATTTTATAGTACAGCGGCAGTAGCACATACGCTATAACTATATAACCTAAAAAATAACCAATCACCACTTGGAAATACTGCATACCGGACGAGCCAACCGTGCCGGGAACACTTACAAAGGTTACCCCGCTAAGCGAGGTGCCTATCATTCCGAATGCCACCAGCATCCAGTTGCTGCTTCTATTGCCAATGAAGAAACTATCATTGTTGCTGTTGCGGCTGGTATACCAGGCTACTACTAGTAGTAAAAGAAAATATCCAAGAACAAAGGAGAACAACAGGTATGGCGACATAGGGGTATTATATAATCATTAGGTTGCTAAAGCGGTGAAAAGTAGTAAAAAATTATGAGCTAATATTGCCGCCTTAACTGTCACCATATGCCATACACATCGCTTGCAGTATTCTGCGGATCACAAAAAGGTAATAACCCTGTTTATGTTCAACATGCACAGGAGCTAGGAGCTTTTATGGGGAAGAACAATATCACCCTGATATATGGCGGTGGCAGTAAGGGACTGATGGGCGCAGTGGCCGATGCAGTAATGGGTGAAGGAGGAAAAGTAATGGGTATCATTCCAGAGATACTGATTGGATGGGAACACCAACATACAGGCATTACAGACCTTCAGATAGTGCAGGATATGCACAGCCGCAAAAAGATAATGTATGACTTGTGTGATGCAGCCATCATTTTACCTGGCGGCTTTGGTACCCTTGATGAACTTTTTGAAATGCTGACATGGAATACGCTTAAGATCCATGAGAAAAAAGTAATCCTGCTTAATTCAGCAGGATTTTATGATCACTTGATTGCGCATATTAATCAGATGCAGCAAAGCGCGTTTTTGTATGAAAACTGGACAGACAGAATCTTAGTTGTGAATTCAGCAGAAGAAGTTATCGACCTCTTCTACCAAAATAAACTGTAAAGCCTGCACGTATTATTGGCTGAGAGATCCTGCGTTGTCCTTCCACCATTATATAAGGTGAATGTTCATTTTTAGTAACATCAAAAAGTATGGTAGTAAAGAAAGAAGATTGACCTACCACTCTTTGGCCATAACCTGCACCTACCAATAAACTAGGCGCACCAACTCCAAAAGTTTCGCGGAAACCTGTAGAAATCTGCTCCACATTTCCTGATATACGGTTGTACTCGTACTGTGCCTGCAGGTGGATCATACTGATTGGGAAGATCTTTACAAAAGGTCCACCACCATATGTCCACGAACGCTGCCTTAGTTCCGAGCCATACCAGTTGTACCGCTGCGAGCTATAGATAATATTGGTTGTGATACCTGCATCTAACCATTGGGTAAGGCTATAGCCGATCTGCGGATTACCTCCTACGGCAAAGCTACCTGCGCCAAATCCTACATTGATACTTCCGCCGGCAAAAAGCCTGTTCTTATCAAAGCCTCTCCTTTCATCATCTTCATTATCTCGTTGGGCAATTGCCGGAAGTGTAGCAGCTACTAAAAAAAGCACAAGTAGGTGTTTTAGTCTTTTCATCTGTGTATGTTGAATAAATCAAAAAAATGAATGAAAGAAGGGATTTGGGTGCATGCATTTTAATCAAAAATCTTACCTGCGTTCAGGATATTATTCGGATCAAAAGCCTTCTTAATCTGGCGCATCAGGTTCAGGTGCGTTTCGGTAAACACGATATCTAAATATCTTTTTTGAATCAGCCCAATCCCATGTTCCCCGCTAATGGTTCCGCCAAGGCTGTACACCAGGTTGAACAAAGCGCGAATGCCGGCTATCACTTCCAGGTCGTCCTGGCTATTGGCTGTGCCTTCTTTTTTTATGCGGATGTGAAGGTTTCCATCGCCCGCATGTCCGTAGCACACAGCGTGAAAGTTGTATTCTTTTCCCAGCTTTTTTACCCCGTGAATAAGCGCAGGTAATTCTGCTCGTGGTACCACCGTATCTTCTTCTATAGTATAACCAGCAAGTTTTACAGCTTCAGCTACACGCCTCCGCATTTTCCATAGCTCAGCCTTTTGTTGTGCATCGTCGGCAAATAATACATCTTCAGCTTCGTACTGCAACATAAGCTCGCTGATGGCTTCCATCTCGCTCATCATCACATCCATGTTATTGCCATCCACTTCTATTATCAGGTGGGCAGCTATATCATCGGGAATAGGTACAGTGGTATTATTGATAAAATCACTTACAATCTTCAGCGCTTCTACTTCTACTAGCTCAAGCCCACTAGGTGTATAACCTGCTCTGAAGATGGCACTCACTGCTTCCCCGGCTTTCTCGAGCGACTTAAAAGGAACGAGCATCAACAGGTCGTACTTTGGCAGGGGAATAAGCTTCAAAACAATCTTCGTAACAATGCCTAATGTTCCTTCGCTACCAACAATTAGCTGGGTAAGGTTGTAGCCGGTTGAATTTTTCAGCACATTAGCACCGGTCCATATGATCTCGCCGGTTGGTAAAACCACCTGCAGGTTCAGTACATAATCTCTTACCACCCCATATTTCACTGCTTTTGGACCACCGCTATTGGCAGAAATATTTCCACCAATGAAACAACTGCCGCGGCTACTTGGATCAGGCGGGTAGAACAATCCTTTTTCTTTTACCGCATCCTGAAGTACTTCTGTTATAACGCCAGGTTCTACAGTCACCTGCAGGTTACGTTCATCAATATGAAGAATGGAATTCAGTCGTTCAGTTGATATTAAAACACCGCCCCTGTTTGGCAATGCACCACCACTTAGCCCTGTGCCTGCACCCCTGGGAGTTACCGGTATATAATCCTCGTTACACATTTTTAAAATGGCACTTATTTCTTCTGGTGTACGCGGTTTTACTACTACCGAAGGAAGATATAGCAGGTGTTCTGTCTGGTCGTGTCCATAGTTTTCTAGGCTTTCTTCATCTGCCAATACATATGGTTCACCTACAATAGACTTCAGCTGTGAAAGATGTTCAAGGGATAAGGTTGCGTCCGAAACTGCGTTCATTAATGGTGCTTTGCAACAAAACTCGGAATAAATAGCCAGTTCTTAAAAACTTGCTCCTGTACAAAAATGCCAATAGATACTAAAGTGGGGGCAAAGCTTTTAAATGTTAAATATTTCTAACAACCATTAGCGGGAGTAACATTCTACGAAGTAGATCGTACATTTGATACGAAATAATTCGTAATCAAAATCTCAAACAACTGTATATGAAACTTCAAAGACACGCCACCAAACTTGTAGTAGCCCTTGTAGTTACTGTAGCCATCATTGGTATTTCAGCTTTTGGTCAAAAGGGTGGGAGTAAATCAGACTCCTTTCGAAAAGAGTATTCAACAGGAGAACAAGATACCTCATCACGCCGCCGGGCTGGTGGAGTTATGGATACTAAAGATCTAGAAAAGCTGGACGAAGCAATGCGGAAGCTGAATGAAGAAATGAAACAACTGGATATTAAACTGGAAAAGCAGGAGCTTGAAAAAATAAACCAGGAGTTGGATCAGCAACTGAAAAATATAGATGTAGATAAAATAGCGTTGCGTGTAGAAGAAGCATTGAAGAAGATTGATTTTGATAAGCTAGAGCATGAAGTAGGGAAAAATATGAGTAAGGCTGATTTTGAGGATATGCAGCAAGAAATAAAAGCAGCCATGACACAACTGAAAGAGGTAGACATGGTAAAGATGAAAGCTGACCTGCAAAAGGCGAAGCAGGATATTGAAAAGAGCAGGCACCACATAAAAATAGACAGGGAAAAGATACGTGCCGACGTAGAGCGATCTATGCAAGGTGCAAGAATAGAAATAGAAAAAGCACGTGAAGAAGCACAAGGAGTGAAAGACTTTGTAAGTGCTCTGGAAGCGGACGGGCTGCTGCAAAAAGGGAAACCTTATACCATAGAAGTAAAGAACAATGAACTTTTTATAAACGACGTCAAGCAGTCACCAGCCACTTCTGATAAATACAAGCAGTACTACAAGAAGGGCAATTTCAAAATAGTGAATGACAGGAGTGCGAGGATATAACAACTCTATATAAAGGAAGCGGGGCTTGTTGCAAACCTTCCAGCCTTCCAAGTTTTGGGTTTATAATAAAAGAGGTGGATCATTGATCCACCTCTTTTATTGTAAACAAAGCCTGGTATTTAAAATCTTACAGCAGGACATTTCAGATCACTATTGGTATTGATCATCCCTTGCTTAATGATTGATATTTCGTAGGCGCCACGTGTTCCGTTGTAAGGGCTAAGGCCTGAAGCAGTAGCATCATAGTTGAACGTAAGCCTGTAACCATTTACCTGGAAACCAACCATGGGTATGATGGCATCATTCAACCTGTAGTAGGCGCCCATGATCAACTGCGTGCTTCCATCGCCGCTAAGATCTCTTTGCGCATTTACACCAGCAACTGTTTCGTAAGCTGTAGCCATTTTACTTACATAAACATTTGGATTTACGATCCACTGTTCCCCTGCCCTGAAGCTACCGTTGATAAAAGCTGTATACCTTGGTGAAAGCCTTTCATCTGCAACAGATCCATCAAAAAAACTTTCGCGGGGACGATTGATATGAGAAGCACTTAAGCCAACATTGAAGTAAGCATTTTCTGTAGGGAAATAAGCATAGTTCAAACCCGCCTGCAGCGTAAAGTAATTCACCTGGTTGTTTATGAAACCTTCGCCTGTAGGAACTGTAATATCAAAGAACTTACCGTTCCACTGGTTATCAAATGTAAGTTTAGTGAAGTCCACCCGCTTGTTAACATAGCCAAGGTTGAAACCAGCACTGAACAAGCTACCTAGCCCCACTGCCTGGTGATAAGCAACTGATCCGAATGCACGTGTGCTGGTAAGGTTGCCGCTACCTGCCACATCGCGCATCAAAGCGCCGCCAACGCCCACCCAGCCATCTTCAAACCTGTCGCCAAATAACTGAACATCGCCAAATGCGCTAAAGGTTTTATAGGGGTTGCTTATAGCAGCCCATTGTGTACGATAGTTTATACCAAAGCGGTAATCTCCATCAGGAGTGAAACCAGTATTGGCAGGATTTACCAATAAAGGCGCATTAAAGTATTGAGAGAAGTGAAGATCCTGGGCAGTAGCCATAGTGCCTAAAGCCAGCATCCACACGAGCAATTTATATTTTAGAATGTTAGGCATGATCGTCTTTTTTCTTTTCATCATAATAGGGTAATATCTCCCTTCTTCTGGTATTTCTTTCCATCAGAGAATTCTACATCGAGCACGTAGTGATAAACTTCTTTGGGTTGCTTAGCGCCTCGGTATGTTCCATCCCAGCCTTCGGTTCTGTTGTTGGTTTGAAATACAACAGTACCCCAACGGTTGTAGATCCTCCAGTTCATTTTTGCTATACCAAATCCGCGAACAAAAACTTTGTCGTTTACACCGTCACCATTTGGTGTAAATGCATTTGGTACATCCAATAGCGGGATAACGCGTGCCTGTATAGGCTGGCATATTGTGTCGCGGCAACCGTATTGATTGATTGCGATCAGGCAAGTCTGGTAGGTGCGTGTTTCATTGAAAATGTGTGAAATTGGATTGGTGGAAGTAGTTTCCAATACCTCTCCATCACCAAACTCCCACCTATAACTGCTGGCGCCAGTTGAATTATTGAAGAACTCTACCGGAGTGTTCTCTCTTGGTGGTACAGGTGTGTAAACAAAGGACGCTGTTGGGCTGCCACTTATTACGATCCTAAACCTGAGCGTGTCCGTTACATTACACGTACTATTGTCCGTTGCCACCAAAGTGATGTTGTACGTTCCGGGAATAGTATATGTTTTAGTAGGAGATTGTTCAGTAGATGTAGTGCCATCACCAAAGTCCCACTCAAAGCTTTCACCTCCCTGGGAGTTGTTGTCAAACGTAATGGTATGTGGAGCACAAGCGCTTGAGTCAACATTTCTTACGCTGGCTCTTACATTGGCTGCTATACGTACATTTTGGATAATGGAATCCGGGGCGTTACAAAAAGCAGTATCCACCACTACCAATTTTACCCTATATGTTCCTGGTCCGGCAAAGGTGTGATTGATAGATGCTGTACCCGTGGTTACAGGCGGTGTGCCATCATCAAAGAACCATTGGAATGATGTATTGGTAAATGGCCTGCCTGTAGCAGATGTAGATGTATTGTTGAACTGGTAAGTAGTAGAAGCACAGCCACCTACTTTGCTAAAGTTGAAATTAGGTGTAGCAATATCCTCTCTTACCCTTATCCATTGGTACGATGTATCAGAGATGTTGCAGGAGTTGCTGTCGATTGAAATTAGCCGCACCCTGTAGTCGCCTACAGCATTATAGATGTGCTCTACGCTAGGAACAGTAGTAGTTACTTCTGGCGTATTGTCGCCAAAGTCCCACCTGTACGATTGACCTTCTGCATTCAAGTCTTCAAACCTGACACGCAACGGAACACAGCCTGAACTGTCGCCACGAACACCGTTGATGGATGATTCAATTGTATTGGCAATACCGGCAAAGTCGAATTCAATTTTTACTGCAGCAAGGTTACAGTTGTTTGATCCATTGGTTGCTGCCCATGCCCCGGGTGTAGTAGGAAAACTAGCATTTCTTCCACAGTTGGCGCACAACGATTGGTAGATAATACCTTGCCTGTCGAAGCGGCTTGTACCTCCATCTACGTGTTCGCCTGAACCACCAAACTGTCCAAAGAAGCTGCCATATAATTGGCGGGTAGCATTCTTTTCTAAAACAAAGAAATAGAAATCGCTACCATCCGAAATCCTATCAGCGCGTGGATAGGGTAAAGCATCTTGTGTAGTCTGAAGGCCTGTTGTACCTGAGTTAGGATAAGTGCCTGCTGCATCGTTAATGCTGCCTCCCCATCCTGAAACGTATACGTTCTCACATCTATCTACCAGCATTGCTGTAGGTGAAAGATTGGGAGTAGGTGAGTTGGTTCCAAACACTGTAGAATATACATATCCTGAAAGATCAGGTTGTAGTTTGGAGATAAACTGCTTACCACCTGCCTGGCTAAAAGCTGCATTCAATATTGGCCATGTGCCGGTGGTGGTACCCATGATGTAGGGGAAGCCCCTGTTGTCGAACTGGATGCCATACAACATATCATTACCGGTAGTGCCTATATAAGTAGTTCGAATAAGAGAAGTACCTGCAGGATTTACAATTGAAACAAAACCATCCGTAACACCACCCTGGAAACCCGGGTACAGTACACCTGTTTTATCACCCGGTAGGTCGGAAATGCTCGTGGTGTTGCCGCCAACATACAAGTTGCCGTTTATAGGATGGATAGCAACTACGAAAGCAGCATCATCGCCTGCGCCACCTAAAAAGCTGCTGAAAAGTACATTGTCAACATTGGGTGTCATTTTGATGACAACCGCGTCTTGCGCGCCTCCAAAAGTTGACTGGAACACGCCTGGCGTAACAGGGAAATTTCCTGACTGAGTATTTGAAACAAGAATAATATTATTTGATCCATCCAACATGACCTCGCTCCTGGAGTCGTCGCCATAGTTGCGGCGGATGGAAGCAGCACCCAATGGAGGTTCGCTCTTAGGACGAATATTAACACCGTCTCTTCCTGAACCGCCTATTTTGCGGCTACCTACCAGGTTGGTGCCGCTAGCATTTAGTTTGGTTATGAAAATATCCCAATCGCCACCTGGGCCTATCACCGGGCCAGTAGTCGGATAATTCGCAGAAGTTGTATTTCCACCAATGACAAGGTTGCCTTGCCCATCTACTATTAAACTGGTTGGCTGCTCATTGCCAGTTCCGCCTAAATAAGTACCATATAATCTTTGGGTGCCATTAGCACTAAACTTCATGATACCTATATCGAAACCTGCAAGTGAGTTACTGGTAGTTCCGCCGCCATAATTTACCTGGTAAGCGCCCGGGCTGGTAGGAAAACCAGAGCCGAACACAATACCGCCGGCGTAAAAAGTTCCGTCGTTTCCATAGGTAGCTGTATAGCCCCAGTTGTCGGCGGTACTGCCTGAAAAGGTGGAGAAGATCAATACAGGGTCGATGATGAGTGGTTCGTTACGGTTGTAGTTTTCCACTGCAAATTGAACCTGCTTGCCTGCTACTTTAAAACGACATTTTACTTCTTGTTTTACACCATTGATAACCTGGAACGCATAAGGTGCTAGTTCACGCATTTCGCCTACTGAAGTTTTGATGATCAGTTCTTCATTTTTTACAGAAAGACCATCCACACCATCGTATTTCATGGCTATCCTGGCAAGATTAGCGCCCTTCTTTACAATGATGTCGTACTTTAATTTTCCTTCAGAAGTGTAATAGCGAACATCTACACCGGGATAAATTTCCTGGTAAGTAATGCCCTGGTAGATGCGGCAATTGGTTGCCCATTTAGAAGCATCACTTCCAATAAAATAGTTGTTGTAGGTATCGAGAGGTTTGTCGGGAACAATGGTAGGATTGCCTGCATTTACAAACTGCACCTTGTAAGCATGTGCCCTTACATTCAATTCTTTTTCAGAGGTGGCAGGAGGTGCTTTCCTTGCAGCAGCATGCGAGTGGCCATGAAAATATTCACCCACACGTTCCATGTCCTCATCGTTTTCTTTTACTACGGTAAAACCATTTTCTTCTAAAAAGAAACCGCCATTTGCTATTGAACCTTTAAATTTTACTTTAGAATCCCACTGCCCTTTGTTTTCTATAAATTCCAGGTTTGCATATTGCGCTAAGCTGGTAAATTGGAGACAAATAAAGGCTACGACCAGGGCTAATGATACTCGATGTTTCAAGTCGTCTATTTTTTGAAAAGTTACTTTAATATATGGAATAAAGCTACTTACAGATCAGTAGCAGGTATTGTTAAATCTTCTTGTTCAATTAAACCGGGAGAGGGTTGAAATAAAAGTACTTAGTCTTACCTGAATCAATTTCTTAACATTTAGCGGCTGCGCTTTCAACAAGAAATACGCTGCCACTTCTTGGTAAATACTTACGAGATCTTGCTCCAGGCTGTCTTACCTTTTTGCAAAGACAGGTAGTTCTTTAACGGAGCATTATCTATTGCTCCCAGATCCTCGTCGTTTTCCAGCAGCAGTTCAGCTTCCTGCTTTGCCTGTTCTAAAATGGGTTTATCGTTCACCAGGCTTGCCAGCTTGAAATTGAGTGCACCGCTTTGCCGCGTTCCTTCAATATCGCCGGGGCCGCGCAGTTCCAGGTCTTTTTCTGCTATTTTAAAACCATCATTTGTATCGCACATGGTCTTGATCCTTTCCCTTGCGTCGTTGCTCAGCTTGCTGCCGGTAAGCAAGATGCAATAGCTTTTTTCGCTACCACGACCTACCCTGCCCCGTAACTGGTGCAGCTGCGACAGGCCGAATTTCTCTGCATTTTCAATGACCATTATGGATGCATTTGGCACATTGACACCAACTTCTATTACCGTAGTACTTACCATTATCTGAGTGTCGCCTTTTACAAATCGTTGCATGTTGGTTTCCTTCACTTCAGGTGTTTGCCTGCCATGAACCATGCTTATCCAGTACTTCGGTTCAGGAAAAAATGCTTTCACATGTTCATATCCATCCATCAGGTTCTCGTAGTCCAGCTTGTCGCTTTCTTCTATCAAAGGAAAGATGATGTAAGCCTGCCTACCTTTCTCTATCTCGTGCCTTATAAAATCCATCACCTTTACGCGGTGCATCTCATTGCGATGAACGGTGGTTACCGGTTGCCTACCCGGCGGCAGTTCATCCATAATGGAATAATCCAGGTCGCCATAGGCGGTCATAGCCAGTGTACGCGGAATAGGTGTGGCCGTCATTACCAGCACATGTGGATGAATGGCTGCTTTAGCCCACAGTTTAGCCCGCTGCGCTACGCCAAACCTGTGCTGTTCATCTATAATGGAAAGACCTAGCTTGTGAAAAACAACGGGATCTTCTATAAGCGCGTGTGTTCCTACTACCATATGCAAAGAGCCATCTGCCAGCTGCTGCAACAATTGCCTGCGCTGTGCAATTTTGGTGCTGCCGGTTAGTAAGCCTATTTCTACCGGCATGTTTTGCAGCAGTTCGTTCAGCGCGTTGTAGTGCTGCGTAGCCAGTATTTCGGTGGGTGCCATCAGGCAGCTTTGGTAGCCGTTGTCGGCGGCCAGCAACATGGTTAAGAGCGCAACAATGGTCTTACCGCTGCCTACATCGCCCTGCAGCAGCCTGTTCATTTGTTTGCCGCGGCCGGTATCGGTACGTATTTCTTTCAAAACCCTTTTTTGCGCGCCAGTAAGCTGGAAGGGGAGGTATTGGTTGTAAAACGTATTGAAGTATTCACCCACCTTTTCGAACACCACGCCCTGGCTGTGCCGGTGACGCTGCAGCCGGGTAATGCCCAGCCTTACCTGCGCAATAAAAAACTCCTGGAACTTCAGGCGGTAAAGCGCCTGCTGGTAAATACTTGCTGACTTAGGATAATGAATATTTACATAAGCGTCGTAACGCGGCACCATCTGCAGCCTGGATACAATGGGAGCAGGGATCATCTCCGGGATGTCTTTGGGAGAAATGATGGCGAGGAGTGCCGCTGTTAGTTTTCCCAGTTGTTTGCCATTGAGCGCTTTTGCTTTTAGCTTTTCGGTGGTAGGATAAATAGGTTCTAATCCTTTGCCTTCTGCCACTGCGGGATTGTAAGGCTCCAGCTCGGGGTGTGTCATTTGCGGGCGGCCGTTGAAAAAGCTCACTTTTCCAAAAGCCAGGTATTTCTGCCCCGGCACAAGGGCCTTCTGCACAAAGTGAATTGATTGAAACCAGCACAATTCCACTGCACCCGTATTGTCGCGCAGCTGGGCGATCAATCTTTTACTTCTTTTTTCTCCCATTGCCACCATTTCGTCCAGCACGCCCACAACCTGCACAAATTCGGTAGATGAATTGATGGCGGCTATTTTACTTACGGCTGTTTTGTCAATGTGTCGCAGCGGAAAGTGCTCCAGCAGGTCGCCAAAGGTGAAGATGTTCAGTTCCTTCTTCAGCATATCAGCCTTCAGTGGTCCCACACCTTTCAGGTATTCTATAGGGCTGTCTAATATGGAGGGCGCAGAATTGATAGTAAAAGTTTGGCAGCAAAAATAGTGGTTAAGGCCTTGTGGTTGGTCGTTGTGCTGTAGTAGCAGGGGTAATGATTTTTAAGTAATGCCAGCTGATTTTCTCTCTGCAGGTTTCTTAGTTCACTTTATCTTCGCCGCCTTATGGAAGCAAAGCCTATTGTAATGAGTGGGATCAGGCCCACAGGATTTTTGCACCTTGGTAATTACTTTGGTGCCATCAGGAATTATGTAAAAATGCAGGAGGAGTTTGAGTGCTATTTTATGGTAGCAGACCTTCACTCGCTAACCACGCATCCTGATACAAAAGAACTGAAGGGTAATGTGCATCGCGTGCTGGCGGAGAACATCGCCTGCGGACTTGACCCGGATAAGGCTGCTTTTTATTGCCAAAGTCATATATACGAAACCAGCGAGCTGTACCTGTACCTGAACATGCTGGCTTATAAGGGCGAGCTGGAAAAGACAACAACTTTTAAAGACAAGGTGCGTCAAAGCCCGGATAATGTAAATGCCGGTTTGCTTACTTATCCTGTCCTTCAAACAGCTGATATCATACTTCACCGTGCGTCGCTGGTGCCGGTAGGTAAAGACCAGGAGCAACACCTGGAAATGGCGCGCAATTTTGTAAAGCGTTTCAACCACAGGTATGGTGACGTTTTCCCGGAACCAATGGCATTTAACTATAGCCAGGAGCTGGTAAAGGTGCCGAGCCTGGATGGCAGTGGCAAAATGAGTAAGAGCGAAAACCAAATGGCTACGCTGTACCTGGCCGATGATGATGAAATGATAAGAAAGAAGGTGATGAAGGCTAAAACGGATGCGGGACCTACAGAACCTAATTCAGAAAAACCTGAATATATCTCCAACTTGTTTTTGCTGATGAAGCTGGTGAGCAGCCAGGAGGTTATTGAAAAATATGAAGCTGACTTCAATACCTGCAACATCAGGTATGGCGACATGAAAAAGCAACTGGCTGAAGATATGGTGGCTTTTATAGCTCCTATTCGTGAAAAGGTAGATGGCATTTTAGCAGATGATGCTTACCTGCGCCAGGTGATGGAGAAGGGTGCAGAAAAGGCAAGAGCAAGTGCCAGTGAAACCATGAAACTGGTTCGTGAGGCAATTGGATTAAATTACTTTTAGACAGCCTCTTCTACACAAAATCCTGCTATTTTCGCCCACTTTACAAAAAGGTAACTCCAGCAAATGCCAAAGAATAAAAAACCAAAACATATAGCCATAGCCGGGAATATAGGTGCCGGCAAAACCACCCTTACCGAAGCGTTGAGCAAGCATTACCGCTGGATACCTCAGTTTGAAGATGTAGCTAATAACCCGTACCTGAATGATTTTTACGAGGATATGCCGCGCTGGAGTTTCAACCTGCAGATCTACTTTTTGAACAGCCGTTTGAACCAGTTGCTGGAGATACAAAGAGGTACAGAAACAATTATACAAGACAGGACGATCTACGAGGATGCGAACATATTTGCGCCCAACCTCCACGACATGGGTTTGATGAGCAAGCGCGATTTTGATAACTATTACCAGTTCTTTCAAACGCTGAAAAGCATGGTGCAGCCACCAGATCTGCTTATTTACCTGCAGGCGTCGGTGCCTACGCTGGTAGGTCAAATACAAAAGCGCGGCAGGGAATACGAAGAAAATATCAGGCTGGATTACCTGAAGAAATTGAATGAATATTACAACAAGTGGATCGAGAATTACAAAGAGGGGCCACTACTGGTTATAGATGTAGATAAGAACAAGTTTGGCGAGAACTCAGAAGATATGGGAGATATCATCAATAAAATAGACGCGCAGTTGTTTGGGCTGTTTTAGTACAGCAATAAATTCTTTCAAAAAAGCAGGAGTTAGCGCTCCTGCTTTTTTTTGTGCAAAAAAAGCGGTAAGAATGGATTGTGCTAATATTAATACTAAAATTATTATATCAACATATTGTTTGTTAAAGCGTAAGGTTTAGCTTCGTTAGGCGCTATTAAAAAATCTCAAATTTCAACGTGGAGAAAGATTGGAAACTCAATCTTCGGTACGGGAAATTAACAACACCATTTAAGCATTACACGTTATTAGCTCAAGGGCTGGTGGGCGAGTTGGTTGAAGGCTTTGAGTGCAGACCTGGCACTGCTATAATCGCAATGAAGATTTGGGCGTTGGATGCAAATCAGGCCGCTGATGTTTTCCAAAGCATTGGCGGGCAAATTGGCTATAGGGTTACGCATGATATAGAAGTTTACGAGACAGACCCAGTGAAGCCGCCCGAAGACAATCCTTACGGATATGATATTCAGTTTACTCCTTTTTAACGAAAGCTAATTCTTCTAATTAACAGCACTTAACAATATGTTTCAAAAATGGCTGCTTCATAACTATCTTTCAACTATAAAATAACAGACGGTAAGAAGTAATTGAAGCGGCTGGAACACGGAATATAGCCACTTCACAACATCTTTGACGTTAGCGGGAATTAGTGGCAATACCAAAACATTTGAAAGAGCTAAAATGGATGTTGAAAATGTCGCGTTTAATTTAGATGCGTTTTACGGTTCATACTGGAGAAGGGTCTTGAAGATATTTACTGCATACATCAGGTGGCTACTCATTAGTCTCGTTTTATATATTGTTGTTAATGGAATGCAGCACTTATTGTTTATACTAATGTTTGTCCTTTTCTTATTATTTATCGTTAGCTGCTATTTTGCTTATAATGTTCTACTAAGTGTTAAATATGATGCTACTACAAGTTCCTTACGATTAACTTATACAAATTTTGACAAAGTCAGGATTATTAAAATAGATAATAGGGATCACTTAAAGATATACACGAGAAAACGGTACAGATATAGGTACCCTGTTGACTGTCTCATATTTGAAAAAGATAAAAAAATAATTTTCAGTCAAGAAGCAATCAATGGATGGACAATTGAAGATTTTAAAAAGATAGAATCATATTTTAAAACTATACACGACGAAAAATAACATGGTTCTTGCATAAAAGCTATGCTGCTCATAGAACTTAACTTCTGCCATCGATCGGTTCATTCAAGCGTGGCGTAAGAGGTAGCAATCGGCAGTGATATTTTATTCATCTTCGGTTCGGGCGGGAAGTTATTTGTTGAGCAAAAGCTGTTAAATTGAATATTCATTAATAAATCAACACCGGCTCACGGCGGAAGTGGGGCGAATGCCGCACCTGCATGAAGCCGTGAACGTTATATGCCACTTTTATGAAATTTAACAAACGAGCAGGTTTTCTAACCTTTTTTATTTTTGCAATTGCAAGTATTTCCTTCTGTCAATCTTCAGAGAATTTAGATAGTACCGCCAAAAGAATAAATTTATTCAGACAAATATTTTGGGACAGTTTGCCGCAGCCATCTGGTTATGTTAACGACTACGAAAACCTTTATACGGACGATGAGGAGGACATTTTAGACAGTTTGATTTTAGACTTCGAGAAAAGGACAACCGTGCAAATGGCTATTGTAACATTCGATACATTAATGATGACTAAAGACAGTTTAGACGCTTTGACTTTGAGAATTGCAAAATATTGGGGCGTAGGACAAAAAGAAAAAAATAACGGTGTGTTAATCGGCATCAGTAGAGGCTACAGAAAAATAAGAATTCAAAATGGCTACGGTATTGAAAAGGTATTGACAGACGGAGAAACTAAAGAAGTTGTTGATAAAGCTTTTATTCCCGCCTTCCGCCAAGGAAGATATTTTGACGGAACTCTAAATGGACTAAAAACTCTAATGGAAGCACTTATAAAAAATTCAGAAAAGAAAGCAATTAATCTTTAATCTCTCTTGCTCTGCGAATACAAAACGGCATGTACAGTGTGTTTATAAAATTGAGGCTGGAGATTAAGCATTGAACTTGAAATCGCTATTTTGCCCCTGTGGTTAATTGAGACTGATGTTTTTTAAAAGGCCACAACTTCATAAACGCTTTTACGTTGTAGGCAACCATAAAAATGAAACATCAAGCATTATTTTTAGCAGTTTTAATAGGTCTATTTACAGTGATTGGAAGACGCATCAATACAGCCGCAGACGAGTGGTTTTATGAAGTCATTTATCCGCTGAATTATCATGGAGTGTTACTGACAATGTAAAAGAATTGCTGCCTACAACACGCATGTTTCTTTATTACTGGCGGAAGAACATGAAGCAATCTTTTCTCTTTTTAATCATTATCAACAAGTGTATGAAGCATCGGTGTTTCAACTACCAGTACTACATAAACATGTTCCATCTTGCCTGCAATTGTGCTCAAAATTTCCAACCTCTATGACTGAACAAAGATTCTGGAACATTTTAAACGCCACAATTCCCGGTAACCCGGCTAAACCAGAAGAAAAGCGATAATTTTTGCTCCTGCTTTTTATTGATTATCTCATTTGGTTCGTTTACAAAAAGAAACAAGCTCCACCTGGTGGCAGAGCTTGTAACATTGGAAGCAATCATAAGGGAACCTTTATCCTCTCTTTTAGAGATCAATCTATTGAAGGTGCAGCGGCCAGTATTTCTTCTGTAACACCACTTGCATATTTTTCAAAGTTTTTGCGGAACTGTTGAGCAAGGTCTTTTGCACGCTCATCGTATGCTTCTTTGTCTTCCCATGTATTCCTCGGGTTAAGCACCTCGGCCGGAACACCCGGACATGAAGTTGGCATCATCATTCCAAAAACAGGATGCGCTACAAATTCTACTTTGTCCAGTTCGCCGTTCAATGCAGCTGTTATCATAGCACGGGTATAGCCAAGTTTTATCCTGTTACCCACACCATAAGGTCCGCCGGTCCAACCGGTATTTATCATCCAAACATTCACCTGGTTTTCTTTCATTTTCTCACCCAGCATTTCTGCATAAAAGCCAGGGTGAAGCGGTAAGAAAGGTGCGCCAAAACATGCACTGAAAGTAGACTTAGGCTCGGTAACACCTGCCTCGGTGCCTGCTACTTTTGCAGTGTAGCCGCTAATGAACTGGTACATTGCCTGGCCCGGTGTGAGTTTACTTACAGGAGGCAAAATGCCATAAGCATCTGCAGTAAGGAAGAAAATATTTTTAGGTGTATTGCCTATAGAAGGTTCAAGCGCGTTGCTGATATAAGTAAGCGGATAACTAACCCTCGTGTTCTCAGTTATCTTTTTACTAGCAAAATCTATCTGGTTAGAACCATCTAAAAAGGTGGTATTTTCCACGATAGCGCCTGGACGAATAGCATGGAAAATCTCAGGTTCTTTTTCTTCGCTCAGGTCTATCACTTTTGCGTAGCAGCCCCCTTCAAAATTGAAGATAGCATTGCCGTTCCAGCCGTGCTCATCATCGCCAATCAGCTTGCGATTAGGATCAGCGCTCAATGTTGTTTTACCGGTACCACTCAGGCCAAAGAAAATAGCGGTGTCGCCATCTTCGCCCATGTTGGCACTGCAGTGCATGCTAAGCACATTGCGGTCGTGTGGAAGTATGTAATTCAGAATGGTAAAGATGCCTTTCTTCATTTCGCCGGTATAACCTGAGCCGCCAATGATGATCGTCTTTTCAGTAAAAGATACAATAGCAAAATTGTGTTGCCTTGTACCATCTACTGCAGGGTCAGCATAAAAACCAGGTGCTTGTATAATGTGCCAATCTGCTTCAAAAGTTTCCAGGTCGTCATCAGTTGGACGTAGAAACATATTATAGGCAAACAGGTTACTCCACGGATTTTCGTTGATAACCCTGATGTTGAGGCGATATTCAGGATGTGCACATGCATAACAATCTCTTACCCACACCTCGTCTTGCTGCCCGAGATAGTTAAGCACTTTCTTCTTTAGTTGATGGAAATATTTTTCGTCGATCGGCAGGTTGAAATTGTTCCAATGAACAGTGTTCTCAGTGATTGAATCTTTTACAATGAATTTGTCTTGCGGACTTCTCCCGGTGAATTCACCTGTTTTAACCACCAAAGCGCCTGTATCGTTCAGTTCGCCTTGCCCGCGTTCTACAGCTTGTTGCACCAGTTCATCCGGTGTTAGCTGGTAGTGAATGTTGGTTGTTTCCGGTAAACCTACTTGTAAGATCTTTTCTAATGGAATCATGATAGTTGGCACTGACATAAATTATGCAATCGTTTTTTAGTGAATGACAAATCTATAGTTTAATTTTTATCAAAAAGAATACCCGCAATCGTGTGAGGATTTGAAAGTATGCAAAGAATGGGTAGTTCCTTTAGATAAAGATCAAATATGGCAATATGAACTGTCTAAACCTTTTAGTGTTAACTACAGTTCATTTCATTTCTTAAAAAAAATGAGGAAAAGAAAAAGTATCAATTTCCCCACCTGAAACTGTTGATGTCAATACCAGCAAGGTCCAGCAGCCTATCTACTACTGTCGAAGCCAGTTGATCAATGGTTGCAGGTTTGCTATAAAAGGAGGGGCTGGCAGGGCAGATGATGCCACCGGCAAGCGTTACGGTTTCCATGTTCCTGATATGAACCAAGTTGTAAGGCGTTTCCCTAAGAAGGAGCACCAGTTTGCGTCGTTCTTTTAGTATCACATCGGCAGCACGTGTTACCAGGTCGTCGCTGGTGCCTGCTGCTATACGGCCCAGCGTGCCCATACTGCAGGGTGCTACTATCATGGTATTAAATTGAGCCGAGCCAGAAGCAAAGGGAGCCATGAAGTCGTACTTGTCGTAAAAGTCTACTGGCAGATCCTTATAATCTTCATTGCCCAGTTCTGTGCGCCAGATATCTTTAGCGTTATTGCTCATTACTACGCCAACTTTCTCCCACTGGTCTTTTGCCTGTATCAATTTATCAAGTAAAAGTTTTGGATAAATAGCTCCACTGGCGCCTGTAATAGCTATAACAATCTTGTTGGGCATGTATATGATAACTTTGGCTTCTAACAAAAGTAGGATGCAAAAAGTTATGCCATTGATGTTGCTGTTGCTGATAGGTATGGGCGCGCATGCACAAAAGAAAAAGGCAGATCAGGGTTTATGGCAAACATGGCAGGAAGTAACGCATTTAGCAGCGTCCACCAATAAACCTGTTTTTATTGATATCTATACTGACTGGTGCCGCTATTGTAAGATCATGGATGCTACCACTTTTAAAAATGATTCGGTGGTAAGCTACCTGAAGCAAAATTACCTGCGCTTTAAGTTCAATGCCGAAGGAAAGGACACTATTATGTGGAATAACAAGGCGTTCACTTTCAACCCGCGGTATGATGTGCATGACTTTGCCGTCTACCTAACAAGGGGAAGTATTGTTTATCCTACAACTGTTATCATCACTCCGGGTGGGCAGCCCTTTTATAAGCATGGTGAAATAAGTGCTGGGGAAATGGAAATGCTATTGAAATATTTCGCTATGAAAAAGCCTTCACAAACACTAGAGGAATACGCTGCCGGCTTTGCTGCTACCTGGAAGTAAATCTAATTGTAAGCGATTGCAACTAACCTCCACATGCACACATCTATGTGTATGGTTTTTCATAGAATATTGGATTAAAACAGGGCTGGATTTCTATCCTGGCCCTTTTTGCTTTTTACTACCTGCCTCTTCTGCATTTCAAATTACTTCACAGGTTTTTTCATCCTGTTTTTCAATTTCCCTACTTCAGTTGCCAGTTTTTCAACAAAAGATAAAGTTTGAACAATTAATTGCTCTAACTGCATAACTCGCTGCAACTTAACCTCTACTGCTGCCATCTATGTGTATGGTTTTTCATAGAATATTGGATTAAAACGGGGCTGGATCTTTATCCTAGGCCCCTTTTTTATTTCTCAAACTTTCCAGGAGTAATCTCTTTTGGTAACAGGGATAAAAAAACAAAAGCCCCGAAAAGGGGCTTGATAAAGGTGATCCAGGGGTTGTCAACATCAAGTTCATTTTTGGTGTTGTGGTTAGCTTTCTTGCATAGGTTTAGAAACGGCCACTTGATGAAGACGATGCAATTTGTAGAAAATATTTTGATGGAGTGCTTATAAAAGACAGGATACTGCTCTTAGCGGACGAGAAGTGGAAGTTTATTCTTTCCTGGTATGATATCAGCTATAAAATAAACAACCCCACTGGTGGGTGGGGCTGAACTGAGTTTTGTTTTCCTGATTAGCCTTGTGGTTTTTCAAGGTAAATGGAAACTCCTGGTTTTTCAGAATTGGATTTCTTTGGTTTCTCGGAAATTGGATAAAACGGGGCTTTTCATACTTGGATATCGAAAGGGTACTGGATAAATTGGTATACCAAAAATAACTGCAGCAGGTGGTGAATCTGCTTTCTAGAGTCCTAGAAGATATCCGAATCGGACATGTTATATTAGTAGAACTACGATGTTTCTAAAAAGGATTTCTATTTACTCTTCGTCATATAGGTCTGGGCGGCGTTCTTTTGTTCGCTTGATGGATTGCTCATGACGCCATTCGTCTACTTTTTTAGGATCGCCACCAAGCAGTACATCTGGCACTTTCCAACCTCTGAAGTCAGCAGGGCGTGTATACACAGGAGGCGCCAATAGATTGTCCTGGAATGAATCAAACAGGGCAGAGGTCTCATCGTTCAGAACGCCTGGCAGCAGCCTGCCAATAGCGTCTACAACCACTGCAGCAGCTATTTCGCCGCCACTTAGTACATAATCTCCAATAGAGATCTCCATGGTTACATAATGCTCACGAATACGCTCATCTATGCCTTTGTAATGACCACAGATGATCAGTAGCTGTTGTTTCATTGACAGTATGTTGGCGGTGCGTTGTTCAAAACGAGCGCCGTCGGGAGTCATGTAAATGATCTCATCGTATTTGCCGTTCTTTTCCTGTAGTTCATCAATGGCGGTGGCCAACGGCTCGCACATCATCACCATACCGGCGCCGCCACCAAACTGGTAATCGTCTACCTGGCCATGTTTGTTAACGGCCCATTTGCGTAAAGGATGTACCTCTACCTGCAGCAGCCCTTTGTCCTGTGCACGCTTCATTATACTGTGCGATAGCGGGCTCTCCATTAGCTCCGGCAATACAGATATGATGTCGATCTTCATGCCGCAAACTTAGTAGTAAAAAGAAAGAAGAGGCTATGGAAGTTGTATTGAGAAATAATAAGAATGAGGTTTATTCTTCCGGTTCACCGGGGGCGCCTGTAAAATCTTCCAGGTCGCGGCGTTCTTTTTTGGTTGGCCTGCCAATCTTACTCAAGCGCTTGCCTGTATGAAAAGATGAAGCCTGTACTTTTGCGATCTCCAGGTTTTCTTCTGGTGTAAGGTCAAGGTAGTACTTGATTGCTTCGCTGAACTGCACGCGGTTGTGTAGCAGCCCGGTCACTTTTATCACCCATTTTTTTGCTTCTGTCTTCACCTCGTATTCATCTCCAATGTTCACTGTTTTAGACGCTTTGACAGGTGCTCCCTGCATTCTAACTCTACCTTTATCGCAGGCTTCTGATGCCAGGCTACGGGTCTTAAATAAGCGGATTGACCATAAGTACTTATCTATTCTTAGTTTTTCTTTTTCAGCCATGTGATTTGCTTGATGATGTAATGGAATATAAACACCTGTAGTATTTGCACCACCGTTGCCCAAAGTTATAAAGATGAACGGAGCGTCGCCTCAACTGTCGCCAAAAGATGAAATGTTGGTGTAACAAAAAAGCCACCCGAAAAACGGATGGCCTTGTTTTGTATTTACCTTTTCCTTATCTCTTTTGTCTGCGCGAAGGGAAGAAGTTACCAGTTTTGCGGCCTTTACCTTCAGGAGCTCCAAAATGCGTCATAGCGCAACGGAAACCTACGGTGTTACTGCTCTGATCTTCTTCCAGGAAACGACGGGCACCTGGGCTCAACCAATAAGCTCTGTCGTTCCAGCTACCACCTTTGATAACGCGGCTCTTGTCGCTGATAAGGGTAGTGATACCATAACCATACTGGGTATTGGTAAGTGAGTCACCATCCATATAGTTAATAGCGTAAGAACGTTGGTAGTTGCGGCGGTTACGTAAAGTAGAGTCTACTTCGTCCACCATTTTAATGCGTCCAAGATCGTCGCGAAGATTACCTTGTCCACCAGACATATCCACTTTCTGGAACCTGTTACCACGGTATGGGTTGAAATCGTCAGCATCTACATTGGTAAGCGGACGATAAACATCGGCTACCCACTCGCTCACGTTACCACTCATATTGTACACACCAAACCCGTTAGGGAAGAATGCTGTAACCTCGGCAGGGATAGCAGAACGGTCGTTCAGACCACCGGCAGTACCCATGTTATCACCACTTCCGCGCTTAAAGTTAGCCAGGAAGCTACCTTGCCATGTACCACGACGGGTTGCACGCAGGTTATCGTATCCATCGTTGTTCCATGAGAATATCTGCTTGTTAGAAACCAATTCCTCACCACGTTTCTTCTCGCTGCCACGTACTTGTGGGTTTTGATTGATGTAACCCAATGCTGCATATTCCCACTCAGCCTCTGTAGGCAGGCGGTAACCAGGCAACAGGATACCATCATCGAAACGTACGGTGTTACGAGGACGACCTTGTGCGTCTACCAATCCACCTTTTTTAGGTTTGCCAGGTACACCCTGGTATTCACCCATCAGGTAAGCTTTGGTATTGAAGTTTTCTTGTCCACCACCTTGCAGTTCTGTTTTCAGAACATTCTTGTTCTGGTAGCCAGCCTGGATCAACTCGTTCTGGTTAACCCTGTCGGTACGCCAGATACAGAAATCGTGCGCCTGCTTCCAGTTTACACCTACTACAGGATAAAAGTTGTAAGATGGGTGACGGAAATAATATTCTACGTAAGGTTCGTTGTAAGCAAGTTCGCTTCTCCAAACCAGTGTATCAGGCTTAGCACCTTCTACCACTGCTTCATATTGAGGATCGCTGAACACGTTCTCAATCCAGTGAATGTACTCACGGTAGTGAACGTTTGCTACTTCTGTTTTATCAATAAAAAATGAGTTGACAGTTACACGGCGTGGAATATTGTTCCAGTCGCCCATGATGTCTTCGTTGGTTGCGCCCATTGTAAAGGTACCACCCTGAACAAACACTAATCCCGGTCCGGTTTTAATGTCTTTGGCTTTTGCGACATGAAAACCACCCATGTTCTTGTCGTTGTAATTCCAGCCGGTCATGTCGCTTTTGGCTTTTTTAGCCTTGCACGAGCCTAAAGCAGCGGCAGCCGCTAAAACCAGCGTAAAATGTTTAAGACGCAATAATCTTTGCATGTGAGACAATTTAACTTCTAAGTTGAACGAAAATAAGGAGTAGATATTATTCTATACGGGATATAATTGGGTGATCTCTGGTGATTAGACTTGCGAATATAAAAGAATTAATCAAATAATCTTCTTCTGCTGCAAAAACTGGATTGTTAGCAATTTTGTAAAACTGCTCCCGTACATTTTTTACTACAAATGCAGTTTGTAAACGGTGCTTAGCGTGCAAGTATTGTTCTGTTTCAGCTTTGATTATGAGTGTATTTTGGCTTTTAAGACTTGTGTCCTTGAAGGAAATAGGTAAAAGCGCAAGGCTTTTTCTTCAGGAAAATTTAATGAGAATTGGCAGGTCTTGGGTCCATGTTGGGCATTGTCTTGTATTTAAAATACGAGTTTCGGAAACTGCCCTATAAATTTGGATGGTAGATGAAGCGCCTCCCAATCTTTTTAATCCTTCTTGCAGTTTTTCCTTACTTAGCTGGGGCGCAACGTACGTATTCTTCTCAATCTGTGTTGGCCAATGGCAACTTCTACAAGATTGCAGTTGCTAAGGAGGGCGTGTATAAAATAGATATTGCTTTTTTTAATGCGCTGGGAATAAACAGTCAAAGCATCCCGTCTGCTTCTATTCGCTTGTATGGTAATGGCGGTGGTATGTTGCCGGAAAACAATGCTGTTTCGCGCATAGATGATCTGTATGAAAATGCTATCCAGGTAGTAGATGGTGGTGATGGAGTTTTGAATGGTAGTGACTATTTTCTTTTTTATTCAGCTGGCCCGGATGCATGGCAGAAGGATAGCCTTGGGCAGCGTTTCAACTTTGTAAAAAACCTGTACAGCAATGTGTGTTACTACTATATAAGTATAGGAGGTACAGGAAAACGCATACAAACATCATCTGCTACCGGCACAGGCATACCAGTTTCTACTTTTGATGATAGAATTGCGCACGAAGTAGATACCATCAATTTTTTGCGTAGCGGTAAGCAATGGTATGGAGAGGAGTTCAGCAGTACGCCGGGCAATACCCTTCACCGCTCGTTTACCTATACATTTCCTTCAATAGTTGCAGGTTCACCACTTACTTTCAGAACCAATATTGCAGCGCGCAGTGTGGGTGCAGCCAGCAGGTTCGAGATAAGAGTCAATGGGCAGAATTTGCCAATGATCAATATACCAGCTGTAAGTGGAAATATATTGGAAGCTTTTGCTGTAGAAAACCAGCTGGAGGCAGCGGTGCCGGCGGGGCAGGAGGCAGTAACGATTAACTATAGTTTCATCCCCGGAACATTTAACGCACAGGGATGGTTGAACTGGCTGCAGGTTTCGTGCAGGCGCAACCTGGTAATGACGGGCATACGCCAGCAGCCTTTTAGAGACTGGCATTCAGTAGGAGCTGGGAATACTGCCACATTCAGTCTTTCGGGAGCAACAGCCAATGCGCAAGTGTGGGAAGTAACTAACCCACTGGAGCCGCTGCGTATGAACCTGCAAGGCAGCGGCAATGTTAGCTTTTCGAATGATGCTGGCAGGCTCCGGGAGTACATATATATAAGTGGTGAAGAATTCCTAGTGCCTACAGTTGTGGGAAAGGTGAATAATCAGAACCTGCATGCACCTGCTGTAGTTGATTACATCATTGTTACAAATGCTTTGCTGCGTGGTGAAGCCAATAAGCTTGCTGCATTTCATGCACAACATAGTGGGATGAAAGTAACGGTGGCTACAACGGAGGAGATCTTTAATGAGTTTGCCTCGGGTATACCTGATCCGGCTGCCGTGAGGGATTATGTAAAAATGTTTTACGACAGGGCAGGGGCAGATACCACTAAGCGGCCAAAATACCTGCTTTTGTTTGGAGATGCTTCTTTTGATTATAAAAATCGAGTGGCTGCTAATACCAACCTGGTGCCTTCGTACCAAAGCATAAACAGCCTGGATCCGCTGGCTACTTATACCAGTGATGATTTTTTTGGTTTACTGGATGATGCGGATGATATCAACCTGAACTCGCCTCCTGGTCTGCTGGATATTGGTATTGGCCGCATACCGGCAGCTACCGCGGCTGAGGCTAAGCTATTTGTAGAAAAGATCATTCACTACCACAGCCCTGCTACGTTGGGCAGTTGGAGAAACAACCTGACGTTTGTTGCCGACGATGAAGATGGAAACCTGCACCTGAATGATGCTGAACTAATCTCAGCTAATGCCCATACCGCTAATCCGTTGTACAACCAGTACAAGATATACCTGGATGCCTTCAGACAAGAAAGTGGCAGTGGTGGAAGCAGGTACCCTGCGGTGAACCAGGCAATCATCAACCAGATGTTTAATGGTAACCTGGTTTGGAACTACAGTGGCCACGGCGGCAGCCAGCGTCTTGCTGAAGAAGCTATTTTTGATCGTGACCTGATCAACCAGCTGAACAATGAAGACAAGCTGCCATTGATGATCACGGCGACTTGTGATTTTGCTCCCTTTGATGACCCGGCTAATAAATCTTTAGGAGAAAGCCTGCTGGTGGATTATAAAAAAGGTGCTATTGCTCTTACTACCACCACTCGCCTGGTGTTTGCTTTCAGTAACAGGATCATAAACAACGCTTACCTGCAGTTTGCACTGCAGCCCGATGCAGCCGGAAAGTATCGCTCACTAGGAGAAGCTATCAGAATTACGAAGAACCATACGCTCAATGCTTCTGCTGATGTGGTCAACAACCGTAAGTTTACTTTGCTGGGCGATCCGGCAATGCGACTGGCGTTTCCTGAATGGAAGGTGCAGGTTCAGGCAGTAAATGGTCTTCCTGCTACAGCGGCGGATACTTTGAAAGCATTGGAAGAATGTACTATTACCGGGATACTTACAGATAATAATGGTATTCAGCTCCACTCGTTCAATGGCACCATCTATCCCACCGTTTTTGATAAAGCACAACCTGTGTCTACGTTAGCAAATGATCCGGGAAGTTTGCCCACAACATTCAATCAACAAACAAATGTTGTTTATAAAGGAAAGGCTACAGTTACCAATGGTTATTTCAGTTTCAGGTTTATCGTGCCGAAGGATATCAACTACCAGTTAGGAAATGGCAGAATGAGCTTCTATGCTGAGAATGGAAGCAAAGATGCAAATGGTCTTTTTACTAATTTTTTCATTGGCGGCACTGGTAACACTGCCATCAATGATGAAGAAGGTCCGTCGCTGAAAGCATATCTGAATGATGAAAAGTTTGTGAACGGCGGGTTGGTAAACGAGCAGCCGTTGCTGATCATCAAGCTGAAAGACTCATCAGGTATCAATACTACAGGTACCGGTATCGGACATGACATTACTGCTATACTGGATGGGGATGAAAAGAACCTCCTTGTCCTGAATGATTTTTACGAAGCAGATATAGATAATTATAAACAGGGAACTGTTCGCTTCCAACTTCCATTGCTGCAGCCGGGGCCACATACACTTAAAGTAAAGGCTTGGGACGTGGCCAATAACAGCAACGAGACCTTTTTAGAATTCGTAGTTGCCCGGTCTGAAAACCTGCAATTGCAACATGTTTTGAACTATCCAAACCCTTTTACTAACCGCACAAGTTTCTGGTTTGAACATAATCAACCCGGAAGCAGCTTAAAGACCTTGATTCAAATCTATAGTGTGTCTGGCAAGCTGGTTCACCAGTTGCAGAAGATCGTTCAAAGTGATGGCAACCGAAGCACGGAAATAGAATGGGATGGTTGTGACAGCTATGGAAGCAGGTTAGGCAGAGGCGTTTATATATATAGAATAGTTGTAACCGGCGCCGACGGCAAACGTGCTGAAAAGCTTGAAAAGCTGTACATTCTGTAGGTTTCAGGGGCTCATTATTTTGTTGCACGTTTGAAATATTCTTCTATTTTTACACACTCTTAACTAAACAAATAGTGTCGATGAAACAATCAACTCTGAGAATGTCTGCTGCGGTTTTATTGGGTCTATTACTAGGAACAGCCAGTAATGCTCAGGATGCCAATAAAATAAACGTAGTAACTTCTGCAGTACCTTTTTTAAGGATTTCGCCAGATGCACGTGCCGGTGGAATGGGCGATGTAGGTATTGCTACGTCTCCTGATGCGAATGCTTCTTTTTGGAACCTGGCTAAAACTCCTTTTGCACAAAGCAGAACAAGCATTGCCGCTACATATACTCCATGGTTAAAAGACCTGGGTTTAAATGATGTTTATCTTGCTTCACTGGCTGGCTACTACAAGCTGGATGAAGAGCAGGCCGTTTCATCATCTATTCGCTATTTTAGTTTAGGAAATATTCAATTCACAGATTTTGCAGGAAACGATCTTCAGTCTTTCCGTCCGAGAGAATTTTCAATTGACCTTGGTTATAGCCGCAAACTGGGTGAAAGATTGGGATTGGGTGTAGCACTTCGTTACATCAATAGTAACCTTGCTGGTGGACAGGCTGTAAATGGCGTTTCTTACAAAGCTGGTAACGCAGTATCAGGTGATATCTCTTTATTCCATACAGGTGTTAATGAGCAGGGTGCAGGATGGAACTGGGGTATAGTGCTTAGCAACCTTGGATCTAAAATTTCTTACACTAGCGACGCTACGCAAAAAGATTATATACCTGCAAACCTTGGTTTAGGTGCAGCTTATACATGGTCATTTGATGATGATAATAAACTAACTGTTGGTGCTGATGTAAATAAACTACTGGTGCCTACACCACCAGCTTTAGGTGATAGTGCAGGTCTTGCCAGGTATCGTAACAAGAGTGTTATCAGCAGCTGGTTTGGCAGCTTCAGCGATGCTGGCAGCTTTGGCGAAGAGTTAAGAGAATTTCAAATTTCAGGTGGTGCAGAATATACTTACAACCAGCAGTTCATGATGCGTGCAGGATATTTTTACGAAGACCGTACAAAAGGTAACCGTAAATATTTTACACTTGGCGCAGGTCTTAAGTACAATGTTTTCGGTCTGAACTTTTCTTACCTGATCCCTACAGGTCAAGGTGTTAACCGTAACCCGCTTTCAAACACACTACGCTTTAGCCTTGTGTTCGACCTGGATAATAATACTAATGGTTCTGCTTCAAGATAAGCGATCATCTAATTGATTATAAAAGGCGGAGGTTCTTACCTTCGCCTTTTTCATTTATACCTACAATATGTTTAGAATAGGATCAGGAATAGACTTTCACCAGTTGGTAGAAGGAAGGGAACTCTGGCTTGGCGGAATCAACATTCCACATCACAAAGGCGCCTTAGGTCATAGTGATGCAGATGTACTACTTCATGCTATATGCGATGCTTTACTGGGTGCTTTGTGCCTTGGTGATATAGGCGTTCATTTTCCTGATACTTCTGCTGAGTTCAAAAATATTGACAGCAAGATATTGCTAAAACGTACCTATGACCTTATAACCTCTGAAGGATATAAAGTAGTGAATATAGATACCACCCTCACCTTAGAAGCTCCTAAAATAAAGCCTTACGTCAGCCAGATGCAGCAAGCGATTGCATCCATTCTACAGTTGGGTGAAAGAGATGTTTCTATAAAAGCAACTACTACTGAAAAGATGGGTTTTGTAGGTAGAGAAGAGGGTGTAGTAGCCTATGCAACAGCCTTACTTCAGCGGGTTTAGTTTTAACAAAGCGATGTATAACTTCTTCTGCTTCACTACATGTCAATGGCTACATTTGCTTTAGTGGAAAAACTAACGCTTAAAATTGTAAATACGTCATCCAATCCATTGCCATCTTATGCAACAGGTGGTTCTTCAGGAATGGATCTTCGGGCTCAATTAAATGAGCCTGTTTTGCTTAAACCGCTGCAGCGAGTAATGATACCAACAGGATTATCAATAGAGTTGCCTGTAGGGTATGAAGCGCAGGTGCGGCCACGAAGTGGTTTAGCAATCAAACAAGGCATAACATGCCTGAATACACCAGGAACTATTGATGCAGGTTATCGCGGTGAAATCAAAGTAATATTGGTAAACCTGTCGGAAGAAGTGCAGCAAATAGAACATGGTGACAGGATAGCGCAATTGGTAATACAGCGGGTAGAGCAAGTGCAGTTAGAACTGGTAGATGAATTGGGAACTACTGAAAGAGGCGCTGGCGGATTTGGTCACACTGGCAAAAATTAAGTTGTAAAAGATTATGAGAATTGTATTTATCATTTGTTGCCTTTTCTCATTGCTGGTTGCTTGCAGACCAGCTAAAAAAGTGCAGCGTATACAAACTGCTATTTCTAAAGTTGATACTACACAAACTGTGATAGTGAAAGACGTAGCTGTCGATTCATTGCAAGAGGCTAAAGCAGTTTTCAAAAAAGTTCTTACTAACAATATTGATTTCACCACCTTCAATGCAAAGGTGCGGGTAGAGTACGACGGTAAAGAAGGCGGTGATGAGGCTACTGCATTTATCCGTGTACGTAAGGATAGCATCATGTGGTTATCTCTTCGCGGAGCTTTAGGTATAGAAGGTTTCAGAGTTCTGATAACACAGGATAGCGTGAAAGTGATGAACCTGCTGAAGAAGACTGTGCAACTACGCAGCATCAGCTACCTGCAGGAAATGACTCAGCTTCCTTTCGATTTTCAAACATTGCAAGACCTGGTAGTTGGTAATCCTGTCTTCATCGACAGCAATATTGTTTCTTATAAAGTAGATGCAAACAACCAATTGAATGTATTGATGAAAGGAAGGTTCTTTAAACATCTTCTTACGCTGGATAATAAAAACCTCAAAGTCTTGCACAGCAAGTTGGACGATATAGACGTAACCCGTAACAGAACCTGCGATATTACCTTTAGCAATTATGAAACTTCTGCAGGTGTACCTTTCTCTACCAAACGAAGAATAACTGTAGCAGAGCAATCTAAACTTGACATCAATCTTGATTTCAAGCAATATACTTTTAACCAACCTACTACATTTCCTTTTAGTATTCCAAGGAACTACAAAAGGCAATAGAAATTATTAACCTGAAAAAACCTTAGGTCATGTTCAACAAAATAGTACTCCTGGTGCTACTTATGGTAGCCGGCTTTGTCCTGGTAGCACAGCAAAACAAAGAGGAACTACAACGTAAACAGAATGATCTGAAGCGTGAGATAGAAGAGCTCAACAGGTCGCTAAAACAGATACGCAACAGTAAGAGTAAATCGCTTGCTAATTATAACCTGGTAAAGCGGAAAATAGCTGCACGTGAAGAATTGATCAATACGATCAACAAAGACATGCGCCTGCTAGACGATAACATCTATCTCTCTCAGTTGGAGATAAACAAGCTGAACCGTGAACTGGATACACTAAAGCAGGAATATGCTAAAAGTCTTGTGTTTGCTTATAAAAACCGTAGTAACTACGACTACTTAAATTTTATTTTTTCTGCTGCTACATTCAATGATGCTATCAAGCGTGTGACTTACCTAAAAAGCTATAGGCAATACCGTGAGCAGCAGGTTGCAAACATCAATAAAACGCAGAGTATTGTAGAGAACAAGATCGCCAGCCTAAACAACAGCAAGAACCAAAAAGCGGTTGCGCTGCAAGATCACAGCAAGCAACTGCAGGTACTGGAAGAAGATCGTAAAGAGCAGAACCAGGTGGTGACCAAGCTGCAAAGTGAAGAGAAAAATCTTTCTGCCGCTATACGCAAACGTGAGAATGACAGGAGGCAAATTCAATCAGCTATCACTGCAGCTATCAGGCGTGAGCAACAACTGGAAGCAAAAAGAAGAGCTGATGCTTTGGCCAAACAAAAAGCTGAAGAAGAAAGGTTGCGTAAAGAAGCTCTTGCCCGCAATGCGGCTAACAATAACAATACACCTTCAGCTCCTACATCATCTTCGCGCAGAACAGAGCCCGCTACTACCGGTGTAACTACTGCACCTAAAACGGAAAGGGTATACACACCACTGGAGTCTACAGAAGAAGGCAAGGCAATGTCTATAAATTTTGAAACCAACCGAGGCAGGCTGCCATGGCCGGTAGATGCAGGACATGTTTCTATTCCTTTTGGAGAATATACCATTGCAGGAACCAAGTTAAGAGGTAGAAGTGATGGTATAACTATTTCTTTGCCTACTGGTTCTACAGTAAAAGCTGTAGCAGATGGTGAGGTTATATCAGTAATAGATATTGGTGGAGAGCAAGCGGTGCTGGTAAAGCATGGTAAGTATTTAACCACATACAGTCACCTTGGTAGTGCCAGTGTAAGCCGTGGACAAGCAGTTAAGCCTGGTACTGTACTAGGTCGTGCGGCTGCAAATGATGATGGTGAAGGTGAAGTTGTATTCATGGTTACCACAGAGCGTGGCCAGCACATGAACCCTGAATCATGGTTAAGAAGAAGATAGTTTGATAAAAGCTTCAATAAATTGTAAAGGCTTCAGCGTACTGCTGAAGCCTTTGTCGTTATATATGTTCAGGAAAATGTTGTAGGAGTACTTTATTGTGAAAGTTGCTATTAACCAAGTGCAACATCCAGTATCATCATTACCACAAAGCCACCAATAAATCCCAGTACGGATATATCAGTGTATTTATCGCGTTGCGTTTCTGGTATCACTTCTTCTATTACCACATATATCATTGCTCCTGCAGCAAAGGCAAGGGCAAAGGGCAAAATAGGCTGCATATAGATAACAGCAAGAGCACCAGCTACGCCTGCTACCGGTTCTACTATAGCTGATAATTGCCCGTACCAAAAGCTTTTTATGCGGGTAACTCCATGCCTTCTTAAGGGCATTGCTACAGCTATTCCTTCAGGAAAATTTTGAATGCCGATACCTATAGCAAGTGCAATAGCAGATGCTATAGAAGCGCCTTCCATGCCATTGGCAGCAGCACCAAATAATACACCTACAGCTAATCCTTCAGGTATATTATGCAGGGTGATGGCAAGTATAAGCAGAGTAGTTTTATGAAGCTTTGTTTTTACGCCTTCTGTTTCTTCTACACCAAAATTTATATGCAGGTGCGGCATGTACCTGTCTAAGAAATAGATGAATAAAGCACCGCCTAAAAAGCCTACCGCAGCAGGCATCCATGGTGCAGTAGGATATAAGGTGCGGCTCATTTCTATAGATGGATTAAGCAAACTCCAAAAGCTTGCTGCTACCATTACGCCTCCTGTAAACCCAAGCATTCCGTCAAGCGAAGAACGCTTCATGGTTTTAAAAAAGAAAACCACCGAAGCTCCTGCGGCAGTTACTAACCAGGTAAAAGTGGTAGCTAATAGGGCTGACCATACCGGTCCTATTCCTGAAAAGAAAGATTGAATTTGTTCCATTCTAAATAACTTTTACAAACAGTGTTTGCGCTAATTGTTGACTGATGGTGAAAGCCGGTTTGCCGGTGATCTTTATTTCAAGTGAATGATCAAAGTTGAAGCGTTTCTTCACTTCTAATGTTGTTCCTATGCTTATGTGCCTGTGACGGAGTAACTCAAGCAGCTCGGATGATTGACTGCCTACAGCACATACTTCAGCTGTTGTATTCAGCTCAAGGTCTATCAGGTTTATTTGCCTGTTGGTAGCCATCTTTCCGTGTACGTCAGGAATGGGATCGCCATGCGGATCAAACTTTGGATATTCAAGAAAGGCATCTAGCTTTTCGATAAGCAAAGGGCTGTTGATATGCTCCAGTTCTTCTGCTATCTCGTGTACCTCATCCCATCCCATCTGTAGTTTTTCTACTAAAAAATACTCCCACAACCGGTGCTTGCGTATAATGTTCAACGCTATCTTTTTTCCTTCAGGGCTTAACCTGAAACCCTGGTAACGCTCATAGTGCAGCAGCTTTTTTGTCTTCAGCTTTTTAAGCATATCTGTTACCGATGCTGCTTTGGTAGATAGCTGTGCGGCCAGTTCATTGGTGCTAACCGCGTTTTCTGATTTTTGTAAATGAAATATTGCCTTGATATAATTCTCTTCGCTCGTCGAAAAATTCATCTCATTGAAAATTAAATTTAGGTAAATCTAAAAATTTATACCCAGCTGAACAAGATTGCTAGAACGATTATTGCATAGTGATTAATCTTATTTTTACCAGATAACCAGCATCATTATGAGATTAACTTTACTGCTGCTATCCTTCATGGTTTTTTTTGCATGTAAACAAAAGCGATCTATGGCAGGAGATGAAGCAGTCACTTTCGAAGATTTTGCTGAAGTATTTCCCACCAGTGAACTTCCTTTTTCTGTTGCAGATTCTAACATTCATAAAGTAGCAGATACAACCACAATTGCACATAGTATATTGTACCAGTTTGTACCTGATTCTGTTTTTAAAAATGTGTTTGGTAAAGACACTAATTATATCGTTCGCCCGGTAGCAAAGCTGGACGAAAAGGAGAAAGAAGATTACCTGGCTGTATATGTAAAGGGCAAGCAGAAATCAAGCGTGGTATTACTGGTTTTCAACCAGGATAAATTTTCTGCTGCAATGCCTTTGATAACAACAGCTAAAGACAAAGTAAACAATACAGCCACCATAGATAAGAAACTGTCAATAGCGCTGAACAGTGAGTGGAACAAAGACAACGAACTGATGTACAACAGGCAAATCTTGGCTTATAATACAGCAGGTACCTTTACCACCGTTCTTACTGAAACAAATGTTCCGCAGGTTTTTGATGCAAATACAGTTTTAAATCCAATTGATACTTTTCCTACGAAGAACAAGTATAGCGGTGATTATCTTTTGGGTAAGAACAATATCCTCTCCATTCGTGATGCAAAAACACCAGACACTTATCACTTCTTCATATACTTCATCAACCAGGGCGAAGATGCATGTAGTGGTAATTTAAAAGGTGAATTATCAATGACTTCAGCTACTACAGGACAATATTCTTCTTCAACAGATCCTTGTGTGGTTGATTTTACTTTTTCTACCAGTAAAGTGCAAGTAAAGGAGACTGGTAGCTGCGGAAACTATCGTGGTATTACATGTTTTTTCGACCACACTTTTACAAAAAAGAAACCAGCAAAAGCTACTACTACCAAAAAGCAATAAACTTCTGGCGCTCTAATAACAACTATTTATCATGTTATTGCGTCTTCATTTACTTATCTGTCACCAAAATTAATTTTCCCTTTAAATACCTTAACTAAGGGTAAACATGACTAATCGCAGATTGTGTAAAAAATACATTTCAAATATTTGCGTTTATATTGCAAACACTATTTGACCCCAAAGAAACAATTATGAACTTTAGAAAGTACGAAGTCCCGTTTACAGTTGATGAGCGTTATGCTAAGCGTGTTGCTTATTTCTCCATGGAGTTCGCTATACATCAGCCTTTAAAAATATACAGTGGAGGCCTTGGCTTCCTTGCAGGTTCTCACTTGCGCAGCGCATATGAATTACGCCAAAACCTTGTAGGTATAGGCATTCTATGGAAGTACGGTTATTACGACCAGGCACGCAACCAGGATCAAACCTTGCAGGTAACATGGCTCGAAAAAAATCATTCTTATTTAGAAGATCCAGGTATCAAGTTCCAGATCACTATTCATGATCACCCGGTTTGGGTAAAGGCTTATTACCTTAATCCTACTACATTCAACAGTGCTCCTTTGTTCTTGTTGAGTACTGATTTACCAGAGAATGATTATGTATCTCAAACCATCACTCACCGCCTGTACGATGGTAATGTGGCAACTAAGGTGGCTCAGTTTATTCTGTTAGGTGTTGGTGGTGCTAAGCTTTTAGATGAAATAGGGTTCAATCCACAGAAGTATCACCTGAATGAAGCACATGCAGTGTCTGCAGCTTTCTACCTGCTTAACAAGTGGAAGAGTGTAGAGAAGCTAAGAGAGCATCTTGTATTTACCACGCATACTCCTGAAGAAGCAGGTAACGAAAAACATGACATTTACCTGTGTCATAAAATGAGTTATTTCTGCGGCTTACCATTAGATGAGGTACGTAAGCTAACAGGAATAAAAGACGATCTTTTCAATCACTCATTGGTAGCATTACGCTTCGCTAAAATAGCTAATGGCGTATCTGAATTACATGGTCATGTAAGCCGCCAGATGTGGAGCCAATACGAAAATATTTGTCCTATCACTTCTATCACCAATGCACAGGATTGGAGGTATTGGGCCGACAAACAATTGTACAGGTTTAAAGAAGAAGGTAACGATGCAGCTTTTGATGACAGGAAGAAACACCTGAAGCGCAGAGCTTTTGAAATAGTTGCCGATCAAACCGGAAAGATCTTCGATCCAAATGTACTTACCATTGTTTGGGCACGTCGTTTTGCAGGATATAAAAGAGCTGAATTGATCACTCGTGATCTTGAAAGGTTCAATAAATTGACAAGCGATAGCAAGCGCCCGGTACAGATCATTTGGGCTGGTAAACCTTACCCACTTGATTACCCTGCTATCACCGATTTCAATCACCTGGTTCACCTGAGCAAAGGCTATAAAAATGTAGCTGTTGTAATTGGATATGAACTTGCACTTAGCAAGCGATTGAAGCAAGCTGCTGATGTATGGTTGAACAATCCTCGTGTACCAAGAGAAGCATCAGGTACCAGTGGAATGACAGCAGCAATGAATGGTGCAGTGAACTTTAGTACCGATGACGGATGGATACCAGAATTCATCAACCACGGCAACAATGGATACGTGGTTCCAAAAGCAGATTACGATAACATGCATGTGCAGGAGCAGGATGAATACGACCTGAACAAGTTGTATGAAATCCTGGAGAATGAAATTCTGCCTACATACTACGATAATCCAGATACATGGCGCCAGGTAGTAAAGAACGGGATGCGTGATGTACGCTTCAAGTTTGATAGCAACCGAATGGCAGATGAGTATTACCAGAAAGTATTTAATTACGAAGGATAAAGAAACAAACCCACCAATTGGTGGGTTTGTTGTTTCATACAATAAAAGAATTTCTCCTGCTTTAGTGTTAGTCAATGTAGTCATCACTGAAACGCTTCTTTGCCAATGGCAGTACCAATACAGCAGCCGCAATAATGTAAGACAGCGGGTTTGACCATACCAGTTTTTGAATGTTGTCAAACTGGTGCTGACCAAAAAAGATGATAGAAAGTGCTGCGTAAAAGATCATAACAATGAGGCAACACCAAAAGAAGAAATTTAAAAGTGTGTAGGTTAGCTTAGAGCTCATGGATAAGGAATTTTAATGCCTTACCATTTTCAAAAAATGTGCCGTAGCAGCAGGTGAGACTACTTGCGTGCCATATTGTTTTTACCAAGAAGGAACACTATGATGCAAGTGGTTGATGTATATGCCTACTTACTTCATTATTCTTTATGAATGGGCAGATATCCTTTGAGCCTAGATGATTATTGAACCACTTTAATTTCAATGGGTTGCCCGGTAAAAGTGAATTCAATATAAGCAGCCTTCATAATATCATCCCATGAAATCGTAGGTGCAGTGGTTGATTTAGATTGTTGTGCTTCTTTCTCATTTACATATACGTGTGTTGGCAATTTTTCTAAACCAGGTATTGCAAGATTGAACCTGCGTGAGGTAGGTTTCCCCGCAAATTTCCCATTGTTGCTGGTAATGGTAAACGTGCAGCTTTCACCCCATCCGCTGCTGTTAAAGCTAATAAGTTCAAACGCCTTGCTCGATATAGAGTTTTTACTTTTTCCATCATCATCAAACAAAATATATGAACTTGCCCCGGCAGAAGGGAGGTAAGTGATCATCAAGTTTTCAGTGGAATAATCCTGTGTATTCTTCACCTGTTTTCCAAGGTAAGGGATGAAACTTCCTTCACGTAAATAAACAGGAATGGAAGAGATCCAAACGGTGTCAGTTACCCATTGGCGGCCCTCAAAAGCAGCAAAACTTTTTGAGTCGTACCATTTGCCTTCAGGTAAATAAAGACGACGTGATGTAGCGCCTTTTTGCAGTACCGGTGAAACCATCATATGTTCGCCCCACATGTATTGATCTTCTACAGAATATGCAGCTGTATCACCAGGAAAATTATAGTATAAAGGACTTACCAATGGCTTTCCCTTGATAGCCTGTTCGTAGGCCAATGTATAAGCATAAGGCATCAAGGCATAACGCTCATCCACTGCTGCCTTTGCAAAAGTTTTATATGGTTGCTCCCATAGTGCAGGTTCGCTCGGAAATGAAGGTGCCGTAGCATCTACCTTTGAAAGCTCGGTACCATGTGGACGAAATATAGGCGTGTACTGTGCAAACTGCAACCAGCGTACATAGAGCTCTCCATCTTTTTCACCCCCTGCAAAACCGCCTGCATCAGCATGAATATATGGTACACCACTCATGCTCATCCCCAGCATTACCGGTAGTTGTGCACGCAGCCCATCCCAACTGCGGCTTACATCGCCACTCCATGGAAAAATAGAATAGCGCTGTGTGCCTGCAAAGCCGCTCCTGTTTAGGCTAAACAAGCGCATGTTTGGATACTCTTTGGCGTACTTGTCAAACAACATCTTGGTCCAGTAATGACCATATGCATTGTGTACCTCATCAGCTTTGAACAGTCTTTTGTATCCAAGATCTTTCAGGTTATGATAAAGATCAGTAGGATGTTTTTCCGGTTCACCCAGGTCGCCCCACCAACCAACTACGCCGCGGTTCATCTGTGCTTTGTATTTGCTCCAAAACCAGTCACGGCTGTCCCTTCTGAAAATGTCGATCAAGCCTGCTTCTCCAAAATAAAAGTCCTTTAGAAGGTATGGCTTGCGCAAACTATCTACCGCATGAAACGGTCGTGAAGCTGCAAAATTCTTCGACTGCTTTACTACGAATGGTTCAGTGATAAGTATGGTTTGTGTGCCTTCTTTTTTAAAATCGCTGATCATCTTTGTGGGATTAGGCCATGCTTTTTTATTTACCCAATCAAGATTACCCATGGTTCCTTTTATGCTATCGCCAAACCAGAAGAGATCGAAGATGACAGCATCGTAAGGGATATTACTACTACGCATTTGCTGCATGATACCTCTTACTTCCGCTTCACTTGTATAACCAAAACGGCTTAAGAAATTGCCCAGTGCCCACCGTGGCGGCAGCGGTTGTGTACCTGTAAGTTTATGGTAGGAGGTAAGGATGTCAGCATAGTTGTTTCCAAGAATGATATAAAATGTTAGTTGACCACTCATTGCACCATACTCCAGTACTTGAGGATTTGTTTTGCCAATGTCTAAATAACCTTTTGAAACATTATCGAAGAAAACGCCATAGAGATGCGAAGAGGTAATAAAGGGAACAGAGTAATTAAGATTATCGGCACCCATTCCATAGCCATACCACGGATTGTTGTACAGGTTGAATTTATAGCCTCGCCTGTCTAGGGGAAGCGCTCTCTCACCTGCACCAAAAATTTTTTCATCGCCTTGTAATAAGAACCTGAAACCCTTATAGTCCCCGGTATCATTCAATCCTATAAGTACTGCCTGCCTTTGACCAAAGATCAATGAGTCGCCCTTTGCTTCCATACGCATGCTATCCCATAGAACTACATAATCAGCGCCTTGTATAGAAGATACTTTTACCGCAGCTTTTGATGGCTTCAAAATAATAGCATCACTTATGTTCTCGTTCCTGTTATAGCCTTTGGGTTCTGCTACTATTTGTATGATGTTAGCAGCGTAAGGTGTGATGGTCCATTTGGCCGTTGGCTTGTTGAGTATTACTGCGCCGTCGCTGGTAATAGCAGGCATTTGTGCTACAGCAAAATTTATTAACAAGCAACATAGCAAAGAGGATATTGTATAGCGGCCAATCATCTATAAAGGTTTAACCGGAAAACTACAGAAATTCAATTGGCACACAATAAAAAAGGCGCATGATTAACATCAGCGCCTTTTCCTTCATATTCAAAAATATCTTATTCAGCCTTGTACCATTTTGCATCGATCGGCTGGTTAACTTTTATATTTGAGTATTCAGCTTCACTATCGCCCATAGCTGTTTTTATGGTCATCTTAGTCGGGAACTTAATCCCTTCTACGTCTATATAATTGTTGTAAAGAATGGTAGTTTCCATTTTTTCTATTCTGCCACCTGCGCCCATGCTATTCATCAAACCTCCCATGCCACTTAGGTTTGCTGCTGCAGCACCTTTGGCATCTTGCCTTACAATCAGGTTGCTCGTTTTACTAAAATAGTAGATCGTTTCCTGGCCAGTGGCATCGGTTAGTTTGATCTTATATGTGTCTTCATTATTCACCTTCGCATCCTGTAGCTTCTCAACTTTATTTCCTTTGGCTGCATAATTTACCAGCGCTGGAAATATTCCCTGCACATCTGTTTGCTGCAGGTTAGCCTTGCGGTCTTCAGCACTCATTTTTTGTAAACCACCTTCAGCACCTGTGAATGGATTGGCAGGAAGCATAATGTAACCTGCTGTATCATTAACAAGCGTATAAAAATTCATTGATTCAGGTCCCATCTGGATGCTTGATTGGATGCGGGCCATCTTACCTTTTTCTTTGTAGAAATCAACAGGCAGTTCAAAAGCACCCATGGGTGATTGAAGTTTTATAAGCTGGCTGTACTGCAAAGTATTGATGGCATCCAGTTTTTGCTTTCCGCCGGTAGCCTCAATAAATTTATTGATAACTTCATCCGCTGTTTGAGCAAATCCAATGGTAGCAAACAAAACAAATGCAAAGAGGCTGGCAAGTTTTCTCATATTCATTTTTTATATCTCCAAAAATAGGGGACGGGCAGCAGTTGCACTTGTTAACATTTAGCTTCTAAAAATTCTTTTAATGAATACTAACATTACCCACTCTTTTTCTGTTCAAGGTAATCTTGTAGATGTTCCTAACCGGCAAATTTTTGCTGCCGCTATTCATGTAGAAGATGGACGTATTGCTTCCATAGAAAAACTTGCAGATGATGCAGTGGTAGAAGGTTTCATTCTTCCCGGGTTTGTAGATAGCCATGTGCATGTAGAAAGCAGTATGCTGGTGCCAAGCGAATTTGCACGGCTGGCAGTGGTGCATGGTACAGTGGCCACTATTTCCGATCCACACGAAATAGGAAATGTGAATGGTGTAGAAGGAGTGGAGTTCATGATTGCAAATGGTAAGGAAACACCTTTTAAATTTTATTTTGGTGCACCTAGCTGTGTGCCTGCTACCACATTTGAAACAGCAGGTGCTGTGATTGATGCCAAAGATGTAGCTGCTTTGCTTGAAAGGGAAGAGATCGTGTACCTGAGCGAGATGATGAATTTTCCGGGAGTATTACATGCCGATGCAGAGGTGATGGAAAAAATAGCTGCGGCGCATAAACTTGGCAAACCTGTAGATGGTCATGGACCCGGCTTACGCGGCGAGCTGGCAAAGCAATACATCGATGCAGGCATCAGCACCGATCATGAATGTTTTACTGCTGAAGAAGCGCTGGATAAGCTGCAGTTTGGTATGAAGATCCTGATACGTGAAGGCAGTGCAGCTAAAAATTTTGAAGCACTTATTCCGCTGCTTGATGAGCACTATGAGCAGATGATGTTCTGCAGCGATGACAAGCACCCTGATAGTTTAGAAGAAGGTCATATCAACCAGCTTTGTGCAAGAGCGGTAGCAAAAGGTATCGATGTATTTAAAGTATTGCAGGTGGCATGTGTAAATCCGGTATTGCATTACAAAATGAAGGTTGGTCTACTTCGCCAGGGTGATCCTGCTGATTTTATCCTTGCTGAAGATCTTACTTCGTTCAAAATCCTTTCAACTTATATAGATGGTAAACTGGTAGCTAAAGATGGAAAGACTTTGATAGCTGCGGTGCCTGTTACTCCTATCAATAAATTCAATTGTGAGCCAATAGATGCAGCCAGTATCACAGTCCGTCGTGCTGGTCATGAACTGGTGCCAGTGATAGAGGCGCTGGATGGGCAGTTGATCACGAATAAGATAATGGAGAACGCCAACCTGCTTACCAATAGCAATGATGAGCTGGTGAGCAATACAGAAATTGATGTACTGAAACTGGTGGTGGTAAATCGCTACAACCAGGCTGCGCCAGCAGTTTCTTTTATTAAAAATTTTGGTTTTAAAAGAGGAGCTATTGCATCATCAGTAGCACATGACAGCCACAATATAGTAGCTGTAGGTGTAGATGATGATAGTATCACAACAGCCATCAACCTGGTAATAAACGAGCGGGGAGGAGTGAGTGTGGTAGATGGAACTGATCAGCTTGTACTTGCCTTGCCTGTTGCAGGATTAATGAGTGCAAAAGACGGTTATGCAGTAGCAAAAGAATACACAGCTATCGATGCAAAAGCAAAAGCATTGGGCTCTTCATTGTCTGCTCCATTTATGACCTTATCATTTATGGCGCTGCTGGTAATACCACACCTAAAGCTTAGCGACAAAGGCTTGTTCGACGGAGATACCTTCAGCTTTATTAGCTGAGGCAGGTCTTATAATGAACCAATGGTTACAGCCATACAGTCTGCACCCGCAGTTACTGCAATGCCTTTTATGGTTTTAGAAACCGTCTCTCTGCCAGAAATGATATAACCGTTTGACTTCAGGAAACCAGCTATTTTAAAGCCATCCTGCACATTGCTGTTGGCAGTTTGCCTGATCTTTACACATTTACCGGCAAGCGCTGATTTTTCTCTTTGTGCATTAAGCTGGCTTAGTACCTGCTGCATGCGCTCTTCCGTTAGTTGAACTTTTTTAACAGGCTTCTCTACTGGTTGCTCCGCTTTCGAAGCAGGTTTTGCAGTATCCGCTTTTACAGGTTGCAGTGCAGGCTTCACCTCTGCCACAACTGGTAGTGGTGCGCTAGTAACAGGTGCATTGGTTGCAGACACTTCTACCTGTTGTTGTGGTTTTATGTCTTGTGCAGGCGCCTCAGTTACTACAGTCTTTTGTTGTTCAAATTTGCTTTGCAGGGTATCAACTTTGGCTGTGGCTATAGTAGTAGCGGCAATACCGGCAGTATCTGTATCATTCTTTTTAGAAAAGTAGAAGTAAATGATTGGTATCTCTATAGCAGCAATGATAAGTGTTACCACTGCCGCTATTTTTAAAAATTTGGCTACAGAGAATGTGTTTTTTCTAGAGTTCATGGAAGGGCAGTTGTTTAGTCTACAAAAAGGGACGCCAGTTCAAAATACAGGTATTGTATTACTAATAAACGTTTTTTCAGGCGGATATTTTACATGCTAAAAAAATCATTGAGCAGCAAAACGATAGCGACATCAGAAAACACTGGTTCTCATGTTTCTTTAAAAGTTCTGCACGATTTTGATGACGAGAAACATTTCGATTAAAGCTGCCTTTTCTCCGGCAGGTACTTCCAGTAGCGCTTTGGCATGTGTTGGATATGCAATTTGGTATTCTTTCTTGCTGCAATGTTCACGCTGTCAAAATATTGTTTCCACAATACCTGGTATAGCGCTTCGTGTTCATCAAATGCATGTTGCAGCTCTTTTCCCTCGTTGCTTTCTTCGCTGAAGTGCATTTCTACCACCGATACGTTTTGCAGGTCGTAATACAGCCCATACTTCCTGCGGGTGTCATATAACAGCCACTGCTGGTCAGCATACCGATCTTTGAAATGCCTTTCTATAAGCGGGAGTACATTATAGTCCGGCTGGCAAACCGCGTAGTAAAGATTGTCCTTCATTTTCTGGAAACGGATGAAAGCTTCCATCCGGTGCTTTTCCCGGTGCACCTTTTTTGCCATTTGCCATACATACAAAACAGCTGAATGAGCAAAATCACTTTCTATGCTTTGTGGCCTACTGAAGGCATACTGAACATACTCCAGCAGCTTATTCTCTACGCCAATTTCTTCGCCTAAAAATGTTTTATACACCTGCGCTACCGCATTCGCTGAAATCTTTTGTTTCAGCCCCTTCCAAACTCTTTCAGCCTTTGCTTCATCTGTAACCACATTCTTTATAGTGGCAAAAACATTTGGCTGGTGCTGCTCTGAAGTAACAATTTGCACAGCAGCATATTTATATTCATACACTTCAAAAACAGCTGTCAGCCAGCCTTCAAAGCTGCCGTCGTACAGCATCGTTACCATTCTAAAACAGCTTTAACTGGGGTGAGAAATTCGGCTGGTACTTGCTCGTGGTCTGCTGCATGATCAGCGACTTTAGTTGCAGTGGCAGCAGGTCTTTGTGTGTATATGCATCGGCTGCGCAGGTGATAAAGTGGCGGGCCCTGTTCCATGCTATTCCTAACTTCTTTACATGATCTGCCGTAAGCTGCTGGTGCTTGCGTGCCGCAACAATTTTTTTGGCCGTGCCCACACCAATGCCCGGTACACGCATGATCATATACAGGTCAGCATAATTTATATCTACAGGAAAAAGCTGCGGGTTTCTCAGCGCCCATGCAAGCTTAGGATCTATATCCATATCAAGCACAGGGTTCTCCTGGTCCACTATCTCCTGCAGGCTAAAGCCGTAAAAGCGCAGCAGCCAGTCTGCCTGGTACAGCCGGTTTTCACGTATCATAGGTACGGGTGTACCAATAGCAGGCAGGCGGTTGTCGTTGCTAATGGGCACATAACCGGAGTAGTATACCCGCCGCATGTTCATCTTCTTGTAAAACTGGTCCGCCATCCAAAGTACCTGCAGGTCATTTTCTGGAGTAGCGCCCACCACCATCTGCGTGCTTTGGCCGGCAGGTGCAAACAGCGGAGCTTTTTTGAATAGTTTCTTTTCCTCTTTGTTGGCAATGATGGCACCCTTCAGGTACTTCATCGGGGCAATCATATCCTTCCGGTTCTTATCGGGCGCCAGCAGCTTCAGGCTTTGCTCGGTTGGCATTTCCACATTTACGCTAAGCCTGTCGGCATACAAGCCAGCTTCCTGCAGCAGTTCGTCACTGGCGCCAGGTATGGCTTTCAGGTGTATGTATCCATGAAAATTTTCTTCAGTCCGCAGCTTCTTTGCAATGCGCACCAGCCGCTCCATGGTGTAGTCAGCGTTCTTAAAAATGCCGGAGCTCAGGAACAAACCTTCGATGTAGTTGCGACGGTAGAAATTAATGGTCAGGTCAACCACCTCCTGCACGGTAAAAGCAGCACGTTTAATGTCGTTGCTTTTGCGGCTAACGCAGTAGGCACAGTCAAAAATGCAATGGTTCGTCAGCAGTATTTTCAGTAGCGACACACACCTGCCGTCTTCGGTGTAGGCATGGCAGATGCCATTGCTGGCGTTGCCAAGGCCTTTGTTCTCATTCTTGCGCTTGCTGCCGCTCGATGCGCACGACACATCATATTTAGCCGCATCGGCCAGTATGCTTAACTTCTCCCGTATCCTCTCGCTCATTTCGTGGTGTTGCTTCAAAAATACTAAAAACTTTAGCAAGGGCTGTAGGTGGTGCTATGTTAATTTTATGGTGCCAGCATCTGTGCAATGAAGTGGCTTTTGTTGCGTCGCACACTTCAACAGGGGGGGATTTTTTAGCTTCGGGGATGCCTCCTTCGTCGGCATGACAACGACTGCTATGTCATCCCGAGGAACGAAGATCTCCATGCAAATAAGGAACAGGGGATGCCTCCTTTGTCGGCATGACAACGAGTGCTATCTCATCCCGAGGAACAAAGATCTCCATGCAAACAAGGAACAGGAGATGCCTGCTTCGTCGGCATGACAACGAGTGCTATGTCATCCTGAGGTACAAGTGATTTATATGCAAACAAGGAACAGGGATGCCTCCTTCGTCGGCATGACAAGAAGTATGTCATCCCGAGGTACGAGGGATCTCCATGAGAAAGATTAAGATTTAGATGCCTCCTTTATCGGCATGACAACGAGTGCTTTGTCATCCTGAGGTACAAGTGATTTATATGCAAACAAGGAACAGGGGATGCCTCCTTCGTCGGCATGACAAGAAGTATGTCGTCCCGAGGTACGAGGGATCCCTCTACAAATATAAAAATAGGATGCCTCCTTCGTCGGCATGACAGTTTACCAACATCATCAGAGGTTTAAAAGGCGATAAACTAATAGAATCAAAAAAGCCCCTTGCGGGGCTTAAAGCTTGTGGAGAATAGCGGGGTCGAACCGCTGACCTCTTGCATGCCATGCAAGCGCTCTACCAACTGAGCTAATTCCCCATGATGGCTGCAAATGTATTGGTTGATCCCTAATGCAGCAAACATTTTTTTGTCGCTATTCTTGATATTTCGAGGGGCAGCTATCAAAGGAAAAGTATTATCATAATCTTTCTTCTACGACTCCTGTAGGATGAACAACCAGAACTTTATTTGTGTATTTATGTTCATGCGGTGATCGTAAGTCGGTAATTCTGATTGTATAAACATAACTACCTTTTGCATCTTTAAATACATAATCAACTTCTACTAAATATGCTAGTGGCACCCAACCATTTGAAATGATGTAGTCTTCAAATGCTTTTTGAACCGGCTTAGGGACCTTGGCCTCTGTGTTTGAAGTTTGTGCTGAAACATTATTCGGTGAGAGGCATGTAACTGTGCAAGTGATCACAATTAGCAGTAATAGTTTTTTCATCGATTGTGTTGTGTTACAACATTGATAACAACCAAAGTAAAAAAGTTGTAGGTGGGAAATAAAAACTATAAACTTCTCATTATGGGAAACCCGCATTAGGCTAACTCTATAAAACGCACCAATTGGTATCCCAGCATTTCAAGGTCGTATTGTTTTTGTACCACCTCCACTGCACCAGATGCAAGCAATACATTCTTTAATTCTTCTGTCATGGTGCCGGTGTATATGTACACCGGGATGTGCTCGTAGCGCGGGTGAAACTTTAACCGTTGCAGTAATTCCATCCCGGTCATTTCGCCCATGAAATAGTCACAAACGATGAGGGTTGGTAATTCCTCGTCCTGCAGCGTTTCTAAATGATCAAATGCTGTAACAGGATCATTGCAGAAATAAAATTGGGTAAATCCCAGGCGTGAGAATCCTTCACTGATCATTTCAGCATCCTCCGGATCGTCTTCAACAAAAAGTATCTTTAAAACCATAAGTTTCTGTTGCACTAGATCCAGAAAAAATTATTCCTGCTCTAATGAATAAGCCCTTCCTGATGACAGGTTTTTATTCTTTTCCTTTATGATTTCTGCAGCTATGCTTACTGCTATTTCTTTGGTAGTCTTACTAAAAATGTTGATGCCGATAGGCGCATGGCAATGTTTCCACTTTGCTGGATCAAATCCTTCGGCTTCCAGTTCTTGCAACAGCGTTTTGATCTTAGCATCGCTTCCCATCAATCCGAGATAGTAGTATTCTTTATCCAATAATTGGCGAAAAACGATCTTATCATCCCTGTAGCCAAACGTCATAATCACCACAAATTCTTCTTTATTGGACGGTAGCACTTCAACTATTCTATGATAATCTACCACATGTTTCTCGTGCGCAAACCGGTTGTTGGTAAAAGTATTCAAGCCTTCTCTGTTATCATACATCTTCACATAAAAACCAAGAAAGTGCATCAGTTCACTTAAAGCAAGACCAACATGCCCGGCACCGATGATGTGTATAACAGGCCGTTGATCTGCCTTTTCTGTATAGATCCATTCTTCATTTTGCAACTGTTGAAAACCGCAAGTCGCATCCACTGTAGAGGTTATAGTTAATCCTTCCCGTGTTAGCTGTACCATCTTTTTTTCATGGTTGCAGATCGCTTTTACAATTGCTGCTACCTGTACAAGTGAAGAGGGATTAAGCGGAACAAAAGCTATACGTTGGCTGCCGGAGCAGATCATACCTGATTGATCTTTTGCATGTTGCTTATCGTGGTACTGCTGCATGAGCGAAATCCTAGTTGCATCTTCTGTAAGCATGGCTTTGGCTTTTTCCACCAGTTTATGCTCCATAATACCACCACCTATCGTTCCTTCAAAGCTACCATCGCTTGCTACTGCCATTTTAAACCCCCGTCGGCCAGGCGAACTGCCTTCACTTTCCAGCACCCATAGCAGCAGCACCTTTACTGAAACCTGCAGCTTGTCATGTATATACTGCCATACCTCCATTACTTCGCCCGGTTCTCCAATATTTTTTTGAATGAACGACCTCTTATTTCTTCCATGGTTAAGCCTGTTCGTAATACTTCTTCTTCGGTGATAGCACCGCTGTTCAGGGCTTTTAAAAAGAAGTTGAGCAAGCCCTGCCCGGTTGCTGCGTCGTCGAATACATCGCCTATCAAAGTAGCTCTTGCTGCTTTTTCTACAAAGGTCTTCAGGCGCTCTACTGCATCTTCATAACTCTCTAAAAAGAATGCGAAGACCGCGGCATACCGCATAGGAAGTTGTGCCGGGTTCAGGTCCCAGCCCTGGTAGTAGCCATTCCACAAAGAATGCCTGATGTGGTCATAGCCTTTCTTCCAAGCGCGGTGAACCACAGCTTTATTTTCTGCCAGTTGTTCTTCGGTCATATCACCACGATGCGGTCCTATAGGCATTGTATTGGTTGCGCCATCAGATAACCAGATGCCGGTATGCGCAAGTGCAACTTTGGTCATATGGTGTGCGAAATCACAAACAGGATGATCCATCTCCTGGTAGCGTGCAGTGATGCCTGCAGAAGCCGTATAATCATAGGTTCCAAAATGCATAGCGATGCACCTGCCGTTGCTGGCCTGGATGAAGCGGTATAACGGGTTGGTGCCATCAATATCCATGATGGATTGTGTCGTCTCCACCATCATCTCCATCTTCAGGCTGCCGCGTGTAATGTTCAGTTCCTCTTCCAGCACATCGAACAATGCTGCAAGTGTTTTTGGTTGTTCAGGAATGGTAACCTTTGGCAGCATCACCACAAAATTCTCCGGCAACTTGCCGCCAGTTTCTTTTACCAGTGTTGAGACAAAGAGATCAAGTGTACGCAGGCCGCGTTCTTTCATCTCTTCCGTAAAAGGCTTAATACGTATACCTATGAAAGGCGGAAGTGTATTCTCCTGCATACCACGTGCTACTTCTTTGGCTGCGGTTACTGCGGTCTCATCTTCCTCTTCATTGCTACGGTTGCCATAGCCATCTTCAAAGTCGATGCGAAAATCTTCTATGGCTTCGGTCTCTAGCTTCCGTTGCACTTTATGGTAAACCTCATAAGCAAGACGTGCAGGATGTTTGCGTTTCTCTTCTTTGCTTAGTTGTTCGTATTGTTCTTTAAGCTCCGCAGGTGTAGTGCCTGCCAGTTGTTGAACTCCATCCAGGTTGAAAATTTTACCGAAAGAAACAAAATCAGGTGCATAGGTGCTGAAGCTTTCTATAGCTCTTTCACCCAACACTTTTGCTGAATTGTACTTAAATAAATTGGCTCCACCATACACGGTGTGCACGGGCTGCCTTTCCGTTCTGTCGCCAGGATATTTTTTTTGAAAAGCAAGATTAGCCTGGCTTAAGCTGTTGAATAATTCTTCTTTTTTATTTCCTGGTATGGATGGGTTCATATGTATGATTTCTTCTTAAAGATTGATATCTGCAGTTAAATAACTCTTCCAGCACGCAGATCAGCTTCCCCTATAAGTGCTGTATCCATATGGATTAAGGAGCAGTGGTACATGATAGTGCTGCCCATCAAACACGCTGAATTGTATCTCCACCCTTGGATAAAAACTTTGCACTTGCTGCGACTGGTGGTAATCTGCAGTCTCAAATATCATCTTGTAATTGCCACCTTCCACAATACGGCCAGGAGGTAACAGGTCAGCTATTCTTCCATCGTGGTTGGTAACACCTTGGGCAATGGTATGGAAGCTGTTGTTCTGTTCCTGCTGTAGTGCAATGGTGATGTTTCGGGCAGGTTTACCTATGGAAGTGTCTAGCACATGTGTGGTTATTTGGCTAACAGGAAGAAAACTCCAATCAGCTTCATACAGCAATTTCTTAAGCCTGATAATCGTGATCTTCATTTGCTCGTTGGCGGCTATGTGCAATTCATCCTTGTATGTATTACGCAAACGGTCATCCATCATGCGCAACATCTCATCACCGGATTTGCCCGTAGCACATACTATAAAAGTGAAGCGATATTTTACGTGGTACGACTTGTTAGCTTTTGCCAATGCTTCTATCAATGAAGATGAAGCAGTAGCTACACCAGCTTGTTCTGCACCAGCAAGATGTTTGGTCGATGCAAATTTTTCTTCCACTGTTTCTATGTCGCCGATCTTTGGATGTTGTGAAAATGCCTCCAGCCAGTCGTCACTGTTACACGTGTCGTACCAGGCGCTGAGGGTGTGTTGTAAGAGGTCTTTTTCAGAGGCAAATGGATAATGTTTCATCAATTCGTCTACCCAGCGATTGCTGCCACAGCAGGTGAATAATTGTTCACGTACTGTTTGTTCTTCTTGTTGATTGAATCGTTCTATTGTCATGTTGTTATTTATTTTGACCGCCTTGTTCTATCCAGCATCGTATAATGTTTCTTTCAGCTTCGGTCATAGCTGTTTTATTGTTCTGCGGCATTGTCTTCGTTACTACTACACGCTGCATGATCTTTTCTTTCATGTTGATGATATCCTGCGGCGTATCGTACACCACCCCGTTAGGCGGAGCTGTGAAAACATCATCTGTAGGTTGAGATGAATGACAGCTCACACATCTTTTCTGCACGATCATGTTTACTTCATTGATGCTTATGATATCATTGCATGCTCCCGGATCTTTGGGTGGTGCTGAAATAAAAGCTGCTGCCAGTAAGATGACGATTGATACCGGTAATACGTATATGTTCAACTGCTTTTTTTCGCGCAGGTTAAGATAGTGCTTTACGCCTGCTGTGCCTATAGTTATGATCATAAGCATTAGCCAGGGATTGCTAAAGCCAAACGTGCTGGGAAAATGATTGCTGATCATTACGAACAAAACCGGCAGCGTCAGGTAATTGTTGTGCAGCGATCTTAGGCCTGCATGTTTTCCCAGCTCAGGGTTTAGTGGCTCACCTTCTTTGGCCGCTTTCACCATAGCTTTCTGCGATGGAATAATGATGAAGAAAACATTGCCTGCCATCAGTGTTCCCAGCATACCGCCAAAGTGAATATATGCAGCACGGCCACTGAAAACATTGGTATAAAAAATAGCAAATGCTGTCACAATCACCAACCCCACAAGCGCAAACAGTGCCTGCTTTTTTACTAAAGCCGTTTTACATAAAAAATGGTAAATAATCCATCCTGCCACCAGCGAAGCAATGCCTATAGCAATGCCGGCTGCAGGCGAAATGTCAAGAATGTTTGGATCTATCAAAAATGCTCTCGCATTGAAATAGTACACTACAAACAACAAGCTGAAACCGGACAGCCAGGTGAAGTATGCTTCGTACTTAAACCAATGTAGATCCTTAGGAATTCGTTCAGGTGCAACTTTGTATTTTTCTAAATAATAAAAGCCACCACCATGTACTGCCCATAAATTACCGGCCAATTCTTCACGAACATCTTTGGTACGATTGAGTGCATTCTCCAGAAAGACAAAATAGAAAGACGCACCTATCCATGCAATGCCAAAAGTGATGTGCATGAGGCGTACAACTATGTTCAGCCATTCCATAAAATGACCTTCCCAAGGAGTGCCTTTGATAGCAAAATAAGTATTGGTAAGGGTGGCTATGGTTATAAAAATAATGGCCGCGTATACATAACCCTGGAAACCATCCAGCATCTCCTTCCTCCTTTCTCCTTCTTCTGTTTCACCTTCCTCTTTACTAAGTGATGGAAAGAAATAAGTAAGCCGCAACAGCATGATCAGCATGAAAGCAAGCACAACATATATAACACCAAAAATCATAGGCTGCTGTTGATTGTACCATATAAGCGCAGCCTGCTAACGCCACCATCAGGAAATATATTTATCCGTACATGCGAAATCAGCGGTGAAGCAAGTAGCTCTTTTTCGAACGTATGAACTTCATCAGCATGTAGCTTTTGTTCTGGTAATATTGTTTGCCATTCGTTGCTGTTGACAACATTGGTTTCGCCTGTGGCCATGATGCCTTCTATAGAACAACGATCAGGATAGTTGCCCTTGAAATGGCAGGTGTCTACCACAGCTTTACATATATAACCAGGGTGCGCAAGCTTGATGATAACCCAATCGCGGTTGTTAGGTGTGCGATTTCTTTTTGTCTCCCACCCATCGCCCATGTTTACGCCGCGGCTGGGCATCAACAGGTTACTCATATTGCTAAAGAACATGTCGTTGCAGGCAATCGCTTTGCCTCCATTGATGGCTGCTGCAAGGTCCACCACTTCACCTGGCTTTAGTGCGTTCCAGTCTTTATGAACCTCTCCATAAACCTTTAATCTTGCCACGCCACCATCGGGGTAAATATGCAGCCTGATGTGGCTGTAGATCTTAAAGCTGGTGCTCTGGTAAAAGTTCTGGCTACCAGGATCAAGTGGTGATTTGGGTAAGATGGTTTCCCATTCGATTGATGCATCATCCCAATTGGGGATGTTGGTTGCATCTTCTATATACACAGCTTCAATAGAGGCGTGTGGCGGATGGTTGCCTAAGAAAAAGTTTGTATCAATATCAAAGCCGGTAATACGTCCGCTGGTAGCAAGTTGTACCACGCACCAATCATGTCCGGGTGTTCGTTTGCGACGGCTTTCCCAGCCATCCATCCACTTGCCCCGTTCGGTGTATTTGTCTGCTTTAAAAATGCCTCTGCCTGGCTTTAGCAGGTTTTCTTTTTCTGCAAAAAAATCATCAGTAGCATACAGCACCTTTCCACCTAATCGCTCTGCAGCAAGGTCGGTTAGTTGTGTGAAAGATGGTTGTTCTTTTATGATCTCTGTTACTTTCTCAAAAGCCATTGTCCCTTGTTTTTGTTAATGATGTTTTGGTCTTTGTACACCAGTTCGCCAGCTACATAAGTAGCGTATGTTTTACCATACAATTCTTTCCCGATGTAAGGGCTCAGCTTATGCTTGTGATAAACCTGTTCCTCCGTTATTACAAGTTGCTCTGCAGGCGACCAGATGGTAAGATCTGCATCGTAGCCTTCTTTTATCAAGCCCTTGTTGTTATTAGCAGAAAGGAACTTTGCAGGTTGTTCGGTTACTAACGGAATAAATTCTTCTAAGGTTATTTGCTGCTTTAGTGCCGTCCATGAAGAAGGCAGTAAAAACTGCAGACCTGCAATTCCGCCCCATGCTTCCAACAAATTTCCTGAAGCTATTTCTTTTATAGAAGGTGGTGCCGGAGAATGATCTGTGGTTATGAAATCGAGTATTCTATTTTTCAGCGCTTGCTTTAACTGTTCATTGTTTTCTCTTTCTCGAATAGGAGGAGCACACTTGTACAGCGTGTTTCCATCCGGTATTTCTTCAGCATTGAAGTAGAGATACTGCGGGCATGATTCAGCAGTTAATGGTAATCCTTCGGCTTTTGCTGAAGCAATCATCGCCAATGCATCACTGCTTGATACATGTACAATATGTGTAGGGCAATTGTGTTTGCGGCACAGGTCGATCATCATTTTGATAGAATAATTCTCCCAGTGGCGCGGCCTGCTGTTAAGATAGCTTTGGTAGCTTGTAGGATTGGCTGCAAGATCATCTCCATGTTTGTCATCGCTCAGCTCGCAATGAACAAGTAATGGAACCTTGTGCTTTGCCAGTAGCGGCATTGCTTCTTCCAGTTCTTGTATACCCACATTTGGAAATTCATCAATGCCTGAATGCGTCAGGAATGCTTTTACTCCTAGAACACCAGCGTTAATCATGCCTTCCAGCTCATGCACATTGCCCGGTACAAGACCCGCATAAAAGCCACAGTTTACATGCAGCTTGCCCTTTGTTGCCTCCAGCTTTTCATGAAATGCAGCAAGCGTAGTTGTGACCGGTGATGCATTGAGTGGCATATCAACTATGGTGGTGATACCACCAGCTGCAGCTGCCTTTGTTGCGGTATCAAAACCTTCCCAATCTGTACGTCCCGGCTCATTCACATGTACGTGCGCATCAATTATACCGGGCATAAGTATATGATCACCTGCATCTGTTATCTCACCTGCAGGCATGGCACCTGAAATGATCTCTTCAATTTTGCCATTGTTGAAACATACAGTTGCCTCTTGCAACCGGCCACCTGTCCAGCAACGCTTACTATATATTCCTTTCCTCATTTTTGCTTGGTGTATAAGGCCATCAAAACTTTTTCGTGCGTGATAGGAGCCGAGTAAGGAATATCAGCTTGCGGATTGAAAGCAAGGATGGCATTGCGAATAGCGAAATAAGCACCGATGCCATACATGAGTGGTGGCTCACCAACAGCTTTCGATTTAAAAATCGCCAGCTCAGCTCCATCCGTATGCAGGAAGTGAATGTTTAGTTCTTTAGGTACCGAATAAATGTCTGGTATTTTGTAGGTAGAAAGAGCATTCGAAAGCAGTTTGCCTTCTTCGTTATATACCACCTCTTCCATTGTCATCCAGCCAATGCCTTGCACGATGCCGCCTTCGCATTGGCCAAGGTCTATCAGCCTGTTTATGCTTGATCCAAAGTCGTGCACCACGTTGACACTGTCTATCTCGTAGGTGCCACGTATGCAATCTACTGTGGTAGTAAAAATGGCAGTGCCATAAACATGATAAGCAAAGGGATGACCTTTCTCTGTGGTCTTATCGAAATGAATAACAGGTGAAGCATAATGGCCTTTTGCACTCAGGTTTATCCTGTGCTGGAACCCAGCTAAAACCAGTTCATTCCAAGTCTTATCCTGTTGAACACCATCAATAAAAATCTTCTCATCAACAATTTTGATGGTTGCCTCTGCGTGGGTATTGTAAAGCTTGCGCACCAGCTGGTACAGGCGGTCATTTATTTGTTCGCATGCTATTACTAAAGCTTTACCATTTAGGTCTGCTGTGGCGCTTGCTGCAGAAGGTGATGTATTGGCTACGCGTGTTGTATTGGTTGTTTCCAGCTTTATTTTTTTCTGCGAAATGCCAAAGGTTTGTGCTGCTACCTGCATCATCTTTGTATTGATGCCTTGCCCCATTTCTACCGCGCCGGTGCTTACACTTACGCTGCCATCCCAATACACATGCACCAATGCTCTTGCCTGGTTCATCATGGTGTTGGTAAATGAGATGCCAAAACATATAGGCATCACGGCCACACCTTTTTTATGCAGGTCGTTATTTGCATTATAAATAGCGGCTTCTTCTTTTCTTTTATCAAATTCAAAACGAAGTTTTGCATCCTCCCAGCAGTTGATTGCTTCGCTTTCCTGCACTACCTGCCCATATGGAAATTCGCTTCCATCGTGCAGCAGGTTTTTTCTTTGCAGTAGGTCTTTATCTACACCCAATGCAGTTGCCGCATGATCAATTGCTGCTTCTATTACAAACATGCCTTGTGGCCCGCCAAAGCCACGAAATGCTGTGTTAGGTGGAAGATTGGTTCTGCATGAATTAGCTGTTAACTGTACATGCGGAATATTGTAAGTATTAGTACCATGAAATAAAGTACGCTCCAATATGGCGGGAGATAGATCTGCCGCAGCACCACCATTTTGAAAATAGGTAGCCTCGTATGCTATAATGTTTAGTTCCTCATCAAGACCGATTTTATAATCGCTTTTATAAGGATTGCGTTTGCCACTCATGCGCATGTCTTCCATGCGGTGAGGGATACACTTTACAGGTCGCTTTAGATGGTGTGTGGCAAGTGCGGCCATGCTGGCCCACATTGCAGCCTGGTCTTCTTTTCCACCAAAGCCGCCACCAAGGCGGGTTACATCTACTTCTATAGCATGCATGCCTACTCCTAGCACATGCGCCACGGTTTCCTGTACGTGCCTCAATCCTTGTGTAGATGAATACAATTTGATGTTGCCATTCTCAACAGGTATGGCATAGGCACCATGTGTTTCCAGGTAAAGATGTTCTTGCCCGCCAGTCTCAGTCTTTCCTTCAAATACATACTTGCAGCTCTTGAAAGCTTCTGCAGCATTGCCTTTAGAAAAGCTTCTTGATTTTGTTAGCAGTTGTCCTTGTTTGAATGCTTCACGTGGACAGGTAATGATGGGCAGCGATTCGTATTCAACTTTTATTAGCGTGAGTGCATGTTCGGCTGCTTCTTCAGTTTCTGCAACTACTAATAAAATCGGCTGCCCACGAAACATTACTTCTTTTTCTGCAAGCAATGGCTCATCGTGAATGATGCCGCCTATTTCGTTAGCGCCGGGAATGTCGCTATAAGAAAATATACGAACAACACCTTCCGCTTTTTCTGCTGCAGATGTGTTGATGTTGGTAATGTATCCATGCGCGATGGTGGAGTCATATATTTTGGCGTACAGCGTTCCTTCCATGGCCGGTATATCATCTACATAAATAGAACGACCGGTAACATGTCCTGCTGCATCTATATTGGCAACAGGCTTGGTGGTGGTATGTGCAGGTTGAGCTATCATGCCAGCAATAGTTTTTTTACTTCGTTAGCAGGAGCTTTATGTTGTAGCATGTGCGCTAAAAACAACTGCCGCAGCAGTAGTCTTTTGTATGCTTCTGTTCCCCTTGCATCACTGATGGGTGACACCTCGCCATTCATGATTTCTATAGCTGCTTTCAGTACTTCTGCTGTAGGTTGTTTGCCTTGCAAGAACTCGCAGGTTATGCTTAAATGTTTTGGAAAAGGAGCTACACCACCAGCTGATAAATGAATAGAAGAAATGATGTTATTCTTCCATTCTATCAAGCAAGCAGAATTAACGCTGGCAATATCCAGGTGCATTCGCTTCGATACTTTTTCGAAGTTGAAAACAGCTTGTGCAGGTGGCACTTTAAAGATGATCTTCTCAATGTATTCCGGAGCATGTTTATCCAGTTGCTTGTATCCTTTGTAAAAATTCTTTAGATGGATGTTGCGCTGCTGTGTTCCGTCATTCAGAATAATATTTGCATCAAGAGCCAAAAAGAAAATGGTCATATCACCAATAGGGGAGGCGTTTACCAGGTTGCCTGCTATGGTTGCCATATTCCTGATAGGCGTAGAAGAAACGAGCTTGATGAACTTCTTTACCGAAGGAAACATCTGGTTGATAAATGTCGATTCAACAAACTCACTTACAGTAACTGAAGCACCAATCATGCATTCACCATTCACAACTTGAATGCCTTTAAGATGAGCCGTATCTGAAAGCAATTGTACAGGTGCGTGTTTAACAGCAGATGGCTTTTGAACAACCAAGTCAGTTCCGCCACCAATGCGCAATTTATCTGTCTCGCCATTTGAGTGTGGCGCATGTTTAAGCTGTTCTCTAATCACATGCAGTCGTTCTTCTATGCCAATAAAATAAGCAGGAAGAAAACCTTGTTTAACCAGCCAGCTTGTAGTTTTATCAACAGGCTTTTCATGTACAAGCTGTGTAATTACTTGTGCAGCGCGCTCTATAGATTTATATCCTGTGCAGCGGCAAATATTGCCATCAATAGCTGCTATGGCTTCATCATATTTTTTAGTAGCAGGATGTAAAACAAAACCAGTAAATGACATAATAAATCCAAGGGTGCAGAAGCCGCACTGGGTACCATTGGTATCTACCATTGCCTGCTGTACCGGCGATAGTTGATCCATATTTACACCTTCAACCGTTACAATATGTTTTCTCTGTGCATTACCTAATGGGATCAGGCAGCTGGTCATGGAGCGGTAGATGAGCCGGTTGTTTTCTATATCGCCTACCAGCACTGTGCATGCACCGCAGTCGCCTTCGCGGCAGCCGATCTTGGTGCCTTTTAGCATTTTATGATAACGCACAAAATCAAGCACCGTGCTACCGGCAGCAAGATCAGTGGTTATCTCCTGGTTGTTGAGTATGAAGCGCAGCATCAATATTCAATTTTAGATTCTGCATCTGCCCATTTTCTAAAAGTTTCCAATGCTTCTTCGCGTAAGATCTGTCGGGTAAACAAGCTGCGTTCTTCTACTGGTTTTGCTATTTCTTCATAGATGAACTTGTCATCGAATTTGATGTTGGCAGCATCTTCTTTGCAGTTGGCATAAAACAATTTGGCAGGTCGAGCCCAATAAATAGCGCCAAGGCACATTGGGCAAGGTTCGCAGCTTGTATAGATCTCGCAGCCATCCAGCTGAAAAGTATTAAGTGTCTTGCATGCATTGCGGATAGCAACTACTTCGGCATGTGCAGTGGGATCGTTGGTGGCAGTTACCTGGTTGGTGCCATGCGCTATGATCTTTCCGTCCTTAACTATAACGGCACCAAAAGGTCCGCCTTTCCCGAGTTCTACATTTTCAGTTGATAAACGTATTGCTTCGCGCATGAAATCAGAACCATCCAGTTTTTCCATAAGTCGATCGTTTAAGGTTGCTTACTTGATGCGCAATAACGTGGCCTCGTATTTTAGCAATAACAGCATCAGCAAGTGTTTCTAAAAATAGGATTATTGAAGTGCTTCACAAAAACATTTATTGTGGTTGTCACTTTGGTAAAAGCTTTGTTTGAACTAAGTCTTATTTAAAATATAAGTATGAACTTGACCCGCATACAAAATGAAAAACTGAAGAAGTTGCCGCTGCGCTTCCTGCTTTTGCTAGTGATGTTTTTAATGGCGCTGTTTGGTTTTGGCTTCATTATTCACGAAGTGCTATGGGAGCAAGAATATGTACTGGATAAACAAGTGGCTACTTATGTATCGGTTCACTTAGTAAATGATAACACCACTGCATGGATGACACGAATAAGCTTCCTTGCATCAAGAGACTTCTTATTTCCTGCTTATGTTGTTCTAACTGCTGTCTATTTGTTTTATGTAAAAAATAAAATTCTTGCTGCTGGTATTGCTTTGGTTGGCTTGACAGGTTATTTGATCAACCTGATACTGAAGTCGCTATTCAGGCGTGAAAGACCGGCAGATCAATTAACAGACTTTCTTGAGAACTTTAGTTTTCCAAGCGGGCATTCTATGTCTGCTTTTATCTTTTATGGGTTGCTTATTTACCTGCTATGGCAAACGCATTGGAAGCTTTCAATTAAAGCTATTGTTTCAGTACTACTATCTGTTGTAGCATTATTGATTGGTTTTAGCAGAATATATCTTCAGGTGCATTATACTACTGATGTACTGGGAGGTTTTTGTGTAGGACTTGCATGGTTGCTGCTGGCTGTTTGGTTACTTGAACGGCAAGAAAAAAGGCGCCACAAACGGCGCCTTTAGATGATTATATTTTACTGCTTGACTATCTTCTTTGATAACTTTTGATCTTTTAATTGCAACGAGATAAAGTAAGTGCCGCCAGGAATATTATCAAGCGACAAAGGAATAACCTGTACACCTTTTCTTAAACCTATAGACCGCGCAAGTATACTTCTGCCAAATACATCTTGAATAAAAACGGTTGCAGTTTCAGCTGTTGTGCTGTTGATGTTCATTTGCAAAACACTGCTTACGGGGTTAGGATAAACATCTAAAGAAGTAACATTGGCATCTTTGAAATTAACAGCTACCACTTTAGAATAACTAACTTTTCCATCCTTGCTTATCATCTTTAACCTGTAGTAGTTTAAACCATTCGCAGGTGTAAGATCAAGCGCTGAATATTGACCGTTTGCTGCCGTACTTGTACGGGTTGTATATATGGTTTCAAACTGGCTTCCGTTCAATGATCTTTCTACTACGTACGTTTCCAGTGTTTCTTCTTTTGCCACGTTCCAGGTAAGATTTACTGAAGGAGTTGTGGTCTTAACTGCAGTGAAAGAAATGACTTCAGCCGATAGTACGCTGCCATGCAGGCGAGTATACCAGATAGGGGCTGTAATGGTTCGTGCACCGTCCATGGTAATATCTGCATAGTAGTATCCTGTAGTGTTTGGCTGCAGGTCAAAGTCAGTGAAGTTGAGTGTGTTGCCGGTATGAGCATAAACTTCACTGGCAAGTACACCACTTCCCGGTTCTCCTTTCATTAGGCGGATGGTTGCAACAGCGGAAATGTTTGTAGGATCTGATACATGAATGGTGATGGCAGGAGCATTGTTTCCCGATGCTTCACTTCCCATTATGTGGTGGTTGAGTGTAAAGCTGACACGTGTATCACAATCATGCGTAGCGTAAAAATTCCTGTTGCGCATTGCCTGCATAAAAGAAGCCTTGCTGATATCAGGCGCAATAACCGCAAGTCGCGAATATGCCGTTCGGCCAAATGTGGTGTTGTGGTTGTCATGGTCCAGGCTTGGACCGATCTTATATCCTTTAGCCAGCATATTGCGGTAGTAGGAAAGGAAGCCCATAGGCGAAGCTGGATTGGAATAATTAGTAACAGTAGAGAAAGCAGGACCATTTTCTACGGTAGTGCCTATAACTGCACTATCAGCAGTAGCATTGTAAGGCTGCTGCAAAAGAGCATTGAAGTCAGAACTGCCTGGATGTGCAAGAATAGCAAAAGCATTATTTCCCCAGTTATTCAAAAAGCGGAATAAACCTGTAGTTCCTGTTGTTGCAGGTGTGCCGGTATAGTCGCTCTTGGCCACATACAAGTCGTAATTGTTGGTTTCCCAACCTACCAGTTTATCTACACCGTATACCAGCACGTGACCGCCACTGCTGGTCACACCCCACTCCATACCATACAAAGCAAGGAAGTTGGAACTGGTAGCATTCATTGCTTGCGTATAACCGGGCAACCAGTTCTGCTTTTTCATACCTGCACCAGCATGATTATGCTCTGATATTCCAAGAAAATCCATGCACAGCGAATTCTTAGCATAAGCATAGTTGTCTGCAGGAGTAAATGTGCTGTTGTCTTTGTTGCCATCGCTATACCTCGAGTGCGCATGCAGGTTGCCGAAATAATGATTGAAAACAGGTGCCGTAGTGGTGGTAGTGGTAGCAGTAAGCGGTTGTGGCGAAAAATATTTAGGCCCGCCTACACATCCTTGATTTACGGCAAATACAAATACGTAATAAGAAGTTCCTGGCTGCAGGTTACTAATTCTAAACCCTGTAGCAAAGCTGGAAGAAACCACGGTTCCATTTCCAAATGCGCTACCTGCAGTATAGGATGCTCCATCAACCGGAGCGGCTGATAGAGTAGAGGATGTGCTGACGATCACCAGGTAACGATCAGCATCAAAAACCGGATCAAACAAGCCATTGATAAAGTCATTGCCCGGCGATAGCTGCAGGTTAGTAGGTTGGCTTGATGGCGTATTACAAGGTTGTAAAGCCTGTGTAGTAGCATTTGCTGTTAGAGGAGCTGCCTGTAAATAAGCAGGTCCATTATTACACATCTGGTTGTTGTAGCCAAATACATAGAAGTACCATGTAGTGGAAGATGCTAAACCGTTAGCTGTAAAGTTTGTAGCTGCTGAAGAGGAGACAACAATACCATTACCAATAGTATCGCCGGCTGCGTAAGTATTTCCTGCCACAGGCAATACAGATAAAGATGGATCACTGCTCCTTATAACCAGGTATTCATCTGTATAGCTTGCCGGTGAAAAACTTCCTGAAACTGAAGTGCTGGAAATATTGGATAAAATTAGATCAGTTGGCTGAGCCTGTGGCGCAACGCATGGCTGATTACCAGATGGTGTCACAACATCTCCCGTTAAACTGTTCACTGTATTGTATGCAGGCCCTCCGCTACATAAAGCATTATATGCAAATACATGAAAGTAATACTGTGTGCCGGGGTTCAGGTCTGAGAAATTAAAAGATGTACCTGAAGTAGATACTACCACTGCATCGTCAATATTGTCGCCTGGATGATAAGTACTGCCATTTTCAGGAAAATCAGGTGTGCCATTGGTAGTAGCCAGCACCAGGTAACTATCTGCTCCAGGATTGGATGCGGTAACTGATCCCTGTATGCTGGTTGGTGTTACGTAGTTAAATACTAAGGCCGTTGGTTGCTGTTGCGGCGCCACACATGTAGCAGGCGGAACGGCTGTTATCTGTAAATTATCAATCGATATTTTAGGTCGTGCGCCTGTTGTTCCCCCGGTGCCATTGTGATAGTAAAAACGAAGGATGGCAGTCTGCGCATTGTTGAAAGCAGCGGGCAGTTGAACATTTCTTACTGATCCTGCAGTAGGATTATTATTGGTAAAGTTCAAAACCTGTGCGCCAGTTATTTCTGTAAAGGAAACATTATCTACTGAGGCATATATACGAAGTGACCCATTTCGATTTCCTGAAGAGTTGTTGATGCTTTTCCAGTCAAAGTTTAGCAAGCCGGCATTCAGCGTGCTGAAATTGAGATAAAGATCTACAGCGGCTGATGTGGTGTTATCAGTTGTGCCGGTTGAAAGAAGCACCAGGCTTTCGTTGCCTTTGTGAAGACCGCCAGAATTTTCAGAAGTGGAGAAGTTGGTGGTGGAGGTGGTGATACGTGTCCCATTGGGTATACTTCCGGATCCACCTGCAGCTACGCCTTTCCACCATTCAGCACCTGTAGTTGTCATTTGACCTGTAGAACCGCTGGCAAAACTCCAGGTGGCAATAGAGGAAAAATTTTCTGTGAAGGTAAACCGCGGCTGTACCGACATGTTTACTGGCGTTTGAGCATGCGAAAACCCTGCAATGATGCAGAAGAAAAATAAGAGGTGTTGTTTCATGGCAGAACCCGTTGGGGGGATTGCGAAAGTAATGGTAATAGGGGGTTACATTTACATTGTAACATTGCATTTTCTTTCCATGCAGCGTTACCTTCTATCGAGGACCTTTGTAACTTTATTGCACATACTTCTAAATCAATATACTATGGGTATCTGGCAGCAGATTGCAGAATATTTATATATCAAGAAAAAAGATCCGGAACAACCACATACTCAATGGATGAAGTACATGCACGGCATGAACCGGATATCAATCCTTGTATTCCTGGCGGCTATCATCTTCATGATAGTACGTTTTGTGATTCTGCCATTGACCAGGTAAGATGGCTTCCAATTTGCATTTATACCAGTAAAACCAAAATTATGGACATAGCTAACGATGCATTTGCAGAAGATAACAATCAATCTCATTCAACAGAATCCGGCGGCAAGGTTACACCCCAGATTCATCGCGATAAAGCAGATGAAAAGCTGACATTGGAAGAGGAGGCAGACCTTACACCACATGAAATAGCTGAAATGGAACGGCAGCATGCTAATGAAGCATATAAAGGTTCTAAAGGAAGTTCGGGCCCTGAGGAAAAAGATATTGCGGTGTAGAGGGTTAGTTAGAAGTTTTGTGTTTGATGTTCGGTACTAGATGGTAATCTTATTCCCGAATATGGTCCTGTATGCCATATACCTATTTCCATTAAACATTAAACTTCAAACCCCAAACCCCAAACCTACTCCTCCATAAACTCCATAATCACCTTGGCGGCATTTGATGATGCATGTCCTCCCTGTGATAAGAGCGCTTTTAGATCTGCATAATCTTTTTGAAGATGCTTTTGTCTGGCAGGGTTCTCCAGCAGGTCTTTTAGTTCCTTTATACAATTCTCCGTTGTCAAGTCATCTTGTATCAGCTCCTTTACTACCTGCTTATCCATTATCAGGTTTACCAGCGAGATGTATTTGATCTTTACGATCCGTTTAGCAATGGCAAAAGATATCTTATTGCCTTTGTAGCAAACTACTTCGGGTACACCAAATAAGGCAGTTTCTAAAGTAGCAGTACCACTTGTTACCAGGGCAGCAGTGCTACGGTTAAGCAGGTCGTATGTTTTACCACCAACAGCAGAGACGTTGGCAAAGGGTGCAAGAAACGGTTGATAAAATTCATCATCCATACCCGGTGCTTTGGCTACAATAAAATGATACTGCGGAAAGGCTTTACTTACTTCCAGCATGATCGGCAACTTTACGTTTATCTCTTGCTTGCGGCTTCCAGGTAATAGTGCTATGATAGGAGGAGTGATGGAAGGAGGTTCCTGGTTCCTGGTTCCTTGTTGATCGTCAGGCTTAGTATTAGCAGTACGTTTATATTCTTCTATTACTTCCACCAGTGGATGCCCTACATACTCCACTTTGTAATCCCACTTGCTATAAAAATCTTTTTCAAAAGGAAGTATCACCAGCATCTTATCTACGTAAGCTTTGATGGTTTTTACCCGGTTTTCCTTCCATGCCCATACCTGCGGCGATATGTAGTAAATGGTTTTATAACCTTGCTGCTTTGCCCATTTCGCCAGCCTGATGTTGAAGCCGGGATAATCAATAAATATGACAACATCTGGTTTATAGGCAGCTATGTCTTGTTTGCAAAAATCAATATTCCTGAAGATGGTGCGCAGGTTCATAAGCACTTCTACAAAGCCCATAAAAGCAAGATCACGATAATGTTTTACCAGTGTTGCGCCTTGTTGTTGCATCATATCGCCACCCCAACACCTTATGTCAGCCGAATTATCCAACTGGTGCAGGTGCTTTATAAGATTGCTTCCATGCAGATCGCCGCTTGCTTCCCCTGCAATGATGTAATACTTCATGTAGTGCCCATTCAATTTTGTGCAATGTACAGGAACTTAAAGAACAGGCGGAGTGGGAGCTGGCTTCTTGTACCACCGAAAGCCAAACGTCTTCATTTACCTAATGAAGTACGATGCATATTAGTGAAGAGCATAAACAAAAAAGGCTGGCAAAATGCCAGCCTTTAGCTTTATCTGAATAAGAACTTATGCTTTTGGATCAAGTGCTCTTTTGATGCGCTCTTGCAGATCTAAAAGGTGAAGTTTACTCATGTTATCAGTTGTTCCTGCTATGGCAGCATTTACCTGTGTTCTCAGTTTCAAAAGCTGACCACGGGCAATGGCAGGCATATCATTCCTTGTAGAACTACCAGCGCTGCTGCTTCCTCCAATCATGATCACCATCCCTGATGATGAAGGTGGGTTGAGCATATTGTCCAGCTTAGTAACATAGCTTTTTTGCAATCCACGACGATAAAAGTCAATAGCTTTTTTGCTGTTCAATTCAGTAAATAAACCTGACTGTATATCGTTAAGAAGTTCAATAGCATTGTAAGCTTTGCTATCGCCGAAACGAAGAGCGGAAGCTTGTAACCTGCTCAGCCTGTCGTTACTCATCAACGAGGTTAGTATGCTTTCCTGTGCAGAACCTAAAGGATCGCTGGTGCCAAGATTGTTCAGGCGATTCATATAGTTGTTGTTGATCAGCCACTCAGGTGTTTGAAACAGTTGCTTGTGAAGAAAGTTTACAGCATCGCGCTGAATAGCCTTAGGCGTTACTTCATACACAGGCTCATCTTGCATTGAAGATTTAAAGTTCTGGTATACACCACCAACATTGTTTACAACGTGGCTCATGTACTGCCTGAACTGGCCAATAAGTGCACCATACATTTGCTGCAGGTTCTCGTACTGGTCGTTCTCCTCTTTTGTCCAGTCAGCAAGATTTTTAAGTACAACCTTCAGGTTTTTTATACCATATTCACTTGCTTTCATTGCGTTGTCGCCAAGGTCTTCACGCTGGCTACGCGGATCATTTTGGTTTCCCTGCTCATAAGTTCCAAACCACGTGCGTGGGTTGTTCTTTATGGTTTCAATGATCAGCTTGTTGCTGGCTGCTTTTTGCTCCGCTTCTGTTTCGCCCGGAATGTAACCATAGCCCCAACGGATCGCCCATTTGTCATAGTCGCCTATCCGCGGAAATAAGCCTGCATCCGCTATATTGTCTTCTGGTTGTGCTACATAATTGAAACGCGCATAATCCATGATAGAAGGCGTGTGTCCATTTTTCTCAACCCATGCCTTGTCTCTCAGTTTTTCTACAGGAACCGTACTACTGCTGCCCATATTATGTGCAAGGCCAATAGTATGTCCAACCTCGTGAGACGAAACGAAACGTATCAGTTGACCCATCAGGTCATCATCAAACTCCATTTTACGAGCACGTGGATTAACAGCACCGGCTTGTATAAAGAACCAGTTATGAACCAGCTTCATTACGTTGTGATACCATCCAATATGGCTTTCCAAAATTTCTCCTGAACGCGGGTCGTGAACATTAGGACCATAAGCATTTTCAATATCGGAAGCGAAGTAGCGCAATACTGAAAAACGTGCATCTTCAAGGCTCATAGATGAGTCATTTTCAGGCCACTCTTTTCCTACAATAGCATTTTTAAAACCAGCGGCTTCAAATGCTACTTGCCAGTCGTTGATGCCTTGGATCAGGAAACTGCGCCATTTGCGTGGAGTAGCTGGATCTATATAGTATATGATCGGCTTTTTAGGTTCTACCAGTTCACCTCTTTTCCAATTATCTACATCCTCATCTTTAGGTTCCAATCTCCAGCGTACGGCAAAGTTTTTTTCCTGTACACGCTGTTGTTGGTCATTGAATGTGGTGAAATGATCCCTGAAAAAACCTACGCGCCTGTCATAATACCTTACCTGCATTGGCACCTTAGGCAACAACATCAAAGATGTATTGAGCTCAACCGTAACAGCACCCGCTGAACTGGCAGCTGGTATTTGTGCTGCTGTTGTTAGACCTCCTGGTGATGGAGAGGCATTGAAAGTTTTAACAGTTCTTATTTCAGTATTTATAGGGAAGGTTTGAATGGTAGATATATAAGAACGATCCGTAGCCAATGAGCCTAATCCAAACATTCTTTTAGACGATGGACTGATACTTACCACCTGGTTGTCGCCTTTGAAAAAGTCAGTCACTTCTATAACCACGCTGGCTGAGTCTTTACCATAAGCTGCAATAGGAAACGCAGCTGCGATAGCATTTAGGTTACTATTGCTTACTGCCCTGCTGATAACGTTTGATGTATCGGAAACATTTACCAGCGTTACCACCCGCATAAAAACATTATTGCTCGGACCTCTTTCGAAGGTGATGGTTTGATTGTTTGTCAATTCACCGCCAAAAGTGCTATAGCCAGACTGCTTGTTATAAGGCACCTTGATAAACCTTGTAACAGCCATGATCTCCCTGTTGAGGGTAGAGTCTGCTATTTCAAAAAAATATTTGTCTTCTACTTTATGTACTGTGAACAAACCTTTTTTAGAGACCGCTTTATCAGTTATCACCTCTTTATAAGGCTTGATAGTACTACGAGGAGTAACTGGTGCTGGTGATCCAGCAGTATTGCCCGGTGTAGGTGGGGTAGGTGGAGGGGTCGGCCTTGTTTGCGAAATTGATAAGGTATAGCAAAAGGCTAATAGAGTAGCTAATCCTAACTTTTTAATTTTCATTCTTTAATAGGAGTTTATAAAAAAAGGTGATGAAGGTACGAATGAACGCATTTGTTTTTAGTTAAAGTAGATGAACTTACCACCACTACAGATGTATAGTAATAATCAAGAGATAATGTATAGAGCCAATAGGTGATAGGTTTACCCTGTAATACATATATTTCTAATGGCCTAAATGTTGCTATACCTTTAGAAGATGATGATAGAAGCATGCTGATCATTCTAAAATGCTTACTTTGTTGGCGTTATAAAAAATTATGACGAAACGCATTCTTCTTTAATCATTATTTTCAGTAGAATTGCCAAAATTTGGAAGTAAACAATTAAACAAATTCTTAAATCTAAAAACATCGAATCATGGCGGAATCTAAACCAACTGCTACAGCAAAAAGCCCAAATTCAGTTCAACCAAAGAAGTCAGGAAATGTAATTGCATGGATCGCCCCGTTTGCTTGTATACTTACGGGTTATTTAATCTGGCGTTTTGTGATGGGTAATGCAAGCGGTTTTGAAAATCCTGATACATCAGGTGCATGGTTTTGGCCTCACCACACTGGCCCTAAATCTGCGTTGAATGGAATTTATGAAGGTGGTATAGTTGTACCTGTTCTGATAGCAAACCTTTTGGTTGTAATCGTGTTTGTGGTTGAAAGGTTGTTAACTATCTCTAAGGCTTCTGGTAAAGGAAGTATTGCAGAATTTATCAGGAAAGTACAGTTTCATCTTGCTAATAAAGATGTAGATAAAGCAATTGCTGAGTGCGACAGGCAAAAAGGTTCTGTTGGTAATGTAATGAAAGCTGGTCTGCGTAAGTACAAAGAGATGATTGCTAACACTGAACTTGAAACAGATCAGAAAGTATTAAACATCCAAAAAGAAGTAGAAGAAGCTACAGCTCTTGAACTGCCTATGCTTGAGAAGAACCTTGTGTTCCTTTCTACTATCGCATCTGTTGCTACTTTGATCGGTCTGTTTGGTACCGTACTTGGAATGATCAGGTCATTCGCCGCTCTTGGAGAAGCTGGTGGTGGTGATGCTGCTCGTGAACTTTCAAAAGGTATCGCTGAAGCCCTTTACAATACCGCATTAGGTATCGGTACTTCTGCATTGGCTATCATTTTCTATAACATCTTTACTACTAAGATTGATGCTATCACTTATGGTATTGATGAATCTGGATTTACTTTAACACAGAGCTTCGCAGCTAACTATAAATAATCTTTGGATTATTTGTGGAATGCGAGAAGTTTTGAATCTAATCATTGAATTAAATAAGTAAATATGGCCAGACCCAAATTGCCACGCAAAAGCACGTCAGTGGATATGACGGCAATGTGTGACGTGGCTTTTCTCCTGTTGTCTTTCTTTATCTTGACAACAAAATTCAAACCTTCTGAAACAGTTGCAGTAACTACTCCAAGCTCAGTTTCGTCTAAAGTGGCGCCTGAAAAAGATGTAACGCTAGTAAGTTTCACCAAAGATGGCAAGGTCTTCCTTTCGCTTGATAACAAAGCAGTTAAAGAAGAAATGGCTCGTCAGATAAACTCCAGCACAAGTGTTGGACTTACACCTGAAGAAGTAGAGCTTTTTAAAGATGCCAGTCTTTTCGGTACATCTGTAGGTCAATTGAAGTCTTTTTTAAGACTACCAAAGGAGCAACTCAATGGTCAGGCTCTGCCTGGAATTCCTGCACAGGATACTGCAAACAATGAAATGGTAGAGTGGATGCGTTACGTAGTTTTAGGACATGCTGCTGCCGGGGAGAGAATGAACCTCCTTATCAAAGGCGACAATCTTGCTAAGTATCCAACTTTCAAGAATGTTATTGATGCATTCAAGAAGAACGACCAATTCAAGTTTCAGATGATTACCAATCCTGAAGGCGTTCCGGAAGGAACCGATCTTTGGAAACGCTTCATGCAGGGTGGTAAGATTTCAGAGGACTAACATTATTAACAATAAAATCATTTGAGCCATGGCAGAAATGGATACCTCCGGTGGAGGTGGACATAAGAAAGGACCCGGAGTTAAGAAGGCCAAAAAACTATCCACACGTGTAGACCTTACACCGATGGTGGATCTTGGTTTCCTGCTTATTACTTTCTTCATCTTCACCACCACCATGAGTCAGCCAACAGCAATGAGGCTGTTCCTACCAAAGGATGCTGACAAGCCTGAAGAGCAGAACAAAGCAAAGGAAAGTGGTGCACTTACCCTGATGCTTGGAAAAAACACAGGTGTCTTTTATTATGAAGGTCAATTGGATCCTACCGGTTCAAACTTCAAGTCGAGCACTATGAAGCAGATCCGCGATGTGATCATTGAAAAGAAAAGAAGAACGCCTGCTGACGACCTGGTAATAGTTATCAAACCTGGACCAGAGTCTACGTATAAAGATGTAGTAGATATTCTTGATGAGATGACGATTAATGACATTAAGCGTTACGCCTTAGTGGAAATTTCTCCTGTTGAAGCACAGTTAGTTAGTTTAACTGAAGGAGCAGGCGGATAATTTTTGTTATGGATTTCTACACCACATGCATCTAACATTTAAAGACATCAAAAATGGATATTAATCAACTTCGAACTGCCGACATCCTCGACATCGTTTTTGAGGGTAGGAACAAGGACTACGGAGCTTACCAGCTGCGTAAGACTTACTCCCGCAGGCTTAGTATTGCCTTGGGTGTAATGCTCCTGGCAGCTTTACTTCTTATTCTAACCACTTTGTTCGCAGGTGGTCCGGAAGATGAGGGTAAGCAAATAATTGTACAGGACGTGCAATTAGAGGATATTAAAAAGCAGGAAGAGAAGAAGCCTGAGCCGCCACCACCTCCTCCGCCGCCTCCTGCTCCAGAGCCACCAAAAGTGGAGATCACCAAATTCACTCCTCCGCAAATTGTGAAGGATGAGCAGGTGAAGCCTGAAGAGCAGATTAAAGAGATAGAAAAGATGGAGGACACTAAGATCGGTACCATCAACCAGGAAGGTAAGAAAGACGAAGGTTTTGTTGCCCCTCCGGTAGAAGAAAAAGGTACTGGTGTAGTAGAAGCTCCTAAAAAGGTAGAAGAAGACTACGACAAGGTTTTCACCAAAGTGGAAAAAGAAGCAAAATTCCCTGGTGGACCTGAAGCCTGGAGAAGGTTCCTTGAAAGAAACCTGAACGCTAACGTAGCAGCTGATGATGGCGCTCCTGCAGGAAATTACACTGTACGAGTTCAATTCATCGTGGACAAAGAAGGTAGCATCAGTAACGTGCAAGCGATTGATGTTCCAAAAGCTTGTCCTAGTTGCGGACCAGAAGCAGTAAAGGTTATCAAAAGAGGTCCTAAATGGGATCCAGCTGTACAAAATGGTCGTAACGTAATTTACCAGGCTATACAGCACATCACATTCCAGGTGGTAGACCAATAATAATCACATTGGCTTTTTTATTAAGATCCTCCAATCCGGGGGATCTTTTTTTTGTACCTAACTTGCAGCCTCTAATAAATAACTATGTTAGGTAAGCTGGCAGGATGGGATGATACGATTGTTGCTTTAGCTACACCACCAGGTGTAGGCGCCATTGGCGTTGTAAGGCTAAGTGGAAATGATGCCATCCATATCACCAATCAATTATTTCCTTCTAAAAATCTTTTAGATCAGCCATCGCATACACTGCATGTGGGACTTCTAAAGAAGGATGGTATAGCCATAGACCAGGTAGTTATTTCACTTTATAAAGCGCCAGCTTCTTATACTGGTGAGAACGTAGTAGAGATTTCATCTCACGGTTCGCCTTATGTGTTGGAAAAGATCATACAAGCGCTTACTGCAGGAGGGGCTCGACTGGCAAAAGCAGGAGAGTTCACTCAACGTGCTTTTCTAAATGGAAAACTAGATCTTACCCAGGCTGAGGCTGTTGCTGATCTAATTTCCAGCAATACCGAAGCGAGCCGCAAACATGCGCTTCAGAATATCCGTGGCGGATTTTCTTCTGTTCTAAAACAACTGCGTGATCAGCTTCTTTCCTTCTCAGCACTTATCGAATTGGAATTGGATTTCAGCCAGGAAGATGTAGAATTTGCTGATCGTACCCAGCTATACCAACTTATCGAAACTGCAGGTATCACAACTACCCAGTTATTATCATCCTTTGCTTTGGGTAATGTTATCAAAAATGGTGTGCAGGTAGCCATTATTGGAAAACCAAATGCCGGCAAGTCTACTTTGCTGAATACTTTGCTGAATGAGAACCGTGCAATTGTAAGTGAAATTGCAGGTACCACCCGCGATACCATTGAGGAGATCCTGAATATCGACGGTATTCTGTTCAGGCTGATTGATACGGCAGGTATCAGGCAGCATACGCACGATGTTATAGAAAGCATCGGTGTTGAAAAAAGCCTGGAGAAAATGAAGCAGGCCGACGTGGTCCTGTATCTTTTTGATGTAACAGAAATGACTACAGCTGAACTACTGGTGCTGGTAAACGAAATGAACCAGCAGCAAATAAAATTCATACTTGTAGGAAATAAAGCAGATAAAGCAACTGATGAAGAGTTGGCTGAAAAATATTCAGAGATCCCGGTGTTGTTTATATCTGCAGCCAACAAACGCAACATAGAAACCTTAAAGCAACGGCTGGTTGACCAGGTGATATCTGAAAATTTACAACAAGAAAATACGATCATCTCCAATGCGCGACACTACGAAGCGCTTCGACTGGTTGATCAATCTTTACAAGAAATAAAAGAAGGACTTGATAACGGTATACCGGGTGACCTGGTAGCATTGGATATTCGTCGCTGCCTGCATTACCTGGGCGAGATCACCGGTGAGATAACCAACGAAGACCAGCTCGATTATATCTTCAGCAAGTTTTGTATCGGAAAGTAACTTGAAGTGGAAACCCTATAGTTTTTGAACCCATAGCGTAAGAAAAATATGTTCCTATAAAACTTGTGAAACTGCTTAGATTTATACTTACAACTTCACAACAATATGCTGGTCGACAGCTTCAATAGGATACATAATTATTTACGCATTTCTATTACAGACAACTGCAACCTGCGTTGCTTCTATTGCATGCCTGACGAAGATCATGCTGTAACCGCATCAACAAACCTGATGCAGGTGGAAGAGATAGACCAGATAGCAAAAACATTTGTGTCGCTGGGTGTAACTAAAATCAGGCTGACAGGTGGTGAACCATTGGTGCGTAAAGATGCAGCCAAAATCATTGAGCAGCTTTCAAGGTATCCTGTTGAGCTTACTTTAACCACCAACGGAACGCGGCTTCATGAATTTATTCCTGTCCTAAAGAATGCCGGTGTCCGATCTGTGAATGTTAGTTTAGATACCCTTGATAAAGACAAGTTCCAGGTGATGACAAAGAGGGACGCGTATCAAAGGGTACTGAGCAACATCCGGCAACTATCGAAGGAGAACATTCATGTAAAGGTGAATGTGGTGATGATGAAAGGCGTGAATGATGATGAGATCAATGCTTTTGTTGCCATGACCAAAGCGCTTCCTGTTCATATCCGATTCATAGAGTTTATGCCTTTTTCCGGCAATCATTGGGAGAGCCAGAAGGTATTTGGATGGAAACAGATCTTGGAGGTAGTTGGCGAGGAGTACGATTATATTAAGTTGAAGGATGATATCCATGATACGACGAAAAAGTATATAGTTCCGGATCATGTAGGTACGTTCGCCGTTATCAGCACCATCACTTCTCCTTTCTGCGGCAATTGCAACAGGATGCGTATTACTGCCGATGGCAAAATGAAGAATTGCCTGTTCTCACAAAAGGAGACAGACCTTCTTTCAGCATTGCGAAGAGGTGAAGATATCGTTCCGCTCATCAGGCATTCTATTGGAAGTAAGGCTGCCGAAAGAGGTGGCCAATTTACTGGCAACATAGAAGAATTGGATACTGCTTCTTTGAAGAACAGGAGCATGATAACCATAGGCGGTTAGTGATAAAGAACAAGTAAATGATCTCCGTACAAGAAGCAAAAGACCTTATTCGCCTGCATAGCAAACAACTTCCAGCCCAGGTTTTATCGTTGAAAGATGCAACAGGCTTAGCGCTGGCAGAAGATATATATGCTCCGCAAGACTTTCCTCCTTTTATGCAATCGTCAATGGACGGTTATGCATTCAAATTCTATGATTGGAAAGGAGAACCATTAGCTATAGTAGGCGAGGTGCAGGCAGGTTCAGCAAAAGAAATAGCGACAAGTAATAAACAAGCAGTAAGAATATTTACAGGTGCTCCCGTTCCCGCAGGACTAGATACGGTAGTGATGCAGGAGAAGGCCGTGGTAGAGAATAGGCAACTACACGTACTGGATGATGCTTTGGTAAAAGGCAGCAATGTGCGGCAAATTGGTTCTGAAATACCAAGAAGAGCATTGGCTTTAGAAATGGGAACTACATTAACTGCGGGGGCTATTGGTTTCATAGCAGGCTTAGGTATTTCCGAAGTAATAGCAGTTGCCAAACCATCAGTTGCCATTATTGTTACTGGCAAAGAACTTCAAAAGCCGGGTGAGCAACTACAGTATGGGCAGGTTTATGAATCCAATTCTTATGCACTTACTGCAGCTTTGCAAGCAATTGGTATAACTGGAGTAAGTGTGCAGTGGGTAGACGATGATCTTACTTCTATAACATCTGTTATTGAAACTGCTATAGGCACGGCAGATTTGGTATTGATAACAGGAGGCGTAAGTGTGGGTGATTATGATTTTGTATCGCAGGCATTAGAACATGCGCAAGTTGAACAGGTTTTTCATAAAGTAAAACAAAGACCAGGCAAACCTTTGCTCTTTGCTAAAAAGGATACTACCATAGTTTTTGGTTTGCCAGGCAATCCTTCATCAGTGCTTACGTGCTTCTACGAATATGTACTTCTTGCTATCCAGCTGATGATGGGGCTGTCAAAGCCGTTCTTGAAAACTGTACATCTTCCCCTGGCGCAGGATTATAACAAGAACACACAGCTAAGGCACTTCCTGAAGGGAATGATTGTAAACAATGAAGTGTTGCCATTAGACGCACAGGAGTCTTATAAAATGAGATCTTTTGCTATGGCCGATTGCTTGGTTTGTTTAGTAGAAGCCAAAACGACATACAAAAAAGGTGATGTGGTTGAAGTTCATATTTTACCTTAGTGAGCGTGATAGAGCCTGTCCTAATCTTTTATTTTGCACTGGTAGCAGTTGCTTTTTTTTATGCTTCTGTAGGGCATGGTGGAGCAAGTGGCTACCTGGCATTGATGGCTATATTCAACATGGCACCGGATGTGATGCGACCCACAGCTTTAGTATTGAACATCTTCGTTTCGCTCATCGCATTCATACAATTTTATAAGGCCCGTCATTTCACCTGGAAGTTATTTCTGCCGCTAGCCGCAGCATCCATTCCTATGTCTTTTATCGGGGGCTTAATCAGCCTTGATCAGGATCTCTATAAAAAGATTTTAGGAGTACTACTCCTGTTTGCAGTTCTTCGATTTTTTGGTTTCCGTAAGAATGAGGAAACTGATCGAAAAACTTATTCAACTGTAATAGCTATATTGATTGGAGGTATCATTGGTCTATTATCAGGAATGATCGGGATTGGCGGAGGCATTATCTTGTCGCCGGTGCTATTGTTGCTGAAATGGACGAACCTGAAACAAACAGCTGCTATTAGTGCATTATTCATCTTTGTCAATTCGTTAGCAGGCTTAGCAGGCCAGCTTTATCAAGGGTTAGAATTTTCCACCAACATGTATGCTTTAGTGGCAATAGCAATGGTGGGTGGAATGGCAGGTTCATACTTTGGTGCCCACAAGTTTAACCAGCTAATCTTGAAACGGGTTTTGGCAGGTGTTCTTTTTATAGCAGTGATAAAACTGCTGACAATTTAGTAGTGAATATGAAAGTAAACTTATTGGCTTTTGGAAAGGTTGCTGAAGTTACCGGGAACCATCTAACACTGGAGGAGGAAGTGCATGATACAGATGCCTTGAACACTTTCCTCCTAAGCCATTATCCTGCCTTACATTGCCTTACATATTTGCTGGCTGTTGATAAAGAGATCATACATTCAAATACACAACTCAAAGAAAATGTAACAGTAGCTTTGTTGCCTCCTTTTTCAGGAGGATAGATTATTATTATAGACTAACCAGGAGAGACAACATGAGCAACCCGCAGCCAAAGAACATATTTGTAAATGGACCTATAGATCCTGCGTTTATTGGTGATAGTATAGCAAAACATGCTAGCAAAACAGGTATAGGTGCTCATAGTATCTTCCTTGGACAAGTGCGGAAAGATGTTGTTGACAACAAGCAAGTAGCCGCCATAGATTATACCACTTATGAAGAAATGGCTTTGGAGAAAATGCACGAGATAAGGGAAGCTACTTTTAACAAATTTTCTTTAACCTGCATGCACGTGTACCACAGCCTTGGAAAAGTGGACGCTGGCCAAATATGTTTATTTGTTTTCACTTCATCTAAACACCGCAGGGCAGCAATTGACGCATGTAATGAAGTGGTGGAGCGCATAAAGGCCGAACTGCCTGTTTGGGGAAAAGAGATATTTGTAGATGAAACTTATCAATGGAAGCAGAACAATCCCTGATCAACCTTCATTAAAAAAGTCCCGGCATCATAACAACTTTTCATGGTAAATATTACACCTAAGATCAAAACCTTAAGACAAGCCGTGGCGCAGGCACTGGTAACAGTGTCGAAGCAGGAGACAATAGATGCTATTCAAAACAGGTTGGTGCCAAAGGGTGATGTGTTTGAATTCAGCCGTGCAGCAGGCTTTTTAGCGGTTAAAAAAACAAGTGATGTGATTCCTGACTGTCACCCGTTGCCAATTGAATTCACTTCTATCACACATGCCATTGATGGTCTTTCTATTATCATCCGCGTGGAAGTGCATACAATATACAAAACAGGAGTAGAGGTAGAAGCCATGCATGGCGCTTCTATTACGGCTCTTACCATGTACGATATGTTGAAGCCGCTTGACAAGGAAGTGGAGATTTCCACTATAAAACTGGTAAGCAAAAAAGGAGGGAAGTCTCAACACAAAGATTTTCCTGCAGGGCAATTGCAATGTGCAGTGGTTGTTTGTTCGGATAGTGTGGCTGCAGGAAACGCAGAGGATGTTGCCGGCAAAGCAGTTATAGAAAAACTGCAACAAAGTGGCCTTAGCACCTCCACGTATAAAGTTATTCCCGATGATTTTGATACCATACAACTCACTGCGCGGCAGCTTAGTGGCGAGCACTTCAATATCATCATCTTTACAGGTGGAACAGGTTTATCTAAAAGAGATGTAACACCCGACGCCATAGAACCACTGTTAGATAAACAGATACCGGGCATCATGGAAGCTGCACGAAATTATGGGCAGGAGCGCACGCCGTATGCCATGTTGTCTCGTGGCGTTGCAGGATTCATCAATCATAGTTTGGTGCTGACCTTACCCGGCTCTACCAAAGGTGCAGTAGAAACAATGGATGCACTATTTCCATACATCCTCCATGTATTTCATGTTGCGGAGGGGCTTAGGCATAATGATGATTGATGATGCTGTTTTAACTAACGGCTGTATTTGCTGTAGCAGTTCTAATGGCCCATTTAACTTGCCGCAATGGTACGCGTTACCAGTTCTGATAAATTAGATGCCTGTGGTTTTGCCATCTTTCAATTAATAGCTTTAAACATATTTCTTTCTAAAAAAGAACACTATAAAGCCTTTCCTGCAACAAACACAACAGTTCCTGCAACAATAGCGACAGTCTTACTTCCTCAGGCTCAATAGTTTCGTTTGTTCTAAAACTTAACGATGAAGCCATTTCAGCCTTTGTTTTTGCTGCTGCTGTTTGTGCAGCTTTGCTTCACCCAAAGCGTATTTGCACAACAAAAACTGGATCATATTCTCGATATGGTGCATCACAATCCAGGTGAGCCGCTTACTAATTCTGCGTTCACAGATCCTGCATACCTAAAAACGAACGGCTTCAATGGGCAGGTCATCAACGATTTTACTTTTGCGCATGCTGCCGTAACTTTCGATGCGCTTCAAAAAGATATTTTCCCAAAAGGAACTAAGGAGCGTACCTGGGTAGAAAATGCTGCCGCAAAAGTACGCTCGAACATTGCCAATGCGCACAAAGCTGGTATCAAAGCTTATTATTTTACTGACCTGATAGTCCTGCCAAAAAAGCTGGTGGAGGTGTATGCCGATGAGATTTTGGATGAAAATGGCAAGATCTCGTTAGAGCGGCCAAAGACGATCGAACTTCATCGGCTGATGCTGGATGAGCTATTCCAACAATTTCCTGAGTTAGACGGGCTGGTGATACGTACCGGCGAAACTTATCTCAATAATGTACCCTTCCATACGGGTAATAATCCCATCACCAAGGGCGAACAAAGTCATATAAAACTATTACAACTTCTTAGGGATGAGGTATGTGTAAAGCGAAACAAGAAGATTTTTTACAGAACGTGGTCATTTGGGGGAATGCACGAAGAGCCTGTTTATTATCTGAATGTGACCAAAAACGTTGACCCTCATCCTAATCTTATTTTCTCGGTTAAGCATACGAAAGGCGACTACCATCGCACCTTTGATTTCAATCCTACGCTTGCCATTGGCAATCACCCGCAGGTGGTAGAGGTGCAGTGCCAGCGTGAGTACGAAGGCAAAGGAGCCTATCCTAATTATGTAATGAATGGAGTTATAGAAGGCTTTGAAGAATATGCAACCTCGAAACCGCAGCAAGGGAAAAAAAGCCTGCGGGATATTGCATCCAGCCCCACTTTCAAAGGTGTATGGTCGTGGTCCCGAGGCGGCGGTTGGGTAGGTCCTTATATCTCCAACGAATTCTGGTGCAAGGTAAATGCCTTTGTATTGAGCACCTGGGCCGCTGACCCGTCAATGTCCGAAGAAAAAGCTTTTGAACAATTTATGGATAAGGCCGGCATCACAGGCAGCAGCAGGCAAGCATTCAGAAAATTGAGCCTTTTATCTGCAACAGCTGTCTTAAAAGGTCACAACAGTGCAATGCAGCAGTTTGACCCGGAGTGGGTTTGGTGGATGCGGGATGAGTTTCTCGGCGGCATCAATCCAAACACTAATGGGGCAAAATTTGACTCGGAAGGTGTTTTGTACAAAGCATTTGTTTCTTATGACAGCATGGGCTTGCTTCAAAAAGCTGTTGATGAAAAATTTGAGGCGGTAAAACTTTGGCATCAGGTTGTCAACCTAAGCAAGCAGGTAAAAATGAAAGATAAAGCCGATGAAGAATACGTGCGGCTTTCATCTAACTATGGATTGCTGCTACACAACATTATTGCAGAAGGCTGGAAGATCATGGCGATTGGTTTCCAGGGAGATAAAAACGGAAAGTATAATACCAAAGCACTGGCCGCATCCATTGCTAATTACGACAAACTGTGGCAGCAATACAGGCAATTAAAAGCAGGTAATCCACAGGTCGCTACTCTTTATAAACCCAATGCATTTGTATACGAAGCCCCTGTTTATCATAAAGAAATGGGAATGGATGCGTCAGTTAATAAGTACAGAAAATTAATAAGCAAGTAAGATGCATTATCCTAAGAAAAGGCTGAAAGTATTTGTGGGCCTGGGTTATATCATCCTGGTCATCCTGATGTTTTTGTTGATTCATCTTTTTTTATAACATGTTGTCGCTGCGGATTCTTACCTTCCGCATCAGAAACTGTAAAGAGGAAATTGATAATGAAAACAACCTGGCGAGGCTTCTGTATACGGAGTTTCTTCCTGTTGCAGTTTTTGTTGTTAGTGTTTTCAACCACTGCCCAAAAGCTCATCAGCCCTACACCTGTATTTGAATTGTATAACAGCAGCCACGGCTTGCCAGATATACGAATACGTAACCTATTCCAGGATAGCCAGGGCTACTTGTGGGTGGGTACTATGAACGGCACCTGTCGCTACGATGGCTATAATTTCCAGCGAAACTTCTACGACAACCAGGCGCAAAATGTGCTTAATAGCTGGGCTTATGCAATAACGGAAGACGAAGAAAAGACCATCTGGTTTGGCACACGCGAGGGCATCAGCAATTACAACAGCGTTAAAGAAGAATTTGTAACTGTAAAAGGTCTCCAGGCGCAAGATCATCCTATTTTACAAAGAGGTATTTCCACCTTACTGAACCACGATGGACACCTATATATAGGAACTCCATTGGGTCTTGCTATTTATAATAAACGTTCTAAGAAACTGCAGGTTTTTAAAAATAAGAACCTGAACGCGCCTGTCAGTAGCATAGTTTCTTCTAAAATGGGTGGCCTATGGCTGGCAACACACGAAGGTGTCATCCGGTACAATAGCAATATTTCTTCAGCATCATTTTTCCCAATAAAGCTAAAGTCAAACCCTTATGGAGACAGGATTTGGAGCCTGCTGGAAGTTGACGATCAGCTACTGATTGCTACCGCAGGCAATGGATTGTTGAAATTGCCATTATCGGCTTCTCCGGGAAAAGAGGGAAGCGCCACCCCATTTAATCGTTTTGCAGGAAGTAGTCATCAACTGGATAATGAACAGGTTTTTGATATTCGTCGTGCACCAAATGGCGATATATGGCTGGGGATGGAGCATGGTCTTGGAAAAATATCGGGTGCAAAAGGAAGTGAGCAACTAGTCATTTATCAAAACAACCCGATCAGCAACAAGAGTATCAGCAACAACATTACCTACAAAGTAATGATTGACCGCGACAACAATCTATGGTGTGGTACGGAAGGTGGCTTAAACAAGCTGAACCTCGACATGCTGGCCTTTAATTACCTCACATTCACAGAAAAAGATACACGCGACCAGGTGCGCGGACTGGTTTCTGCAAATGGAAATGATATATGGCTGGGCACTGCTAACCATGGTTTGTTCCTCTTCAATACATCACAGGGTACTACTAAAAAGATACCGCAGCCACACCAAAATATCCGCAGCTTAATGGTAGATGAGGGGCAGGTATGGTCAGGCCACCTGAATGGCATTACTGCAACCAATCAAACAAGCCAAAGCATAAGTAAAACTGCAGCAACTGATCATGCTGTTTTTGCCCTGCTAAAAGACAGGAAAAGAAATATCTGGTTGGGAACCAATAAAGGCCTGCTTCGAATAACACCAGCTGGAGATACCATTGATTATGCACAAAAACCAAGTGTAGATGCCGCCGTTCGCCGTGGTTTTGTTCGATTTGTTTATGAAGATGCAAGCAGCCGTATTTGGTTAGGTTTCGAAAATGGGGGCTGCGGCCTTTTTGATCCTAATACTGAAAAATATGCTCCTGTTATAAGCAGCAACGGCGCATCATTACCAACCACTACTTATTATGGGATAGGCGAGTATCCAACCAATACCTTTTGGCTCGGTTCTGCCACAGGGTTGGTACGTGTACAACTGCAACAGAAACAAGGAAAGCCTGTATTTGATATAAAGAATTTCAATGAACAGGATGGCTTACCCGGTCGGTCGGTAAATAGTGTTCAAGCCGATGGTGTAGGCAACCTGTGGCTGGCGACTCTCCAGGGTGTTGTGAAATTCAATACGAAGAACAACGATTTCAACCTCTACCTGCAAGGTGTGGAGTTTGGAAGTAATGCCGGCAGTAAAACAGCTGATGGTCACCTGCTAATGGGAGCCAATGATGGCTTTGTCATTTTTGATCCATTGGCTATCAAAGAACCTGTACATGCACCAGCTGTACGATTTACCTCTCTAAAATTGCTGAACCAGGTGGTAAACGTGAAGGAGGTGTATGAAGGTGATACTGTATTGACACAACCTCTTTCTGCTACAAAAGAGATAGAACTGAATTACAGAAACAATTTATTCACTATTGGATTTGTAGGACTTCATTTTACCAATCCGGCTGCAAATCACTACGCTTACCGGTTGGTTGGTTTTGATAAAGACTGGATATATACAGATGCCTCCAACCGCAACATTACCTACACCAACCTGGATGCAGGTGATTATGTTTTTGAAGTAAAGGCAGCCAATAGTTCAGGTAAATGGAGCGAAAAAGCAGAAAGCCTGAAGCTGACTATTTTACCTCCACCATGGAAAACCTGGTGGGCGAAGGTGTTATACTTCCTGTTGTTCAATGCCCTCTTGTTTGGTATTATCTGGTACTTCCAGGTACAGACACGCCAGCGTAACCAGCTACGGTTTGAGCAAATGGAGAAAGCGCAGATCCGGAAGATGAACGAGATGAAGACCACTTTCTTTACCGACATCTCACACGAGTTTCGCACGCCACTTTCGCTGATCGTAAGCCCTGTGGAGGAGCTGATAACAGCGCCTGAAATAGAGGGCGAAGCAAGAACAAAACTGCGCATGATCCATAACAACTGTAAAAAGTTGTTGTCGCTGATCAACGAGCTGATGACTTTCCAGAAGATGGAGGAGGATAAACTGCAGCTATTGCCTGCGCGGCACGATGTGGTAGAATTTACCAAAGAAGTGTTTGCCAATTTTGACCTGGTGGCGCAGCGTAACAAACTCCGGTTTTTATACAGCTGCAACGTGGAGCGGCTGGTAGTTTCTATTGATAAGCCTAAGCTGGAGATCGTGCTGAACAACCTGCTGTCAAATGCATTTAAGTTCACACCTGCCGGTGGGGAGATCCGTTTGGATGTTGAGCTACAACAGGAGCCTGCCGCTGAAACTGCTTACCTGCAAATAAAGGTTTCTGATACAGGTAGAGGCATCACAGCCGAAGAACAGGCCCGGCTTTTCGAAAGATTTTTCTCGCAGAACAATAGCCATGGAACAGGTGTAGGATTATATCTCACCAAGAAGATCGTTGAGCTTCACAATGGACAGATATCTGCTGTTAGTCAACCCGGTGTTCGTACCATATTTACCGTTACACTGCCGGTAGAGCGGGTAATACCTGAAGAGGTAGCGCAGCCAGCAGAGCCGGTCTATCAACCAGATTTTGTGACCACGGCACAGGCAGTGGTGGTAGCAGGCGAAAAACAACACGATGCTGACCGTCCTACCATTCTGCTTGTAGAAGATAACGTAGAGGTACTAGATTACCTGGACATGCTGTTCAGCAGCGAATACAACATTATTAAGGCTGCTAATGGGGTGGTGGCGCTGCAACACCTTGAGACAGAGCAGCCAGACCTGGTGATAAGTGATGTGATGATGCCAGAGATGGACGGCATTACCTTGTGTAAGCGGATTAAAACCGCCGTCGAGACCAGCCACATACAGGTGATACTGTTAACTGCACGTGCTACCATAGATAACAAAATGGAAGGCCTGCAAACCGGTGCAGACGATTATATAGCCAAGCCTTTCCACCCGGAGGTGCTTAAGATAAAAGCACGCAACCTTATTGAAACCCGCCGTAAGCTGGTAGACAAATACAAGACCCAGCAGGAACCGCTTCCTGTTACCATTTCCGAAAACCCGCTGGATAAAGAATTCCTGGAGAACGTGCACAACGCTATTGAAGCTAATCTTGGCGACGACAGCTTTGGTGTGGAAGAACTGGGCAAAGCTGTTTTCATGAGCCGCAGCCATTTGTTTAGAAAGATGAAAGCGCTGACGGGGCAAAACCCGCTGGATGTCATCTACGGCCTTCGACTGAAGAAAGGTATGGAGCTGCTGCTGGAGCGCCGCAGCAGCATTTCAAATATTGCTTACGAAGTAGGATTTAAGAGCCCTTCCGCTTTTTCGGCGGCGTTCAAAAAACAATATGGCAAAACGCCTTCTGAATATGTGAATGCACTTATTCAGCAGGAAAAAGCTTGATCATCATTAAAAACATCCAATCTGAAACAAAATAGGGGTCATCTGCAACAAAAAGGGAGCTGCCAGTAACCTCAGAAGTCGATTTTGCAGATGAATTACAACACGATCACGATTTGCTATGCCTTCTGCTAAACCATACCTGCTTCTTTTACTGCTGATGCCGCTCTTTGGGCTGGCGCAGGTAAATATTACCTGCTATGTGTCGGCCACCGGTAGCGATAAGAACAATGGCAGCATCAACCAACCTTTTGCAACAGTAGAAAAAGCCATTGCTCATATAAAGCAGCAAAAGCCAGCCGCAACGAAGGCTAACATTATAATCAGGCAGGGCACCTACTGGTTGAAAAAATCTATTGAAGTTCCTGCTGCAGGTTTTGCACCACATCTTACCATCAAAGCTTACAATGGCGAAAAAGTAACGCTTACAGTTGCCACGCCATTACCTGCTGCACAATGGAAGCCACTTAGCAAGCAGGTTTATGCACGTTTGCATCCTTCCGTAGATGGGCGAAAGCTGTTAGAATTTGATGTTTCTAAACTTACAAACGAGCGGCTAAAAAGATTTTCTCCAGATCCTTCTTTTATGGAAGCCTGGCCTTCAATTGATCTGTACGCAAACCAAAAGCGGCAGCCAATAGCGCAGTGGCCTAATGAGCAGGAGCAACTTCGTAAACAAAATGAAACAGGCTGGGCAACCTATAACGGAGCTAAAAATAACACCACGTTTTTATATGCAGCAGGTGGTAGACCTGAAGATAAGGACACTACAAATGAACTGGAACTGGATGGTACCAACCGCGCCACCCGTTGGATGAACGCCTTGAACACTGGCCATGAGATCTGGCTGAAAGGCTTTTGGCGTGTGCCCTGGGGGCCTATCACCAGCAAAGTGAAGCAGATGGATAATACTTCCATTGAGCTGGTAGAGCAACCGCGTGATGGAATGGGTTCTAAATATTCTAAAATTGCCAGCACTAGTCCATTGTGGCGTGTAGGTTCTGGTATAGAAAAATGGAAACTCATCAATGCATTGGAAGAGATAGACCAGCCAGGAGAATGGGCACTGGATGTAAAAGATCAGAAAATCTATTACTACCCATCTATTACAGCTAAGGCTTTATCAGTAGAAATTGTGGCTGATACGATGCCGGTTTTTCATTTTAAGGATGCCAGCAACATCAGCATCGAAGGGCTTACCATCAGGGGAGCACTTTCGCAAGCTGTGCGTTTAGAAGATTGCAGCAACATAACGATAGCTGGTTGTACTATTTTCAATACAGGTGGAGCAGGCATCTATGCCCGCGGCGGTATCAACAACACCATCACCAGCAATACCATTTACGAAACAGGCGCGGCAGGCATTGTAATGGAAGACCAAGGAGATCGGAAGAAATTGATTGTCTCAAACAGCACCATTCACAACAACCATATTTATAACATTGGCAAGCTTACGTTTAGCGAAAGCATCCAGCTGGCAAACAGTGTAGGTGTGAAAGTAAGTAACAACCTGCTGCACGATCTGCCGAAGAGTGCTATCCGTACCGATCTAATCAACAACTGCATTTTTGAGTTTAACGAGATACACAATATTGCCCTGCAGGAAGCTGACAATGGTGCCTTTTACAACTATGGCGGCTGGTCAACCTATGGCAACGTTTTTCGCTTCAATTTTATACACCACATAAACCGCAGCAATGGCTTGTACTGCGATGATGGTGATAGCGGCGACATGTTTTACAACAACATTGTGCACGATGCTATAGAAGCCATCAAATTTGGCGGAGGCCATGATAACATTGCCCGGAACAATCTAATCATCAACAGCAAGAGCCAGAACATTGATGACCGTGGTATAAATCGCAACTACAAGCTGAACACGCCTTATGAAGCACGACTGCAAGAGATGAAGCCGTACGAAGAGCCATGGAAATCGTACGGTGAGCAACTAAAGCAGCAGTATGAGGTAACGCATCACTTGTGGAAGGATATTCTAAAGGAAGATTGGAAGCCGGAGTATCCAAACGGAAGCAAGATGATACATAATGTAACCGTAGCAAGTGGACCTTTTGTAGCTCCTGAAAAAGGTGCGGTAACAGTGGAAGGAAACCTCCAGCTTCCTTCTATTGCCGATGCTGGTTTTTACAACTATGCATTGCTGGATCTGCGAACGGATAATGCAGCGATCTTGGAAAAGCTGCCTTCACTCAACACGTTTTTCCTTCAGATAGGATTGCAAAAAGATCAATACCGGCAACAACTTCCTACACGTAAAGAAACAGGAGGATTGACCAACCGGCTTCGCGCCGGCAACCTGGCCAACGAAGACCAGTTTATAGAGAAAAAGCAATAGGTATCCTGTAACCACACGCTAATACGCCATAAAAAAAACGAACTGAAAATGAAACGACCTTTTTTACTAATGCTATCACTATGCCTTGTAGTTACAGGCACACGTGTTAGTGCACAATACGATGCAGGTGCCGACGGCTGGAAAAAGCTGTCGCTCCGCGAAAAGATAGGCCAGACTATGCTGATGCTTCCTGACAACAAGAAGGAGCTGGAGCTGGGCGGCGGCTCGTTGCAAGGCTTCTTTAAGCGCTATCCAGTCACTGGTTTTTTCATGGGCTGGAAGTTGTTTGTAGGAGTAAAAGAAGAAAATAAAGTAGCGCACCTTCGCAAGTCGGTTCATACGTACCAGCAAGCCAGCAGGATGCCGCTGTTATTTCAGCAGGATTATGAAAATGGTATTGCCTTACCGGGCATGACTACTCTGCCACGCGAAATGGCTTTAGGCGCCGCTAACTCTACCGACCTGATGTATAAATATGGAAAGAGTTTGGCCAGTGAAGCAAGATCATTGGGTATAGAATGGGTGCTGCACCCGGTGGCTGATCTAAACATCAACCCAATGAACCCGATCGTAAACGTGCGTGGCATTTCTGACGATCCGGACAAAGCCATCAGGCTGTTGAGTAAGCAAATAAAGGGACTGCAGGATAATGGCGTTGCTGCTACAATCAAGCACTTTCCTGGTGATGGTGCCGACTACCGCGACCAGCACCTTACTACCAGCACCAACAATCTTACATGGGATGAATGGAATAAGTATCACGGGAAAGTTTTCCAAGCATTAATTGACAGTGGTGTGGCTTCTATTATGCCAGGTCATATCACTTTGCCTTCCTATCAAAAAGAGAAGATCAACGGTTTTTATCCTCCGGCTACTTTATCAAAAGAACTGCTGACAGATCTTTTGAAAAAGAAGATGGGTTTTGATGGAGTCATTGTTTCTGATGCAATGACAATGGGTGGATTTAGAGGCTGGTACAACAACCAGCTGGAAGGCGAAGTAGCCAGTTTTGCAGCAGGCGTTGATGTTTTGCTGTGGCCTTCATACGAGTTCATGGATACTTTGGAAGCACGCATCAGGCGCAACGAAATACCGATGGAAAGGCTGGATGATGCAGTAAGCCGCATCTGGAAAATGAAGAGCCGCTTTGGGCTGCTAAAACCAAATCGCGTCTTGGTAAAAGACATGACCGATGCGGAAAAAGCATTCTCTCGTGAAACTGCAAAAAATATTTGCGAAAGCGCTGTTACCCTTGTGCGAGACAGGGAGAATATGCTGCCATTGAACCCACAGAAAACAAAGAAAATATTGATCGTAGGCGTTACACCACAAAGCAGGAAAGGTGGAGATGGTGGATTGGCAGCATTGAAATCACTTCAGCAGGAGTTGGGAAATAAAGGTTTTGAAGTTGATTTTCAACACGACCTGCTTTACGAGAACCAGGGATGGGAAGAGCATGTTTCTGCGAAATACGATAAGATCATTTTTGCTTTTGTACGTATACCACATGCACCTTTTGGTCCGTTGCAATTGTGGGACGACCAGGCGCAAACGGCGTGGGCCATCAATTCGATGCCTAAAGACAAGGTGATGGTGATTTCTTTTGGCAGTCCATACCTCGCAAATGAATATTTTGAGCGGGTAAATACTTGTATCAATGCATATTCTAATAACCCGGAAATGCATGCAGCGGTGGTGCGGGTGATGATGGGTGAGATACCTGCAAGAGGTACTTCTCCTGTAGACCTGGGCAACGATGCGCTGCACAAGTACAAGTTTATTAACACCAGCGACCCTTACAAGCCTTAAAAGATGACCAGGTTTCTCTTTATCTGCCTACTTTTTTTGCAGCATTCACTGCATGCGCAGGTGCGCCTGCCAAAGTATTATGCAGATCATATGATACTGCAGCGCGACCGGCCGATGCCGATAATAGGTTGGGCTGCGCCGGGAAATACAATAGAGGTTTCTTTCAATAACAAAAGTTATAAAGCGACTGCAACTGCTGACAGTTCGTGGAAAGCAGTGTTGCCTAAGACAAAAGCAGGCGGGCCTTATACCATCAGTGTTTCAGCAAATGGAGTAACTAAAACCTTTTCTGATGTGTACTTTGGCGATGTATGGTTGTGCGGCGGGCAAAGCAATATGAACTATCGCATGCGCACCATTAAGAACCGGGATGAAGAATTGAAAGATGCAGATTACCCACTGATACGCCAACTGAACATTGACCAGGTAGCTGCTGAATATCCACAGCAGGACATTGTTAAAGGGCAGTGGGTGCCGGCGAGCAGCAAAACCATAGATGCTTTTACTGCGGTAGGTTTTCAGTTTGCCAAAGAAGTATACAAGCACGAGAAGGTGCCGATCGGTATCATTCATGCATCGTGGGGTGGCTCGCCTATACAGGCGTGGATGAGTGCAGCCGACCTGCAGGATTTCCCTAATGAAATAAAGAAGATCAATAGAATTCACCCGGGTTTTATTGCTGCGCAACGCAAGCAGGATAGCATCAACCTGGTTCAATGGGAGAAGAATATTTATGCTGCGTCGGCTTTTGTGTCTCCTGCTAAACAATTGCAAAAGGATCCTTCCTTTTTTGCAGATGCGGGTTGGAAGCAGATTGTAGTTCCAGGTTACCTGCAAGACCAGGACATAAAAGTGAAGAAAGGGATAAGCTGGTTTAAGAGAAACTTCCATGTTGAGCCAGCTTTTCTGCAAGACACTATTGCGGCTAATTTCGGTCGCATCAATTTTGCCAGCGCGTTCTTCATCAATGGCAACTATATTGGCTCGCAGCTAAATCCTTACTACAACGCCAGCTTCAAGTTTCCTGCACAATACCTGCACGCTGGCGACAATGAGATCATTGTCTTGTGTTTCAACGAAAGTGAGAGCACAGGTTTTCGTCCTGTTTCCAAACCACACCTAAGATCAGGAGCCAGCCAGGTAGAACTAAGCGGTAACTGGCTTTTCAGGCAAGGAAAAACTTTTGATACTGCCGGCGCTATGGGACCAATGAATGCTGTGGATTTTGTGAATTCATATCCTACGCTTGCTTTTAATGCTATGATACATCCGCTGCGGCAGTACCCTGTAAAAGGTTTTTTGTGGTACCAGGGTGAAGGAAATACAGGTGCAGAAGAAAGTATGCTGTATGAAAACATGCTTACGCGCCTCATTGGCCGCTGGCGCCAAATGTGGGGCAATGACAAACTGCCTTTCCTAATGGTGCAGATTTCCAGCTATGGTGCTGTAAAAAAAGAACCTGTAGCTACAGGCTGGCCGGTAGTGCAGGAAGCGCAGGCAAATATTGCGCGTACAATTCCTAATACCGGCATTGCTATCACCAACGATGTAGGCAATGCCATAGATGTACACCCCGATGACAAGCAAACGGTTGGTAAAAGATTAGCTGCTGTGGCGCTCAATAAAGTTTATGGTCACAAAAAAATGGTTGCTGCCGGTCCTACCTACCACCAGATGGAGATCAAAGACGGCAAAGCGATCTTGTCTTTCAAGAACATTGGTTCGGGGATAGTTTCGAAAACCGGAACAGGCAGCCTCCGCTCTTTTGCAATAGCGGGTGCTGATAATAGGTTTTACAGGGCCGAAGCGGTAATTAGCGGCAACAAAGTAATCGTCAGCAGCAATAAAGTGCCTGCGCCTTTACATGTTCGTTATGCCTTTGAGAATACACCACCAGCTTTTGACTTTTATAATAAAGAAGGATTTCCGGCTGTGCCTTTTCGCACCGACAAGTTGCAGGACTTCCTCGTAAAAAAATCTGATGAACAATAGCTAATCAGCTGAAAAATAGCTGTTGTAGCCGAAAATGAAACATTTTAAAAGGTAGATGCAACATAACAACACCTCTTTTTTTGGATTTGAGACCACTTTAGTGCTCGGATTGCCAAACAAAACAAACTTCTAATTCTAACGATTATGCCAGTTTCCATTTACCCTTTGGGTACATTATCCTCCTCCCGGGCCTGCTACAGGCTTCAAGCTTTACCCACTCCAGGAAAGGCAGGAAACAACTTCCCATTTCCAATAAAAAGATTTTCCTGTTAATACACCTAAACAAACCTTATCACCGGGTATGCCGGCTAATGATCTAAACAACTGCTGTATGAAAAAACTCAATGCACGTGGACGAATACTCAACAGAGTTGCCATTCTTCTACAACCAAACATGCTCTTAAAGGTCTTACTACTCATCCTGGTAGTAGCACCAGTATTTTCTTTTGCCCAACTGCAATCTGTGGCAGGTATTGTAAGAGACGAAGATGGTAAGCCAGTAAGTGGCGTTTCCGTAACTGTTAAGTCTGCCAACCGCGGAACTTCTACTGATGAAACCGGTAGATACACACTGGAACTAAGGGATCCACGGGCTGTACTTGTATTTAGTAATGTAGGATATGAAGCTCGTGAAGTAAGTGTTGCCGGGAAAGCAGTTGTAGACGTAGTGCTGAAACGGACACTATCTTCTTTGGATGACGTGGTAGTAGTGGGTTACGGTACTACCAAAAGAAGAGACCTGATAGGCTCTGTTGGTAAAGCCAACGTAGAAGATATGAAGAAGGCGCCGGTGCCTTCGTTCGACCAGATGCTGGCAGGTAGAATAGCGGGTGTTACCGTGAGCCCTGTAGATGGACAGCCAGGTGGTGCTGCTTCTATATCTATAAGAGGAAGTTCAGTAAGCCAGGAAACTTCGCCATTATTTGTAATTGATGGTTTTCCTGTAGAGAACATGGACATTAATTCCATCAATCCAAACGATATTGAATCTTTTGAAGTACTGAAAGATCCTTCTTCAATAGCTATCTATGGTTCAAGAGGTGGTAACGGTGTTATCCTCATCACTACTAAATAAGGTAAGGCCGGTCCTCCAAAGCTTTCTTACAACTTTTCTTATGGTATCCAAAAAGATATCAGGCGTGTGAAAATGATGAACGCTTACGAGTTTGTAAAGCTTCAGTTGGAGCTGGATAGCCTGGCAGGTACTGCTGGTGTTCCTAGCCGTCGCTTTCATGATATCTATTTAGATCCTGCAAAAGGAATAGACCTAGAGTCGTATAGAACAGCTAAAACACTTGACTGGCAGGATATGCTGTTGCAGACAGGTGCAGTACAAATACATTCCGTTTCTCTTTCTGGTGGAAATGCAGACACGCGATATTCTTTATCCGGTGGATTTTACAACCAGAGAGGCATCATCCTGAACACAGGCATGAAGCGTTATGATGGTCGTTTCTCACTTGATCAGAAACTAGGTAAGAACCTGAGAGGTGGTGTAAGTGCAAGTTTCTCCAGCACGCCTGCTTATGGTACTGTAGCTGCTACTACCAATAATGGTGGCGTGGTGCAGGGCATGTGGCAGTACAGGCCAACCACTGGTTTGTCAAACCAGGATGTTGCCAATAACCTTTTTGATAGTACGGCAATGCTAGAGTTTTACAACGGTAACTCTTCAGTGTCATTGGGCGACAACCTGATCAACCCGCTAAAGCAGGCTGAAAATGAACATAGAAAAACAACTACCAATACTGGTTTTGTAAATGCTTACCTGGATTATGCATTCCTACGGAAGTTTAGGGTAAGATTGACAGGTGGATACAATTCAACCACTGTTTCGCTTGAGCAATTTTATAACTCGCAAACACAACAAGGTAACTTGTTTAAAAACGCTGCAGGAGCTACACCTAATACTGCTGGTATCAATGGTTCCATAGCTACTTCACTTGCGCAATCTTATTCTACATCCAATACCATTACTTACAACAATACTTTTAGTAAGAACCATAATGTAGATGGGCTTGCAGGTTTTGAATACCAGTACGCACAGCAGCAGTCTACTTCACTTCGTTCTGTAAATATTCCACAGGCGAGTGAATACCTGGGTATACTGGCGCTTGGTTCTGGTACACCTGCACAGGCATCAAGAGGTCGTACACATAACCAAACTGCATCCTTCTTCGGAAGAGTGAACTATAACTTTGCCCGTAAATATTACCTGACTGGTGCGTTACGTACAGATGGTTCATCTCGCTTTGCAGCAGGCAACCAGTGGGGTTACTTCCCATCGGGTGGTGCAGCATGGACTTTCTCTGAAGAGAAATTCATGCAAAAGCTAAAGCCAATCATCAGTTATGCAAAGCTGCGCGTGAGCTATGGTAGCACCGGTAACAACCGTGTAGGTGATTTTAGTTACTCTGCCCAGTTAACAGGTATCACCAACAACTCTGGCTATGCCTGGAATAATGTAGCTGTAGGTGGTATCATGCCTTTCTTCTATGGCAACAGCGCCCTTACATGGGAGAAAACAACTGGTTTTGATTATGGATTGAACCTGGAATTCCTTCAAGGAAGAATATCAGTAGACGCTGTTTATTACAGGAAAAAGACCACAGACTTCCTGATGGGTGTAAGGCTGCCTTTCAGTGCAGGTTATCCTAATGGAGCAAACTCTCAATATCAAAATACAGGAGCTATTGCAAATAATGGTTTCGAGTTTACGCTTAACACCACCAATGTAAAAACAAAGAACTTTAGCTGGAATTCAAACTTCAATATCAGCACTAACAGGAGCCAGATACTTGACTTCTACAGTGGATTGGAATCTATACAAACAGCATGGGGTCTTTCTGGTAATGCAAACGCATGGATAAGTAAAGTAGGCGGACCATTATCACAGTTCTATGGCTTCCAATGGGGCGGTGTTTACCAGTTCAGCGATTTTGATCAACTGGCCAACGGTAACTACCAGGTGAAGCCAAATGTTCCTACTTATTCAGCCAATGTTCGCCCGGGCGATCCTAAATATGTAGACCTTAATAATGATGGTGTGGTAGATGCAAACGATCGTACAACTTTGGGTAGTCCACTGCCTATTCATACTGGTGGTTTCTCTAACAACTTCACGTATAAGAACTGGTCGCTAAATGTATTTGCACAATGGAGCTATGGTAACGAAATACTGAACGCCAACAGGGTAGTTTTTGAAAGCACTGGAGGTTATAATTTGAACTTCAATCAATTTGCTTCTTATGCTAATCGTTGGACACCAAATAATCCTACCAATGATATTCCTGCGGCTCGTTTCAATATGAAAGGTGATGTAGGAAGTGCTAGTCCAAGAGTTTCTTCACGGATAATAGAAGATGGTTCTTTCTTAAGATTGAAAACAGTTTCATTGGGATATAATCTGCCAGCTTCAGCGCTTAAGAAGATCCACATGTCAAACTTAAGATTACATGTGTCTGCTCAAAACCTGCTGACATTAACCAGGTATACAGGACAAGATCCGGAGGTGAATACTTACCGCGCATCAAACCCAGCCAACTCTCCATTCGGAGGAACGTTTGTAGGTAGTTCAACCAGTGGTGGTGCAGGCTACACCTTTGTTCAGCCAAGTAGTGGATATACAGCATTGGCCGGTGGATACGATTATACACCTTATCCAAGAGCATTTGTACTAACGTTTGGCCTAAATGCTAACTTCTAATCTTCTAACAATTATCGCCATGAAAATAAATTTCAGATATATACTCTCCCTCTCGCTAATCATACTTACAGCAGGTGCTTGTAAGAGAGATCTTACGCTGAGCCCGGCTAATTACCCTACTTCTTTTACCGACGAAACGCAGCTGGTACACCAGCTTGCTGCTACCTACGGGCCACTGCAGCAAGATGCATTGTATGGCCAGGGTTTGTGGGGCTACCTGGAAGCAGGCGCTGATGAATCTTTCAGAAGTGGTATCAATGCTTCTACTGTGTTTACAGAATTGTACAACATCAGTGCAGCGGAAACAAACGTTAGTAACATCTGGCGCCAGTTGTATGTAGGCATCGAAAGAGCAAACGTAATACTGGATGCAGGTTCAAGATTTGAAATGGATGAAGCTAAAAAAGCGAACATTCTTGGACAGGCAAAATTCCTGCGTGCTTACTATTACTACTTATTGGTAACACGTTTCGGAGGTGTAGAAGGTGTGCCTTTTAAGAAACAACTTTCTACTGAAATGGGCACCAACTTCAATGTGCCACGCACTTCATCTAGAGAGATTTATGAGTACATCATAAAAGAAATGACAGAGGCAGAAGGTATGGTTCCTTCTATCAATGCGCCACAACAATGGCAGTCTGCTACCCCTACACCAACTGTTGTAAGCAAGACTGCTGTGCAGGCTATTCTTGCACGTGTATGCTTAGCAATGGCTGGTAATCCTATCAATGATCTGTCTAAATATCCACTGGCGCTTTCATGGGCTCAGAAGGTGATCACTTCAAATGAGCACGCGTTGAATTCTACATCATTGGTAAATGGTACACCTGCGTATGCACGGTTGTTCATCAACAATATGCAGAACAACATGAACGACAGGAATACAACTGAAGGAATATGGGATGCTGCTTTTTTATCTAAATCAAATGCTACCGGTGCTTATGCTAATACTGGTTTTGTAGTAACGCAGCAGCTGGGTGCTATCATGGGTATTTACAATTCTGATGCTTCTGCAACATCCCCTAATGGATTTGGTTCAGGCATTTACCGCGTTCATAATAAGCTGTATCGTTTGTATGGTTCCGGCGACCAGCGCAGAGACTGGGCAATTGCGCCATATGTTTTCAAAAACAACAGTAAGTACAACACACTTACTGTAAACATAACTGGCGGTGGTGGTACGGGCGCTACAGCTACTGCTTATACCAATAGAACGGGTGGTATCACGTCTGTAGTTATTGATAATCCTGGTACAGGATATACAAGTGCACCAACAATTACTTTTACTGGTTATGCTACATCGGCCACTGTGGCTACAGTAGGTACCGGTGCCACAGCAACTGCTACCGTAGCTGGTGGAAAACTAACAGCTATTAACGTAACAGCAGCGGGTGCTAATTATCCTACTGCATACGACAGGTGTGTTGGTAAATGGAGAAGGGAATATGAAGTGAGTGTTCCTCCTGTAAGACTACAGAATAATACATCTTCCAACTTCCCAATCATTCGTTATTCAGATGTACTGCTAATGGCTGCAGAGGCAGATATGAAAGTAAATGGTTCACCAAGTGCTACTGCTGTTAACTACTACAACATGGTAAGAAGAAGAGCATATGGTCTTAATCCTACAGCGCCTGCACCTTCTGTTGATGTATCTACTTTCACCTTCCAGGACCTAATGGATGAAAGAAGCCGTGAACTATGTTTTGAAGGTGTAAGAAGACAAGATCTTATCAGGTGGAATATGATGTCGACTGCTATGGAAGCAATACAGAACGATGTAAGTGCAAACGCACCAACCACGTATACTTTTGCTGCATCAGCTGCTGCTAATAATTTTCTTCGCAATCCACAGCGTTATGTATTGCTGCCTATTCCTGCCAATTTCGAACTGGCACAAAACGCAGCCATCACTCAAAACTTTGGTTGGTAATTTCTAACACCCTAATGATCTTCATATGAAAAAGAAATATCTCAATATAGGCTTGTCTATAGCAGTTGTGGCTACTATGACTGCATGTACAAAATACGATGCGCTTGTTGCGCCGGATGATTTCCAGGTAACAACAGAAAAAACAACTTACAAGGTAGGAGACAGTGTGATCTTCAACTTTAACACAGGACCAAACCAGATCACTTTCTATTCGGGTGAAATGGGAAAACGGTACGAGAACCGCGAAAGAACAATGATGGCCGGCAATCCGAAGCTGGTGTTTCAAACTTCTATGCAGCAAGGATTATTAGCTAATCCTGATTCACTACAGTTGCTTGTTTCTACCAACTTGCGCGGGTATGATTCAGCCAATATTGTAAATGCTACCTGGACGAACATAACTAGCAGGAACACCAAGTGGCCTACAACACTTGCTACCACTTATGTTACATCAGATTCTATCAGCCTTGCAGATTTCAATGATGCTTCTTCTGTACATATCGCCTTCAGGGTAAAGAATAACAAGTATGCTACATCAGCACAGCGTAAATGGAATGTTCAGAACTTAAACCTGACCAACTTTTTACCAGATGGTACCAATAGCTTCCTGTTCAACAATTTTGCAAATACAGGATGGGTGCAGGCAAGTTTGAAAAACAATTCAACACCTGGCTTCATGGCATGGAATGTAGGCGAGGGAGGATTTTCATCCAGCAATAATTCTGTAAATAGCCATGGTATTACTATACGTTCTGCTTATCCTATAACATTCGATCCAGGTACAGCTACCAATGTAGATGAAAACGATGACTGGCTGATCACTTCACCGGTTGATTTAAAAACGGTTCGTAGAGATGTTGGTGTAACAATCAAGAATGACATCAATGGTGCATTCAATGGCTTTACATATGTATACAACAATGAGCCCGGCATCTATGCTAAATACCTTTACTTTTTCAGAACACCGGGTGTATACAACGTAACGTTTGTCGCAGGAAATTACAACAACGACAAACAACACCAGGTGGTTAAACATCTGCAGTTGACCATTACTCCATAGTACTTTCTTTCCTCAATTTTATTCTACTGCCAGCGCTAGAAATAGGGCAGCTGGCAGTACTATGTCCTTATTGGTTGCATAATCTTCAAACGATCACAATCTTGTCATGAGAAAAATTTTATTTCTATCACTGTTGTTCGTGGCTACTACGTCGTTTAGCCAGGTCACTTATTATCTTTCTGCATCTGGTGATGATGCAAATTCCGGCACCTCTGCAGCCGCTCCCTGGAAAACAATCAGCAAGCTTAATAGCATGATGAACACGATTGTGGCTGGAGATACTATTCGTTTCAAAAGAGGTGATGCATTTGTAGGAGAGATATTACCAGTTAATTCAGGAACAGCCTCTGCTAAAATTGTGTATGATGCTTATGGTACGGGTGATGCCCCGGTGATAAATGCTGCTGCTGTTATTTCTAACTGGACGGTACACAGCAGTAATATTTGGGTTGCTGATTACACCGGTACATTAGCATCCTTGAATAACTTTTTCATCAATGATGCTTCGCAGCAAATAGGTCGTTTTCCTAATGCAGATTCTGCCAATGAAGGATACAGGCGTATACAACGTGGTACCGGCAATTCACTATTAATAGACAACCAATTGATGGGTCAGAACTGGACAGGTGCTACAGCTGTTGTAAGAGTGAATTTGTTCTTGCTACAGCGTCCTACCATCCAGTTGCACCGCAATGATTCATTAACATTCGTTTCGCCGGGTGTAGGTAATTACACCATCAATACGGGTTATGGCTACTTTATTCAAAATCATATAGGCACGCTCGATCAACAAGGAGAATGGTATTTTGACCGGACAGCAAAGAAGCTTTATATCTATTCCAGCTCTGATCCTAATAACTTGAAGACGGAAGTTCCTGTTGCGGCCAATTGCTTTTTTGCCAGTGGCATCAGTCACTTCAGCATTCAAAACCTTGCCTTTAGGAATAGCAATGAAAACGCCATCAGGATAGACAGTACAGCGGGAATGACAACTACAGGTATAGACATCACCAATTGTTCTTTTGAAAACAACCACAATGCTATTTTGGTTAACCGTGCTTCTGTTGTTAATATATCCAACAACTTTATTACCAACACCAACAACAACGCCATCTTCATTACAGCCCGCAACTACCAGGTAACCGGTAACACGATTACGCGTACTGCACTGCGGGCAGGAATGGGTGAGCAAGCCAACAACCAATACAATGCGATCAATTTTGTTGGTAGTGATGCTATAGCAGCCAACAATATTATTGACAGTGTTGGCTACTGCGGTATCCGGTTCGAAGGCAGCAGGCTGAAAGTAATGAACAACCAGGTTTCAAGATTTGCCATGGTAAAAGCCGATGTTGGTGGCATATATACTTTCAAGGGTTTTGCTCCCACAGTTTATGGTTATGGTAATAACGAAATAACAGGTAACATTATACGTGATGCTTACCCAAATATCTATGGAGTAAACTCAGGTGCAGTGAATAGCAATTATTCCTGCGGTATCTACATGGACAACAGCAGTAGCGGCAATCTTATAGAAGGAAATACTGTATACAATATCATGTCCGCTGGTTTGATGATGAACATCACCACCAGCAACCATACGGTGCGGAACAATACTTTCTTCAATAACCAATATGGCTTTGGTTATTTTCCTGACAACACAACTACGTCAAAGAACCACAGGATAATTAGCAATATCTTTTACCAGAAGCAATTGTTTCAGCAGGGCGGACTGGTACAAACGGGAAACAAAACCTTCATGACAACGATAGGTACTATTGATAGTAATTACTACCGCCACCCGTTTGAAGAAGACTCAGCTTTTGTACAAACATCGTCTACCAGCTTTACACCCCGCATCACAGATGGTTTGGCTATAGGTAATTGGCGCAAGCTTGGCTATGACGAAAATGGTAGCTATGAAAGCAATTACAAAGCACCCGTTACTGTTACTGCAATAGGAGCTAACAGGATCACCAACAGTAACAATAGCCAGTTTACTACAGGACTAACAGTAGGTACAACAGCATATACACTTACGCCGGCATCTGGTACCAATAGGCCCACCTGGGATAATCACAATGTACTTGATGGCGGTAGCATGATGCTGGATCTAGCTGATACAGCCGTATCTAAATCATCTCGTGCGCATATAACCATTGGTACGCTCAACTTCGGAAAATACTACAGGCTAAAGTTCAGCATGAAAGGCAATACAGATACTGCATATTTGAACATCGCTATTCTAGCAAATGCAAGTTCTACATTCGGTGTTACCAAGTTCAAAAGCGTTCCTGTGTCCACCAATAGAAAAGAAGTTGAATTATTGCTTTCTCCATATTACGACAACAACAACACTATACTTGCTTTCACACTCAATACACCCGCTAACAAGATCTGGTTGGATAACATACAGTTCAATGAACTGACGGTAACAGAAAATGATCCAGGAGATTTTGTTCGTTTTGAAGTGAATAATACGGCTACGCCAAAGGATGTTGATTTGGGTAGTGATGTGTATAAAGATGTAAAAGGCAATAGCTACTTCGGCACCGCAACTATAGCTCCTTTTAGTTCTCTTATCTTGGAAAAACAAGATCCTTCTACACTTCCTGTCTCTATCACAAGTTTTACAGGAACAACAGAAGATTGTGCAACTAAACTGCAATGGACCATTACTGGTGAAAAGAGTATAAAGCATTATGAAGTAGAGCAAAGTTTATCAGGCACAGCTTTCAAACAAGTAGCTGTTATAAAAGCAGGAGTAGGTGCAGGTGGTGCTTATAAGGCTACTTGCAAGCAACCAACAAGAGCAGCATATTACAGGCTAAAGATGGTTGACAACGATGGTAGCTATGCGTATAGCACAGTCATCAAAGTACAGAATAGCTGTATTGGAGGCGAGAGCATGCATGCTTATCCTAATCCTGTAAAAGATGTATTGAATATTTCTTACAATGCACTACTGGCAGGTAAAGCAATGCTTACAGTTATTGATGTGCATGGCAAAACAATGCTCATGGATAGCAAGTGGTTGCAAAGCGGTATGAACAACTTGTTCATTAATGCATCGTCTCTGCCAGCTGGTACTTACCTGCTGAGAGTGGTAACAGAACATAGTTCCCTGACAAGCACATTTATCAAGTAAATTGGCTGAACAAAATCACATGATCAACAAGATCCTAATTCTTTCTTTGCTGCTGCTACCAGTACTTGTTTTTGCGCAGGATCCATTGCGGTTCGAGAAGGAGATAAAGGTTTTCGAGAAAAACGATTCGATCAATGGTCCAAAGAAAAAAGTAAACCTGTTCATTGGTAGTTCTACCATACGCAGGTGGGATAATCTAGCTAATTATTTTCCTGGTGCAATGGTATTGAATAGGGGCTTCGGTGGCTCCCATACAAGTGATGCTATTCATTTTGCCGAACGCATAGTTGGTAAACATAAGCCAGTGCAGGTACTGGTGTATGAAGGTGATAATGACATAGCATCAGGTAAGCCGGTAGAGCAGGTTTATAATGATCTTATCACTTTCATCAGCGCATTAAGAACAATGCATAAAAAGGCGGTTATTACCTACATTGCTGTTAAGCCAAGTCCTGCACGAATGAAGTATTTGCCGCAGGTAAAAGAGCTGAATGAAAAGATGAAACAATATGCTTTAGCTAATAGGAAAATACAATATGCAGATGTCTTCACACCCATGTTGAATGAGCTGGGACGACCTATACCTTCTTTGTATGTTTCAGATAGCGTTCATCTTACTAAACAGGGATACGATGTGTGGGCACACGCGTTAAAAGGATATATAAAATGATATTGAAGAACTGGCCAGTCAGGAAGGAGAAAGTGCAGCATCATTATAAGCTGGTAATCATCAAGGCAATTGCTGCATGCCTGCTGCTAATGCTGCTAATGCCTCTTGGATCATTTGCTACTACATTTTATGTTTCTACAAAAGGAAATGATAATTGGTCAGGTACAATTGCAAAAGCCAACAGAACAAATACAGATGGTCCCTTTGCCACCGTACTGGCGGCACGTAATGCTATCCGTAAAATGAAAGCGCAGGGTCCTTTGCAGGAAGCTGTTGAAGTGCTCATAGAACCAGGCACCTACTACCTGAATGCTCCGCTTGTTTTTGAAACAGTGGATGCAGGTAGTAGTAGTGCACCTATTTTATATCGTTCAAAAGGAAAAGCAGTATTTATTGGAGGCATTCCTATAAAGAACTTTATGAATGAAAACGGCAGGTGGAAAGCTGATCTTTCAGGCATACTGCAAGCTGGTTTCAACTTTGAGCAATTGTACATTAATGGCTTTCGTGCTACACGTGCAAGAACACCTAATAAGGGATTTTATACGCCACAAAATGTAAAGGAAACAGTTATAGAAAAAGGTACTGGTCGTGTAGCAACCAGTGCATACCAACAGGTAAAACTTGGTGGCAAAAATGATAACTGGCTGATGGCGGTAACGCCGGAAGAGAAGAAGGATGTAGTGCTTACGTTTTACCACAAATGGGATAACACTCGTAAGTATATCAGCGATATCAATCTTGATGATACTTCACTAACCATCAGGGGCATGGGCATGAAACCTTGGAACCCGATCAATGATAAGAGTACCTATTTTGTAGAAAATTATGCAGCGGCACTCGATACCGCAGGTGAATGGTTCTATGATAAGAAAAGCAGGCTGCTGACATATATCCCTGCCGCAAACCAGGAACTAAAAAATGTTCAGGCATATGTGCCACTGCTGGAGCAACTGGTGATCATCAAAGGAACCAAAGATGCTACGGTTGCTAACCTATCATTCCAAAACCTGTCGTTCCAGGTTTCAGGTTATAAGATGTCTTATCCAGGCCAGGAGCCTGTGCAGGCAGCTGCACCAATTGAGGCTGCTATCATGGTCGATCATGCAGACAATATTTTATTCAGTGGATGCGAAATAAAAAATACCGGGGCCAATGCCATCTGGTTTAGGAACAACTGCTCAAACAGTGTGATTGAGAATAGCTACTTGTATGACCTGGGTGCTGGTGGAATAAAAATAGGAGCTACAAATATTCCTGACGATGCAACAGAACTGACCAACAATATAGTAGCCCGCAACAATATCATCCAATCAGGTGGACATGTGTTCCCATGTGCTGCAGGTGTTACTATTTTCAATGCTGCTGGTAATACTGTTTCGCATAATGATATAGCAGACCTGCGCTACAGTGGCATCTCTGTTGGTTGGATCTGGGGTTACAAACCAAGCCCAAGCATCAACAATACTATCGAGTACAACAATATTCATCATTTGGGTTGGGGTGAGTTGAGCGACATGGGAGGTATCTATACATTAGGTCCTTCTCCTGGCACTGTTATCCGAAACAACAAAGTGCATCATGTTTTTTCTTATACCTACGGTGGCTGGGGGATTTATACTGATGAAGGATCCAGCAATATCTTGATAGAAAATAACCTTGTTTACCGAACCAAGAGCGCCGGCTTTCACCAGCACTTTGGTAAAGAGAATATTATCAGGAACAACATTTTTGCTTTAGGGAACGAAGCGCAACTACAAGTGAGCCGCGCTGAGGAGCATCGCTCTTTTTCGCTTACCAACAACATCATATACTTTACCCGTGGCGAGCTGTATAAGAGCCATCCAAAAGAGCATTGGCTAAATGCTGATGTGCGTGTTGATTCAAATTGCTTTTTTGCTGCAGGAAGTGCAGTAGTTAAATACCCGGGTAAAACACCTGTTGAATGGCTTCAGAAGCAGCGGGATGTAAAATCTATCATGGGCGATCCACGTTTTGCTGATGCTGGTAAATATGATTTCAGGGTGAAGAACAAGCGCATCATGCAGCGCATCGGCTTCCAACCTTTTGACCATAGGGAAGCAGGTGTTTATGGAAGTAAGCAATGGAAGAAACGGGCGCAGATGCCACAACATCTTATCCAAGCTTTCAGTCAACTACTCGATGCTTCGCATCATGATTATACAGAATAACGATTGCTACCTGCTAACCATCACCAGCTCCATATGAAAAAGATAAACTTTATCATTCCTATCATTCTCGTTACTTCCCTGTTCTTTTTGTGGGGGTTATCGTATGGCTTGTTAGATGTACTGAACAAACATTTCCAGGATACGCTCAACATCAACAAGCAAAGTTCTACCTTATTACAAGCTGCTTATTTTGGAGCATATTTTTTAGTGGCACTGCCAGCAGGTATGCTTATGAACAAGCTCGGTTACAAGAAGGGAATCATCATCGGGCTTATCTTGTATGCAGTAGGTGCTGTTGCCTTTTATCCTTCGGCTGAGTCGCATAGTTTCTACCTGTTCTTGTTATCGTTGTTCATACTTGCTTCAGGGCTTACATTTTTAGAAACTGCTGCTAATCCTTACATCGTAAAGTTGGGAAGACCGGAGACATCTGCTGTCAGGCTCAACCTTGCTCAAAGCTTCAACGGCGTGGGCTCTTTTCTTGGACCTATCATTGGCGCTCAATTATTTTTTGGAGGAGCAGTGTTGGCCGACAATAGTGGTAGCCTTAATTCTGTAAAATATGTTTACGTACTTATTGCTGCCGTTGTGCTTATGGTTGCGCCTTTATTTTTTCGTACACCTATGCCCGACGTAAAAGAAGAGACAAGTAAACAAGCTCAGACTACAGATAGCAGGAAGCTTGTGCAACACAGGCATTTTGTACTGGCTGTATTCACGCAATTTTTTTATGTAGCTGCGCAAATTGGTATTGCTGCACTCTTCATTAATTATTGTACAGAAAAAGGTTTAGGCATCACTGATGAACGTGCTTCATACCTGCTCTCGGCAAGCCTTGTTCTTTTTACAATTGGACGTTTTGCGGGTACAGCCATTATGAAGGTGGTGCCGCCACAGAAGCTGCTGGCTATATATGCTGTAGCAAACATCATCTTATGTGCTTGTGTTATCTGGCTGCATGGTATGATCTCTGTTTATGCTTTGATGGCTATTTTCTTTTTTGAGTCCATCATGTTTCCGACCATTTTCGCGCTGGGTATAAAAGACCTGGGTTCCTTAACTAAGAAAGGTTCTTCATTCATCATCATGTCTATAGCAGGAGGAGCTTTTGTGCCTTTTGCAATGGGCTCACTGGCCGAAGCATATTCTACACCTTTCTCTTACATCATACCACTTGGCTGTTTTATAGTGGTTTTCATATTTGCTATATCAGGATATAAACCAAAAACTGCATGATGCGCTACTGCTTTACACTCGATCTGAAAGATGATCCACAATTGATAAAAGAATACGAAGAGCACCATAAGCATGTGTGGCCTGAGGTGCTGTCAAACATTACAAGATCGGGTATACAGCAGATGCAGATCTACCGGCTTCACACCAGGCTGTTCATGATAATGGATGTACAAGATGGTTTTAGCTTTGAGTATAAAAGTACACTTGATAAAGCCAGTTCTAAGGTGCAGGAGTGGGAGCAACTTATGTGGAAATACCAGGAGCCATTGCCGCTGGCAAAACCTGGTGAAAAATGGATGCTGATGGAAAAGTTGTTTGACCTGGAAGAACAGGTGGTGACGAAGGAGGAATAAAAAGTTTTCTTCCTTGAGATTAATAGATGTTTCGGCTAGAGAAAAAATAGCAGCAATGACCGGCGGCGGAACCGTTCTAAATGTATAAAGACATCGGCTGACCCAATAACAAGCTGAAACGATTTGTGCATTAAAAACGTGCACTTGCTAATTCGGAAAAGGCTTCAAATTTTTTAGCACATTACAGTAAAAAAAGTAAATACCTTTGCTTCAGCTCATGAAGCGGTTCATCGTTCTCATATTATCTATTTTATATCTCGGCACATCTGTTGGCGCTACCTTCAACATGCATTACTGCATGGGTAAACTGGTAGACGTAAGTTTGTTTGCTGATGAAGGTGAAGATTGTTCTTCGTGTGGAATGGAGAAGGCAGAAAGCAACAATAGCTGTTGCAAAGACGAACACAAAGAGCTGAAGGTACAGGACGATCAAAAGATCACTCCTGGTTTTACATTCTTTCCTCTTCCTCCTGTAGCATATATACCTACAGGTTTTTCTGAACTTCCGGGACTGGTAGCTAATTCTGTAGAACTGGAGTTCCCTGTTAGCCATGCTCCGCCATTACAAGTTCACGATCAGCTTTACCTGCTCAATTGCAACTTCCGCATCTGATACCCTCACATTTAGAAGCACCTGGTCCAGGATGCCTTCTCATTTCTATTTCATCAACACCTTCTTTATTCCTCTTGGTTGTTGATAGTCTTCCTTGAACAATAATAGATTTCTGGTTGTACATCGTTTCTGCCGTGCTATATAAGCACCTGTTTATGATGAGCAACTGCACATAAACCTACACAATGGTTCATAGAATTATTGAATGGTCGCTACGAAACAGGTTCATTGTTTTGATCTGTAGTATTGGCTTGCTTGCCTGGGGCATCTATGCTGTCCGCACCAATCCCATTGATGCCATTCCTGACCTGTCTGAAAACCAGGTGATCGTTTTTACCGAATGGATGGGCCGGGGCCCCCAACTGGTAGAAGACCAAGTGACCTATCCTTTGGTGACCAACCTGCAGGGCATACCGCGTATTAAATATGTTCGTGCTAATTCCATGTTTGGAATGAGTTTCATCTACGTGATATTCGAAGATGATGTAGATGTTTATTGGGCACGGGCTCGTGTGCTGGAACGATTGAGCACCGTCAACCAAAGTCTTCCGCAAGGTGTAAGTCCGCAGCTAGGACCTGATGGAACAGGTGTGGGTCATATACTTTGGTATACATTAAATGCGCCAGATGTTGATCTTGGTGAGCAGCGTGCCATACAAGACTGGTATGTAAAGTTTGCACTGCAAAATGTAAAAGGAGTGAGCGAGATCGCTTCATTTGGCAGTTTCCAGAAGCAGTACCAGGTAACGCTTAATCCTAACCGGTTGCTGTACTACAAACTATCTCCCAATAATGTGATCAGTGCTATCAGGGCTAACAACAACGAGAGTGGTGGTAGCAAGTTTGAGCTGAGTGACATTGGCTATGTTATCAAAACTTCAGGCTACCTGCAGTCCATCCAGGAAATAGAGAATATACCTGTACAAACGCAGAATGGTATAGCGGTACGCATAGCAGATGTAGCTACCGTGCAAATGAGCGGCGAGACCAGGCTGGGCATTTTTGATCAGAATGGAGAAGGTGAACGTGTGGGTGGCATAGTGGTCATGCGCTATGGAGAGAATGCTGCAGAAGTGATTGAGAACGTAAAAGCAAAGATGGCTGAAGTAGCACGTGGGCTGCCGCAAGGGGTTAAGTTCGATATCATTTACGACAGGGGAGAGCTGATACAGGAAAGCATAGACAGCATCAAGAAAACACTCATTGAAGAGATGATCGTGGTTTCCATCATCGTCATCATCTTCCTTTTTCACTGGCGAAGCGCGTTAAGCATCATCATTCAAATTCCCATTACTGTAGTTACCAGTTTCATCTTATTAAATGCATTTGGGATCTCGTCGAACATCATGTCGCTGTCAGGTATTGCACTGGCTATAGGTGTAATAGTAGACAATGGTATCATCATGAGCGAGAACGCATATAAACATTTAGCCGAACGCTATGCGCTATGGCAGGAACAACAAAAAAACAAATCATGATCTGGCGCAGGAAAAAACGTATCAAACAAGAACCTTGGATAAGTGAAGAAGATCGGCTTGCTGTCATTGAAAAATCAAGCAAGCAGGTATCGCGTGGAGTCTTCTTTGCCACCATTATTATCATCACTTCCTTTCTTCCTGTATTCATGCTTACTGGCCAGGAAGGAAAGCTATTTCACCCACTGGCCTTCACTAAAACTTTCATCATGATAGTGGATGCTATACTGGTGCTTACACTGGCACCTGTTCTCATCTCTTTCTTCTTAAAAGGAAAGTTTAGACCGGAGAACTCCAATCCTGTTAACCGTTTTTTAGAAAGGCTATACGAGCCTGTAATAAGAAGGGTGCTGCGGTGGAGAAAAACAACCCTTGCTATCAACATCATAGCCTTACTCGTAAGTATTCCTTTGATCAGGAGCTTAGGCAGTGAATTTATGCCGCCACTTGACGAGCAAAGTATCTTATTTATGCCGGTCACTTTGCCTGATATTTCCAATGGTGAAATAAAACGGATACTGCAGGTGCAGGATAAGATCATCATGTCGGTGCCCGAAGTAGATAAGGTATTAGGTAAAGCTGGTCGTGCGAGTTCTGCTACAGATAATTCTCCTATCAGTATGATCGAGACCATCATCATGCTGAAGCCTAAGTCAGAATGGCGTGATGGTATCACGAAGGCAGACATAGTAAACGAGCTGGATAAGAAGCTGCAGATACCAGGTGTGGTAAATGGATGGACACAGCCGATCATCAACCGGATCAATATGCTGGCAACAGGCATTCGTACCGATGTAGGTATTAAGGTATATGGACAAAGCCTGGATTCCATTGCTGCAGTTTCTGAAAGAGTGAAAGCTGCGCTGGAAGGCACACCCGGTGTTACTGATCTTTATGTAGAGCCTATCACCGGGGGAAAATATTTGACCATAAATGTTCGTCGTGCAGACATGGCGCGTTATGGATTGAATGTAGATGATGTGAATCAAACAGTAGAAACAGCATTGGGTGGAGCGCCTGTAAGCCAAACGGTAGAAGGCCGGCAGCGTTTTGCTATTAGTGTTCGGCTAGCCCAGGAATATCGTAACAGCGTGGAGCAGGTGCGGCGTATTCCGCTGGTGTCACCAGGTTTTGGCGAAGTGCCACTGAGTGCCGTAGCCGATGTTGCTTTTGAAGATGGTCCACCTATGATCACTTCCGAGAATGCGATTCTTCGTGGCGCTGTTATGTTCAATGTGCGCGATAGGGATTTGGGTGGTACAGTGGAAGAGGCAATGGCAAAGATCAATCAACAAGCAGGCATCTTACCGCAAGGTTATTTCCTGGAGTGGAGCGGGCAGTATGAAAATCTTATTCGTGGTAAGCGTACGCTCATGCTCATTGCACCTATCGTACTGCTCATTATTTTCTTCTCTTTATACTTTGCCTTTAAGTCTTTAAGAGAAGCATTCTTCAGCCTTATCTCTATTCCATTTGCTCTTATTGGCGGTGCTTATATCATCTTCTTCTGGGGCATTAATCTTTCAGTAGCAGTAGCTGTTGGTTTCATTGCCCTATTTGGTATAGCAGTAGAAACAGGTATTGTGATGGTCATTTACCTAAATGACTCAATGAACCAACTGATCCAACTAAAAGGAAATTCAAGAGAAACCATAACAAGAAAAGACCTTGAAGAATACGTGGTACGCGGCGCAGCTAAAAGGCTTCGGCCAAAGCTGATGACAGTATGTACAACATTGTTTGGTTTAGTGCCTATCCTTTGGGCTACAGGTGTAGGAACAGATGTGATGAAGCCGATCGTTCTACCGGTGATAGGTGGTGTCATTACATCAGCTACACATATCCTGTTGGTTACCCCGCTCATCTTCCTGATGACAAAAGAATACGAATTACGTAAACACGGAAAAATAGAAGTGTATGATGCAGCGCATTAAATGGATGATAAGCCTCCTTGTAGTTGCTCCTGTGCTGTCATTTGCACAGCAGGATACGGTACTTAGTTTACCGGGTATCATTCAAAAAATAGATAGTAACAACCTCCTGCTGCAGACCTATGGGCTGCGTGCAGAGAGTTATAAATACAGCGCCGAAGCAGCTACTGCATGGATGGCGCCAATGGTTGGTATGGGTACCTGGCAAACGCCGTACCCCGGGCAAAAGATCATGGATGCACGGGATAGGGGAATGGTGATGATACGTGCCGAACAGGATATACCCAACCTTTCTAAACAGCGTGCAAAGAGCAGGTTTATTGAGTCGCAGGGAAACGTGGAGCTTGCTTCAAGAGGCGTTACGCTTAACGAGCTGCGTACACAGGCGAAGCGTCAGTATTATACCTGGCTTGTAGCGTTGCAGCGCATTAAGGTTTTGCAACGCAACCAGCAGGTGCTGGCAATGATGAAGAAGATAGAAGAAGTGCGTTACCCGTACAATCAATCAGCATTGAGCAGCATATACAGGTCGGATGCAGAGATAGAGCGTAACAGGAATATGGTGCAGATGCAGCTTGGTGAGATTGAAAGAGCTAAGGCCATTTTGAACTCTCTCATGAATAGGCCAGGCAACCAGCAGTTGATGATTGACACCACTTATAATGTGCGCTTCAAACCTGAAGCCGCTATAGATACTGCACAACTTTCTGCAGAGCGCAGCGATATCTACAGAATGAATGAAAACATCCGTTCTATGCTGCTGAACATAGATGCTATGCGGCAGGAAAGCAAGCCGGATTTTAAAGTGCAGTTTGATCATATGATGCCACTGAGCAGGATGATGCCCAACGCCTATAGCATCATGGGCATGATAAGCATTCCCATTGCGCCATGGGCATCCAGGATGTACAAATCGGATATCAAAGCCATGCAGCTAAACATACAATCGATGGAGCGTGAAAGAGCAGCTATGCTGCAGGAAACGCAGGGTATGCTGTATGGTATGCAGGCTGAGATACAATCCATGCAACGAAGATTATCAACCATAGAAACGAAAGTGCTTCCTGCACTGCAAAAAACGTTTGATGCTAACTACCTGGTATACCAGGAAAACAAACTGTCGGTGACGGCGCTGCTCGATAGTTATGAAGCATTGAACATGATGCAGATGGACCTGCTGGATGAAAAACTAAAGTTTTACCAAATGATCGTCGATTATGAAAAAGAGCTGTACAGGTAGTTGGTTGCTGTTGTTTTTGTTGATAGCAGCCATTGCCTGTAAACAACAAAAAAAGGAGCATGTGCATGAGCAGGCGCAACAATATACCTGCCCCATGCACCCGAAGGTAGTGCAGGATAAACCCGGCTCATGCCCTTTATGCGGTATGGATCTCGTACCCATGTCATCGCACAAAGAAGCGGCCGTGGATAGTAATCTGCTGCACTTGCTGAAGTTTTCTAATGAACAGGTGATCTCCTCTGTTCCCACCATTGTTGCAGAAAGCGGAACACGCATCTTTTCTGTGCCGGTGCAGGGTGTGATTGCTTATGATACACGTAAGCAGGTGAGCATTTCAAGCAGGGTGAGTGGCCGCATAGAAAGACTGTACGTGAAGTACAATTATCAACCTATAAAGAAGGGGCAGTTGATCATGGAGATCTATTCTCCGGATCTTGCAGCAGCCCAACGCGAATTGATCTATATCAGCAGGCAGGATAACAATCCAGCACTGCTACAGCGGGCCAAACAGCGACTGGCATTGCTGGGTATGCAGCAGGCACAAATAGCGCAGGTGATACGTACTGGCCAGCCATCGTACCGGGTGCCAGTGTATAGCAGCGTTTCAGGCTATATTTTCGACCAGACCTCATTATCTGCCGCCCCTGCTACATCTACTCCTATGGCTACTACTGCTTCCTCAGGCGGTGGCGGTATGGATGGAATGGGAGGAGGAAGTAGTACTGCTTCTGCAACCGCGCAGCCGCAGGTAAACAATGCGCCTGTACTGGTTCGTGAAGGGCAATATGTAAATGCAGGCCAATCCATTTTCAGTGTATATGAGCAGAGTGGTGTAGTAGGTGAATTTTCTTTGGATCCTACACTGGCTGCCCAGGTGCAGCGTGGGCAAAAGATGATCTACAAATTGGTAGCTGCACCCAACGAAGTATATGCAGGTAATATAGGATTAATAGAGCCTGCTCAACGCAGCGGTTCTGGCTTTACCAGTGTACGTGTTTATTTACACGATCGTAACCTGCAGCCGGGGCAATTGCTCGCTGGCAATATACCCGTGGTAGCGCGGGGGTGGTGGCTGCCGGAATCGGCTGTGGTAGCACTCGGAAGCAAGAGCATTGTTTTCAAAAAAGAGAACGAGGTTTTTGTGCCTCGCGAAGTGCGTGCAGGCATGCGTTATCATGGAATGGTACAGGTGCAGGAAAATATCCAGGATTGGCTGATAGCAAAGAACGCCAGCTTTATGGTTGACAGCGAAAGCTTCATTCGTTTACAAGAAAACATTGATCAATGAAGAAGTTCATTACGATAGTCGTATTGCTGCTTTACATGTTCGGTTTTGATGCATGTAAAGAACACCAGCAGCATACGGAAGAGACTACTACAACACAAACCTATACCTGCCCGATGCACCCGCAGATCGTGCAAACAAGCCCCGGCACTTGTCCTATTTGTGCTATGGATCTCGTTCCTTTTGATAAGAACAATGTAGAAGAGAACCTGATGTTAGGCAATGCACAGCGTATGCTTGCAAATGTTGTTACAGATACGGTTCGTACAGGTACGTTTTCATCTACCAAACAGCTGAATGGGAGGCTGGTGATAAACCCTGAACAAATCGAGATCATTTCGAGCAGGGTAGCTGGCAGGTTAGAAACTTTATTGGTAAAAGAGACAGGCGTGAGCATCCGCAAAGGACAGCCGCTGTACAGGATATATTCAGAGCAGCTGGCAGCTATGCAGCAGGAATACCTGGTTGCTATTGCACAGGCTGAGCAATTTCCTGGTGATGCAAAGTTTCAGCAGATAGCTGATGCAGCAAAGCAACGACTTCTGCTATTTGACCAGACAGGTGAACAGGTAAGACAACTGCGAACCAGCAGGAAGCCTTCACCGTATATCACCTACTATGCTACAGCCGGAGGTGTGGTAGCCGAACTATTTACAGCAGAAGGGCAGTATGTGGCTGAAGGCTCACCTATAGTACGTGTAGAAGGGTTCCAGGACCTGTGGGTGGAGGCAGATCTATATACAACGGAAGCCAGCTCGGTAAGAGAAGGACAGCTGGTGACTGTAACCATAGCAGGCTATGATGTGCAGCATAAGATGCGTGTAGATTTTATAGCGCCTTCACTGCAGGCAGGTAGCCAGTTGCTAACCATCAGGGGGAAGATACCTAATCCCGGTAACAGGTATACAGCAGGTATGCAGGTATTTGTTGATGTGCCTATCTCCAATGTGTCGGATGCGGTAACCGTGCCGGTAAATGCATTGATCCGCGATGGCAATGGAACACATCTTTGGATAGAGACAGAGCCAAACATTTTTGAGGCTCGTTCTGTAACTACAGGAGCGGAAAATTTCAACCGCGTAGAGATCAAATCTGGATTAAGCGAAGGTGAAGCAGTAGTCATTAGTGGAGCGTACCTACTGTACAGCGAATTCGTTTTGAAGAAAGGAAAAACGCCTGCAGGGCAACACAATCATTAAATAATTCTTTAAATAAAAAACAAACAAAATGAAACAGATAATCAAAGTCGGATTGCCAATGATTTCTATGGTGGCAATGGTAGCATGTGGTGGTAATGAAGCAAAGAATGATCACCAGGAAGATGGGCATGATCATGCTGCTAGGCAAAACAACCAGCAGCCAGTGGAGCAGGCACAGCAAACAGCAAGTGTAAAACTGAAAGATGATAACCTGAACGCCGTGTACCAGCATTATGTGCATCTTTCTACTGCTTTAGTGAACAGTGATGCCAACGAAGCAAAGGTGGCAGCTAATGCTATAGAAGCTGGCGCAAAACAAATGAGTGGCGGCGGCACCATAGCATCTGCTGCAGCTAAGATAACTACAGCAAAAGATTTGGAAACGCAGCGTAAACATTATGAAACGCTGAGTAATGAAATGACCAAACTTGTGAAGCAGGCAGGGCTTGAGAGCGGGCAGGTTTATGTGCAGCATTGCCCAATGGCTTTCAACGATAAAGGTGCATCGTGGTTAAGCTCAAATGAAGAGATACGCAACCCTTACTTCGGCGATAAGATGCTGAAGTGTGGTGAAGTAAAGGAAACTATTAAGTAAGCTCAAGGAACCTGTAACAGCAGGTTCCTTAATTTTTGACCCTAACACCAAACCTTCTCTGCATGGCCAAAAGCAGGCACTACTATATCAGGAAAAGTCACCGCTACCTGGGCGTTGTACTGGGTATACAGTTTCTTTTTTGGACGGTTGGCGGATTATACTTTAGCTGGACAAATATCGATGAGATACATGGAGATTTTCAACACAAGCATGTGCCGCGGCTCACTGGAAATCTTCCGCTGGTTTCTCCATCTGAAGTTTTTCATGCATTACCTGCGGTTGATTCAATCCAATCGTTGCAGCTCATCCAGGTCCTGGGGAAACCTTGTTATTCATTAACCTATTTCTCAGCTGGCAAACAGCAAAAGGCATTGGCTGATGCCACTACCGGAACTGTTCGAGGGGCTATAACTAAAGAAGAAGCTGTACAGGTAGCTGCCCAAAGTTTTCATGGAGAGCCTGAAGTAAAGCAAGTAGAATATCTTACCTCAACGCATGGTCACCATGAGTATAGGGAGAAGCCGCTACCTGCGTGGGCAATCACCTTTGATCATCCTACCAATACCACAGTATATGTTTCTGCTGATATAGGTAAAGTAGAATCTTTCCGAAATGATAAGTGGCGTGTGTTCGACTTTTTATGGATGATGCATACTATGGATTATGAAAACCGCGACAACATCAACAACTGGCTGCTGCGCATCTTTTCTGTTTTTGGGTTATTGACCATTGCCAGTGGGTTCATATTATTTTGGATCAGCAGGAAAGGGCGGTTAAGAAGCAGGAGAGCAACTTCAACAAAAGCATAACAGCTGCTAAAAAAACAATAGCAGCTTGTTGGCAAAAAGCTTAATTAATATCAGGCACATTTGCCAACTAAACCATTCAAACTATAAATATTAATTCCAAGAACAAAATGAAAAAGCTATTAAGAATCCTTGTGGTTGTTATGTTAGCAGTACTCTCCATTGCTGTACAAGCGCAAAAAGAAGATGTATGCTACAACCCGAACCTGGTAAAAGACACCACCAAGAAGAGCATAAAATCGGTTGCTGAAGCCAAAATTGGTGCTGCAAGTTTTACCGTCAATTATCATTCGCCGGGTGTGCGTAAGCGCATTATCTGGGGCGGCCTGGTGCCTCTGGATGAAGTATGGGTTACAGGCGCACACGATGCTACCCGGATAACTTTTGACAAGGATGTAATGATCGGTAATAAGAAGGTCACTGCAGGAACGTATGCATTCTTCACCATTCCGGGTAAGAACACATGGACGCTGATTATAAACAAGAATTTCAACCAGCACCTTGCTTCAGAGTATGAGGCAGGGGAGGATGTAGTGCGTGTGAATGTAAAACCTCAGAAAGCTGCCCATCTTGAGCGGCTGCAGTATTTTATAGAACCCGCAGGTACTAATAAGGGCAACCTGGCTGTACGTTGGGAAAAGGTGAAGGTAACGCTGCCGGTAACCGTGTTGTAGTAGTAAGGCCAGTACTAGAAGATGAAGTGGATGAAGGTGGTATAGTTGTTTTGCGATTTTACAGCAGCCTCAGCTGTAGGCTGCATTTATCACTTCAAAAAAAATAAACTATGGCACACAATCAACAGTATCAAAGTTGTATAGAAGCTTGTTTACGTTGCGCATCTATTTGTAATCACTGCGCCTCTGCATGTCTGCAGGAAGATGATGTAAAAATGATGGCACGTTGTATCCAGCTGGATATGGAATGTGCAACCATCTGCTATGCAGCTGCACAGGTAATGAGCATGAATGGCCAAACCGCTGCTCAGTTATGTAAGGTCTGTGCAGATATCTGCCAGGCCTGTGGTGACGAATGTGCGAAGCACGAACACGATCATTGTAAAGAATGTGCAGAAATATGTCATCGCTGTGCCGAAGAGTGCAGGAGAATGGCAGCTTAATGGTTGTTTGAATATGCTGGCTATTAAGATGGAAGGCTTGTACTGATGTACAAGCCTTTTTTTGGCGCTAATAATTGTGCGGATTGTCTTAATGACAATACAAAAGTATACTAGCAACACAGTAATTATTAATGCAAAAGTTTTAGCTTAACAACGTGTAATAACATAAATATCCATTACACACAATCTGTTTTACCAACTAACTACTCCAATGGCACTATTTGACATAACTGAAAAGGGGAAACTGACTCTAATTAAGGAAACTGACTTCAAGTTAGAAAGAGATATTCAGAAACTTATTGAAGACAATCTAAGATTGGTATTCGGACTTGACTATGTACGTTCAGAGTTTAGTATCAACAACTTTCGCATTGACACATTGAGCTTTGACAAAGACCAAAAATCTTTTGTCATAATTGAATACAAAAGAGACAAAAACTTCAGTGTTATAGACCAAGGTTATGCCTACTTATCATTGATGCTAAATAATAAAGCAGACTTCATTCTGGAATATAATGAAAACTGTTCAGACACCCTGAAAAGGGATGATGTAGATTGGAGCCAATCAAAAGTTATATTTATTTCCCCTTCTTTCACTCCATATCAACGTGAAGCAATAAATTTCAAAGACCTTCCAATTGAACTATGGGAGATAAAACGTTTCAGTAATCAAACAGTTAACATATTAAAAATCCAAACAGCTGGCGCTAAAGAAAGTGTGAAGACAATTTCTAGACAGGACGAAACAATTGAAACTGTTAGTAGAGAAATAAAAGTATACACAGAACAAGAACACCTTGACATAGCAACTGATGGTACAAAAGAGCTTTATGAAAAAGTAAAACTTGCCATTCTTAACCTCTACAACTTGGAAGTAAAGCCGAAGAAAAAATATGTTGCATTTGTAGCAAGCTCCAACGTAGTTGACATTCATATACAAAGAAACGGTTTGAAACTTTGGCTTAATCTTCCAAAGGATGCTTTAGACGATCCCAAACATCTTGCAAGAGATGTCAGCGAAATAGGACATTGGGGAAATGGCGATTATGAAATTTCATTAAGAACTGATGAGGATATCGAATACATTATGAGTTTAGTTAAGCAATCGCTCAAGCGGAACAAAAAATAATCCTTTACATTGTGAGCAGACGTTACACAAAATGTCGTCACAACGCCAAGCTGTTGAACGTCAGCAAGGCCTTAGCATTTCCTGGGTCAACCTAATAAAAATCTAATAATAGCTTTTACAATAAAAGGAAAAATCCCATGACTAAAGTTTCAGAAATAGCTCCGGATGTTTTTCGAATTTCCATTTTTGTGCAGGAATTCAATTTGCAGTTCAATCATTTTTTAATTAAAGATGATGAGCCGATGCTTTATCATGCCGGTCTAAGACAAACCTTTCCCGTGCTTCTTGAAGCAGTAAGTAAAGTCATTACTCCTTCTTCTATAAAGTGGATAGGCTTTAGTCACTTTGAAGTAGATGAGTGTGGAGCATTAAATGAATGGTTACAGGTGGCGCCAAATGCACAAGCCGTTTGTAGCGAAGCCGGGGCTATTGTTAATATGAGTGACTTTGCAATAAGACCTGCATATGCAATGGCAGCCAATGCTGTTTTAAATACAGGAAAATATAATTACCGCTTTATCCGAACTCCTCATTTACCCCACGGTTGGGATGCAGGGGTAATGTTTGAGGAGACAAATAAAACTTTGTTATGTTCAGACTTGTTTCATCAAAATGGAAACGGAGCTGATATCACAGACAAGGATATTCTAGGTCCTCACAAAAGTTCAATGCTTGAATTTGAGCAAGGGCCTCTAATGGAATACACCCCTTATACGCATCATACAGAGAAATTACTTTATTCATTGGCAGCCCTTGAGCCAAAGACACTAGCTACTATGCATGGTTCCTCTTTCTATGGTAATTGCAGCCAGGCATTAAAAGACCTTAATGTTGTAATGAAAGAAATGTGGGGTAATAGAGACTAACGAAATAGTCCTTGGAACTCCATGACAACAATCCACCCGCCAACAAGGGTATTAATGCAAGTTTGGCTGGATGATATGAATTAGGCAGACAAATATCATGTTAGCAGCACATGGAACAAGATGCCTCTCCTGGATAAACACTGAACCTGGCAGCGCCGCCATGAAAATATAAAGATGAACCGAGCGTGGCAACCGGGGATGCTTATTGTACAAATGCTGGCAACATATTTATCTAATTAAGTTTCAGAAAAACGGGAAGCTATGAATGTGCCTGGAACATATGAGGGAAATCTTTCGCTAGAGCAAAAGGTTATGTATGTACTATCGTTGCTGCAAAGAGCTACTGCCGACGAAGTGGCTATGGAAATAATGGAATTAGAGGGAACTGCAACTGAAGAAGGGGTAGCAGAATTGACAATTGCAACCAATGAAGCGCTGCGGCAATTGCAGCACGATGGCATGCTAAAAATGGAAACCAGCAGTGATAAGCAAACCAGGTATTGGCTTGCTCATGCCACGTAAGATTGATGGCTTTCTAAACAAATGTTCTAACGCCTGAGGTTGTATAAGATTCCCTGAATTCCTTAGGTGTACAATGCTTCTTTTTCTTGAACAGCCGGTTGAAGTTGGAGATGTTGTTGAAGCCACATTTGTAGGCTATTTCTGTTATGCTTTGCGTGGTGTCTATCAGCATTCGCGATGCATGTCCAAGCCTCACTTCATTAAGCGTATCGATGAAAGTATTGCCGGTGCGTAGTTTGAAAAACCTGCTGAGTGCTACTTCAGTCATGCCGGCTACTTTGGCTACATCGCTCAGCAAAATTTCTTTATCAAAATTCTTTTGCAGGTACTGCATTACGCTCTCTACCCTGCGGCTGTTGTACGATTGCGGCTCGCTGTTTCCAAACGATACATCGCTTAGTGTACGCATATTGCGCGAAGTAGATAGGTCGTGCAGTATGGACATTAATTCTATCACTGAATCAAATCCATGTTTTTGTGGTAGAGCCATCATTCGCGGCATAATTGCTTCTGCCGTTTCCCTTGAAAATAGGATGCCCCTAACTGATCTTTCAAACATGCTCCTGATAAACGACATCTGGTTGCGTTGCAGGAATTTTTCGTCAAACAGGTCGCGGTGAAACTGGATGGTTACCTCCTTGATCTCTTCGCTCTTGCATTTATGCGTAAACCAACCATGCTGCAAGCCGGAACCTACCAGCACCAGTTCCAGGTCGTCTATTTCCTCTATATGATCTCCAACCACCCTTTTTGCTCCTTTTCCATTCATGATGAAGTTGATTTCCATCTCTTCGTGGTAGTGCAGGGGAAAGTCAAAATCTGTTTTTGTACGTGAAAAAAGGGTAAAACAATCACTTTGGGTAAGTGGGGTAATCTCTCTAAGTAATTGTGCGTTCATAGCTCCAGGTTTAGTTATAGCAGTCAGGATATCAATATAGTATCATTATAAAGAGTAAAAAAGCTGCATCTCCAAAGCTATTGATTTTAAAGGCTTACAAAAATTGTTACCGATTACATTTTTTACCGAAAAATCAAAAAAATACTGGTAAAAGATAAAATAGTATTGAAGTGGTGTTAGTAAGACAAATAGTTTTGGTACAAATAACTGCAAGCTATATGAAGAATCTTCTACTCCGAAGAGTGCTCATGGTCTTTTCATGTGCACTACTATTTCTCAACACTTTTGCTCAAAACAGGACTATCACAGGGGTTGTACGCGACGATAAAGGAAATCCTTTAAGTGGCGCTACCGTTGCTGTAAGGGATAGCCGTATTTTGACAACCACCAATGCGGAAGGCATTTTTACCTTAAGTGTGCCTGCCAATGCAAGAACCCTGGTTATATCTTATGTAGGTATGCAAAACAGGGAAGTTGCCATTGAAAGCGGAACGTCTGCCTATACTGTGGCATTAACGCCTGGTACCAGCAACCTGACTGATGTGGTGGTGGTAGGTTACGGCCGCGCCAACAGGGCAAACCTTACCTCTGCACAAACTTCAGTAGGGGCAAAGGAAATTGAGCGCACAGTAAATACCACTATCGAACAAGCTTTACAAGGTAGAGCTGCCGGTGTTTATATCACCCAGAATTCAGGTCAGCCTGGTGGTGGTATATCAGTGAACATTCGGGGTGTGAGTTCTATTAATGGTAATACTGAACCTCTGTATGTTATAGACGGAGTGCAGGTACAGGGGTCACAAGTATCTTTTGGTGCACAAAGTTCTGCTAACCCTTTAGCTGGTTTGAACCCAAATGATATAGAAGATATGCAGATACTGCAGGGGCCTTCTGCTACTGCTATCTATGGTTCACGTGGTACAAATGGTGTTATCCTGATCACTACCAAAAGAGGTAAGTCTGGTGAAGCACGTTTGAACTACCAGTTCCAATACAACGTGCAAACTCCTCCAAGAAGATTGGCTGTAATGAACCTGCCACAATACGCCCAGATGGTAAAAGATTTCAGGGCAATTGCAGGTGGTGCGGTAAGAGGAGAATTGATGGATCCTTCTTTACTTGGACCTGGAACTGACTGGCAGGGTGAGCTTTTCAATAATGCCGCTATGAGCAAGCACCAGCTTAGCTTAAGTGGTGGTGCCAACAATACTACTTACTATGTATCTGGCGAGTACCTGAAGCAAGAAGGTATAGCTGTAGGTTCTGGATTTGACAGGTATGGCTTCAGGGTGAACCTGGAGACAAAGCCAAGAGAGTGGATCACCTTGGGAACCAACCTGAACTTTAACCAGACTAAAGAGCAACTTACTACCAGTAATGAAAATGTTATCTCAAACGCTTTGCAGTTGAGCCCAGAGATCCCGGTGAAAAACCTGAATGGTTCGTGGGGTGGTGGTGATATAACCAATCCTGCTCACCAGTACAGCCCGGTAAACCCGATTGCTATAGCTACTTTAACTACCAATAACAACACCAGGAGGCAGTTCTTAGGTGGTCTTAACCTTGGACTGAACCTTTACAAAGGCCTTACTTTCAGAACCTCCTTTAACACCAGTGTGAACTATGGTAACTCTACCTTGTACACACCTACTTATGCTATAGGATGGGCAAGAAACGTAACTGCTACGCTTACCAATGGTACCAACCAAAGCACTTACTGGAACTTTAACCAGTTGCTGGAATACAGCAGACAGTTTGGTAAGCACAACGCCAGCATCATGGTGAGCCACGAAGCACAGGAGTCACAATGGAAAAATGTAATGGCAAGAAGAACAGGTTTTCTTACCAATGACATCTTTGACCTGGATGCAGGTGATGCAACAACAGCAAGCAACAGTGGTGGTTCTGGTCCGTGGGCTATGGAGTCATACCTTGGAAGGTTGAACTATAACTACGACAACCGCTACATTTTCACCGGTACTATCAGGAGAGATGGTTCTATCAACTTTGGTCCAGAAAATCGTTGGGGTACTTTCCCTTCACTTTCTGCAGCATGGAGAATAAGCCAGGAGAACTTCTTCAAGATCCCTTTCATCAGCGAAATGAAACTGAGATTTGAAACTGGTCTTACAGGTAACCAGGGTAGTGGTAACTCAGCCATCTATTCTCCGCTAAGTGCAGGTGCTACTCCATGGGGTACAGGTTTCCTTCCTTCAGTTTATCCTAATCCAAAGCTGCAGTGGGAAGAAACAAGAACAGATAACGTGGGTGTGAACATAGGTATGCTGAACAACAGGATCAACGTAGAGTTTGACTACTACATTAAAAACACTGACAACCTGATCATGCCTGCTGGTCTTCCATGGTATATGGGAACCAATGGTACTGGTTCTGTAGGTGCGCCAACAGTGAACGCAGGTGCACTTCAAACAAAAGGATGGGGCTTAACCATCAACACAACAAATGTTAGCAACAAGAACTTCAGGTGGGAAAGTAACCTGAACCTGTCAAGCTTTAAAACAGTCATCAAAAACCTGAACTCTGAAAGAGCATTCTTTGAGCGTACATCATGGTGGTTGAACAACTGGACACAGCGTTCTGCTGTAGGTATGGAGCCATGGTTGTTCCGTGGTTATGTGGTAGAAGGCGTTTTCCAATCTGTTGATGAAATAAACAATAGTGCTGTGCCGGTTGATAACAATGGCAACAGGTATCCAACAGCTGCTTCAGGCGGTATTTGGGTAGGCGATTATAAGTTTAAAGATGTGAATGGTGATGGTAAAATAGATGTAGCAGACCAAACCTTTATAGGTAATCCTTGGCCTAAATTGTTTGGCGGTTTCACCAATACATTTAGCTACAAAGGTTTTGACCTTAGTGTGCTGATCACAGGTACTTATGGAAATGATATCTATAACTACATGGCTTCAGCTAATTCAAATCCTAACAACATCAACCTTGGTAGAAACCTGCTAACTAACGCACTTGATTATGCTAAAGTAAATACGGATCCTTCCGGTAAAGTTTACCTGGCAAATCCTGGAACAAGAGTAGCGCGTATCATTGCTGGTGCCGATGTAAATGGTAACTATGTACGCAACACAAGTCTATTTGTAGAAGATGGTTCTTTCATCAGGCTTAAGAACGTTTCATTATCATACAACCTGCCTACATCGCTTATTTCAAGACAGCGTTATGTAAGAGGCGTAAGAGCTACATTAGGTGCTCAGAACCTTGCTACACTAACAAGATATACTGGTTTCGACCCTGAGGTGGGTGCATATGTGGGAAGAGATGCAAGTTCTGCCAACCAGGCTATTGGTCTAGACTTCGGTCGCTATCCGTTAACTCCGATTTACACCTTCACTTTAGGTGTTAACTTCTAAACTTTTAAGACAATGAAGAAAGTAACTTCTATAAAATATTTGATTGGATTAGTTATTCCGGTCATGTTCGCTACAGGATGTAAAAAGGAGTTTTTAGAGAAACCTCCAACATCCGCCATTGTTGATGCCGGCTTCTATCAAACCGATGCGCAAGTAATGGCTGGTACAGCATCGCTCTACAACAGGGTATGGTTTGATTACAACGACAAAGCCTATTATAACCTTGGTGACTTCAGGGCGGGTACAGCCTTCTCTGCATGGAACGACAGGGGAAACGTCCTCTTCAATACTACAGGTGATAATGGTGAGAATGGTGCAGCATGGCGTGCATTCTTTAACGTGGTGGCGCAGTCAAATCTTACCATCAACAACATTAACAAGTATGCAGGTGCAGGTGTATCGCCAAGCGTAAAAGCAACGGCTATTGCTGAAGCAAGATTTATGCGTGCTGTAGCTTATCGTTTCCTGGTGAGCAACTGGGGCGAGGTTCCTGTAATTGAGAACAACCTTGAACTGCTTACTGATACTTCACTTCGTAAGCATACTGTTCCTAGCATCTGGCGTTTCATTACCCGTGAAATGCGTGCAGTAGCAGAAAATCTACCTACCACAGCTTCACAGCCTGGCCGCATTACGCGCTGGTCTGCAGAAGGTATGCTGGCCCGTTTTTACCTTACAAGAGCAGGTGTTGAAGCAACTGGTCCTACCGGTAGAAAGCAAGAATTTCTTGATAGTGCAAAATATTATGCACAGCGTGTGATCACCAACAGCGGTGCGCAACTGCTGCCTAATTACGAGAACCTTTTCAAGTTTCCTTACGACAACAACAGGGAAAGTTTGTTTGAGCTGCAGTGGGTATTTGCACCAGGTAGCTGGGGTTTCCAAAATACAGCTCCTGCTTATTTAAACTATGGTCCTGACATTGCCAATGGCGATGGCTGGGGAGGTGATAAAGGAGCAACCTGGTGGATGTTCAAGCAGTACGAAGGATTTACAGCTTCTGGTGATACCATGCTAAGAGGCCGTACACTTGATCAACGCCTGAAAGCTACTTACATGCTGCCTGGCGCTCACTATCCTGAGATAACACAAACATTGAATGGAGTTGACCAGCGTTTGATCTTCCCATATGTAGCCGGTGATGTGAATTTTGCCAGCATCAAAAAATATGTGGTAGGTAAAGCAGAAGATGTAGGAGGAGAAGCCGCTTCACAGAACTATCCTAACAACACATACATGTTGCGTCTTGCAGAAATGTACCTGATCTATGCAGAAGCAGTTTTGGGTAACAGTGCTTCAACTACAGATGCAACAGCATTAGAGTATTTCAATAAAGTGCATACAAGGGCAGGACTTCCTGCTGAAACAGATCCATTGACATTCGATATGATCTTTAGAGAAAGGATATTGGAATTTGCAATGGAAGGTATGGCATGGTACGACTTCGTAAGCCTGCATTACTACAATCCACAGAAAGCTTATAGCATCCTGAACGAGCAGGATAGAGGATACTACAACATCACTCCTGATGCATTCCCTAATCCTACTATGTGGACCATCAAGAAAACTACCTGGCACACTACAGAAAGACAAATAAATGCTAACGCAGGTAACTTCCGTCTGCCTATTCCAAATGTGGAGCTGAGCCAGGCGCCTAATCTTAATAAGCCAGCTGTTGATTATCCATAAGCAGAAAAACTTTTTCCAAAAACATCATTGAAGTCATTATGAAAAAAATACAACAAACGATACTGATGCTTATAATGGCAGTGGCTGTTATAGGTACTTATACATCGTGTAAAAAGGAACAACTTCCTAATGGAGGTGAACCAAGAATAAAGTATGTACGTGTAACGAATCCTGCCTCTGCTGATTCATTACTTGTTGGTGCTGGCCAGGGAAGCTTAATTGCAATAGTAGGTGAGAACCTGCAGGATGCAGTAGAGATATGGTTCAACGATCAACGTGCTACTTTGAATCCGACCTACATTACCAGCACAACCATCCTGGTGAATGTACCGCAGCCGATCCCTACTTCTATCAACAACAAAATGAAGATCATATTCTCCAATGGCAAGCAGCTACTGCACGACTTTGAAGTGCAGATTAGTAAGCCGGTTGTGAGCAGCATGGTGAGCGAATATGTAAATGAGGGAGATATAGCTGTTATTCATGGTAACTATTTCTACGAGCCGCTTTCTGTTCATTTTACAGGTGGTGTTACAGGTACATTGGTATCTGTAACTGACAGGATAATTGAAGTGCGTGTTCCTGCAGGTGCTCAGCCTGGACAGATAACTGTTAAGACGAATTTTGGTGAAACAAAATCAGACTTCTGGTTCAGGGATAACAGGAATATGGTCATCACAAGCGATCCATACGAGGGCTGGTGGAACTCTTCTTATGTTGTTTCAAATCCTGGCCCTAACGATCCTCCAAAGATCAATGGCAACTATATAAGGGTAAAGAAAATGCTGGGCGCATGGAGCTGGAATGAGATAGCTGGTGGACCTGCATCGGCAATGCCTAACCACAGCAAGAATATCCCTGATGCTGCTATCATCAAGCCAGAAGATTACAACCTGAAGTTTGAGATCAATACCATGAAGCCTTACAACAACAGTTGGATAAGGATAAACGTAGGTCTGCAACAGGAAGACAATAACAACTACCTATGGAAGCCTCCATACGATTCAAAAGGTAAATGGAATACTGTTATCATTCCTTTCGAGGATATAGTAGCAAGCTATGCCGTAAGACCTACTGTAAATCCTAACGGTTACTGGACAAGATTGCTTATTCAAGGTCCTGGTGATTTAGATGCAGATATCTCTTTCGACAACTTCAGGGTTGTTCCAAAGGTCATCCGATAACCTATTTACCAGATTATAAACACAACAATAATGATCAAATATATCAACCTACGACTGCTTTCATTGTTATGCCTCCTGGTAGTAGGGGTGGCCGCATGTAAAAAGAATAATGATGTTGGATCTGATGCAGTGGTTCTTTTGAGCTTTGGCCCAACAGGAGCTATGCATGGAGATACCTTACGCTTCATTGGAAACAACCTGAACCGGGTAACAGAAATAACATTTACAGGAAATGGTGCTACTGTAGCTCAATCATCTTTTATACAACAAACACCAGAGCTGGTACTGGTAAGAGTACCGCAGCAAGCGGAAAAAGGTTTTGTAACGCTTAAAACACCACAAGGTGATATCGTTTCTAAAACACAGCTGAACCTGCAGGTAGAATCAACTGTTAGTTCCCTTACGCCACAGGCTCGTCCCGGAGAAAATATTACCATCAATGGTAATTACCTTAACTGGGTAACAAGAGTAGTTTTTGCCAATGATAAAGTGGTTGACACCTTTGTTAGCAGGACAATGACTCAACTGGTAGTAAAGGTGCCTGAAGATGCACAAACAGGTCCGCTAACACTGTTTTATTCTGGTACCGAACCAAAGCAATTCATAACTGCGGATACATTGCGTGTAACTCTTCCAGCTTTTACAACTCTGACTCCAAACCCGGTAAAGCACCAAACTACACTTACTATCAACGGTACTAATCTTGACCTTGTAAGAAGGATCATATTCCCTGGTGTAAGTGCGCATGTTACCACTTTCCTCAGCCAGTCTGCTACACAAATTCAAGTGCGTGTGCCTGCTGCTACAGTAAAAGGAAAACTGCAGTTGGTAGCGGCTTCTGGTGTTGCTGTTCAGTCACCTGTTGACCTGGATGTGATGCTGCCTGCGGTTACTTCCCTTGCACCTAATCCAATCGATCCGGGTGCAAACCTTACCATCACTGGTACCAACCTTGATCTTGTTACTTCTGTATCATTTACCGGTGCACCAGCTGCTGTAACAAATTTTGTTAGCCAGTCAGCTACTCAATTGGTGGTTACTGTTCCTGTTGGTACACTAAAAGGCAAATTGGTATTGGGTGTTTTTAATTCTACACTCACTGTAGAAACACCACAAACACTTGACCTGAATGGTGGTCTGCCTCCTTTAGCAAATTTCAATTTCCCTATTTATACAGATCAGCTACACAATACCTTCCAGAACTGGTCGTATACCGAGGTAGCTGATTTTAGCAGTACATCAGTAGTGCGCCAGGGTACACATTCTATCCGCGCTGTGTATGGTGGAAATACTTACCAGGGTATCACTTTCCATGCAACAACTTCACAGTCTACTGCCGGCTATACTCGCCTTGAGTTCTCTGTGTTTGGCGATGCAAGTATGAATGGAAAGAAACTACAGGTGATCACCAATGGAAACTATGGAGGTCCTGCTCCACAGGTTACCATTGTTGGTGGCGAATGGACAACTTTCAGCGTAACGTTGGCAAGTATGGGTAATCCAACCAGCCTGGATGAGATAGTACTGCAGGCTGCTGGTTTTGCAGGTACTATTCATATTGACCATGTGGGATTACGCTAGTAGATAGGTCACTACTGTATTACAAAATATAAAATCAAAAGCCGGTTCATACAACCTCGGTTACCTGAGCCGGCTTTTGTCTAAACCGAATATTCAATTATCGTTCATCTGTGATCATAATGCGACCCCCATTTATTCTCCTTTTTCTCTGTATGCTTTTCATAACTGCAAGTGGCGTTGCTCAACAATTTGTGCGGGTACAAAATCACCAGTTCATGCTGGATGGAAAACCGTATTACTATGTTGGCACCAACTACTGGTATGGCAGCTACCTGGGTTTGCAGAAAGACAAGAAACGCGGAGTAGAAAGGTTGCAGAAGGAACTTGACTTTCTAAAAACAAATGGCGTTGTAAATCTTAGAGTGCTGGTAGGGGTAGAAGGTACTGGTCAGATAAACGGTGTGCAAAGAGTAAAGCCTGCACTGCAACCGAAGAAGGGTGTTTTTGATGAGACCAAATTGCAAGGCCTCGACCTGTTGCTGCAAGAACTGAACAAGCGAAACATGAAGGCGGTACTTTTTCTCAGCAACAACTGGGAGTGGAGTGGCGGCTTTCTTCAATACCTGAATTGGAATGGACAGATAGCAGATTCTGTTATGCAGCGGAAGTTGAACTGGGATGAACTAAGAGATTATACAAGTAAGTTTTATAGCTGTAGGCCATGTAAAGAGTCTTACCTGGAACAGGTAAGACTGGTGGTAAACAGAACCAACAAATTAACCAACAGGAAGTACATCAACGATCCGGCTATTATGGCGTGGGAACTGGGTAATGAACCACGACCAATGCGTCCTTCAGCTAACGAAGATTATAAGAATTGGATAGCCAATGTAGCAGCATATATCAAATCAGTTGATCGCAATCATCTTGTTACCATTGGTCACGAAGGGAGCATGGCTACCGATGGTGATATGGATTTGTACAGAACGATCCACGCGAATAAAAATATTGACTACGCCACCATTCACATCTGGCCAAAGAACTGGGGATGGTTTAAAGAAGAAACATTAGAAAAAGATTACCCTACGGTAAGGAAGAACACACTTGATTATTTACATAAACACATTGTGGTTGCTACCGAACTGCAGAAGCCACTGGTGTTAGAAGAATTTGGGCTTCCACGCGATCATCATTCTTTTGATCCAACTGCATCTACTAAAGTTCGCGACAACTTATACAGGACCGTACTGAACGAGTGGCAGCGGAATAAAGAGAATAATGATGTGTTGGCTGGCCTCAACTTCTGGGCTTTTGGCGGCACTGCACGACCAATAGCCGGGCAAACATTCTGGAAAGATGGAGATGATTATATGGGCGATCCGCCGATGGAAGAGCAAGGATTGAATACGGTTTTCGACAGCGATTCATCTACATGGAAACTCATTAGTTCTTTTACCAACAGAACCTCCCAGGCAAGTACTACTAAACTTCCATCCGATAAAAAGGCTACAAAGGAAACAGTGAACTTGTACAACAACCTGTTTCGGTTGCTTGACAAAGGCATCATGTTTGGCCACCAGGATGACCTGGCTTATGGTGTAGACTGGAAGTATGTTCCAGGTAAGAGTGATGTAAAAGAGGTAACGGGTGATTATCCTGCAGTATATGGTTGGGAACTTGGCGACCTGGAACTGGGACGGAAGCATAACCTGGATAGTGTTCCATTTGATGCAATGAAAAGGTTCATCAAAGAAGGTTATGCACGAGGTGGTGTAAATACCATCAGTTGGCACAATGCGCATCCGGTAACGGGTAAGAACTCGTGGGATACTACGCACGGTGGTGTAGCAGCAGTATTACCAGGTGGAAGCAAGCATGAGTTATACAAGCAGTGGCTTGATAAACTTGCAGCATTTATGTTATCGCTGAAAGGTGACAAGGGTGAATATATCCCTGTACTGTTTCGTCCTTACCACGAGCTAACCGGCAACTGGTTTTGGTGGACAAAAAACACCTGCACCCCGGATGAATTCAAGCGCTTGTGGATCTTTACTTATGAGTACCTGCAAAAGAATAAAGGCGTTCACAACCTTTTGTACTTATACAACACTGCCGATTTTAAAGACAAAGAAGATTTTCTTGAGCGGTATCCTGGTGATGAGTATGTAGACATGGTAAGCTTCGACACCTACCAGTTTGGTGATCCAATAAAAGATACACGCTTTGCAAAAAGCCTTGATCAACGTTTAGGCATACTAACTGAGATAGCAAGCGAGAAAGATAAATTACCTGCATTGGCAGAAACTGGTTTTGAAGCTACTCCTTATGCTCAATGGTGGACAAAAACATTATGGCCAGCCGTTGCTAACCACAAAATTTCTTATATCCTTCTTTGGAGAAATGCTGGCCTTCACAACGGTAAGTGGCACTACTATACACCTAAGAGAGGTGATGTATCAGAGGAAGATTTCAAGCGGTTTTACAACAACCCGAAGACATTGTTTCAAAAGGAAGTAAGTAAAGAAAAGCTGTATAGTAAGAACGGTAATCAATAACAATGAAAATGATTAACAACTATAAGGTTGCTCATAAGGTGCTAGTAGTAATGTGTGCAGCAGCATGTATAGCTTGTAATAAAAAAGATGATTGGACTGTAGGTACTACCGGTCTTGGTACACAGCCAGAACCTATACCAACATTGGCTACGGTAAAATCGTGGCTGGTAGATAAGAATGCAACCAACGAAACAGCAGCATTATTTTACAACCTGAAAAAACTAGCTAAAACAAATGTATTGTTTGGGCACCAGGATGCTACGAAACGAGGTGTTACAAATGCCAATACGCAGTGGGCCAACGAACAGCATTTGCCTTCAGTATCATCGCAAAAATCGGATGTGAAGGATGTAACAGGCAGCTACCCTGCAGTATACGGCCACGACTTCCTGCACATCGCCAACTTTCAAACCGGCAACTGGTTTAGTTATGAAGCGCAGATAGCAAAGCAGCTTACAATAGAAGCATACAATAGAGGTGGTGTCAACACTTTTGCATGGCATTATCAAAACCCGGTTTCGCAAGGAAGTTTCTACTGGGCACAGTCACCTGTAGTTGCTGTTAACAAAATCATCCCCGGTGGCAGCCACCACCAGGTGTATAAAAATTCTTTGAAAACCATTGGTGATTTTGCGAAATCATTGGTTGGTGCAGATGGCAAGCTTGTGCCCGTTATATTTCGTCCCTTTCACGAATTTGATGGTGATTGGTTTTGGTGGGGCGCTGCGCATTGCACACCTGCTGAATACAAGACGCTCTTCCAGTTTACTGTTACGTATCTGCGCGATAGTCTGAACGTTCGCAACTTTTTGTATGGCTGGTCGCCTGATAAAAATTTTACGAGTGAAGCGCAATACCTGGAGCGCTACCCAGGCGATGCATATGTAGACCTTGTGGGCGTAGATAATTATGGCGACCTCGCTACCAATATTTCGAATTCAGTTGCATCATCCAAACTGGTGATAGTTTCTAATTATGCTAAGAAGGCAAACAAGATAGCAGCGCTTACCGAGACAGGTTTGCAAAACCTGACACAAACAAACTGGTATACGCAAAAGCTACAGGCAGTATTGCAACTAAATAAAGTAGAGATAGCTTATGCATTGGTTTGGGCCAATACCACCAGCGCATTTTGGACACCTTATGTAGGTCATGCAGCAGCGCCTGATTTCAACACGTTCAAGAACAGTGAGTATATCATGTTTGGCGATGAAGCGCCGAAGATGTACGAATTAAAATAGCATGAGCGGGATAATACAAATATCAAGAGGAGCAATAGCAGTTAGCCTGGTGATGCTATTGGGTTGCAATAGTGCTAAACAGGCAGGAACGATTACGCCAACGGGAATAGCGGCAACTAATACCATTGATAGAAATGCTACTCCAGAAACGAAAGCACTTTTCAAAAACCTGATGCAGCTATCAAAGAACCATACACTGTTTGGTCACCAGCATGCGACGGAATATGGACATGGATGGGCAGGCGATGCAGACAGATCCGACGTTAAATCAGTGACCGGTTCACACCCTGCTGTTATAGGTGTTGACTTAAGTGGATTTTCTGGAAGGCCTGCGGCGGCTATAGAAAAGACTAAAGAAGAATTACGTAAGACGGTAGCAGACACATACAACCGTGGCGGTGTAGTTACTGTAGCCTGGCATTTCTCTAATCCTATAGCAGGTGGTGGTTTTTATTGGAAAGATTCGGTTTCATTACCTGCTGTCCGGTATATCATTCCGGGAGGTAGTGCTAACCAACAGTATAAAGAAATACTACGTGGCATAGGTGAATGGGCTAAAAGTACACGCGGTAATGATGGCAAGCTGGTGCCTATGATCTTTCGCCCATTTCACGAGTTCGATGGAGATTGGTTTTGGTGGGGTAAATCGCACAGCACAAAAGAAGAGTTTGTAACGCTCTGGAAGTTCACTGTTTCTTATTTAAGAGATAGTATAGGGGTCCATAATTTTTTGTATGCCTTTTCACCGGATAACAAGTTCGAAACAGAAGAAGAGTTCTTAGAAAGATATCCTGGTGATGAGTGGGTGGACATGGTAGGGATGGATAACTACGGCGACATGGGAAGGGATGGAAAATACAATGTAGCAAGAGCCACCAAGCTGTTGAAGATAATTTCAGACTATGCTAAGAAAGCAGGCAAGTTAGCAGCCTTTACAGAGACAGGTTTGGAGTCAATTCCTCATCCAACATGGTGGACAGATGTGCTGCTAAAGGTGATGAAGGAGCCGGGTATTCAACTATGTTATGTGCTGGTATGGCGGAATGATAGAACAAGTCCAACGCATTATTATGCACCCTTCCCGGGGCAGGGCAGTGTTCCTGATTTCATGAAGTTTTACAACGACCCGTACACTTTGTTTGAAAAGGATCTACCGAAGATGTATGAGTAGTGTGGTGAGTTGTGAGTAGTGTGGTGAGTTGTGAGATGTGAGTTGTCTAAATGTGAGATGTGAGATGTGAATGATGAATTGTGAATGGTGAGTTTTCAAATAGCCGCCGGGCTTAAGCCGGTGGTTGGAAAATGTTTCAATCAATAGCCGCCGGCTTTAGCCGATGGGAAGAATATAGATGAAGGTGAGATTTCAATCAATAGCCGCTGGCTTTAGCCGGTGGATAGAAAAATGTTTCAATCAATTGCCGCCGGCTTTAGCCGGCGGAAAAGAAAATAGATGAAGGTGAAATTTGAATCAATAGCCGCCGGCTTCAGCCGGCGGAAAAAAATATCAATCAAAATTGGGCTTTAGCCCAATAAAGCAAAAGGTAGAAAACAGCACATTAAAAAATTACAGTACAAGTGTGCGACGCAACAGAAGCAAAATAGTAGCACAATAGCCCAGGCCCAAAAACAAAAAAAAGGATGACTGAACCATTAAAATTAAAAGAAAAAGTAGGTTATGGATTTGGCGACTTCGCCTCGTCCATGTTCTGGAAATTGTTTTCGGTATACCTGCTGTTTTACTATACCGATGTGATGGGATTAGCTGCGGCTGCGGTAGGTACTATGTTCCTGGTGACGCGTATCTGGGATACCGTGAACGACCCGCTGTTTGGTATTGCTGCCGACAGAACAGAAACCCGCTGGGGTAAGTTTCGCCCGTATATTCTGTGGATGGCGGTGCCTTTTGGATTAATGGGTATTCTCACGTTTACATCACCAGGCTTTTCTACTGCAGGCAACCTGGTGTATGCTTACATCACGTATACCATTATGATGATGGTGTACTCGGCCATCAATGTGCCATATGCATCGCTGATGGGAGTGATGACACCAAACATCAAGGACAGAACAACGCTTTCAACCTTCCGTTTCATTTTTGCTTTTGCAGGTAGTATACTGGTGCTGGCATGTGCAGAGCCATTGGTGGATGTATTTGGTAAAACTGCAGGCGGTACTGCTGACCTTGAGCGCGGCTGGCAATGGACACTGGTGGTGTTTGCCATCATAGCATCTACCTTATTCTACTTCACCTTTGCCTGGACAAAAGAGCGTGTGAAGCCGCCAAAGGAGCAGGAGACATCGCTGAAGGAAGACCTGAAAGACCTGTCGAAGAATAAGCCGTGGTTCATACTGTTAGGAGCTGGCGTGTTTACCTTAATCTTCAACTCGCTGCGTGATGGTTCAGCTATATACTATTTCAAATACTACTTCGCTAACCAACAAGCCTTCATGCTGCCTGGTTTTGATGTAGCGATCAACTATAGCACTTTGTACCTGGTGCTGGGACAAGCCGCAAATATCATAGGTGTTGTATTGGCCAAACCAATATCAGATAAAATAGGAAAGAAGAACACCTTTTTGTATGCGATGCTACTGGCGTCGGCGCTCAGCTGCATCTTCTTTACGTTTAGCGAGAACGACTTAATGCTCATATTTTCTTTCCAATTCTTGATAAGCATATGTGCAGGTACCGTGTTCCCATTGCTATGGAGTATGTATGCCGACATTGCTGATTACTCCGAATACAGAACAGGTAGAAGAGCAACAGGATTGATATTTTCTTCCTCGTCAATGTCGCAAAAATTGGGATGGACATTAGGAGGAGCATTAACCGGTTGGCTGCTGGCGGTGTGGGGTTTTGAAGCCAATGCCGTTCAATCTGCAGAGGCACAAACAGGTATCAGGATGATGTTGAGTTTTATACCTGCTGCAGGGGCATTACTATCAGCTGCATTCATTGTTTTCTACAAGCTAAGCGACTCGTTTATGCTGGAAGTAAGCAATGACCTGGTAGCAAGAAGGAATGAAGAGAAAGTGATAGCACTACCAGAACTGGTTTAGAAACATTTTTAAAAACAACTAGAGGAATATATTTTTTAACACCGTGAGGTAGATAAACAACTACTACAATGAGGTCAGAGTTTTTATGCAGGCTGCAGGCTTTGCAAAAAGCGCATACGGAGCTGGTAGAAAGAAAAAATAAAAAAGAAGTGATAGGCAATGGCGTGTATGACAGGTATGAATATCCTGTTGTTACAGCCCAACATATTCCTTTGAACTGGAAGTATGATTTGAATGAAGACTCCAATCCTTACCTGATGGAGCGCTTCGGCATCAATGCCACTTTCAACAGTGGAGCCATTAAGTTAGATGGTAAGTATTGTCTTGTGGTTCGGGTGGAAGGTCTTGATCGTAAATCGTTTTTTGCCGTTGCTGAAAGTGATAATGGAATTGATGGATTCAGGTTCAGGTCGCATCCTATTACTATGCCTGAAACAGATGTACCTGATACAAATGTCTATGACATGCGCGTGGTGCAGCATGAAGATGGCTGGATATATGGACTGTTTTGTACAGAGCGGAAAGATCCTGGTGCAGCACCTGGAGATCAATCTGCGGCTATTGCGCAATGTGGTATTGCACGTACAAAAGACCTGGATACATGGGAGCGTTTACCTGATTTGAGAACACCATCACCACAACAACGAAATGTTGTTTTGCATCCTGAATTTGTGAAAGGTAAATATGCTTTTTATACAAGGCCGCAGGATAGTTTTATAGAAGCAGGTAAAGGTGGTGGCATTGGGTTTGGCCTGAGTGATGATATCAATGGTGCCATTGTACCACACGAGGAGGTAATAGATCCAAAGACATATCATACAGTGTATGAAGCTAAGAATGGTTTAGGTCCTGCACCTATAAGAACAGAACATGGATGGCTTCACCTGGCTCATGGTGTGCGTAATACTGCAGCGGGCTTACGCTACGTCTTGTACATGTTCATGACTGACCTTCATGATCTAACCAAAGTGATACATAAGCCTGCTGGTTATTTTATGGCACCTGAAGGTGAAGAGCGGATTGGTGATGTATCGAATGTTCTTTTTGCTAACGGATGGATAGCTGATGACGACGGAACAGTCCTCATTTATTATGCTTCATCTGATACACGCCAGCATGTAGCCACATCTACCATTGATAAACTTGTGGACTATGTAATGAACACGCCGGAAGATGGATTACGTTCTGCTGCAAGTGTGAATACCATCAACAACATAATAAACAACAACCAACATTTATCAGCAACAGAGAAGCAGGTTAAACCTGTGTTAGCTGAAACTTTTTCTCATGCAAGCAATCGTTAAGGTTTAATGAAAGGGAGCCCATTTCTATTGGCTCCCTCTATTTTAGTACTTATTACTACTACAGAAACGAATGACGAAACAGGAATATAAAGCAGAGGTACAGGAAGAGCTGAAGAATATACTCGACTATTGGATGAAGCATACAGTAGATGTTGCCAATGGCGGCTTTGTGGGAAGAGTGAACAATGACAATGAGGTAGATGTGAAAGCACCTAAAGGATCAGTTCTGAACAGCCGGCTCTTATGGACTTTTTCAGCTGCTTATAATCTTAATAAGAATGTGCAGTACCTGCAAATGGCAGAACGTGCATATAAGTACATCCGCAATTATTTCATAGATAAAAAGTTTGGTGGCGTGTATTGGACGGTGGATCACAGGGGTGATGCACTGGATACAAAAAAGCAGGTATACGCCTTGTCTTTCGCTATATATGGACTGAGTGAATATGCCAAAGCTGCTGAAGATAATGATGCAAAAGAACTAGCTATCTCACTGTATAAAGACATTTTGAAACATAGCTATGATAGTAAGTATGGTGGCTACATAGAAGCTTACACCAGAGAGTGGCAAGAGATAGAAGATCTTCGGCTAAGTGATAAAGATGCCAATGAGAAAAAGACCATGAACACGCACCTGCATGTGCTGGAAGGTTTCGCCAACCTATACCGCGTTTGGCCAGATGCAGGATTGAAAGAAAAGATAGCTGAGCTCATTCATAATTTTTTAGATCATATCATAGATAAGGAAACGAATCACCTGCGCCTGTTCTTTAGCGAAGACTGGACATCGAAAGGTAATATGGTATCGTATGGACACGATATAGAAGCAGCTTGGCTGGTACATGAAGCAGCTGAAATAATTCAGGATCATAACCTGGTGCAAGCGTTAAAAGAAAAAGCAAAAACACTAGCCGATGCTGCTGCAAGAGGTTTAGATAAAGATGGAGGACTATGGTATGAAAAGGAGGGAGAACATCTTGTAAAAGAAAAACACTGGTGGCCACAGGCTGAAGCCATGGTTGGCTTTTACAATGCTTACCAGGTGAGTGATGAGGAAGATTACCTGCAGAAGTCTATTGCGAGTTGGCAATTCATCAAGCGTCACATAAAAGACCATAACAAAGGTGAATGGTATTGGGGAGTGACTGAAGACTATAGCATCATGGAAGGACAGGATAAAGCCGGGTTGTGGAAATGTAATTACCATAATGGACGCGCATGTATTGAGATCATAAACAGGATTAAATAAATAACCAATAACGAAAGCTTAAGTAAACCAATATGAATAACAGGAGAAGCATACTGCTGGCTATATCAACTGCAATATTTTTTATAACACCAAGTAGTAAGACAATGGCTCAGCTAAATTCCGCTACAGAAGCTAAGATTACCAACCTGCTAAAACAGATGAGCCTGGAAGAAAAGGTGGGCCAGATGGCGCAGGTGGCTATTGACCAGATCGGCAATGTAAATTATGCAACCAAGACTTTTACGCTGGATGAGAATAAGCTGCGTGATGTAGTGGTGAAGTACAAAGTAGGTTCTATATTGAATACGCCTCCGAGCATCTTATTATCTGCACAGGAGTGGAATAAAGTAGTTAGTGACATTCATAATGCTGCGCAGCAAAACAAGCTGAAGATCCCTGTTATCTATGGCCTTGACCAAATACATGGCGCCAGCTATGTAAAAGGCTTTACATCCTTCCCGCAGGAGATAGGACAGGCTGCAACATGGAACAGGCAGCTGGTCCACCAGGGTGCTGTGGTGACAGCTTATGAAAGCCGCGCTGCCGGTGTGCCGTGGACATTCTCTCCTGTACTTGACCTTGGCACCAATCCAATGTGGCCACGCATATGGGAAACATTTGGTGAGGACCCATACCTAATTAGTGAGTTGGGTGCAGCTTATGTACGTGGTGCACAAGATCCGATTGGTAGTAAAGAAAAACTATCTGTAAGCCTGAAACATTACCTGGCTTATTCTGATCCTAAATATGGTAAAGACAGGACCAATGCATGGATACCTGAGCATTACCTGCGTGAGTATCACCTGCCACCATTTGCTGCTGCTGTAAAAGCAGGTGCACGTAATGTAATGGTTAATTCTGCCCTTATCAATGGCATTCCAACACACATGAATAAGTACCTGCTTACCGATGTGCTGAAGAATGAACTTGGCTTTACAGGCTTCATCGTTACCGATTGGCAGGACGTAGAGAACATAGCCAAGCGTGACCGTATTGCAAAAGACAATAAGGAAGCGTTGATGCTTTGTATCAATGCCGGGATAGACATGAGCATGATACCATACAACTACAAAGAATTTTGTGATGACCTGGTTGCATTGGTTAAAGAAGGGAAAGTAACACAGGCACGTATTGACGATGCGGTGCGCAGGGTATTGCGTGTGAAGTATGAGTTGGATCTTTTCAATACTCCTGTAACAACTGCAGGTAACTATTCAAAATTTGGAAGTGCTGATTTTGCAAGAAGTGCATACAATACAGCTGCAGAATCTATCACGCTGCTGAAGAATGAGAACAATGCTTTACCACTGGCTACTTCAACTAAGATATTGGTAACAGGTCCGAATGCTAATTCAATGCGCGTGCTGAATGGTGGCTGGAGCTATACATGGCAAGGCGAAAGAACAGATGAATTCACCAAAGAACACAACACCATTTTGGAAGCTGTTCAAAAGAAGTTTGGCAATGGAAATGTAACTTTTGCTGAAGGTGTTGCTTACAAAATGCAAGGCAAATATTGGGAAGACAGTGTAGTGAATATAGACGCCGCAGTAGCTGCTGCACGCAATGCTGATGTTGTACTGCTATGTATTGGCGAGAACAGTTATACAGAAACACCAGGCAACCTGAATGAACTCAATCTTTCTGATAACCAACTAGCGCTTGCAAGAGCCATGATGCAAACAGGGAAGAAAGTGGTGCTGGTATTGAGTGAAGGTCGTCCTCGTATTATAAGTCAAATAGAACCAGGCGCTGCTGCTATTGTGAACATATACTTGCCTGGCAACTATGGTGGTGATGCATTGGCTGATGTATTATCAGGTGACGTGAACCCAAGTGGTAAACTACCAATTACCTACCCTCGTTATGCAAATTCTCTGACGCCATACATTCACAAGCATTCTGACCAGATAGCCAACCCGCAAGGCGCTTATGATTATTCTGCAGACTTTAACCCGCAGTATGCCTTTGGTCATGGCTTGTCGTATACCAGCTTTACCTATAGCAATCTTACTACTGATAAAAAAGCTTATTCACCTGCTGAAACCATCACCATTACAGCTACTGTAACCAATACAGGTAACAGGGAAGGAAAAGAGGTTGTGCAGTTGTATATATCTGATGAGATCGCTTCGCTTACACCTGATGTAAAAAGATTGAGAGGTTTTGATAAGATAAATCTAAAGGCTGGTGAGAGCAGGCAGGTGACGTTCAAAATTCCTGTGAAGGACCTTGCTTTTGTAAACACCAACAACAAGCGTGTTGTAGAGCAAGGTGATTTTAAAATACAGGTAGCAGGTTTGAATACTACTGTTATAGTGAACAAGACGCAGGTGTATTAGTAGTGCTAGTAGTAAGTGAAACTGTGGTTGCATAATGATTTGTGGATTAAGTGTGCGACCCCGAAAAGACGGGGCAGGCAGCAAGGATGATGTCATTGCAACTAATGCTCGTGCCATGATGAAAGCCTTTATCAGCAACGGTTCCACCGCACGATGTACTGGTGTTGCGTTTAACTGCTATCAAATAAAATTGATTGATGAAGAATTTTATTCTACTGCTTAGCGTGTTTGTTTCAATGATGGCGCATGCGAATGTGCGGCTGCCCAACATCATTAGCAGCAATATGGTATTGCAGCAAAGTAGCAACGTTAGATTATGGGGGTGGGCCGAGCCTGGTGAAATGATCTACATCACCACATCGTGGAATAATAAAACAGATTCTGTAAAAGGAGATGGACATGCGAAGTGGCAAATAAAGCTACCTACACCGAAAGCAGGTGGTCCATACACCATTACACTAAAAGGGCAGAATACAATTGTTCTTGAGAATGTACTGGTAGGTGAAGTATGGGTTTGCTCCGGCCAATCTAACATGGAAATGAACTACTACTGGGGGCTGCCGCAGATGAAGGAAGATATTCCTGTTGCTGCTAATCCTAACCTTCGCTTCTTTCACATTGCACGTAAATCGGCTGAAGCACCACAGGAAAACTCAGAAGGTGCTTGGATGGCTAGTGATACCAACAATGTAAAATGGTTTAGCGCGGTTGCTTATTATTTCGGCAAGAAGCTATATGCTGAAATGAATGTGCCCATCGGCCTGGTACATGCCAGTTGGGGTGGGATACCTGCAGAAGCATTTACACCTGCAGAGATTGTTAACAGCAATGAAAGATTGAAATCAGCAGCTGCTAAACAAGAGCCTAAGCCATGGTGGCCGGTAACGCCCGGCCTTGCTTACAATGCAATGATTGCTCCACTTACCAACTACAACATTGCAGGAGCTATCTGGTACCAGGGCGAAAGCAACACCGGTACTGCAAGGACGTATAAAGAGCTGTTCTCAGCAATGATACAATCGTGGCGCAATAAGTGGAACAACGAGTTTCCATTTTACTATGTACAACTGGCGCCGCACGCATATGGAAATCGTAACATAGCTGCACTGCTTCGTGAGGCGCAGCAGCAAACGCTATCAGTACCTAAAACAGGAATGGTAGTTACCACAGATCTTGCGCATGATACAGCTGATATACATCCCATCAAAAAACGTGATGTTGGTTATCGATTAGCCAACCTTGCTTTACACCTGACATATGTAACTGATACTACTGATGCTAACAGTCCGATGTACAGCAGCATGCAAATAAATAAGAACAAAGTGACCTTGCATTTTCAGCATGCGCAGTACGGTCTGCAACAGCAAGGCAAAGTGATCACAGGTTTTTCAATAGCCGGAGCAGATAAAGTTTTCTATCCTGCAGAGGCTGCAATCAAAGGAAATACAATAGTCGTTACGAATAAAACTGTTGCTCAGCCTGTAGCTGTTCGTTATGCTTTTAGCAATACTGCCATTGGTAATGTTTTCAATAAAATTGGTTTACCTCTTGCTCCGTTCAGAACGGATGATTGGGAGGTAGATACTTCATCAATAAAATAGAAACTTATGCGCCTGGTACTTCTTGTGTGTTTGTTGCTTTCCATGGTTGTAAATGCGCAACCGGTAAAGCAGCACGGTAAACTAAAAGTGAAGGGTGTACAGTTAGTAGATGAAAAAGGCAAGCCTGTTGTACTGCGCGGGATGAGCTTTGGTTGGCACAACTTCTGGCCACGGTTTTACAATAAGGAAGCAGTAAAATGGTTGGCGAAGGATTGGAAATGCAACGTAGTTCGTGCGGCAATGGGTATAGAACCAAATGGTGGATACCTGAAGGACCCGGAAGGTTCTAAAGCAAAAATAGAAGCTGTTGTAGATGCGGCCATTGAAGCAGGTATCTATGTAATCATCGATTGGCACAGCCATAATATCCAAACCAAAGAGGCCAAAAAGTTTTTCATGGAGATGGCTACCAAGTATGGCAAGTATCCAAATGTTATTTACGAAATATTCAACGAGCCTGATAAGGAAACTTGGCAAGAAGTAAAAGCATATTCTGCAGAAATCATTGAAGCCATCAGTGGTATTGATGGTGATAACATCATTCTTGTTGGTAACCCGCATTGGGACCAGGACATTCATATTGTTGCCGATGATCCATTGAAGGGCTATAGCAACATCATGTACACCGTTCATTTTTATGCAGCCACCCATAAACAGGAGCTAAGGGACAGGTGCAACGATGCATTGAAAAAAGGCATTCCTATCTTCATTTCTGAGTCAGCAGGTATGGAAGCCAGTGGTGATGGTGCCCTGGATAATGAGGAATGGATGAGATGGATAGAATGGTGCGAACAGAATAAGATCAGCTGGGTTACATGGTCAGTATCTGATAAAGATGAAACATGTTCGGTGCTTAAGAAAGGAGCAAGTGCTACAGGCGGTTGGAAAGAAAGTGACCTGAAAGAATCAGGAATAAGATCAAGAGAACTTTTACGGAAGTATAACAAGCGAATGAAATAAATGAAGGGTGATGATGATGTACAACTATAGAATTTTGTTACTACTGGTTGCACTTGTTTTATCAGGATGCAGTGCAATGCGTAGAGCTGGTTCTACTTCTAATGTTTTGGCTGCTTCTGCCTTACATCCTTATGGCAGAACCATCACTACTGAACAGGGTGGACTGGAGTTGATCAGTTCAGCAGCGCATGTTGGTTTTTCTTTTACGGGTAAAGAATGTATCATTCATGCTTCCATCAATAATTCTTCGGGTCATAATTATCTTCAATACGAACTGGATGGTGTTTATCAAAAACGTATTAGAATTAATGGAAGCAATAACCAGCCTATTACCATAACGGCTAATGATGAAGGCACTCATACTGTGTGGTTGTACAAAGCAACTGAGGCGCATACTGGTCCTGTGTATATACAACAGGTTACTGCAAAGAACATAGCGCCTTTAGTGAAACCTATAGCACCAATTATTGAGTTCATTGGCAACAGCATTACATGTGGTGCTGCTGCCGACCCATCGGAAGTGCCATGCGGTGAAGGCCAATACCATGACCAGCACAATGCTTACATGGCTTATGGACCGCGTGTAGCAAGGGCTTTAGGAACCGACTATGTAGTAAGCAGTGTAAGCGGTATTGGCATTTATAGAAACTGGAACAGTAATGGGCCAAACATGCCGCAGGTGTATGAGAATGCTGACTTCCAGGTAAACAGTGATCGCAAGTGGAACTTCAATGCATATAAACCTGCTATCGTAAGTATTGCTTTAGGCACCAACGACTATAGCAATGGTGATGGAAAGAAAGCACGCCTGCCTTTTGACAGCGCAAGCTTTGTAAACAACTACATTCCATTCGTTCAACTGGTGCGGTCAAAATATCCTGCTGCTCAGATACTATTGCTCAGCAGCCCAATGGTTGGTGGTGACAGAAGAACAACATTACAAAATTGTATAGCTGCTGTAAAAGCAAGTGTGGATAAGCTTTATCCAGCTGCAAAGCCTGTTAATGTATACTTCTTCAAAGAGATGAAAGCACGAGGTTGTACCGGTCATCCAAGTGTAGAAGACCATGCAATACTTGCTGAAGAACTGCTGCCTGTTTACCGACAGCTATTGTAGCCAAAAAAACCTAACATGATTAAGATGAACCTACGAAGCCAAAGCACGATTTTAATGTTCCTGCTGCTATTTACGAGCATAGCACATGCTACTCCTGTAGTTCCTTTTACCAAGATGGCAGATGGTATTATCATTTACCCGGCGCAACAATACCCTGGCAGTGCACATGCTGTAAGGCTGCAGGTCATCAACAACTCCATCATTCGGGTAACTGCGTCGCCTGCTAAAGAAATGCCGCAAGTGCAAAGCCTGGTGACGATCTATCCCACCACACAAACATCTGGTTTTACTATAACCAATACTGCAAACGAAGTGCGGCTTGCTACGCCTTTTATAACAGCTGTTGCTTCATTGCAAACCGGTGCTGTTGCTTTCTTTGACAAAGCAGGCAAACAAATTATAGCGGAGCGTGCAGCTGCAAAACAACTACTTCCTGTGACCTTTGAAGGGCAGCGCTCGTACAACATCATCCAAACATTTGAGACAAAACCCGGGGACGCTATCTACGGTCTTGGCCAGCACCAGGATGATGTTTACAACTACATGGGACAGCAGGTGACCATGTTTCAAAACAATACAGAAGTGGCCATTCCATTTCTTGTTTCACCCAACAACTATGGTATCCTTTGGGATAATTATTCTATAACAAAAGCTGGAGACGTAAGGGAATATCTTCCGCTTTCTTCTTTACAACTATTTGCTAAAACTGGTGAAGAAGGTTGGCTGACTGCCTCGTATGCAAATGATAAAACAAAATCGGATGATGTAGTGCTTACCCGTGCAGAGACCACCATTGATATGGAGTTTGTAAACGATTCAAAGCTAAAGCTGCCAGCTGAATTCAAAACTGAGAATGGGTCTGTAACGTGGCAAGGAAGTATAGCAAGCTCATTCAGCGGCAATCACAAGATGAGGTTTACCTATGGTGGTTATCTAAAGGTTTGGCTGAACAATAAGCTGGTGCTAGACAGGTGGAGAAGAGCATGGAATCCTGCGCCTGCATTGTTGGATGTGGCAATGCAAAAAGGCCAGAAGCAATCAATAAAAATCGAATGGATACCTGAAGGATCAGAATCTTATATCTCACTTAAATGGCAGGAGCCTGTACCAACAGCAGATGCCAATACATTCAGTTTCTCTTCTGAAGCTGGTAAGCATATGGATTATTACTTCGTGTATGGTAAGAACATTGACGAAGTTATAAGCGGCTACAGAACATTAACTGGTAAAGCTCCTATAGTTCCGAAATGGGCAATGGGATTTTGGCAAAGCCGTGAACGATACAAAACACAGGAAGAGTTGCTGAATGTTGTAGCTGAATTTCGCAAGAGAAAAATTCCACTTGATAACATTGTACTCGATTGGTTTTACTGGAAGGAAAATGACTGGGGCAGCCAGGAGTTTGATGCCGCTCGTTTTCCTTCGCCAGATAGTATGATAAAGGTGTTGCACAACCAGTACAATACGAAGCTGATGATATCGGTATGGCCAAAATTTTATGAAGGCATACCTGCTTATAATGACTTCAATAAAAGGGGTTGGTTGTACAAGCGCAACATTGCCGACAGGCAAAAAGATTGGGTTGGCCCTGGCTATACTTCTACATTTTATGATGCTTTCAATCCTGAAGCACGTAAGGCTTTCTGGAACCTCATTCACAGCAAGATCTATACAAAGGGCATTGATGCATGGTGGATGGATGCAAGCGAACCCGACCTGTTATCCAACGTTTCGCCACAGCGAAGGAAAGAACAGATGACACCAGTGTCTGCAGGACTGGTGGCCGAATATGTAAATGCTTATCCATTGCAAAATGCAAAAGGTATATATGAAGGCCAGCGCTCTGTTGATAACAACAAACGTGTGTTCCTGCTTACACGTTCAGGCTTTGCCGGTTCGCAACGGTATGCTGCTGCTATATGGAGTGGCGACATAGGTGCACGCTGGCATGATATGAAAGCACAGATAGCTGCCGGTGTAAATTTTTCTATGTCTGGGCTGCCTTACTGGACCATGGACATTGGTGGCTTTGTAGTAGAGAACAGGTATGAAAGACCGACTGCAACAGATACAGAAGAGTGGCGTGAACTGAATACAAGGTGGTTCCAGTTTGGTGCGTTCACACCACTGTTCAGGGTGCATGGCCAGTATCCATTCCGCGAAGTTTTCAACATAGCACCGGAAGATCATCCTGCCTATAAAAGCATGGTGTACTACAACAGGCTCCGTTACCGTTTGCTGCCTTACATCTATTCACTGGCAGGCGCCAGCTATCATAACAACTACACTATGATGCGCGGTTTGGTGATGGATTTTGCCGCAGATAAAAAAGTGCATTCCATAGGCGATCAGTATATGTTTGGACCATCGCTACTCATCAATCCTGTGTATGAATACAAGGAGAGGAGGAAGCAACTATACTTGCCTGCAGGAAGCGGCTGGTACGACTTGTATTCAGGTAAATATTTTGCCGGTGGACAATCTATAAATGTAGATGCGCCTTATGAAACCATGCCTGTGTTTGTAAAAGAAGGTTCCATTATTCCTTTCGGTCCGGAGCTGCAGTATACTTCTGAAAAACGTGCAGATACCATCACCCTCTTTGTGTATACAGGCAGAGATGCTTCTTTTAATTTGTATGAAGATGAAGATGTGAATTACAATTATGAGAAGGGCCAGTATAGCAATATTTCATTTACTTACAACGAAAAGACGAAGCAGCTGACCATTGGTGAAAGAAAAGGAAGTTTCAACGGCATGCTAACCAACAGGACGTTCAGGGTGATATGGGTAAATAAGAATGCAGCCAAGCCACTAGACTTTGAACAAGCTGCGGCTACTACAGTTCGATACAATGGTAGTGCTGTGAAAGTGACGCAGTCAAATAGGTAAAGGCGGTCTAAAATCATTAATATGAAACAGTGCCTACAGGTTTTTCTTCACCAACTAGCAATATGGCTATTGATAAGTAGCATTGGCTGCAAAAAAGCCATTAGCAATACTGGAGGTAGTGGCAGTGGTGGTACAGACACGACTACGCGAACCGATCCGCCGGTAGCTGCCACCATAGGCTTTTTCATGGACGATTGGTTACCGAGAAATTTTACAGCACCTGCATATATTGATACTACTGTTCCAGCTACAGCCAGCTATAACATCACGGTCAATAATGCTACTGTCATCAGTAAAATTCCACCTACACTTTTTGGAAACAATACAAACACCTGGATGACGCAGATGGTAACGGAGCCAACTCTACTGAATCATATCACGCAGTTGAAGCCGGGATATTTAAGAGGTCCGGGCGGCAGCATCAGCGACATCTTTTTTTGGAATGCTAATAGGAATAGCCCGCCTGCAGATGCCCCTGTTACTTTCGTAAAGGCTGATGGAACTACAGAAGCTGCTAACTTCTGGTATGGCAAGAACACTGACCATTGGACGATGTCGGTAAACAATTACTACAACGTATTGCAGCAAACCAATAGCAAGGGCATCATCACAGTCAATTATGGTTATGCCCGTTATGGCACCAGCAGCAATCCAGTGGCTGCGGCTGCACACCTGGCTGCAGACTGGGTGCGATTTGATAATGGAAGAACGAAGTATTGGGAGGTAGGAAATGAAAATTTTGGAGAATGGGAAGCGGGCTATCGAATAAATCTTGCCAACAATAAAGATGGCCAACCAGAAATAATAACCGGTGATCTGTACGGCAGGCATTTTAAAGTTTTTGCCGACTCCATGCGCAAGGCAGCACAGGAAATAGGTTCATCTATAAAAATAGGCGCTGTGCTGGTAGAAGCTACACCTCAGGCATGGAATACCAATACTATTAAAACATGGAATGCAGGAGTGCTTACGCAGGCAGGTAATGTTGCTGATTTTTTTGTTGTGCATAACTACTTCACCAATTTTAACACGAATGCACCTGCTGCTGAGATACTTGCCACAGCGGCTACAGAAAGCAGCAAGATGATGAGCTATGTAAAGCAGTCATTGCAAAATGCAGGCTTGCCTAATAAGCCTGTTGCGCTCACTGAATGGAATATTTTTTCAACAGGCTCTATGCAGCAGGTATCGCATATAGCGGGTGTACATGCTGTAATGGTGTTAGGGGAGTTAATAAAAAACGGCTATGGGCAGGCCAGCAGGTGGGATCTTGCAAACGGCTGGGACAATGGGAATGATCATGGCTTGTTCAACATAGGAGATGAGCCAGGCGGTGTGCCTAAATGGAACCCGCGTCCTGCTTTCTATCACATGTACTTCTTTCAAAAGATGCTGGGCGACAGGTTGATTTCTTCCACTACTACGAACCAATCTATATTCGACACCTACGCTTCTTCTTTCACCTCAGGGGAGGTTGGAGTGACGATAGTCAATAAGTCTACACAGGCACATACGGTGTCCATACAAGTACAAAATTTCCAGGTCGGCAACAGGTACTACTGGTACACATTGGCTGGAGGAACAGATAATGGTGAACTTTCACGAAAGGTATTTGTGAATGGAAGAGGAACAACACATGCATCAGGCGGTCCAGCTGATTATGCAACATCAAAGGCTTATGCTGCAGGTACACAAAACGGAATAAGGGTAACTGTGCCTGCACGTGGAGTCGTGAATTTGGTCATCGAAAAGAAATAGACATGAAAGGAATTATCACAATGCTGCTGCTGGTGCTATCATTCATTGGTACACATGCACAACATACCTCACGACAAGATTTCACCAGCAATTGGAAGTTCAGGTTAGACAGCACTGGCTCTTATCATCATAATGGTGTTGATGATGCACAGTGGCGCACACTGAACCTGCCGCACGATTGGAGTATAGAAGGCACATTCAGTAAAGATCATCCTGCCACTGCGGGTGGTGGTGCATTGCCTGGTGGCACTGGCTGGTATCGCAAACATTTCAACTTGCCTGCAACAGATAAGGGTAAAACAATCCTGATACATTTTGATGGCATATATAAGAACGCAGAAGTTTGGGTGAATGGAAACTATGTTGGCAAACGTCCTAATGGTTATATCAGCTTCCATTACGACATCACACCGCACCTGGTGTATGGCGGAGCAAATGTAGTAGCGGTGAAAGTGGATAATTTAAAACAACCAAACTCGCGTTGGTATTCCGGCTCAGGTATATATCGCAATGTATGGTTGACTAAACTGGATAAGCTTCACGTAGAGCAGTGGGGCACTTTTGTTACTACGCCTAAAGTATCAAATCAATCAGCCACTGTTTCTATAGAAACAAATGTGCGCAATCAATATGCATTCAATAAAGCCTTTGTTTTAAATACAACCATCTACAAAGCTACTGGTGGAGTTGCAGCAAGGGCAAGTACCAAAGCCAATGCAGGAAGTAAAATAACAGCAGCACATAAGCAGGTGCTAGAAATAAAACAGCCACACCTGTGGTCGGTTGATAACCCTTACCTGTACAAAGTGGTTTCGCAGGTGGTGGTAAATGGGAAAGTTGTAGACACTTATGAAACACCATTAGGCATTCGCTATTTCCACTTTTCACCAACAAAGGGTTTTAGCTTAAATGGAAATTCATTAAAAATTCGTGGCGTATGTAATCATCATGATCTTGGAGCTTTGGGTGCAGCCATCAACACTCGTGCATTGGAGCGCCAGCTGGAACTGTTGAAAGCAATGGGTTGTAATGGTATTCGCACAGCACATAACCCGCCAGCGCCTGAGCTGCTGGAGCTTTGCGATAAGATGGGCTTCATTGTAATGAACGAGACGTTTGATATGTGGGAGAAGCAAAAGTCGCCATTTGATTATCACCTCGATTGGCATGAGTGGCACAAGCAGGATCTGACAGACCATGTGCTGCGGGATAGAAATCATCCATCTGTGTTTGTTTGGAGTGTGGGTAATGAAATAGGTGAACAATGGGGTGATGAAAAGAAAGCGGATACATCAGGAAGAAGGATAGCAAGAGCGTTGGTGTCTATTGTGAAAAGTATAGATACAACAAGAGAGATTGTAACAGCAAACAATGAAACCGGTGAATGGAACCAGTTGATCCGTTCAGGTGCTTTTGAAATGATTGGCTATAACTATCATCATGATGAGTGGGCGAAGGTGCCTGAGCGATATCCGGGTAAAACATTCATTGTAACAGAGAGTACCTCAGCATTGCAAACAAGAGGGCACTACGACCATCTTCCATTTGATAGTATACGCCGCTGGCCCAAGCGATGGGATATTGCATTTACACATCCTGAAGGTGCTTATACCGTTTCTGCTTATGATAACGTAAGCACACCTTGGGGCTCTACCCACGAAGAAAGTCTGAAGGCACTGAAGCAGCCACATGTTTCTGGTATGTACATATGGACGGGCTTCGATTATTTAGGCGAGCCTACACCTTATAGCTGGCCTGCTCGCAGTTCGTATTTCGGCATCATTGATCTTGCTGGCTTTCCTAAGGATGTATACTACTTATACCAAAGCGAGTGGACCAGCAAGCCGGTGCTGCACATATACCCGCACTGGACCTGGAAGCAGGGTGATACAGTAGACGTGGTAGCGTATTATAACAATGCAGATGAAGTAGAGCTATTGCTCAATGGAAAGTCGTTGGGTAAAAGAGCTAAGACAGGAGATAACCTGCATGTAAAATGGCGTGTTCTTTATGAACCAGGCAAGCTGGAAGCTATATCAAGATTGAATGAGAGAGAAGTATTGAGAAAAGAAATAAAGACAGCAGGTAAGCCAGCAAGAGTGAATTTGAAAGCAGACAGGAATACAATTGCTGCCGATGGTAAAGACCTGTCTTTTGTAACAGCAACCATTGTGGACAAGGATGGCGTGATGGTGCCAACTGCAAACCATCTCATCAAATTTAAAGTAGATGGCGCCGCTTTTATTGCTGGTGTAGACAGTGGTGATCCTGTAAGTCACGAGCCATTTAAAGCCGATAAACATACAGCACTGAATGGACTTGCATTAGCCATATTGCAATCAACGGGTGCCAAAGGAAAGGCCACACTTACAGCAAGCGTAGAAGGATTAGAATCATCAACGATAACAATACAAACGAGATAACCCCTTAACAGGCACTACTGCAGAAGTGTGGTGGTGCTTTCTTTTGTACATGATAAAGCTGCAGTACATATTGATCGCCTTTTGTTGTTTGTTTCTTACAACGGCAACACTCAATGCCCAATCAAATCATGATCTGAAGCTTTGGTACAATAAGCCCGCAGCCAATTGGAATGAAGCGCTGCCTGTTGGAAATGGCAGGTTAGGTGCAATGGTCTTTGGTGGTGTTGCAAACGAGCGACTTCAATTAAATGAAGAAACGGTATGGACAGGAAAAGATGTTGACTTTGTAAACCCGCAATCAAAGGCTGCACTGCCTGAAGTAAGAAGGTTGTTATTTGCCGGAAAATATATTGAGGCGCAACAACTGGCGCAGGAAAAGATGATGGGCGACAAAAAGGTGGGCAGCACTTACCAAACGTTAGGAGATCTCAATTTTGAATTCAATCTCCCGGCAACCAACATTACTAACTACCGACGGGAACTGGATATTGATTCTGCTATTGCAAAAATCAGTTTTACTAGTGGTGGTATTAATTATGATCGGGAAGTGTTTTCAAGTGCACCAGCCAATGCACTGTATATGCGACTTACTGCGAGTAAGAAAGCATCAATCAATTTCACATTACATCTAAGCCGGCCAGGAAACAAAGCCAGCATTAAAGCTATTGACAACGATATGCTGATGACAGAGCATGTGGGTGATGGTGTAGGTGTGCGTATGGCTACACGTGTAAAAGTAATTACAGAAGGTGGAACAGTAAGCGTAGTGGGTAACAGTCTAAAAGTAGATAATGCTGATGCCGTAACGGTAGTGCTTACTGCTGCTACTGATTATCGCGGGGAAGACCCTGAAACTATATCTGCACGAGAAATGAATCTTGCTGTAAAAAAGGATTTTGCAACTATCAAGCAAGCGCACATTTCTGATTATCAAAAGTATTTTAAGCGTGTTGATATACATCTTGGTGCAAAGGCAGTCGATCTTCCAACTGATGAAAGACTGGCAGCAGTGCAGGCTGGCAAAATGGATGCGCAACTGCTTGCTTTGTATTACCAGTTTGGCAGGTATTTGCTCATCAGTAGTTCGCGACCTGGTGGATTGCCTGCCAACCTGCAGGGTATCTGGGCGGATGGTTTGTACCCGCCTTGGAGTGCAGATTACCACATCAACATCAACATACAGATGAACTACTGGCTGAGCGAGATCACCAACCTGCCAGAGATGCATGATCCTTTCCTCCAGTTCATCAATGCTTTGATTAAAGATGGTAAGAAGACAGCAAGAAACATGTATGGTGTGGGTGGAGCTATGGCTCATTTTACTACCGATGCATGGCATTTTACAGAAACGTATGGTAAGACACAATGGGCAATGTGGCCAATGGGTTTAGCATGGAGTGCACAGCATTTATGGGAGCATTATTTGTTCAGCGAAGACAAAAAATACCTGGCAGCAAATGCTTATCCTACCTTGAAAGAAGCTGCACAGTTTTGCATGGAATGGCTGGTAAAAAATCCTACTACTAATGCGTTGGTATCAGGTCCATCTATCTCTCCTGAAAATACTTTTAAAACAAAAACAGGTGAAGTAGCAACCATGGTCATGGGTCCAACCATGGATCACATGATCATACGTGATCTATTTACAAACACGATAGCGGCATCCACCATCTTACAAAAGGATGAATCATTCAGGCTTCAATTAAAGAAGATACTAAGACAACTGGCACCAACAAAGATTGGCAGTGATGGCCGCATTATGGAGTGGACAGAAGAGTTTGAAGAAGCAGAACCTGGTCACCGGCATATATCGCATTTATTTGGTTTGCACCCCGGAAGAGAAATAACAAGAGAAACGCCTGCACTTCTTGCAGCTGCGCGTAAAACAATTGATTACCGCCTAACAAATGGAGGCGGTCATACAGGCTGGAGCCGCGCATGGATCATCAACTTTTTTGCACGCTTACACGATGGTAATGCTGCCTATGAGAACCTGGTGGCCTTGCTTCAAAAATCCACCCTTCCTAATTTATTTGATAACCATCCTCCCTTTCAAATTGATGGAAATTTTGGTGCTACAGCAGGTATAACCGAGATGTTAATACAAAGTCATGCAGGAGAGATAGAACTATTGCCGGCATTGCCTGCAGCATGGCCTACAGGTCATGTAAAAGGGCTGGTTGCCCGTGGAGGTTTTGAAATAAATATGAACTGGAATGAGGGGAAACTAACGCAGGTGACTGTACTATCTAAACTAGGTAACAAGTGTAAGATCAGGTACGGTAATAAGTTGATAAACTTGAATACAAAAAAAGGAAGGAAATATCAAGTGAAACAATTGATGTAAGTCTTAGATAAAAATATAAAAGAATGGTTTTTCAAATATTAAGATCCTATACAAAGTATGTTATACTGGTGTGCGTTACGGTATTGGTAACGGCTGCTTCCATAGCGCAACGAGCAAAAGTCTATCAACTTACCTCACCGGATAATAAGATTAAGGTGCAGGTAAATGCAGGTGCCGATGTTACATGGGCTATTGATCATGAAAATACAAAGGTGTTATCTCCATCTGCTATCAGCCTTGTTACAACAACGGGTGTACTAGGAAAAAATACAGTTTTAAAGAGTGCAAAAAGCACAACAGTAAATTCAAAAATCAATCCGCCTGTTTACAAAAAAGCTACAGTTATTGATCATTACAACCAGCTTATTTTAAACTTCAAGGGAGACTATAGCATCGTGTTCAGGGCATATAATGATGGTGCAGCATATCGTTTTATTTCTGGTAAAAAAGATAGTCTAACTATACAAGCAGAACAGTGCGACCTGAAATTTGACAGCGACTATCAAACCTTTGTTTCTTACGTAAGAGAACCGCGTCATGCAGGTGATCAATTTCAAACATCCTTTGAAAACCTGTACAATGAGAATCTGATTTCTGCATTTTTAAAAGACTCACTTGGCATGTTGCCAATGCTTGTTGGATTACGTGATGGTAAGAAGGCTGTAATGTTAGAAGCAGACCTTGAAGATTACCCAGGCATGTATGTGGCCTTGAACGATAAACAGGTAAATAGCTTTAAAGCTGTTCATGCTCCTTACCCTGCATCTGAACAAGCAGGAGGCTTCAATAATATGAACTTTATTGTGACGAGCAGGGCGAACTATATTGCAAGAACAAGTGGTACAAGGAGCTTCCCCTGGAGAGCGATCGTTATAAGCAGCAGCGATAAAGAGCTTGCAAATAATGATATGGTTTATAAGCTTGCATCTCCTTCACGACTTGATGATATATCATGGATACGGCCGGGAAAAGTAGCCTGGGATTGGTGGAACGATTGGAATATTTCGCATGTTGATTTCAGGGCTGGAATAAATACACCAACTTATAAATACTACATAGATTTTGCTGCGGCTAATAATATTGAGTACATAGTGATGGATGAAGGTTGGAGTGAGAGTACTGACATTGGGAAAATCTCTCCACGTATCAACCTGCAGGAGATCATTGATTACGGGAAGCAGAAGAACGTTGATGTAATTCTTTGGGCAACATGGTATGCTTTGAATGGAAGGTTAGATGAGGTATTCTCGAAGTATGCTAATATGGGCGTGAAAGGTTTCAAGATAGACTTCCTGGACCGCGACGACCAGAAGATGGTAGCTTCTACTTATGAAATAGCACGTAAGGCAGCAGCATATAAACTGCTGGTTGATCTTCATGGGATATACAAGCCCACAGGCTTGCAAAGAACGTATCCTAACGTTATAGGCTTTGAAGGAGTAAGAGGTTTGGAAAATGCCAAGTGGGCACCAAGTGATGATGTTCCCCGATACGATGTAACCCTTCCATTTATTCGAATGATGGCTGGCGCAGTTGATTATACGCCCGGCGCAATGCGCAATGCCACCAAAGCAAATTTTCGTGCTATTCATTCTATGCCCATGAGTCAGGGAACGAGATCCCATCAGCTTGCTATGTATATCGTTTTTGAAGCACCACTCGGCATGTTATCAGATAATCCAACGGCTTATATGAAGGAGCAGGAAAGCACAAAATTTATTTCTGCTATACCTACTGTATTTGATGAAACAGTTGCTCTTGATGGTAAACTAGGTGACTATATTTCTATAGCAAGAAGAAAGGGTAGTACATGGTATGTAGGTGCTATGACCAATTGGAATGAGCGTGATCTTACCATAGATCTTTCTTTCTTAGATGATGGCGTGTACGAAGCAGAGATATTTAAAGATGGTATAAACGCTGATCGTGATGCCACAGATTATAAACGTGAAGTACTCAGGGTTTCAAAAAAAGATAAGCTACAGCCTAAGCTAATGGCTGGTGGTGGATGGGCCGCAATTTTTCAAAAGATCAATTAAGAAATTATGAGAAGATGTATAACAAGTGTGATGGTTATTGCTGCACTTACTGCAGGAGAGGTGCAAGCACAACAAGTAACAGATAGGATCAAGCTAAACCAGGTAGGGTTTTATCCTGCTGCCAGTAAAGTAGCTATTGTAACAGGAAGTACCCCAGCTGGTAGTTTCTACATTACCACCACCAATCTTACCGATACATTATTCACTGGTAAGCTTGGCCAGGAAATGCAATCCAAAAATTCTTCTACCACCACCCGCATTGCAGATTTTTCATCTTTTCAGAAACAAGGAAGCTATGTGGTGTTGGTACCAAGTGTTGGACATTCTTATGTTTTTCAAATAGCTAATAATGTACATCGTAGTGCAGCCATTGCTGGCTTAAAAGGATTTTATTACCAGCGTGTGTCTATGCCGCTTGAAGAGCAGTATGCAGCCAAGTGGCACCGCTCTGCTGGTCACCCTGATGATGTGGTGTATGTGCACCCTTCTGCAGCTTCTAAAGAACGTCCTGCAGGCACTATCATCTCATCGCCGGGTGGTTGGTACGATGCAGGTGATTACAATAAGTACATTGTGAACTCAGGCATTACAATGGGTACTATGTTCTCAGCATACGAGGACTTTCCAAAATACTTTGACAACCTGGTAGCAAACATTCCGGAATCTAAGAATGCTGTTCCCGATCTGTTGGATGAACTGGTATACAACCTGCGCTGGATGCTGACCATGCAGGATCCTAATGATGGTGGCGTATATCATAAATGTACCAATGCAGCTTTTGATGGAATGGTGATGCCGGGTGTAACCAAAGCACCGCGTTATGTAGTGCAAAAGGGTACAGGAGCTGCACTTGATTTTGCAGCAGTGACCGCACAGGCTGCAAGGGTGTTGCGTAAGTATAATAAACAACTGCCAGGCTTAGCGGATAGTTGTTTACAAGCTTCTATCAAAGCATGGCAATGGGCATTGAAAAATCCGAATGTGCAATATGAGCAGAACGAGTTTAACAAGACCATGAAGCCTGAGATAACTACAGGTGGCTATGGAGACAGGAGGTTTACAGATGAATTTACTTGGGCTGCTGCTGAGTTATTTATCACCACAAAAAACAAAACATATTTTGATGCTTATGTAAAACATAAAGCTGATTCAGTATCGCTGCCGGGCTGGCCTAATGTAGAAATGCTGGGGCACTATACCATGCTTCGTTTTGCTGCTTCTTTACCAAGCTATGCGAAAGTAGTTGTTCAGCCTTTAAAACAGCAGCTAAAGCAGTTGGCTGATAAATATGTTGCCAATGCTTCTGAAAATGCTTTTCAAACGGTGATGGGCGGCAGCCGCAGAGAGTTTAACTGGGGCAGTAACTCAGGTGCAGCCAACCAGGGAATTCTTTTGATCAATGCTTACCTGCACACAAAAGATCCTAAGTATCTTAAGCATGCAGTATCCAATCTTGATTATTTGTTGGGAAGAAATGCAACTGGCTTTTCCTTCCTTACTGGCTATGGCAGCAAGTCTACCATGAACCCGCACCACCGTCCGTCGGCTGCAGATGGTATTATAGAGCCAGTGCCGGGCTTGCTGGCAGGTGGACCTAACCCGGGAAAGCAAGATGATTGTAAATATGAATTTTCTGAGCCTGAAACTGCTTATGCTGATATTGAATGTTCTTATGCAACCAACGAAATAGCCATCAACTGGAACGCGCCTTTTGTTTATTTAGCACATGCTTTAGAAGCGTTGCAGAAGGAGCTGCGGTAGAGGTGTATAAATGCAGATGAGCAGGCTTTTTCCAATAGATATACAGCCTGCTCATCTATTATGTTGTTACTTCAGTATCTCATCTATTTGCTGCAGTTCCTCTTTTTCAAAATGAAGATTATTCAGTGCCTGCAGCGCATCTGTCACCTGTTCGGCTTTGCTGGCTCCTAGTATTAATGAAGTTACTCTTTCATCTTTAAGCACCCATGCAAGTGCCATCTGCGCAAGTGTTTGTCCGCGTTGACGTGCCACTTCATTCAGCTGCCTTACTTTACCTAATACTTCTTCTGTAATAGCATCTCCTGTAATGGCACCATTGGGTAACATTCTGCCAGCACGTGAAGCAGCAGGAATACCGTTCAAATATTTATCGGTAAGAAGACCTTGTGCGAGGGAAGAAAATGCAATACAACCTACACCTTCATTACCCAGCAGGTCGAGCAGGCCTTCTTCTACATTTCTAACAAACATCGAATACTTAGGCTGGTGAATGACACAAGGCGTACCGAGATGCCTCAATACTTTTAATGCTTCAGCTGTTTGTTTGGTATCATAACTGGAAATGCCAACATATAGCGCTTTGCCCTGCCTTACAATAAGGTCAAGTGCAGACATAGTTTCTTCAATAGGCGTATTAGGATCAGGCCGATGATGATAGAATATATCAACATAGTCCAGTCCCATTCGCTTCAGGCTTTGGTCAAGGCTCGCTACCAGGTACTTCTTACTTCCCCAGTCACCATAGGGGCCATCCCACATCTTATAACCAGCCTTTGTTGAAATGATTAACTCATCGCGGTTGGGCCTGAAATCATCTTTGAATATTTTTCCAAATGTTTCTTCTGCAGTGCCAGGAGGCGGTCCATAATTATTGGCAAGATCAAAATGTGTTATGCCACTATCAAAAGCAGTATGCATTATCTGCTTACAGTTGTTGATGGCATCCACTTCACCGAAGTTGTGCCATAAGCCTAATGATATTGCAGGTAACATTAAGCCGCTCCTGCCACTTCTTCTATACTGCATACTATTGTACCTGTTGATGTCAGCCTGGTAATTCATCTTGTATATTTTCTGGTAGTAAATGAATGTGTAATCTAAATCACTATTGTATATCTACGATGTCCTTCTTCTTTTTATCCTTCATATCAGCAGGAATGTTGTGTAGTATCTCTTCTTTCAGTGCATCTATCAAAGTCTTCTTGATGTAGTGCCTGTAGATAACAAGACTTATCTCCCGTACAGGTGCAGGTTGTTTAAAAAGGCGCACATTATTCTTTTGTCTTGCGTTCAGTTCCTGCATGGCCAGTTCGGGCAAAATGGTTACGCCCTGGTTCGCTTCCACAAGTTTCTTCAGCATTTCTATACTTCCTGTTTCCAGCTCCAGTTGGTTTAGTTCCTGTTCTTTCTTCTTTAGCTCGCACAGGTTCACTACTTGTGATCGCAGGCAATGGCCCTCTTCTAACAACCACAACCTGTTTACATCTATATCTTTTGGTAACAGGTACTTCTTTTGGAGCAGCTTCTCATCGGATGATGCATAAGCAAAGAACTGTTCGTAAAACAGTGGTTGTTCAATAAGTGTAGATCGTTGTAAAGGTGTAGCAAGTATGCCTGCATCTAAATGTTGGTTCTCCAGTTTTTGAATGATCTCACCTGTATTCAGCTCGCTTATCTTCAACTTTACCTGTGGGTACTTCTTTAAAAAAGATCTCATAAACCTGGGCAACAGGTAAGGTGCTAAAGTGGGTATGATGCCGAGTGACAGTTCTCCTTTAACTTCTCCCTGTTCTTCTTTTACTATTTCTATCAGCCGTTTTGTTTGTTGCAGTACAACCTTTGCCTGCTCTATTACCTGCTTTCCCACCTCTGTGGGTACTACCGGTTGCTTGCTCCTGTCGAAGATCTTTATCTCCAGTTCCTCTTCAAGTTTCTTTATCATCATGCTTAAGGTGGCCTGGGTTATATAGCAGTGCTGTGCAGCCAGCTGGAAGTGCCGGTGCTGGTCTACTGCTACTATATATTCCAATTGTTGTAAGTTCATCTCATAGATAATATCGATGAAGATATAAGAAATATCAGTTTGCTTTATGTGCTTGCTTCATTCATTTTTGCAGTAGATAATTAAATAACCCCAACAAGAATACAATGACAGACCAAAACAGATCACGCAGACTAACTACAGCATCGGGTAAGCCTTATGTAGAAAATGAGAACAGCAAAAGTGTTGGAGCAAGAGGACCGCTTTTACTGGAGGATTTTATTCTTCACGAAAAGCTTGCCCACTTTAACAGGGAGCGTATACCAGAAAGAGTGGTGCACGCAAAAGGTACAGGAGCATTCGGAACTTTTACAGTAACGCACGATATCACGCGTTACACAAAAGCAAAATTATTCAGCGAAATAGGCAAGCAGACAAAGCTATTTCTTCGCTTCTCTACTGTAGGTGGCGAAAAGGGCAGTGCAGATACAGAGCGTGATCCGCGTGGATTTGCAATCAAGTTTTATACAGAAGATGGCAACTGGGATCTGGTTGGCAACAACACACCGGTCTTCTTCATCAAGGATCCAAAGAAGTTCCCTGATTTTATTCATACACAAAAGAGAGATCCAAGAACCAACTGCAAGAGCGCTACCATGATGTGGGACTTCTGGAGCCTGAACCCTGAAAGTCTTCACCAGGTAATGATCCTGATGAGTGATCGTGGTACACCGTATAGCTACAGGCATTTGGATGGTTTTGGTTCGCATACATTTAGCCTAATCAACGCCAACAATGAAAGGGTATGGGTGAAGTTTCATTTTAAGACCTTGCAAGGCATTAAAAATTTTACTGCAGAAGAAGCGGTAGAGATGAAAGGTAAAGACCCTGATTTTGCGCAGCGTGACTTGGTAGAGGCGATAGATAAAAAGGATTTTCCTAAATGGGCAATGAAGATCCAGGTGATGACAGATGAAGAAGCGCAGGCATTTCCATGGAACCCATTCGATCTTACCAAAGTGTGGCCGCATGGCGATTTCCCTTTGCACGATGTAGGAATACTTGAATTGAACCAGGTGCCACGCAACTATTTTGCAGAGGTAGAGCAGAGTGCATTTGCACCAGCCCATGTCATTGATGGAATAAGTTATTCGCCTGATAAAATGTTGCAAGGGCGCATCCTGTCTTATACAGATGCACAGCGTTATCGCCTTGGTGGTAACTATGAGCAGATACCGGTGAATCGTTGTCCTTTCATGGTGGCCAATCACCAGCGCGATGGACTGATGGCAGTGAATGGCAACGGAGAGGATACACCAAATTATTTCCCCAACAGCTTCGATGATATATATGTTGACGAAAGCTATACAGAACCAGCTGTTGAATTAGACAGTGCTGTTGCAGGTTGGTTCGACCGTAATGGTGCCAACGATAACGACCACTATAGCCAGCCGGCTGCGTTGTACAATAAGGTGATGAATGACTACGAAAGGCACAACCTGGTAGCCAACATCGTAGATGCAATGAGCGGTATCAGTGGCGAGAAAAAAGATATCATCATTAACCGCCAGCTGTGTCATTGGTTCCGTGTTGATATGTCTTTAGGAATGGCTATCGCCAAAGGTTTTGGAATAGATATAAATGCCGTTATGCAGCATGCGCCAAAGCAGCAGGCAGAATTGGTTTAAAATACATTGTCGCAAGCAATCACCCCCAGGCCCTGGTCATTTTTTGGCCGGGGTTTTTTGTTCCTGCAACTTTCAATGAAAAAGCTTTTCAAGGTAAAGCAGGTTTCGCGCAATAATTAAAATGCATTAAGTAATATAGCAACCCAAATAATACCTTCAACGACTGTACAAGTTGCCAGACATCACAATTATGAAGAACACCAGATCATTCTATACCTGTTTATGCACCATAGCATTGCTTTTGCTGACGTCCATTACCGGCACTGCACAACAACCCGGAACTTTCACAGCGGGGAACAAACAGTTTCTACTAAATGGTAAACCTTATGTAATACGCGCTGCAGAGCTGCATTACCCGCGCATTCCCAAGGAGTATTGGGAGCATCGCATTCAGCTAAGCAAGGCAATGGGTATGAATACGATCTGTATCTACCTGTTTTGGAACCTGCACGAACAGCGGGAGGGGGAATTTGATTTTACAGGTAATAATGATGTGGCGGAGTTTGTAAGGCTGGTGCAAAAGAATGGCATGTACTGCATTGTGCGTCCTGGTCCTTATGTATGTGCAGAGTGGGACATGGGTGGCCTGCCATGGTGGTTGCTAAAGAAAAAAGATATTCAGGTGCGTACGCTGAAGGATGCATACTTCATGGATAGGACAAAGAAGTTCCTGGCTGAAGCAGGCAAGCAACTGGCGCCATTGCAAATCCAAAATGGTGGCAACATCATCATGGTTCAGGTGGAAAATGAATACGCTTCTTTTGGTAGTGAGCAACCATATATGGAAGCCATACGCGATGCGGTTCGTGCATCAGGTTTTGATAAGGTGCAGCTGTTCAGGTGTGACTGGTCTTCCAACTTTGACAAGTATAAATTGGATGGCGTAGCTACTACTCTAAACTTTGGTGCAGGTTCTAAAATAGATGAGCAATTTGAAAAGCTGCAGCGCGTGTATCCTAATGAAGCGCTGATGTGCAGCGAGTATTGGTCGGGATGGTTCGATCATTGGGGAAAGCCGCATGAGACACGAAGCGTTGCCAGCTTTATTGGCAGCCTCAAAGACATGATGGACCGCAACATTTCTTTCAGTTTATATATGGCACATGGTGGTACTTCGTTTGGACAATGGGGCGGAGCCAATGCGCCGCCGTATTCTGCTATGGCCACTTCATACGATTACAATGCACCCATAGGCGAACAAGGAAATACAACAGATAAATTTTTTGCTGTCCGCGATCTGCTAAAGAATTATCTACAGGAAGGTGAAACGCTTGGTGCTATACCAGCAGCTATGCCCGTAATTGCAATACCAGCTTTTGAACTAAAACAAACAGCACCGCTGTTCACCAATTTACCCGCGGCAAAAGCTTCTGCTGACATCAAGCCGATGGAGCTATTCGACCAGGGCTGGGGACGGATCTTATACCGCACTACATTACCTGCATCCACTTCGCCGCGTAAGCTGGTAATTAAAGATGTGCACGACTGGGCAAAGGTGTTTGTAGATGGCGAACCTGTTGGCAAGCTTGACAGGAGGAGATGGGATAGTGTAGTTGAAATTCCTGCTAAGAATGCTACAAGTCAGCTTGATATACTTGTTGAGGCGACGGGCAGGGTTAACTATGGAAAAGCTATCATAGATCCAAAAGGAATAACAGATAAGGTCATTCTCAGGAGCGCCAGCTTTAGCAAAGAGCTAAATGATTGGCAGGTTTACAATATGCCGGTTGACTATAAGTTTCAAAAGAGCGTTAAGTTCAGGAAAAAATCCCACAGCGGACCCGGATGGTACCGCGGTACATTCAGGCTAAAAGAAAAAGGTGATACCTACCTGGATGTAAGTAAATGGGGTAAAGGCATGGTATGGGTTAATGGCAACAACCTTGGACGCTTCTGGAAGATCGGACCTCAGCAAACGCTGTTTGTGCCGGGTGTATGGCTAAAAAAGGGAAAGAACGAGATCGTCATAATGGAGGTGGATGCACCTAAAGAAACAACTGTAGCAGGATTAACACAGCCTGTGCTGAATGCGCTACATCCAGATGAGTCATTACTGCATCGTGCTAAAGGCCAAACCCTTGATCTGGGTGGTGAGGTGCCGGTTGCTTCCGGTTCTTTTACTGCAGGCACTGGATGGAAAGATGTACAATTTTCCAAAACAATAACCGGTAGGTATTTCTGCCTGGAAGCACTAAATGCGCAGCAGGCAAAAGATCCGCTCACTTCTATTGCTGAACTGGAATTGATTGGTTTAGACGGTACACCACTCTCAACACTAAAGTGGAAGGTGGTGTATGCGGATAGTGAAGAAGTAACTGCCTCTAACAGTGCAGCAGATAAAGTATACGACCAGCAGGAATCAACTTTCTGGCAAACACAATCGGTAGGTGCCAAGCCTGCCCACCCGCACCAGATTGTTATAGACCTGGGCGAGGAAGTACAGGTGAAAGGAATACGTGTATTACCGCGCTCTGATAAGAGCAGTGCTGGTATGATAAAAGACTACCGCATCTTCCTGAAGGTGGATGCTTTTAAGATGTGATCTCTGGTTGAAAAAAATTACCGTAGTCTTCAAGGCTACGGTAGTTTAATAAAATACGGTAGTCTTCAAGACTACCGCATTATCTAGATCAGATGATATTACCGTAGTCTAGAAGACTAGGGTAATTTTGGTTACTGCTTCATTTCAGAGATACTGCGGCTAATACCTAATTCAAGTCCACGCAGTTCAGCTAAGCCCCGCAGACGGCCTATACCTGAATAACCAGGGTTTGTTTTCTTCTTCAGATCATCCAGCATCTGGTGTCCATGGTCTGGGCGCATAGGAATAGAAACCTTGCGATCCTGCATTGTTTCTACCAACGCTTTCACTACTTCATACATATCTACATCACCTTCCAGGTGGTTGTCTTCATAAAAGTCACCAAACTCATTTCTGCGTGTACTGCGCAGGTGAATGAAATTGATGCGATCAGCAAAACGCCTCACTATACCCGGCAGATCATTGTCTTCTCTTACTCCGAATGAACCGGTACAAAAGCACAGGCCATTGCTTAATGATGGAACAGCATCTATCAGTGCCTGTACATCTTCAGCAGTGCTTACTACACGCGGCAAACCTAAAATGGGGTAGGGCGGATCATCAGGATGGATGACCATCTTGACGCCAACTTCTTCGGCTACGGGTACTACCTGCTGTAAGAAGTAAATGAGATGCGAACGAAGTTTATCTGCATCAATTCCCTGATAAGTATCCAGTGCTTGTTGAAACTGTTCTAGCGTAAAGCTTTCTTCACTGCCGGGAAGACCTGCAATGATGTTTCGTTGTAGTTGCAGTTTTTCTGTATCGCTCATACTTTCAAAACGTGCTCTTGCTCTTTCTAGTTCTTCTGCAGCATATTCACTTTCTGCACCCTTACGCTTCAGCATCAAAACTTCAAAAGCAATAAAAGCAGCCTTTTCAAATCGCAGGGCTTTTGAGCCGTCTTCTACTGTATAGCTTAGGTCGGTGCGTGTCCAGTCGAGTACCGGCATAAAGTTGTACGTAACAATGTTGACGCCGCAGCTAGCCAGGTTGCGAATGCTTTGCTTGTAGTTTTCGATGTATGTTTTGTACTCGCCTGTTTGTGTTTTGATAGCTTCATGTACAGGAACACTTTCTACTACGCTCCAGCGCATTCCTACTTCTTCTATTTGAGCTTTTCTTTTTTCAATTTCATCTACCGTCCATACCTGCCCGTTAGGTATGTGATGAAGGGCTGTTACAATACCTGTACATCCTGCTTGTCTTATATCCCAAATTGATACCGGGTCGTTTGGCCCGTACCAGCGCATGGTTTGTTCGAATTGCATATTGTGAATTATGAGTTTTGAAAGTGAATGGTAAATTGTGAGTTGTGAGTGGTGAATAGTGAAAAGTGAATAGTCAATTGTGAATGCTTTTTTGACTTCCTTACACTCCGCTAAAAGCACTAAAGCCACCATCAATAGGTATTACTACACCTGTCACGAATTTGGAACCATCGCCGCAAAGCCATAGCAAGGTGCCGATTAGATCTTCAGGTGTACCAAAGCGACCCATGGGTGTGTGGGAGATGATGGTGTTGCCTCTATCTGTTAAGCTGCCGTCTGCTGTTGTTAGTAGGCTACGGTTTTGGTCGGTAAGGAAGAAGCCCGGTGCCATAGCATTTACACGAATACCGGCTTTCGAAAAATGCACAGCCAACCATTGTGTAAAGTTTGATATCGCTGCCTTGGCTCCACTGTATGCCGGTATCTTGGTCAATGGCCTGAAGGCGTTCATTGATGATATGTTGAGGATGGTTGCGCCTTCTCTGCCAACCATATCTTTTGCAAATACCTGCGTAGGTAGCAGTGTGCCGATAAAATTCAGGTCGAATACAAACTTGATCCCTTCCGGGTCAAGATCAAAAAATGTTTTTACTTCTTCACCCAGTGAAAGATCATCTTCCTCGAAGAAGTTCTTGGATGTTGTTCCTTTTGGATGGTTGCCACCTGCACCATTGATCAGTATATCGCAAGGGCCTAATGTTGAAATGACCTCTTCATGTGCTTGCTTCAAGCTGGTTATGTCTAATACATTTGCGGCAATACCAATGGCAGTGCCGCCTTGTTGCTTTATTTCATCTGCAACACTTTTAGCATTCTCTTCCCTTAAATCTAATACAGCCACCTTTGCACCTTGAGCGGCAAGGGCCAATGCCATTGTTCTACATAAAATTCCTCCACCGCCGGTTATGACGGCTACCTTGTTTGAAAGTTCCATTAAGCGTTTGTTATGGTTGATGTTGTTTTTAAAATCATGTTTATTTTTTTGCAGCACTCAAAGGAGCATAGATCTCTGCTTCAATGATGCTTAGTGTGCCTTTTGCATTTGCATCGTCCCTTGCTACACCATCATCCAGTTTTTTACCGTTCACTTCCACACCTGTATTTGTTCCCTGGTCTAGTGAAGTGCCCGCCAATTGTATTCTTACTGTTTTGCCCCTGGTAGGTTTTAATGAAATAGTATAGTAACCAAGCGTAGTTTGCGTTTTGCCATTGAATGCTTCCTTGCCATCTACCGTTATTACCAATGGGTATACACGTGAACGGAAGTTGTTGAGCTTGATGGTGATCTCGCTCACTGTCGCTTCTTTCTCTAATGTGTATTCAATCCATGCTGTGTTAAGCTTGCCATCATTTACCCAATCCGAAAGTTCATTATCATCAAAGCTCCGGGCGGCTTTGTCTGCATTTGCACCGGCAGTAGCACTTACAATGGTAAGCGGCGTACGTGTCATGGTATAGGATGGTGTGGCAGGTGTTGGACCTCTATCCAAACGCATGGGTAAACCTGCAGATGGTAATACTGCAGACAAGCCATTTTCTGTTGCATAAGGCTTTGTGTTAAGTGTAATGGTTGCATCTTTCAAACCTTCTGCAGTTGCCTTCACTGTGATGGTGCCTGGCTGCGTTGTGGAACGAACGAGAAAACGATTAACACCACCTTCTACAGGATATGCAGTTGTTAGTACATAATTACCAGGGCCCATTGCCATACCACCTCTCCATTCTCCCGGGCCGGTCATTGTGTAGTTAACCATGTTGAGTGCGGTAGGGCAACGGTTGCCTTTTGCATCTACCACTTCCACTTCTACCAATGCAAGATCATGACCATTGGCTACAAATTCTGTCGGCCGTTTTACTTTTGTAAGTCGCAGTGCAACAGGAGCGCCAACAGTATGGATGATGCCAGTGCAGACTTGTTTGTTCTTTGCATCATAGCCAACAGCACTTATGTTCCCTGGTACCCATTCAATGTTTTTGAAAGTGAAAAGGAAACCATCGCTCTTTTTTCCAAAGCCTTTTGATTTGCCATTTACCTTTAGCTCTACTTTATCTGAAGTTGAGATAACATAGATGTCTTTCTTAACACTGGGGTCGTAGTTCCAATGGCCTACGATGTGCAGGCTGTGCTTCTCAGGATTTACCCAGCCATCCCACATTACTTTATGCGAATAATAATTCTGCTTCTTTATTCGCATTGCGTCCACTTCTCCACTACGACGGAAGTTCTCTTCACCGCGGTGGTGCGTATTGGTTTCAGACCAGATGATGTTAACACCTCCGCTGCTTAAACGCTTGCCTGTTCCGGGTCTTTCTTTCCAGAACTCGTACCAGCGTCTTACATTCTCAACAGCATGGCTTTCCATGTTGCGGTTGTATGCCGCGGCTGATTGTCCTTTGTGTAAAGGACCTGCTCCATCTTTGTGGTAAGGCGGTGTAAAATCATCCCAGTATTTTCTTGAACCTTCATCTCTTGAATATTCCATTGCCCACATAGGTATATGTGCACTTTTGTTGGTGTACAACATTTCACCACCATATTCCGCTGTTTTACTGTCCAGCATTTCGCGGCTGCCAATGGCTCTGCCTCCTTTAGGATCGTACTGGTCGCGGATATCCTTCATCTCCTGCATGTGTTGCTCGCTGATGCTTTCGTTGCCACACTCGTAAAAGATGATGCTGGGATTGTTCTTGTTGTAAATGATGGCATCGCGCATCACAGCCTTGCGTTGTTCCCATCTTGTACCTTCTACATCCTTCTCTGCATCACCAGCAGGCATGGCTTGTAAAAGGCCCACCCTGTCGCAGCTTTCAACGTCTTGCTTCCATGGTGCAATGTGCATCCAGCGCACCAGGTTGCCTCCACTTTCTACCATCAATGCATTGCTGTAATCGCTTAGCCATGCAGGTATAGAAGCACCCACTGCAGGCCATTCATTGGTAGTACGTTGGGCATAACCATGTACCATGATGACGCGGTCGTTCAGATAGATCATGCCATCTTTAAAATCTGTTTTGCGAAAACCTGTTGTAGTAGTTACAGCGTCTGTAGGTTTTCCATTCACTTTTAAAGTAGTGGTTACATTGTACAGGTAGCCATAGCCCCAGCTCCAGAACTTCAAGCCGCTAACAGCTGATGAGGCCTTCAGAACTTTTGTTTCGTTTGGTGCAATAATTACTTTATCACCAACAAATGTTTTCAGAAGTTTATCATCCAGTTCTTTGATTGAAACTTCATAGATCACTTGCTGTGGTTGTGCTGTTTCATTTTTTACTTCTGACTCAGCATGTATGGTAGCAGTTTCCCCTTTTATATTATGATTTAGTGCGTATACATAAACACCTGTTGTTTTCAGGTTGGAATACAAAGGAAGTGTTTGATAAACCTTAGGTACAATATGCAGGTAAACATTCTTTGTGATGCCTCCATAGTTCACGTTGAAGTTCTTGTCTTCCCATTGAAACTTCGTATTGGTAGCTTTCTCACGGTAGTTCCAGTCATTGTCTATACGTGCTGCCACCACATTCTCTTCATCACCAAATTTCACCAGCTCGGTTACATCAAATCCAAATGAAGTAACACCGTTTTCGTGCAGGCCAACATGTGTTCCATTTACATAAAAATCACCGGCCTGGCGAATACCTTCAAATTCTAAAAACACTTTTTGTCCTTTGGCAGATGCAGGCAATTTAAAACGTTTGCGATACCAGGAGATACCTGTTGAAAGATCAACAATGTCTTTTTTAAAAGCTTCATCCTCGTTCCATGCATAGGGTAGTGTTACACTTTTCCAACTGCCATCATTGAAGCTGACATTTGAAGCTTCCTTAGGATCACCAACTATAACTTTCCAGTCGCTGTTGAAGTTGTACTTCGTGCGCTGTGATGTGTTTTGCGCTAGTGACACAGTAGTGATGAACGAGAGGCAGAAAATTGCGGATAGATGTTTAATCATCTTTTTCATATGAAGCTTGTGAGGTTGTTCGTTGTAATTAACCTTGAAACGAAGCATTGTAAGATTAAGTTCAAGACGCTCTTTTGATTGCCTGCCTGTTACACCAAAGGTGAGGGCAAACCAGCAAGCGATGCTTAAGTGCTTTCTACTTTATTTACGAAAACGAAGTAGCTGGATTTCGCAGGTTTTGAAAATCTTATAGTTTCCTTCCAGTAGATTATCAACTGAAGTCTTTGATTGTTTTTGAACAGTAGTTAATAATTATTCTTGCGAAGGAGAAACGTGTTCTTAATCGTTCAATACCTGGTAAACAGATGCGGTGAATTTATCCTGCACATCTGATCTCAGCGATGAATGTTGTGTATACAATAGTGCTATAATGTTCTCTTTCGGATCTACCCAATAGGTGGTTCCAAAATATCCACCCCATTTGTAGGCGCCTTCGGTCATGCCTAGTTTCAATTCAGTTTGTTTGGTTGTTACCTGGAAGCCTAAACCAAACTTGTCACTACCTACAAACAGGTCGCCTATGTGATTGCTTGTCATCAGCTCAACTGATCTGCGAGACAGGAGCCTTGTGCCATTGTAAGTGCCGCCGTTCAATAGCATCTGGAGAAATGCTGCATAATCAGAAATGGTAGAACTTAAACCAGCGCCGCCAGATAGGTATACGCCACCGCGCTTTGGATAGTCTGCACTTACAGAACCAGTTCCTTCGTATGTAGTTAATGTTCTGTTCGCACCTTGCCTATGTACAGTTACAAGCCTGCTATGCTTTTCTTGTGGCAGGTAAAAGTAAGTGTCCGTCATACCAAGCGGCTTAAATATTCTTTCCTCAAAAAATCTATCTAATGGCAATCCTGAGGCAACTTCTACCAGCCTACCCAACACATCCGTGCTTAATCCATAGGTGAATTTTTCCCCTGGATTGTGCGCCAGCGGAAGTTTAGCTAACCTATCTACCGACCAGCTTAATGAGTCGCTGCTTGCTTCAAAACCCGCATAGATTTTTGCTTTAGAATAGATAGCCGTCCATGGCTCTCCACCAATAACAGCATACTGAAGACCTGCCGTATGGGTAAGCAGGTCGCGAATGGTTATTTCTCTTTTAGCAGGTTTGGTGGTAAAGGTTGTATCAGCAGCATTATATTGATCTAATACCTGTGGCTTAGCAAATGCAGGAATATATTTGGAAATACGGTCGTCCAGTAAAAACTTTCCTTCTTCAAAAAGCATCATCACTGCAACACTTGTGATGGCTTTGGTTTGCGAAGCGATCCTGAAAATGTGGTCAGTCTTAAGCGCAGTTTGAGTGGGTATGTCAGCATGTCCAAATGACTTGTTGTAAACTATTTTGCCGTTGCGGGCAATAAAGCCTATAGCGCCTGCTACCTCTCTTTTTTCGATGGCTTGCTGGATTATGTTATCTATCCGTTGCAGTCTTTCTTCGCTTACGTTGGCCGCTGAAGGCGAAGTTGCCTGCAGAGTAGATGGTATAGTTCCACTGCCTGCTGTGCCCCTGTGATTACCGGAAGTTGATAATGACGAAGAACAGGAAAAGAATATGGTACAACCGACAAGTACAAGGCTTAAGAATGATGACTTCATATTAGGTATTATGGATTGATGTGATTGTTTAAAAATGTGGTTGGAGGTAATGTGCTATATGCTTTTTTCAAACCGCCTATATCTATACGTATTTCATCCAGCATTACACCCGGATCAACTGCATAGATTTTCAAAGTATGTTTTCCTGCAGGAAGAAAGGGTAGTTGTATTTTTCTTTCAGCCCTGTTCCGCAAAACATTTTGTTTCCACTCTTCGCTTCTGCCTGCTGTTTTTATATCTATCAATTGCAACGGGCCATCATCAACAGTTACTGCATAACGTACCCTGTAGTTATTGTTGATAGGATGAGAAGGTAACGCAAAGACAGACACAACAGGCGTGGCGGCATTGAAAGTATGGAAGTCGTATTCAACAAGCGCGTTGCTTTGCTTAATAGAGTCGGTGTTGGTTGTAACCTTTTTGTTGACCGATAGAGGAGAAGCCTGGAGCACATTACCTGTATATCCTAAACCATTTATCGTTTGCCATTGGCTGGAATGCTGGTCGCTCTTGCGGGTGAAGCCAGTGGCAGGGATCACAACTATCCCATTGTTTTCAATGAAACCTTGGAAGCCTGCAAATGCTTCAGTGCTTCGCTTTTCAGCCTGCACGTTTACAACATACTGCTTTCCTCCACCAGTGAATGTTATGGTGCCAATTGTCCTGCCAACTTCTTGCAATTTGCGAAAGTCAACATCCACCCACAGGCGTACTTGCTTCTGGTCCTTTTCGACGGTGAGCGTACCGCTGTTTTTTGAAATGCGTATCCAGTCATGCGACGGTGTTGCGATCCATTGTTGCTGTTGTGCTTTATCTAAATAAACATCAATAAAATATTGCTGCTTATTCAGGTTGTCAAAAGCTGGTAATGATAATAGTGCTGCATCACCATGTAGTGATGAATCCTTTGTAACAAAACCTTCAGGAGCAATATTCCATCCGATTCCTTCTTCAAGTTTTATGGTGGGTAGTGCAGGTGGCTGGTAAACGGGAAGCTCCCGTGGCTTCATCGACATCATGTTCTTCCACTTACCATTTGCCAACTGGTTGTTATAGTAGCCTGTCTCCTTTACAATACTATCGTAAGCTGCTTTAGACATATCAGCATAATCAGTTGCACTCAGCCTGTTTTGCCTGCTGTAGAAATATGCTTTATCACGGTACAAAAACTTTTTATTCATGAATGAGGCGCCTACCACAGGATAATAAACCAACTGGTAAAAAGCAGCTGCATCTTGCTGGTTTAGCTGCGCATATATTTTCTTTACAGATGTCTCCAGCTTATTGTATTGGTCTATCCGCTTCTGTGCTTCATCGCCGTAGTAAAAATGATTGAATGCTGTATACTTTGTTTGCGTGGTTGGTTCTGTCTGGCTCCAGCCCATGAACTCAGGTTTTCGCTCAAACGCCAGTTGATAATATTGCCATAGTATATCAACCATTTCACCAGACTTGTCCTTGCCAAATATGCTGTTGAGCCAACTATGCATGTGTTGCCTGGAATACCTGCTATCCTTAAAAGGTGCAGGATTATAAGCCATATCTAAGAACTGCTGTATGTTGTATTCTTGCGGTTTTATATCGCCAACATTCAGTACCCACAAACGGTCTGCGCCAGTTTCAAAAGCCTTCATCATTTCTTCGCGCAACAACGATGGATGCGTAGAAGGCAGCCACAAATAATCGTGCGGACGTCCCCAGTACGAAGCATGATAATACACTCCAGCGCCACCTTTCCTTTGCTTCTCCGTTTCATTGTTCAGCCGGTGTATGTAGCCGTAGTTATCATCGGGCCATACAAGGGTTACATCATTCGGCACGCTTAAGCCGTTGTCGTAAATATCGAGCACCTCTTTGTAGGGAGTAAGTACCTGCGGTATGGCAGTAACATCTTTGTTGATATATTTCGCCAGCATCTCCCGTTCTTCCTCAATTATTTTACTTACCACTGGCACCGCTTCTTTCAGATCTTTTATCCCTTCCATTTGCCCGTCGTGCACTCCCCGCATTCCAATAGTATAGATCGCATTGATACCGCGACTTTCTTTTATCCTGTCTTCCCAGTATTTAAAAATTCTTTCTTTGTTGGTGAAGTAATTGAAAGGTCCCATCGTCTTTACATTCCATTCATCCACGTTGTTGCGTAGCATTGGCTCCGCATGCGATGAACCTATAATTACCTGGTAGTCTTCTGCTGTTTTTATATTGCCGGGATAATGAAAGAACGCTTTGGTGCTGGGATGCATGGCGGGCCAGATAAGGTTGGCTTTCAGGCGAAGCAACAACTCAAAAATTTTTGCATAGGTTTTTGGCCCTATATCACCTGTTCCGGGTTCAAAAGTTTTGGCTGCCCATGGTTGCAGGCCCCAATCTTCATCGTTGATAAAAATTCCTCTATACTTTACACCCGGCGGTGAAGAAATAAATTCTTCCTGGCTGATGATGCATTCTTCTTGTTTCTTCACTGGTGCATCAGCCCACCAGTACCACGGCGAAACACCTAGTTTTTCTGATAATGTAAATACTCCGTAAGCTGTACCTCTTGCATCACTACCTGCAATGATCAGTGCTTTAGAAATTGCAGCAGTTGGTTTGTCAACAACACGAAGGCCGAAGCGCTCCCATTGGCCAGTAAGTTTTTTAGATAAAGAAGATTTGGAACCCGCAAACTTCTTCACAAGTGCAGAGCCAATAGTACCAATGACAATCATATTGCCTCTTGCTTTGGAAATATCTGTTATGACCGCGGGTTTATGGGAGGTTACACGTTCAATATCTTCTGCAAGAAGGTAAGCGGCTATAGAGTCGAGAGCTTTTCCTTGTTTACTATATACAATGGTAGCCTTTTGTTGTTTTGTAACAATCGCGAAACTATTCTTCTGCCCTGCGCAAAGTGAAGACACTACTAGGCTGATGAGCAGGAAAGAGCAAGAGATTTTCATTATAGCAATCGATCGTTGTTTTGTTAGGCAGATAGTTTGGTTTCTTCTTTTATGGATCAAACATGTTTAGCGTTATAAGAAGAAGCTGTTTATATCAGCAAATCATTATGTGCTTAAAACTAGTTTAACCGCCATCCAACGCTGTCCTGTACAGTCCTGAAAACCAGTAGTGCATTACGAAAACGATGTAGTTTAGATTTTCGTAAAATGCTGGAAAATATACTTCCTTAGCGCAAAATGATTGTATGGCAAAAGTCAGCCTCAAAGACCTGTCTGATAAGTTGGGTGTTTCTATGTCGACTGTTTCGAAAGCATTGCGCGATAGCTACGAGATTAGCGAGGAAACAAAGAAGAGAGTACTACAGGTTGCTTCTGAAATGGGTTATAGTGCCAGTCCTTATGCCGGCCATTTACGCCATCACAAGAGCCGCACCATTGCCATTATAGTTCCTGAATTAAACAACAATTTTTTCATTCAAGCCATAAGCGGTGCTGAAGCAGTAGCCCGTACCAAAGACTATCATGTATTGGTGTATGTAACGCATGAGAATAATGAATTGGAAGAGGGAATTCTGAAACATCTGCAAAATGGGAGAGTGGATGGTGTGATCATGTCGGTAGCAGCCACTTCTAAAAATGTTCAACACATTGAAGCGCTGATGCAATGCGATATACCTGTCGTTTTTTTTGATAGGATATGTCATGAAATAGAGACTGCTAAAATAACAACAGATGATTTTGCCAGTAGCCTTACCGCTACCGAACATCTTATAAAAAATGGCTGCAGGGATATTGCTTTCCTGTCGCTTTCAGAAAACCTTTCTATTGATAACAAAAGAAAGCAAGGCTACCTGGAGGCGTTGCACAAACACAACCTCACGATCAACGAAGCAAGGATCATAAAATGCAATGGAGACGACAAAGTAAACTTCAGGAAAATAAAGCAGTTGTTGAATACGAATAAACCGGATGGGATATTTGCGGCTGTAGAAAAGTTGGCACTTACCACATACGAGGTTTGCCATGAGCTGAAAATTGATATTCCTGCAGGTGTAAAAATTATCTGCTTTTCTAATCTTACAACAGCTCCACTGCTTAATCCTTCACTTACCACCATTTCGCAACCAGCACTGGAAATGGGCAAACAGGCCGCCACTATTTTGCTAAAACATCTGGAGAAAAAGCGGGCAACCATTGCTAATGAAAATATCGTGATCAAGTCGATGCTGGTTGAACGTGCGTCTACCAAAGCAGTTGCTGTTGTTTAAATTTTCTCCAGTCTGATAAAGGGTGGCGGCTTAGAGAATATCCTCTTGCTTCTGAATTTGCACCATCCAGTAACAAAAAAAATCTTCTACAAAGCGGCTATTCCCAAAAACAAGAACGGCGAGCATCACTGCCCGCCGTTTCTATTGCTTATATTAAACGTCTTATTGTTTAATTAATGGTCCTTTAAAAATTGCTTCTTTCTCCGCCACCTGTACATGGTAATAACCTGGCTTCATTAAAGGTAGCAATGCATTTATTTCGCTGTTGACCTGGCTAAGCAAGCCCCTGCTCCTGAATACAATTCTTCCTTCTACATTGGTAATAGTAACAGATAAAACATTATTTGATGGTGGCATCTCTAGTTTTACAAAAGAAGTAGCCGGGTTAGGGTAAATGTTTAACTGCTTTGTCTTTCCAAAACTGACTGTCTTAATGTTGGAATAAACATATTTGCCATCAATGTCTACCTGCTTCAAACGGTAGTAATTGATGCCATCCAGAGGTTGCGTGTCAAAAATATAGTAGTAGTTCACGCTGCCATTGCTTCCTTTATCAGCAACGGTTTCAATGGCGGTAAAATCTCTTCCATTGGATGAGCGTTCTACTACGTATTCTTTACTATTCACTTCATTGGTTGCTGTCCACTCTACCAGTACTTGCTTGTCATGCGGCTTTGCAGTAAAGGTTAACAGCTTCACAGGTAAACCTGCATCATTGGCTATAAAGATGTTTGGCATTGGCGGTTCTTCCATATTGTTACCCAGGTAGAAACTTGGATGTGGTGGCTGGTTGTAACCAGAGTTTTGCCAGGCGATAGCAGTACGGTATTGCGGGTCGTGCATCAGTGTGCGAATGCGGTGGTTGGTAGGTATAGTAGTGGTAAAAATTACCAACGCTGAATTATCGGAATAACGGAAGATCATTTCCTCGCGCCAGTCACCAAACAGGTCGGCAGAAAGACCCGGTGTTGCTTTCGTATCGTTATTTTGAGCAATAGGCGCTGCCTGGTAGATGGTAAATAACCTGTTGGTGGTATTGGTAAGTGGGTTCCATTTGTCAATCATGGTCCTGTCTAATAACTCGCGACTAAGATCACCGTCCCACCAGATTCCGAAGTTGAAAGAAGAAGGTTTGCTGGTGCTTATCTGCTGTCCCCTTGCATTATATAGATTACCTGCAGAACCCCAAACCTCGTAACCTTTATGCGCAGGATCTATATCTGCTGCCATGGAACGACCCACATCGCCGGTGGTAGGTACACCCCAAATTGTTTGACCAGTTTTAGCATCGTACATTCTCAAACCCATTCCATCATATTCACTCGGCGACTCAAGATTGATCCAGATCTCCTGTCCGGGGCGGTCCGGGTCCATGTCAGACATATGTAATGCATCGCCATGACCCATCCGGTATGTCCAAAGTCGTTTTCCATCATCATCAATAGCACTTGATCCATTGATGACTTCATCTTTTCCATCTCCATCCACATCACCTATCGTCATCTGGTGATTACCCTGCCCTGCATATGCTCCGTTACCCGGGTCGCTGCTATCAAACTTCCAGCGAAGTGTAAGTTGCCCATTTCTAAAATCATAAGCAGCACGCGCCAGCTTATTATAGTAGCCGCGGCCAATTACCAGGCTCGGACGTACTCCATCCAGATAGGCTACAGCCGAAACAAAACGATCTGCACGGTTGCCATAATTATCGCCCCAGTCGGAAATGTTGCCGCGTGCTGGTTGATAAGTAGCAGTTGACATTGCAGCACCTGTAAGACCATTGAAGACAGTCAGGTATTCAGGACCCTGGTGTACCCATCCGGCGCTGTTGCGGTAATCAACTGTTGGATTACCTAATACTGCACCGGTTCCATCTATTGTACCATCTGCAGTCTTGCACGCCATTTCTGCTTTTCCATCACCATCCAGGTCGTATACCATAAACTGCGTAAAGTGTGGGCCCGCATTGATGTTCTTGCCAAGGTTGATGCGCCACAAACGGGTACCATTCATCTTATAGCAGTCAATGATCTGGTCGCCGGAGTAGCCGCCAGAGTTATGGTTCAATTTAGTAGGATCCCACTTTACAAAAACTTCGTATTCGCCATCTGCATCAACATCACCTACAGAGCAATCGTTGGCCGTGTAAGTGTATGCAACACCATCAGGGGTAGTGCCACCAGGGGGTATTTGCATGGGAATGGTAAGCTGGTTGTTGCTCCATGTAGGAGATGGCGCTGAGGCTGTTCCTTCTACACCATTGATGATGGCAGTAACTGTATAAGTGCCGTTGATGGTAGCATTATCTTCAAAATTGGTAGAATTGGTGATAGGCGAGTTGTTCACCTTTACACCGTTGCGGTACAGGTTGTAGCTAACAGAAGAAGGTTCGGTACCAAGCATGCGCCAGCTTACAAACACCCTGGTTGACGATGTGCGCACAGCTACCACACCGCGATTTAAAAGTTCCATTTGTTTGGGAGCTGTTACCACTGAGCCGGCTAAGGGCAATGTATTGAACCTTATATTGCTTCCGTAGGTAACTGTACCGCCACCGCTGATTGCATATGCTCTTACATAATATAAAGTAGCGGTTGCCAAACCATTGATGGTAGCAGAAAAAGAACCCAAGCCTGTGGAACCGTCTACAATCTTAGTATTAGCAGTAGTAGGATTAAGGCTAGTTCCGTAAACGATACCGCGTTCGGTAATGGCAGTTCCACCGTCAGCCGTAATATTTCCACCGGCTACAGCCGACGTAGAAGTGATATTAGTAGCTGCGGTAGTAGTAAGTGTGGCGGGGGGAGAAGGCGGTGTGTAAGCCCGTACAACAGGGGTGGTTACACCAGCAGAATTAGACCTGGTGTAAACAATATGTGGACGTGCAGTATCGCTGCCAACGGCAATGGTCAGATTACCTACAGGTTCATCTATGCCTGTCATAGCCGGGTCTTTCAGTTCGCGCCATGTGGTGCTTTGCAACTCCAGTTTAAACACACGCGCAGCATTCCTGAAAGCACTTGATATAGCATCTATGAAAGAGCAATACAGGTTTCCAGAAATGTCTCTGATAAGGCTAAGGCTTGGAGCATCACGCGAGGAAAGCGAAGTGGTAGTGCCAAAAGTGCCGGCTGTTTTATCATAGATAACAACAGTTGCCCTATTGGAATTGCCGGTATTGAAATAAGCTATAGCAAGATTGTTATTTGGTGTTAGTGCCATGCTTGTGTGTCGTATCCCGTTGAAGTTGGAAGACATGCGTGTCCAAGTACCACCACCAAAACGATAGAGCGCCATGCTTCCGGTAGTAGAATTTGATGCGGCCAATTTTACAAAAGCAAGCCATGGCACATCAGCCTCATCAAGTACAAGAGTTACTGCAACGGCAGTGTCTGCTGTATTTACCGCGCCAGTACCAACAGTTTGCCATGCACTGTCTATAAATCTTTTTACAAATGGCGTAAGCATACTGCCTTCTGCATAGGCAATGTAAGGACGGTTGTCGGAGTCGAATGCCAGCGAACTACGGGGTGTAGAGCTGTATTGAGTAACACCACTAGCGCCATTCACTGTTCCTGTAGAAACATAAAGATTGTTGCTGTTGTTATGTAGTGGTTGCCATAGCTGCATAGTATCGTTGTACATTTTTACCGCCAGGCGATTTCCATTAGAAGCATCAACATAGGTAACATATAGGTTATTTGTTTTGTCCACCATGATCCTTGGGTAGATCACGTTGCTTCCAATAATATCACCTACCTGTTCCCAGGCACCTGTGCTTGTATTCTTTCTTTTCACTTTAGCCTCAGTACCTTCCCGGTACACCACGTATGGAACAGTATCCAATACAGCAATAGAAGTATAATTAGAAGAGACAGCAGATACCTGGTTCTCGTTGCCGAGGATGGTCCATTGCTGGCTATAAGACATGTTGCACCACAAAACACTAAAGAAAGAAAAAGCCAAAGCAAGGCACATACGCTGGCTAAGCGAGGTAAAGTTTTTATTCATATGACAACTATAAGTACTGGTAAATTTATCCCTTGTGCCATGCGGATTGTCCTGTTCCATCCTGATATAGGTAAATAGATAAGGTGGATGAAGTATTGTTGAAAAAATCTATTACTACCTAATACTTGTTTCATAAGCCTGGTAGAAAAGTATTTTTCATTTGCCTGCAGCATTATAAAAACATTTCATGTCTTCATATAGCTGTGAATCATCATAATTGAGAATGATGAATTTAAAAATTAAGGATTTTTAAATTACTACTCAGGATGGCACAGGATAGTTCATTATACATTCGCCACTACTTTTAGTTTGAAGAAATTGTTAAAATAATCTTTTGGACCATCTAACGGGTCTATTCCCCTAAATGCTTGCACATGTATAACACCTACTATATACGATTCTGGACACTCGTCTTTCAAGACCTGGAATCATCACCACGGATATAAAGAACATTCATAATAAATACTAATAATCCTAACAGGACTATGTATAATTTAACCCGGATAATTTTCCCTTTATTGCTGCTTGCAGGTTTGTTTGGTAGTTGTCGGAAAAAAGCTTTTGATGAATATTATGGACGCCCGGAAAACCTGGAGCCGCCCGTTTACCAAACATTACAGGCTAAAGGAAATTTCAAACATTACCTGGCTGCCGTTGATAAAGCAGGCTATGGTAATACCTTACGAGCTGCTGGTTACTGGACTGTATTTGCGCCGCATGACTCTGCTTTCAATGCTTATTTCTCTACAATGGGCATCAATGGTATAGAGCAGTTGGACTCTGCTACCTGCCGCCAGTTAGTTACTTACTCTTTAGTGTACAATGCGTTTAAAGTAGAGCGCCTGGACGATTACCAAAGTAACACAGGTTGGGTGCCTTCTTCTGCATGGAAAAGAAGAACGGCCAATTATACATATGTATATGATGGTACAGATACAGCTGGCCGCCCTATAAAAGTGGTTGCAGCCAACAGGAACGGAACTGTGTATGTAGATGCAGATAATAACAACAAGCACATTCCTTATTTCATCAACGAGTTCATGCAGTCAAAGAATTTAACTGCTGCTGACTATAATTACTTTTTCCCTAACACGCCGTACACAGGTTTCAACGTAGTGGATGCGGTAGTAACAGAAAAAGATATTCCTGCTGAGAATGGTGTTATACACGTAGTGAACAAAGTGATAACAGTTCTTCCTTCCATTGATCAATACCTGGGAAGCAAACCTGAGTATAGTTTGTTCAAAAGCATATTTGATAGGTTCCTTGTTCAGTATGTATTGAACCAGGGAGTAACACAACGCTACCGCGCTACCACTGGTAGTTCAGCTGATGTGTATACTAAGTTCTATACTGCACCAGGTGGTACTTTGGCTTATTCGCTCAACAATGAAAACTTCATGAACGCAGTTAATGAAGGACAAACAGAGAGCTACACCATTTTTGCTCCTACCAATACTGCTCTTCAGCAGTACATCAACAATGTTTTGCTAGAAAATTATCCTCCTAATTCTACACTGAAAGATGTTGACATCAACATTGTATACGATTTTATAAATGCGCACTTGTGGCAAAAGGCAGTATGGCCTTCCAAGTTCGGATCTACATTTAGTTTCCTGAATGAGCCGGCACGTTTCAACCCATCTAATGATGTAGTTGATAAAAAGGTACTGAGCAATGGTATCTTCTATGGTACCAACAAAGTGCAGGAAGCAAACGTATTTACCAGTGTTTATGGTAGGGCTTACCTGGATCCTAAGTATTCCATGATGAAGAAGTTGATAGACTTTGAACTTCGTCCTGCTGTGTCAGATATCTCAAGGTATTATACAATGTTTATGATCAGCAACGATATGTGGAATGCTGCTGGTTTCTTTGCTGATCCTACAGTAAGTAACAACAGCCAGGAACAATGGCGCTTCATTCCGCCAGCAGGTTCTACACTTGCTGCAAGTACCGGAGCTACTACACGTAATCGTATGTTGCGTATACTAAACCTGCACGTAGTACCACACTCACTACCTAATAGAGTTTTGAACAGCCTTGCTGGTGAGGGTGCTGTAATGACAGCAGGTGGTGAATACATAGGTTTCAAAAATAATACAGTGTTTGCCTCTGGTAATGTGGAAGAAAATAATGTAGCAAACATAATAAGTACCAAAACATCCAGGAATGGTCGTGTTTACTACATCAACCGCATACTAGATTTCAGTGATGTACAGATAGGTGCACATATTGAAAAAGTTGGTACGCCTACTACTTCTGAATACAATTACTTCTGGCAGTTCCTGAGAACATCAAGCATCTGGAATGCTACTACAAAAGAAATCACTGGTATTTCTTACGGTACATTCTACACCGTATTAATACCTAACAATGCAGCTATTATGCAAGCTGTGCGTGATACTTTACTTCCGGGTAACAGGACAACAGGTGTTCCAAATTTCAACTTCGGTACACAGTCTAACCAGGAAAGGGAGCAGGTTATCCGCTTTATCTATTACCATATTCTAGATAAGCGTACAGTAGCTGCAGATGGAGAGGAAAGTGGTTCGTTTAGTACCATCTTACGTACCAATCTTGGTGATCCTACCAATGTATTTGTAAATAACAACCCGGGTTCGCTGGTGCTAACAGATATGTTTGGACGTACTGCGCAGGTTATATCTGCACCAAGTACTTACCTAAGTAATCGTATGGTTATTCACCTAATCAACAACTACCTTAAATACTCCTTATAATCATCCACAACTTCTCTTATGAACCAGAATTTTAAAAAGATTTTTTCTGTTCTTCTGTTTGCTGCGGTTTGCTTTGTAGGAGCTATTGCGCAGGATAATGTTGTCAGGGGAAAGATTGTAAATGCCAAAACTAAAGAGGCTATTCAAGGCGCTTCTGTATCGGAGGTGGATCCTGATGGCCGTATTGTAAAAGGCGCGGCATCAGATATAGAAGGTAACTATGTTATCAGGATCAACAATCCACGAAATAAGATATCGGTTTCTTATGTTGGTTTCAAATCAACCAGCGTATCCATCAACGGCCGTTCTGTTATCAACTTCAACCTTGATGCAGGCGACTCTCAACTTGGCGAGGTAGTGGTTGTTTCTTCCCGTGGTGTAGACAACGGTATGGGTTCTACGCTTGAGAAAAACCTGACTACTGCTGTAGCAAGAATAGATGCCAAGAACCTGGAGGAAATGCAGGCAGCAAGTATTGACCAGGCGCTGCAAGGTCGTTTAGCTGGTGTAGATATCACTGCAACAAGTGGTGATCCGGGTGCTGCTATGAACATTCGTATCAGGGGTGTATCTTCTATCAACTCTACCGGTAACCCGCTGATTGTTGTTGACGGTATGCCTTATGAAACAGAGATACCTGGAGACTTCAACTTTGGTGCTGCTGACGAACAAGGTTATGCGCAACTACTAAACATTTCACCTGCTGACATACGTGATATCACAGTATTGAAAGATGCGGCTGCTACATCTGTTTGGGGTAGCCGTGCAGCTGCTGGTGTATTGGTAATTACTACCAAGCGTGGACAAAGAGGTAAGCCAACTATCGGTTACACCTTTAAAGGTTCTGCTTCCTTCTTGCCAGATGCCATACCAATGCTGAATGGTGACCAGTATTCTACACTGATACCAGAGATATTCATGAACAGGACTGGTACTCCTCTAAATCCAACCAACGTAAGAGAATTCAACTACGATCCTAACGATCCATACTGGTACTACAACTATAGCAACAACGTGAATTGGGTAGACGCTATCAGCCGTGTAGGTCATTTACAGGATCATACAATCTCTATGAATGGTGGTGGTGAGAAAGCGAGATACTTTGCTTCAATTGGTTACTTCGACCAGGTAGGTACTACCATTGGTACATCGTTGAAGCGTATCAACACCCGTATCAATCTTGACTATACCATCTCTGAGAAAATTAAAATATTTACCAGTATTGCCTATACCCACACTGACCAGAGCCGTAACTACTTAAGCTCAAACGAAGGTGCTATAAGAAACGTAGCTTATTTAAAAATGCCGAACATGAGCATTTTTGAATACGATCAACTAGGTAATCTTACACCTAACTATTTCTCACCGGCATCTAACATCCAGGGCCAGTTCAGCCGTATTTACAACCCGGTTGCTATGGCATCTGAAGCAAAGTTTGGTGTACTGGGCGAAAGGGTAGTACCACGTTTCCAGATCGATTATTCGATATTAAGAAATGTACTGCGTGCTACTTTCGATGTTCAGTTCGACATCAACAATACGCAAAACAGTAGCTTCTTACCACAAATAGCAACTGGTAGACCTTATACAGAAACTGTAGTGAACAGGGCGTACAACGGGGATATTGACCTGTTTAGCGCTACTACAAGAACTACCGTTATGTACACTCCGAAGTTTAAAAGCAGGGATCATATCTTCTCTTCCAGCCTGAACATTTTCACCAGCGATTTCCGTTCAGTTAACCAGGAGATTGAAACATCTAACACTGCCTCTTCTTTGTTAGTAGATCCGGCTGCAGACTCACGTACCATTACTGGTAGAGTGATGTCAGGTATGGGTCAGTCAAGATCTGTTGGTGCGGTTATCACAACCAACTATTCCTACAAAGACAAGTACCTATTCTCTGCCACATTGCGTGGTGACGGTAACTCAAGATTTGGTCCTGCTTACAGGTACGGCATTTTCCCCGGTGGATCTTTCCGCTGGAGAATTTCTGATGAAAACTTCTTCAAGAGATTTAAGAACCTGGACGACCTGAGCTTTAGAGCGAGCTATGCATTATCTGGTAATGCTCCTCGTCGCGATTATTCTTTCTACAACACCTATACTACTTATAACTGGAGCTACCAGGGACAGAATGGTATCTACCCTTCAAGCATGGAACTAAAAAACCTGCGCTGGGAAACAGTACATGGTGGTAACGTAGGTGCTAACGTTTCAATGTACAAAGGACGTATAAGAGCTGACGTAGACTTGTACCGCAACCGTACCAAAGACCTGTTTTTCGATAACCTGCAGATTGCTTCATTCACTGGTTTCAACAACGTGAACATGAACGTAGGTACAATGGACAACCAGGGTTGGGAAGTTGCTTTGTGGACCATTCCATACAAAACAAAGAATGTAACTGTAGGCTTCGACTTCAATATCTCCCGCAATACAAACATCATCCGTGAGATCTCTGAGTTTTATCCTAGTACAAGAGGAGATGTAGGAAGAAATGGTGAGTACATGCGTTTGCTGCAGATCAATAATCCTTTCGGTTCATTCTATGGTTTCAGGTACAAAGGAGTATATACCGATAAAAATGCAACCGTTGCAACAGGTGCCAATGGCAAACCGATCATCGGGCCAAACGGACAGATCGTTTACATGAGGTTCAATTATCCAACTGTGGATTATACTTTCCAACCTGGTGATGCCATCTACGAAGACATCAACAACGATGGTAACATCAACTACATGGACGTGGTTTATCTTGGAAACAGTAACCCGAAGTTCACCGGTGGTTTTGGTCCTTCTATCTCTTACAAAAAATTACGCATATCCTCTTTCTTTAGCTTCAGGTATGGATACGACATTGTAAATGGTACAAAGATGACCACTTCAAACATGGCTGGCTTTGATAACCAGAATACATCTGTATTACGCCGCTGGAGAAAAGAAGGTGATGTAACAGATATACCTCGTGGTGTGATTGGTGGTGGTTATAACTGGTTGGGTAGCGATAGGTATGTAGAAGATGCATCGTACCTGCGTTTCCGTACCATTACTGCACGTTACACTTTCGATTCAAAAGTGCTGAACAAGTTCAGGATGAAAAACCTGAGTGCTTATATAACTGCAGAGAACTTGTTTACCTGGACTAACTACACAGGACAAGATCCGGAGGTAAGTACACGTGGTGCTGATCCTTTCCGTGTGGCTATCGATTATTCAATGACACCTCCATCTAAAATATTTACACTGGGTTTGGTTGCTGGTTTCTAAATCAGGAGAAAGATAACCGGTAAAACAAAAAACACATTTAGCACAATGAAGAATATTATCAAATACACGCTAGTTTGTACCCTACTCATAAGTGCTGTAGGTTGTAATAAATGGCTGGAGCTAAAGCCGCTCGATGGTATTGTTGGCGATGAGTTCTGGAATACAAAAGAGCAGGTAGATGCTGCCGTAACAGGTATCTATTCATCTATGCAGGCAAGTAACGGCGACAGGCAGATGGTGGAGTACTTGTTTATCTGGGGTGAAGGAAGAACCGATATGGTAACTCCAGGTTTCAGAGCTGACCAGGATGAGCAGGATATTGTAAACATGAATATGCTGCCGCAAAACAGGTATGTAAACTGGCGCTCCTTTTACCAAACCATCAACTACTGCAATACCCTTATTGAAAAGGCACCTGGAGTAAAACAAAAAGATAATACGTTCTCTGATACTCACCTGAATACTGCAGTAGGGCAGGCTCTCGCTATCAGGTCGCTTATGTACTTCTACCTGGTACGCAGCTTTGGCGAAGTGCCTCTGAAGCTTACCGCTACTACCAGTGACCAGGATATTGTAAACATTCCTAAATCGAAGGCTGATACAGTATTGAACCAGATAGTAGCAGACCTGAAAAAGGCTGAGACATTTCTTCCTGTTTCTTATGGCAGCAATGCTACCGATAAAGGCCGCGTTACCCGTTATGCAGTGAATGCTATGTTGGCAGATGTTTACATGTGGAGAGACAACTACATGAACGCTGTAGAGGAATGTGATAAGATCATCAATTCAAGAAGATTTGGACTGGTGAGCAGGAACAACTTTTACGACGCTATTTTCCTGGCTGGAAATTCTAACGAAAGCATTTTTGAACTGCAGTTTGATGAACAGCGTCTTAATCCTTTCTTCGATATTCATACACCTAACAGGCGTCGTTGGGGTGCGTCTCCGCATCTTACGGAGAATGTTTATGGAATCGACCTTCTCAATGCTGTTCCGCAGGAAGATAAAAGAGGAGAGAATAGCGCTTACCGTGGTGCAGACTTCTCTATTTGGAAATATGTAGGTGCCAATGATGATGGTACTGTTTTCAGAAACTTTGACCAGTCGTATGCTAACTGGATATTTTATCGTTATGCTGATATTCTTCTTCTAAAAGCTGAAGCCATCAACCAGATGGATCAACCACTGGAAGCTTCACGCATCGTAAAGACAATACGCGAAAGGGCAAATGCTGTTGACTTCAAAGTGATGGATAGCACCAACAAAGGCGCCATGACCAACTTCATTCTTGAAGAAAGACAAAGAGAACTTGCTTTTGAAGGGAAGCGTTGGTACGATGTGCTGCGCAATGCAAAAAGAAATAATTACGAAAGACTGCAATTGCTCCTTGATATAGCTTCTATTAGTATTCCTCCGGATAGACGCCAGGCAGCTTTCAACAAGTTGAGAGACAAGAACAGCCACTATTTCCCAATCTATTTTTACGAAATACAAACCAACCGGTTACTGGAACAAAATCCTTTCTACCGATAATATACACTTGTCATGAAAACAAAATTATCCCTTTGGGCTTTCGCTTTTAGCTTATTGGCTTGCAGTGTTGCATTCCTGAGCAGCTGTAAGAAAGAGGATTTAAAGATGACCACAACAGATGATGTGAACGTGGTTGGCTATTTGAAGAAGAACCTTGACTCTTTCTCCCTGTTCAAAGAAATATTGGACAGAACAGAGACCAGTGCATTCTTAGACGCCTACGGTGCTTACACTGTTTTTGCTCCTACTAATCATGGTGTAAAAACATTTCTTGCATCTATCAATGCGCCAAGTGTTGAAGCTGCAGACATTAATGTTTTGAAAGAGATCGTGAAGTTTCATATCCTGGAAGACACTGTGAACACCGCTTCATTTACAGATGGTAAGCTGCCGGTGCCTACAATGCATGGCCAGTTTCTTATTACAGGTGTATCCAACGATGGTGGCTTTTCAAGCTACATTGTTAACCGCCAGGCAAATGTTTTACGTACCAATGTCAGGGTAGGTAATGGACTGATACATGTTACAAACAATGTTCTTGTTCCTGCAAAAACTACCATTGCAAAGCAACTGGAAGATAATCCTGAATATTCCATTTTTGTAGAAGCGCTCAAGGCAACAGGTCATTTCACTTTGCTGAATACAGTTAATCCTGATACGTCTAAAAGGTGGAAAACTGTAATAGCTGAAACCAACAGGGCATTGTCTGACAGTGGTATTAATTCTTACGCAGCACTAAGGGCAAAATATTCTAATACCGGTAATCCAGCTAATCCTTTAGATAGCCTGAACCTGTATGTAGCTTACCATATCATTGATGGTATTAAATTCCTTGGTGATATCATCAACCAGCCTTCTCACCTTACGTTGCAGCCGCAGGAGGTAATCACTGTACAGTTGATAAACCAGGAAGTGATTCTGAATACAGCTGAATTCAATGGTGTAGTAGAGCCGGGTGTGCTTCTGGTAAGAAGCAAAAGTGATAACTCTGCTACCAATGGTGTATGGCATACAGCAAATGCACACTTTGCTGCTAAATTCAGGAAGCCAACTGCAGTGTATTGGGATCTTGCGAAGTTCCCTGAGATCATGCGTATGACCGCGATATATGGTAGAGGTACACATACTTTCTACAAGAACAGTGCAGCTGACAGACCTATCAAGGATATTGATTGGGAGTGGAAGGGAGAGAACTACCTGCGTTACGAATATGGTACTACATCTACACTACACAACTTTGCTGTGTTCAATGATATTCTTACTATTCCATTAGGCGCTCCTTCTAATAACAATCGTGCTACTTGGATTGAGTTTACCACACCACCAATCATCAAAGGCCGCTACAAAGTTTGGATCTGCTATCGTAACAGGAATGCAGTAACACTAAACGTGCGTGTGAATGGCGAACTGATGCAGCGCCCGGTTAACTTAGGCCAGGGTGTACCTGCAGGTACAGATGCTGAACTGGAAAGTTTAGGCTGGAAGCGTTATACTACCGGTGGCTCATTTGCTGGAAGATTGGTTGGTACAGTTGATCTTCAGACTACGCAAAGGCATTCACTGCGTTTTGAAGCAATATCAGGTAGCAACAGGGATCTTCACTTTGATATGGTTCACTTTATACCTGTAGATGATCACCAGTACCTGCCGCGCTTCAGGCCAGATGGTACTCCCGTTTTTTAAAACCTGCTTACAACGAGCGCTCGAAAGAGCTGCAGTTTGGCTCTAACATGAATGACACAAACAATGATGATGAATATCAAATTCTATAAGGTAGTTTTTTCACTGTTCTTTGCAGCTGTATTCCTGGGCAGCTGTAAAAAGTGGGATGATCATAATGCCATTACAGATGCTATGGCAGGTAAGGATCTATTCCAGCAAATAAGCGAGAACGGAGACCTGAGCACATTTACAGACCTGCTAAGAAAATCAGGTTACGACCAGGTTATTTCCAGCTCAAGAACGTTCACTGTTTTTGCACCGGTTAATGCTGCCCTGGCTTCTCTTGACCCGGCTATAGTAGCGGATAGTGCACGTTTGAGAGCATTTGTAGGTAACCACATTACCAACCTGGTGTATACAACCACTGCAGGTACGGGAGCACAGCGCATACAAATGCTTAATGGCAAGTACAACAATATGAATGGCAGATTGCTGGAAGATGCCAACATCACTGTTGCTGATCGTTATGCAAAAAATGGTATGCTGCATATTGTTGACAAGATGCTTCCTGCATTGCCTAACGTATGGCAGCTGTTAGAAACAAATGCTACAGTACCGGCTGCTCAAAAGAACTACCTGTTATCTATTTTCAGAAATGTTTTCAATCCTGCTACAGCGGTTCAGATAGGAGTTGATCCAAATACAGGCCTGCCTGTTTACCAGCCTGGTACTGATTCTATTCGTACCAATGTTTTCTGGAACAATGTATATGACCTGCGTGATGAAAGAAAACAATACACATTTTTTGTAATGGCAGATGCAGCATGGGATGCAGAGGTAAACAAGTTCAAACCATACTTTGCTACCGGAACAGCTGACAGCACCACCAATCTTGCCAGCTTCGAGGTTGTTAAAGACCTTGCTTTCGAAGGGTACTATTTACCTAACGCTCTTCCGGATACTTTGATCTCTAAGTTTAATACCAAAGTGGGTATAGACAGGACAAAGATTGTTCAGTCTATTAAAGTGAGCAATGGTATTGTGCATGTAATGAGCAGTCTTCCTGTTACACCAAAAGGTAAGTTTAAAGATATCATTGTACAAGGTGAAAGCTATAGTTTCAGTTCAGCCAACAGGGCAGGTAATACCTATTTCAGGGATAAGATGAACCCGGTAACTGGTCGCCAGTTCAGGGACGTATTAGTTTACCAACATGGATTGGCACTGTTCAACCTCGGCTACAATGTGCGTAATGTTCCTTCACTAAAATACAAGGCTTACTGGGTAGCTTTAAATGATAACATCAACGGTATTACGGGAGTTTTCAAGCAAAAGATAGGTATAGGTACTGCTACTTCTACCATACTTCCTTATGTGAACGTTAATCCAAATGTATACGATGAAGTGTATTTAGGTGAGTTTACATTAACCAGTTTTCAACCATTGTTACAGGTATTCCTTACCGCAGATAATTCTACCAATGCCAGCCTTAACCTGATAGTGTTAGATTATGTAAGGTTCGAGCCTGTTTTATAACCCATCTCTATTTTAGATTTTATACCATTACAATGCTGATAATAAGAAAACCCGGTAAAAAGATTTTATGTGCTTCCATGCTGGTGCTGATGCTTGGAACTGTGAAAGCACAAGACACCCGCACTGGTAATGATACAATTGTTGTGAACCAGAGTACCAGTGCTAAAGGTATTGTTATCACTGGCTCTGTTACTGATGCAGCAACCTATAAAGGCATTACAGGCATTCGTGTAAAAGTTGAAGGATTTTCAGCAGCACTTACCGATGCCAATGGTAGTTTCAAATTGAAAGTGCCTTCCCTGTTTGCTATGGTAACGGTAGAAGGCGAAGGCTATGATACGCGCCGTGTTCCTTTAAAAGGTCGTAGCTCTATTCGTGTTGCGCTGCTGGATGAAGCACACGAATCTTTCGATGAAAAAGTGACCATGCCTTTCGGTCCAAAAAATAAAACAGATGTAACAGCTGCCGTTGGGCAATACAATGCTACTACTACATGGGCTCAGCCAAGCGAACTGCCGGATGCGCTGTTACAAGGACGTATAGCTGGTTTAAATGTTATTCGTCGTTCAGGAGCACCTGGTGTAGGAGCTAATATGTTTTTACGTGGTTACAATTCTTTATATGGAACCAACAAGCCTTTGATCATTGTAGATGATATGCTTTTTGATGCCAATGAATATGGTAACAGCATCATTGCAAATCATGCTGTAAATCCATTGGCTTTGATAGATGTAAAAGATATTGACAACATCACTGTACTGAAAGATGCGAGCAGCATCTATGGTACAAAGGGAGCAAATGGAGCTATCATCATCACCACTATCAGGGCACGTACACAGGCTACAAGAATTGACTTTGGTGCCTTTACCGGCTTCAACGAAGCGCCACAGAATTTACCTGTAATGGGTGCTGCTGATTACCGTATTTATTTAAGTGAGATATTGCAGAGCAGGGGAATGACACCTGCACAGATAATGGCGCAGCCTTACATGACTGATGATCCTCAAAATCCTCAATACGCACGTTATCGTTTCAATACCAACTGGCAAAGAAATGTATTGGGCAATAGCACCAACCAGAACTACTACCTGAAAGTAACAGGAGGTGATAACATAGCTACTTATGGTTTGAGTATGGGCTTTACCAAGAACAACGGCATTATCAGAACCACAGATATTTCCAGGTATAACACCAGGTTCAATGCTGACTTCAACTTCACAAGAAAGTTCACCGGTGCAGCTAATCTTTCGTTTGCTTACAACGAGCAAAACCTGAAAGACCAGGGTATAGCTGATAACACAGCTCCTTTGTTTCTTGCACTTACCAAAGCTCCATTCTTACATAGTAAAGATGTGAATGACAATGGTGTGGAGTCGCCAAACTTATCTGACAGGGATACACTGGGAATAACCAATCCTTCTACCATTATAGAAAAGATGCAGGCGTACAATAAGTACTACCGTTTCTTTGGTTCATTCCAATTTAAGTATGAGATCAACAACTACTTAACAGCCAGCACCCGTGTAGGTGTGGTGTTCGATAAGGTGCGTGAGAATTTCTTCGTTCCGCAGAAAGGCGTAGCAAAAGATACACTTCCAAATGGCCTGGTACAAAATCGTATGGGTACACAAGTGAAGCGTTTGTTCTCTATTTACAACGATACACGTTTAGAATACAACAGGACCTTCACCGGTCAACATAGCCTTGGCTCAAGAGTTGGCGTACGCTACCAGATGAACAATGCAGAGCAGGATTATGCTTTGTCTTTCAACTCAGCTACAGACGATCTTGTAAGTGTGCAAAATGGTTTAGCTACACTGCGCCAGGTAGGTGGTGGTACAGGCAACTGGAACTGGATGAACGTTTACTTCAGTACTGACTATGGTTATAAGAACAGGTATTTCCTCACATTCAATGCTGCTATGGATGGCTCTTCCAGGTTTGGTAAAGAAGCTACTGGCGGTATAGGTATAGGCAAAAACAGGTTTGCTGTTATGCCTTCAGTAGGAGCAGCTTGGTTGATTTCTTCAGAGCAGTTTATGGCCACTGCACCAATCGATCTTTTAAAACTAAGAGCTACATATAGTGTCACCGGTAACGATGATATTGGTAACTACAACAACAGGCGTACATACACTTCTCAGAACCTGTTAGGTTCACAAGGTCTGGTACGTGCTGGTATAGGTAATCCTGCCATTCAATGGGAGACTGTTATCAAAGCAAATCTTGGCCTTGACCTTGCTTTCTGGAATGAGCGTGTTAGTTTAAGTTTTGATGCTTACCAGAATAAGACAAACAATATGCTGGTATACCAGCCCCTGCCAACCATCAGTGGTTTTGAGCATGTGCTGAACAACGGCGGCCGCATGCAAACAACCGGTGCAGAAGCTGGATTGAATGTGCGGGTAATAAACACGAAGAAATTCAAATGGGATGCAGGAGTAAATGCATCTACATTCAAGAACAAAGTTCTTGCAGTGCCTAATGATCGTTTTGAGACACAGTTTGCAAATGGTACCATTCTTACTGCTGTTGGCCAGCCAGCTAACCAGTTCTTTGGTCACACTACCAATGGTGTTTTTGCTACCGATGCTGAAGCTGCTGCTTCCGGCTTATCTACCAGGAATGCAGATGGTAGCCTTGCTCCATTCAAAGGTGGTGATGTAAGGTTCATTGACAGGGACGGCAACAAGATCATTGATCAGAATGACCGTACAGTAATAGGCAATCCTAATCCAACAGTGGTTGGTGGTTTCAATAACAGGATCTCTTACAAAAACTTTGAGCTGAATATGTTGTTCACCTTTAGCCAGGGCAACGATGTATACAATTACTTACGCTACAGGCTCGAGTCTGCAAGTGGTGTAGAAAACCAATTGCTGAGTGTAAACAACAGGTGGCGTGGCCAGGGTCATGTAACCAACATGCCAAAAGCTACATGGGGCGATCCACAAGGCAACAACCGCTTCAGCGATCGTTGGATAGAAGATGGTTCTTATTTCCGCCTGCGTCATATTTCATTGCAGTACAACATACCAATGAAGGATGAAGGTTTCCTGAGAAATGCAACAGTATACCTTACAGGCAGCAACATCTTTACCCTTACCAGGTACAAAGGTTACGATCCTGAATTCAGCGTATCGCCAAGCATATTTTCTCAGTCGGTTGATACAGGCCTTGATCCTCAATTCAGAAATGTTACCCTTGGTGTAAGGCTAGGTTTATAAACCATCACCACAAGAATAGAAGCTGTTTGAAACTACATAACGATTTGTAAAATGAAGACAATCAAAATAAAGAAAATACTCCTCGTAACACTTTTAGCAGCAAGTATTGTTTCTTGTAAGAAACAGTTTGACCAGCTGCCTGAAACACAGTTGGACGCGTCTCAGATGTACAGGGATGTATACGATGCCAATGCTGCTGTTATTGGTTTGTACGGCAAGTTCATGAGCCTTTCTGACAGGTATATTGTGCTGAATGAACTGCGTGCCGACCTGATGAAGTTTACCATGAATGCTGATGAGAGCCTGCGCCAGTTGAGTACGCATACAGTAAGTGCAGATAATCCTTATGCAAACCCACGCCCGTTCTACGAGCTGATCAATAACTGTAATGACGTTCTGAAGAACTTCGTTATCATGCGCCAGAAGAATACTTTGGGTGTAGATGAATTTAACCAGCGTTATTCTGATATAGCTTGCCTGCGTTCGTTCCTATACCTGCAGTTGGGTATTCACTATGGCCGTGTACCGTACATTACGCAGCCGTTAGAAAACCTGGCTGACCTAAATGATATCAACCGTTTTCCTAAGCTTGAGCTGCCTCAGCTGATCGACTCATTGGTTGAATTCACTGATGCCATTCCTTTCAAAGGAGATTATCCTCCTGCTGTTGGTGCAGCTATAGGTGCATCATTGAACGTAACATTAGATGGTTATCCAACTTCTAAATTCTTCATCAACAAAAGAATTTTATTGGGTGACCTTCACCTATGGAAAGGTGATTACCAGAAAGCTGCAACTTATTACAGGCAGGTAATGGAAACCGCCACTACAGGTACAGTAAACGATAATTACTATACTCAGTATAAGAATGGTTGGGGTACAGCCAACATGTATATCAGTTATGGACGTGCCGGAGATGTAAGTACACTTAATTATGAGAATGGATGGGGATCATGGTTTTTTGCAACAGATGATAGGTTCAATAGAGAGATAATCTGGGCATTGCCTTATGATAGCAGGTTTAAGCCCGCTAATCCATTGATCAACTTGTTCTCACCAGTTGGTGGAAGTTACCAGGTTACAGCCTCTGAGGAGATCATGGATAACTGGAACAGGCAACAACAAGCTGCAATGACCGTTTCGTCTTCATTGACAGTGGGTACAGCCGGTATTCCTTTCGATGCACGAAAACTCATATCAGTAAGGAATGTTTCTGGTCAGCCTACTATCATGAAGTTCATTACTAACTATGTACATCCAGGATCCCTTACCACCATTAACCCGTTCAATAAAAATGGTCGTTGGTTCCTTTACAGGCAGGCCCATTTACATCTTCGTTTTGCAGAGGCTGCTAACAGGGCTGGTTATCCTAAACTAGCGTACGCTTTATATAACAATGGAATTCCAAATGTGTACCAGTCACCAGCCAATACACCAGATAAAACGATTTGGCAGAATACGCTTGATCTGCCGGCACCATTTAATTTTGATGCAAGGAACGGGGAGATACCTTACTACCGTGGCGAATGGTACCGCAACATTGGTATTCGTGCAAGGGCAAACCTGATTAACTATTCTTTAAGTGCTACAAGTGTGGCTGATAGTATTAGTCAAAATGAAATCGGCTTGTTAAACGAATCTGCATTAGAGACTGCATTTGAAGGTAATCGCTGGAGTGATCTTTTGAGGATTGCTATCAGGAGAAACGATCCATCTGTTATTGCTGATAAAGTTTACGATAGAATGAGAAAAGATGGTGTAGGTGACCCTGCTGCTGTAAGGGCAAAGCTGATGACCCGTGATTGGTTCCTGCCTTTCAAACTACAATAATTGTTAGCGTTTGTTTTGATAAACTACTCCTGTTTGCCCGTGGTAAACAGGATTTTTTATTAGCGCCTGCTTTTGGTGGTTGATGATATTCAAATGCATTTCTACATAACAAACAATAGTCTTATCACTTACATGACCAAATGAAACTATAGATGAAAATGAAGAATCTAAATAGCCTTTTACTCGCCATCATAGCATTGGTTAATCTTCAAAGAATAAATGCACAATCTGCAGATCGCTTTTTTCCTAAAGCAGACCTGATGACCATTGGCTCTTATTATTACCCTGAACAGTGGCCACGGCAATACTGGGAGCGGGATATAAAGAAGATGGCTGAAGTAGGTTTTGATTTTACACACTTCGGAGAATTTGCCTGGTCATTCATTGAGCCGGAAGATGGCAAGTTTGATTTCAGCTGGTTGGATGAAGCAGTTGAACTTTCTCATAAGAATGGGATCAAAGTGATCATGTGTACATCTACACCTACACCACCAGCATGGATGGTGCAAAAGCACCCTGAGATACTGATGGTAAATGCAGAAGGCAGAACCATGCAACATGGCTCGCGGCAGCATATATCATGGTCGAGCCCGGTATATAAAAAATACGTAGAACGCATGGTAGAAGCAATAGGAAAACATTATGGTAAAGACACGCGCATATGGGGCTGGCAGCTTGACAATGAGCCTTCGCATTACGGGCAATACGATTATAGCCCTGCTGCGCAAATAAGCTTTCGCAAATGGCTGCAGGCAAAGTATAAAACTGTTGACAAACTGAATGAAGCATGGGGCACTGCTTTCTGGAGCATACGGTACAACAACTTTGAGCAGGTGCTTATTCCAAATCAAAAAGAACTGATAGCACAACCAAGTCCCCATGCAGTATTAGACTTCAAACGTTTTTCAGCCGATGAAGCCAATGAATTTCTTGGGCTCCAGTACAACATTTTGCGCAAGCATATTTTGCCTACGCAATGGATCACAACCAACCTGATGCCTGAGCACGTAGAGGTTGATCCAACCAGGATTAATAGCCTCGATTTTGTTACCTACACTAAATATTTGGTTGCAGGCTACGACAAAGGCACCGGCCCGCAAGGTTTTAGAATGGGCTCTGCCACCAGTATTGCTTTTGCTAACGACCTGTTCCGCTCGTTGAATGGAACAACAGGGGTAATGGAGCTGCAACCGGGACAGGTTAACTGGGGTAAGTTCAATGCACAACCACTTCCCGGTGCAGTGCGTATGTGGATCTGGCACGCCTTCGCCGGAGGCAATAAGTTCGTATGTAACTATCGTTTCAAGCAACCGCTTACCGGTGGTGAACAATACCACTATGGAATCATAGGAACTGATGGTGTTACGCCTAGTACAAGTGGGTTGGAGTATATAAAAGTTATCAACGAAATCAACACGCTGAAGAAGCATTACGATGCCAATGCTACCATGCCACCAGCTTATAAAAAAAGGTGGACAGCTGTTTTATATAACCCGGACAACAGGTGGGAAATGGACAACCAGCCGCAGACAAATCAATGGGATTTTATGGCTCACCTGAAGCGGTATTATGTCGCACTCAAACAATTTGGTGCACCTGTTGATGTGATCACAGAAGAGAAGGATTTTTCAAATTATCCTGTTATGGTAGCGCCGGCTTATCAACTGCTGGATGCAAACCTTGTCGCTCGTTGGAAGCAATATGTGCAGAATGGTGGTCACCTTGTTTTATCAAGCCGCACCGGGCAAAAAGACAGGACAGGAAAGCTTTGGGAAATGAAATGGGCTGAACCTATCTATGATTTGATTGGAGCTAAAGTTTCTTTTTATGACCTGTTGCCTGATAGTGTACAGGGAACTATCAAAGCTGGTACGGCAAACTATAAATGGAACAACTGGGCAGATGTGCTAGAGCCTATGGCAGGTACAGAAACATGGGCTACCTATACCAATCAATATTATGCAGGTAAAGTGGCTGTAACGCATCGCAAGATGGGTAGAGGAACAGTTACTTATGTGGGTCCTGATACCGATGATGGCGCCCTTGAAAAAGCTGTTCTTGCAAGGGTATATATGCAGGCCGGAATTGCTATAGAAGATTATCCTGAAGGTGTGATGGTAGATTGGCGTGATGGCTTTTGGGTAGGCGTTAATTATTCAGGTGCTGCTTATAATGTGGCCATGCCAGCCAAAGGCAAAGTCCTCATTGGAAGTAAAACAATGCAGCCTGCAAGCGTGGTTGTTTGGAAGGATTAATTTATACTACACTACGGTAGTCTTTGACACTAGGTATTCTTAAAAAACTACCGTAGTATTTGGCTACGAATAGTGCCCCGTAGGGGCAACAGGTAGGTAGCAAACAATAAATAATAAACCTTCTTGCTCCGTAGGAGCAAATGGTGCTTGTTGATTTTCACCGAGCTATATGAAACTACGGTAGTCTTTAAAATTTGAACTACACTACGGTAGTCTTAGAGACTACCGTAGTGGTTTAATTCAGCACTACTTCCGCTTCAGCCATTTCTTCGGCACATGAACAATACAAATATTCATCGATTTATTATCAGCTGAAAGCATGGCTGATTGTATCTGGATCTTTGTTCCATCAGGACTGAAAGTAGGATGCGGGTGATCGGATGCTGTTACTTTATGACCAGCAGTAAGCATAATCATTTCTCTTGTCTTGCGATCTATCAGGTAAATTCTTCTTGAGAAATCATCACCCACTGCAAAGCGGCCATCATGCGAACCATGCACATGCCATAGACCACTGCCAGAAGGTGTTTGCGCGGCTATTGTCATTTCTCTTGTTCTTAAGTTTACAATGGCTAAGCCTGTAGGCTTTTCACGTGTACCCGATGGACCCCATGCGGCTTCCTGCCCTGGATTAGCTCCTGATACCGGAGTGCCTGCTGCATTAACACCTGTATTCTCTGTTCCCGGTATTTTACGATGACCCATGATAGCCATTGCTACTTCATCTTTTGTAATAACAGCTTCGTGTGTTACCCACTCGTATTCTGCTTCTGGATATAAAGGACGAAGTCCTGTTCCATCAGATTTTACAGTCCATGTACGTTGTGGCGATTTGCCGCCTGTTTCCCAGCAAAAGACGATCTCACCCGGCTCCCAGGGATTGGTTTGAATATGCCCCACCTGGAATGGCACCGACACCACATGTTTAATAGCACCGGTTTTTATATTCATAGCAGCTATACCCGATGGACCTGCGCCCATATTACGTGGCCCAAAGTTGCTTTCCAGTTTTACATCAGCAGGTAAATGTCGTGCTGCTTCCTGTGTGCCTATTCTAAAGTAAGCCCATTCTTCATCTCCATCCAAAGCCATATCGCCACCAGCGCCCATAGAGGCTGGAGTAGTGCCGCAAACACGTTGATACACGCTTGCATCCTGCATCTTTCCAGACTTGCTGTCAGCAAATACTTTTGCAAGATCTACTTCAATGATCTGTACCGGTACACCAGGGAAGGAGCGGCGGCGCATCGTGTCATTTTCATTCCTGGCTGAGTCTTGTAGTGGAGCAGCTTCACGCATACGGCGTATAGTAGTATCTCTTGGCGGTGTTCTCATGAAATACAGCTTCATGGAATTTCTTGCAATGTTCAGCATGCCTGTATAGCCTCCTTCACTTACCTGCACCATCACGCCAGTTTTCTCATTTACTGCCATTGCTTCGCCGCGCACCCTGCTGCTTCTAAAAATCAGCCATTCACCATCAGCCGTCCATTGGTTGTGCGTTGGATATATTTTAGCATCACCACCTTGCGAGGATGTGAGAAAGGTAAGACGAGCGCCTGTTACAGGATCTTTTATCACTTTTCGTTCAGAGGGAAATCTTTTACCTATCTGTGCTGATGATGAAATAGTGAACAGCAAAATGCAGCAAGCAGTAGCTATGGAATAGAAGCGTGAAAATTTCATATGGCAATGATTAAAATGAGATCAATTGCATGATACGGTGTTCATATTTATAAAGCATCCTGCTGCATCCTGAGATGGCCTGCTTTCCATTTTGCTTTAAGTAGTTTCGCCTAAACAAGAATTGCCAGATGAAGAAACCTTTCATTCAAGTAGTGTTGCTGTTGCTAGCAGTATTCTCTTTATCTACTCTATCAGCACAACAACAAAGTTCATTTCAAAACATTCGTTCTTATGGTGCAGTAGGTGATGGTAAAACACTAGATACAAAAGCCATCAATGATGCGATAGAAGCAGCTGTGAAAGCAGGCGGAGGTACAGTGTTTTTTCCTGCAGGAAAATATCTCAGTTATTCCATTCGGCTTAAAAGCAACATCTCTTTATACCTCGACCAGGGCAGTACTATAATAGCAGCAGACTCAAGTGATGGTGGAAGGTACGATGCACCTGATCCCGGGCCGGGCAATAAGTATCAGGACTATGGACACAGCCATTGGCACAACAGCCTAATATGGGGCGAGAACCTGGAGAATGTTTCTATACTGGGACCTGGCACAATCTGGGGTAAAGGGCTTAGCCGTGGTTTTTACAGGAATGAAGGTTGGGAAAAAATAGGCGTGAACGCAGGTGTATTCATGTGGGAGGGAGGCGCTAATAAAGCCATTGCTTTAAAGCTTTGCCGCAACGTGATCATGAAAGATTTTACCATACTGAATGGCGGACATTTTGGTATACTGGCAACCGGTGTAGATAATCTTACCATTGATAACTTGAAGATGGATACCAACCGCGATGGTATAGATATAGACTGTTGCCAGAACGTTCGTGTTTCCAACTGCACCATAAATTCACCTTATGATGATGCAATATGTTTGAAAAGTTCTTTTGCACTTGGATATGCACGTCCTACACAAAATGTTACCATCACCAATTGCCAGGTAAGTGGATATGATTTGGGAACGCTGCACAATGGTACATACCAGCGCAAGCAATTCAACCAGGTGCCCGACCAGGAAGGACCAACAGGTCGTATAAAATTTGGAACTGAATCAAATGGAGGATTTAAGAACATCACGATCTCCAACTGCGTGTTTGATTATTGCCGCGGTCTTGCATTGGAAACAGTAGATGGAGGTTTACTGGAAGATGTAACCATTACCAACATCACCATGCGCGATATCGTAAATTCGCCTTTCTTTTTACGATTAGGTGGTAGAATGCGTGGACCAAAAGGTGTAGCCATAGGTAAGCTTCGCAGGGTAATGATCAGCAACGTAGTTGTACACAATGCAGACTCTCATTTTTCTACACTAATTTCTGGTTTGCCAAACAATGAAATAGAAGATGTAAAATTCAATAACATCCGGATTTACTACAGGCCTATTGACTCTCCTGCACATACTATTCAAACAACAGTACCTGAGTACGAGAGGAGCTATCCTGAGCCGCAAAAATTTGGTGTGCTACCTGCATATGGTTTCTTCATTCGCCATGTAAAAAATATAGAACTGAATAATGTAGAGATCTCTTTTTTAGGAAAAGAAACACGTGCTGCCTTCATTATGGATGATGTGAATGGCGCTTCGTTATTCAATGTAAAAGCACAGAAGGCAGGCAATGCTCCGTTGTTCAACCTAAAAAATGTACAGCAGTTGCAACTGGATAAGGTGAAGGGAATCCCTAACAGGATCATTACAAAAACCGACAAGCTAACCTTCTAAATATTTTACATGCTGAAAGCATTTTCTATTGGTTTGATTACAACGGTCACATTGTTGATTGGTTGCACTGGTAGCCGCATAAACAGCAGCCAACAGGTACAAAGGATCGTTGTCAGTAATTCCTCTTCCATTGCTTTGGTTGATAAACCAGTGGCCGTTAACAGGGCCAGCTTACGTAATGTTTCTGCAGGACAATTCCCGCTGTTGTTATCAGCTGCAAAAGATACCATTCCCGTACAACTGGACGACGTGGATGGAGACAATCAATGGGATGAATTGTTTTTCGTAGCGAATCTTCCGGCTAACAGCAGCACTACTTTCACATTGCAATGGACGGGAGTGCAGCCGGTTTATAAGCCACGTACAAGTGTACGCTTTGGAAAACGCATGAAAGCAACAGAGCCTGTTCAACCTGCTTCAAGCGAAGTAGTGCATAGACGCGATCTGCCAAAGAGCATCGGCTTCCAGCGTTATCAAACAGATGGTCCTACATGGGAGAATGATAAAGTAGGTTTTCGCCACTACCTGGACGGAAGAAATGCGAAAGATGTATTTGGAAAATTGGTACCTGAAATTTCGCCAGAGGATGTAGGCATCAATGCAAAGGGTGAAGTAGAAGACAATTACCATGTAATGGAAAAGTGGGGGAGAGATATACTGGCTGTAGGCAACTCTGTTGGTATAGGTGGTGTTGCTTTGGTTCAAGGCGACCAGTTGTTTCGCTTGGGTGTAACTGTTGATGATTCAGTAAATAATGTGGCGCAAACGCATTTCAATATCCTTACCGAAGGCCCTGTACGATCTATGATGAAGTTCAGGTACGAACATTGGACACCTGCAGCAGGCAGGCATTATGACCTGCAGGAAACAGTGAGCATAACGCCTGGCATGTACGCCTATAAGAATACGGTTGTTGTATCCAACTTAGAAGGTGGTGAAGAGTTAGGAATAGGTATAGTGAAGATCAACACTGGGAAGGATCCATTGGTAGTGCCTGTTGGTAATGATTGGGTGGCGCTGGTTTCGCATGATAAGCATAGCTACAACAAAGAGTGGTGGCTCGGCCTTGCGCTTATTGTACCTGCCAAGGCTTATAATGGATTTATACGTGCTCCAAAGACGGGTAAACTATCCAATACATTTTTAGCGAAATTGAAAGTGACCAATGGAGCGCCAGTTACTTATTATTCAGTTGCAGGCTGGGAGCTAAGCGACGCAGGTTTTAAAGAAGAAGCATATTTTAAGAACTACGTGGTGCAATTAGCACAACAGCTAGCTGCTGAAATAAAAGTTTCAGTTAAGTAAATAAGCTGTTACTTTTCCTACACTAGTTGATCATCTCTTATAGCACATCATGAAAATCGTTTCTTACCTATTGCTGTTCATTTTCATTTTACCTGGTATAAGTATTCATGCGCAGGATGATCGCAGTTATAAAATATTCAAATTTCCTGCTAATGCTATACCCACCATTGATGGTAAAAAATCTGACTGGGATATAGTGCCGGAGAGCTATACCGTTGGCATGGATCAACTGTGGGATGATAGTAAAAAGCATGTGAATGCAAACCCAAAGAACCTGGATGTGAAGGTGAAAGTAGGTTGGGTGAAAGGCATGAACAGGTTGTACTTTTTGTATGAAGCGTTTGATGATTATTGGGATTTTTCTTTGACAGATCTGCACAATGATATTTTTGAAATAGTAGTAGATGGAGATCAATCAGGCGGACCACTTATTGATCGTTTTCACCCAAACAAAACGCTCAGCCCGATGGATGCTTACTTTTCATTTCATGGTGTGCATGCGCAGAACTACCACATTTTTACACCAGCTGTAGGCAAGGATTGGGCGCTGGCGTGGGGCAGCCAGCCGTGGATAAAAGATCTGCCTTATGCCAATGCTGCTTACGATTACAACTTTAAGCCAGGCGACTCTGGGCGGCTGGTGCTCGAGTTTTGGATCACGCCTTTTGATTATGCAGGGGCTGAAGGTCCCAGCCGTGCTGTAGAATCTGTCCTTCATGAGAACAAGAACATCGGCATGAGTTGGGCAATCATAGACTATGATGATGTGAATGCAAAAGGCAACAATGGCTTTTGGAATCTTTCAAAAGAACATACAATGTATGGCAATGCCTCTTACCTGTTGCCTTTTAAGCTGATGCCTTTGGAGCCACAGTTTAAGAAGCCAATAGAAGCGCAATGGTCATTTAAAGTTGTTGATATGAACCGCCGGCTTGTTTCTTTCATTGATGAATCAGGCGGCGCTATCACTTCCTGGAAATGGGATTTTGGTGATGGAAAAACTTCTACTGAACAACATCCGACACATGTATATGATAAAGCAGGTTTGTACATTGTAACGCTATGGGTGGAAGGTCCCGCTGGTAAATCGCGCATGGCTAAAGTTTGGGATGTGGCGGTAAAATAGCTCACTGCTTTATCGTTAAGATTAGCAGCAGGATGGAACAGGACGAAAAGGTAATTGTCAATTTCTACTTTTAGGCGTACCGCATTTTCAATGATTGCCTATTTGCTTATGAAAGTTCAAAAACTTCTTCGTTCAACTTTACCTTCTTGTCGTTTATTTTTTGCAGCTGCAGCTTCTATACTTTTCGTTTTCTATTCCCGGGCGCAGGTAAAAACAAATGATGTTACTACACCACTTCATTTACTGAAGCCGGATTATAAAATACCGTACGGCGCACCTGCCATTGATACAGTTAAAAAGGTACTTGACAGGGTTTATACTTACCTGGATGAAGTAACACCTGCACAATTGATAGATCGCCGTACCAATCAAAATATTTACAACTTCAGCAGCATTGATACGAACACTGTTTTAAAGCAGGGGGATTTCAGGCTTACCAGCTACGAGTGGGGTGTTACCTATTCGGCTATGTTGCTGGTAGGCGAAGCAACCGGTGATGAACGCTACACCAACTACACAAGAGAGCGTGTAAATTTTCTTGCTAATGCGTACCCGCACTTTAAGGAGCTAAATGCAAAATTTCCAAAAGCAAATAATCCATTGCGCCAGCCGGTAAGCCCGCATGCACTAGACGATGCAGGTGCCGTTGCTGCTTCTATGATCAAAACGTTGCAGGTTGGTGGCAATGCAGGGATCAGGCCACTGGTCAATCATTTGGTGGATTATGTATATACAAAGGAATTTCGTTTACCCGATGGTACATTGGCAAGAAATCGTCCGCAGCCAAATACCATCTGGCTGGATGACCTGTATATGAGTGTGCCTGCCATTGCACAAATGGGCAAGCTTACCGGTGATAAAAAATATTATGATGATGCAGTGAAGCAAATACTGCTTTTTTCTAAAAGGATGTTCAATAAAGACAACAACCTGTACATGCATGGTTGGGTGCAGGAAATGAAAGAACATCCGCAGTATCATTGGGCACGTGCCAATGGTTGGGCTATTATGGCAATGGTTGAATTACTGGATGTTTTACCAACTACACATCCTGGATATAAACCAGTTTTGCAACAATTGCAACTGCATGCTAAAGGTTTGAAAGCTTACCAATCAGGTGAAGGTTTTTGGCACCAATTGATCGATAAGAATGATAGCTATCTGGAAACATCTGCCACTGCTATTTATGCTTATTGTTTTGCAAGAGCCATCAACAAAGGTTGGATAGACGCCAAAGCTTATGCACCTGCTGCTATATTAGCTTGGAATGCTGTTGCAACCAAAGTAAATGATCGCGGACAGGTGGAAGGTACTTGTGTAGGAACAGGAATGGCTTTCGATCCCGCTTTCTATTACTATCGTCCAATTAATGTTTATGCAGCACATGGTTATGGCCCGGTGCTGTTAGCAGGAGGTGAGATCATCACACTACTGAAGAATTATATTTTTGAAATAAACGATAGTTCATTACAATTGAAGAATAAGGCAAACAAGTGAGAAGGCAAAAGACGAAATATTTTTCAACAGCATCAGTCGCACTATGAAGTTCACTAACCTCCTAAAGCTTACACTTTCATTGTCGTTAATCCTTAGCAATTCTGGCATGTACGCTCAGAAGCTAAAGAAGAACCAATTCAACAATCCAATTGCCTTTCAGAGAGCGGATCCACATGTATGGAAAACGCCTGATGGGATTTATTACTTTATTGCGACGGTACCAGAATATGATCGTATTGAGATACGTAGTTCAAAAACCATCAATGGCATAAAGGAAGCGCAACCGGTAGTAGTTTGGCGCAAGCACTCAAAAGGTATCATGGGCAATCACATCTGGGCTCCCGAACTCCATCAGATAGATGGGACGTGGTACATTTATTTTGCTGCAGGGTCCGCTGAAGAAAAGTGGAAAATACGCAAATACGTCTTGTCCAATCCATCTGCAGATCCGACAAAAGGTGAATGGAAAGAGGAAGGTCAAATTTATAGTAAGAGAGATGAATTTACCCTTGATGCTACCACCTTCATGCATAAAGGAGAACGTTACATGCTGTGGGTAGATAGGGCATCCACTAAGGTGGTCAATACAGGCTTGTACATTGCAAAGATGACCAGTCCAACAACGCTTGACGTTAAGCAAACAATTATTTCTGAACCGCAATATGCATGGGAATTGCGAGGTCATAAAGTGAATGAAGCCCCTGCTGTAATAATTCGCAATGGAAAAGTATTTGTAACCTTCTCAGCTAGTGCCACTGATGCAAATTATGCCATAGGACTACTGTGGGCTCATGAGGATGCAGATCTTCTCGACACTGCATCATGGCACAAGTTGCCTGAGCCTGTTTTTTATACCAATGAAGGGCTTAAACGTTTTGGTCCGGGACACAATAGTTTTATAGTAGCTGAAGACGGTAAAACTGATATCATGATTTATCATGCCCGTGATTATAAAGAGATCAAAGGCGAACCGTTGTATGACCCTAATCGTCATACCCGAGCCAGGGTTTTAAAGTGGACTAAAGATGGCATGCCTGATTTTGGACAAGATTTAGACGACAACGAAATGGCTTTAAAATCCAGTAAGCTTAAAAAAGTAAAAAGACAATAGTATTGAAGGTGGGTAAAGTATGAAGCTCATCATTGCAATTCCTTCTTTCCTTTTCACAGCATGTAAGCTTTGTTGCAAATTGAGATTAGAAATTTTCCGGTAATGACTAAAAAAGCAAGCAGTTAGGGATGTATCAGATTAGAGACAAAAACACGAAAGTAAAGCTTACCCATATACTCGTTCTGTCAATTCTTTTTTCAGCTTGTGCTGCAAAAAAGTTTCCACAGCTAAGCAGTAATTACCATAACTACGACTTTAGCGCTTCGGCAAAGACTGGCTACACTAAGGTGATTCCCAGTGACACTTACACTGATGAAAGAGGTTATGGATTTGAATATGGATCATCGGTGAAGAGTGTGGAGCGTAGATCAAATAATGCTTTAGAAGATGGATTTGTTACCAATGACACGCCATTTCTTTTTTCTGTAAAACTACCTGAAGGTAATTATGATGTAAAAGTGGTGTTGGGTGATAAAGAAGGAACATCAGATGCAGCAATACGTGCTGAAAGCAGGCGGATGATGGTAAATAGAATCCAGACTCTGCAAGGGGAAGTAAGAGCGCTGGAGTTCACGGTCAATCTCCGCGATACCATCATTAAAACCAACAATAGCAGGGTAAGGATAAAGCCACGTGAAAGGGATTATTATCATTGGGATAATAAGCTTACGCTAGAGTTCAACGGTGAAGCACCTAAAGTGGCAGCTATAGAAATTACACCTTCTGCCAGTGATGTAATCAATGTTTTTCTCGCAGGAAATTCTACCGTTGTAGACCAGGCATCAGAACCTTATGCAGCATGGGGACAGATCATTCCTGCGTCGTTTGAAGCACGCAAAATAGCAGTAGCCAATTATGCTGAATCTGGTGAATCCCTTAGCAGTTTTATCAGTGCAAGGCGTTTCGAAAAAATGTTGTCGATGATGAAAAAGGGTGATTATGCTTTTGTAGAATTTGGCCATAATGACATGAAGCAAAAAGGTGAAGGCATTGGTGCATTTACCAGCTATAAAAAAGATTTGAAATTTTTTATCGACGAGGTGCGAAAGAAAGGAGCAACACCTGTTCTTGTAACTTCCATGCAAAGAAGAAGTTTTGATAAAGATGGTAAGATAACAGAAACATTAGGTGATTATCCGGCTGCAGTAAGGCTTACTGCTAAGGAAGAAAATGTTGCCCTGATAGACCTGAACGCAATGAGCAAAACGATGTATGAAGCATGGGGGCCTGACGAATCTATCAAGGCATTCGTGCATTTTCCTGCTAACACTTATCCTGGACAAAAAACAGCCCTGGCAGATAATACACATTTCACTCCTTTTGGTGCATACCAGATCAGTAAGCTTATCATCAGGGGCATAAGAGAAAATAAACTAGGTTTAGCTAAATATTTACAACCTGGTGTTCCTGATTTCGATCCTGCAAAACCAGATGCGTTTGATTCTTTTTATTGGCCTGATAGCCCTGTAAAAAATACAATGAAGCCGGATGGTAATTAGATGGTTTAGAATGATTGATTAAATCAAGACAAATTGATTAGTCAATACGATGATAAAATATTTTCGATCCTTTTTTTGTTTTTCTTTTGAATCAAGGGAATATCGTACAAGAGCTACCGTGTAGACACATCTTTTGCATGTCCTGTAGGGACATTTGGTTGGTAGGGAACCGAACAATTGATTGGATCTGACGTTCCGTAGGAACGTCTGGTGCAGGGTAACTAGAATTTAAGTACCAGACGTTCCTACGGAACGATAGGAAATAATATTTCATACTTCTTCTACTCACTAAATGTTCCGATGGAACATGAAACATCGAAACAATAAGATATGTCCACACGGTAGGTACAAGAATGCGAAGCTGGTATAGATAAATTAACTGCAGCTTTATTGAAGCAAACGGTGGATTATATTGGTGCTTGAAAAAATTTGGACGGTTAAAAAAATGGAAGCTGAAGTTGAATAAAGATATTCCGTAAAAGTGTGCGACCCCGCAAGACTGACGGGGCAGGCTGCAACGAGGTAGATGAAAGTACTACTGTACGGAACATAAAAATGAAATATGAAGAAGATAATTATAGCCTTTGTTTTATCAGTGTTGGTACTGCAAGGGCATGCACAAATATGGCCTGCTATTACACAGACCGCTAAGCCATGGACGCGCTGGTGGTGGATGGGTAGTGCAGTGGATGAAAAGAACATAAGTTCTCAACTGTCTACTTATCAAAAGGCTGGTTTTGGAGGCGTGGAAGTGGTGCCAATCTATGGTGCTAAAGGCCACGAGAGCAAGTATATACCCTACCTGTCACCGCAGTGGATGAAGATGCTCGATCATACGGTGAAGCAATCAACGGGTTTAGGTATGGGTGTATATATTTCAGTAGGTACGGGTTGGCCTATTGGTGGTCCGCAGGTCACCACAGAGGATGCAGCTACGCGCTTGGTTATTCAGCAGTATACGGTAAAGGCCGGTGAGCCATTGAAAGATAAAGTACTCATCAATGACGCAAGGCAGAAGGATGTGGCTAAACTCACCGCACTAATGGCCTATGGCAAGGATGAAAAGTTGGACATTACTGATAAAGTACAAGCTGACGGGACGCTCAATTGGACACCTGCTGCAGGTGAATGGAAGTTGTTTGCAGCTTTTTCTTCCAAAACCAAGCAGGCTGTAAAGCGTGCTGCACCTGGTGGTGAAGGCTATACGCTTGATCATTTCTCTAAAGCATCGCTGACAAACTATTTCAAAAAATGGGATACTGCTTTTGGCAATACAGCCCGTGGTGTTAAAGCTTTTTACAACGATAGTTATGAAGTTTATAATGCAGATTGGACACCTGCTTTTTTTGATGAATTCAAAAGGAGAAGAGGGTATGACTTAAGATATTTTTTACGGGAAATGGCATCAACTGTGGCGAGTGAGGAAGTGGCAAGAGTGAAGAGTGATTACCGTCAAACCATGAGTGACCTGATGCTGGAGAATTTCTCAAAAACCTTCACGAAGTATGCGCATGATAAGAAGACGAAGTCGCTGAACCAGGCGCATGGTTCACCTGGTAACCTGCTAGACTTGTATGCTGCATTTGATATTCCGGAGACAGAAACTTTCGGCTCCAGCTATTTTCCTATCCCTGGTTTGCGAAGAGATAGTGCAGATGTGCGCAATGTAGATCCTGATCCTAACATGCTGAAGTTTGCTTCTTCGGCTGCGCATGCTATGGGTAATAAACTCACTTCTTCAGAAACATTTACCTGGTTAACTGAGCATTTTAAAACATCCTGGGCGCAGTGTAAGCCAGAGGTAGAGCAGGTGTTTTTATCGGGCGTAAATCATGTGTTTTATCACGGTACTACTTACTCACCTGACTACGTACAATGGCCCGGTTGGTTGTTTTATGCTTCTGTGAATTTTGTTCCGAACAATAGTTTGTGGCCACACCTGCAGGGATTGAATAACTACATTGCCCGCTGCCAGAGTGTGCTGCAGAGTGGTGAACCTGATAACGAGATAATGGCTTACTGGCCTGTGTATGATGCATGGCACAATGCCAAGGGAACAGACATGCCACTGAAGGTGCATGATATTGACCACTGGTTGCATCCAACTCCTTTTTATAAGAACCTTGTGCAGTTACAGGAGCGAGGTTATTCCATGGATTTTGTTTCTGATAAAATGTTGTCTGAAGCATCAGTTACTAATGGCATTGTAAAGGTTTCAAAAAATGGTGCGGCTCATAAAGTATTGCTGGTTTCTAAATGCAAAATGATGCCTGTGGCTACTTTACAAAACATCATTCGTCTTGCCAATGCAGGTGCAATAATAGTATTGGAAGAGATGCCTGCTGATGTTCCGGGTTTGGATCATTACGAACAACAACGGGCTTCTTTAGCTGCATTAATAGCTACTTTAAACTTTCAGCAAAAAGGAAAAGATTTAAGTGAAGTGGTAGTGGGTAAAGGAAAGATCATTCTTTCCAAAGATGTTATGAAGGCGCTGGAGTATGCAGGTGTGAAAAGGGAGGTGCTGGTGGATAGCGGTTTGAAATTCATCAGGCGCAGTGTGAATGGTGGTAAATATTATTACCTCGTTAATCATACACCCAATACCATCAACGCAAACCTTCCAATACAGTTCGCTGCTAATTCGGTAGTTATAATGGATCCTCAATCAGGGGATGCAGGCATGGCTGCGTTCACTAAAAAAGGAAACACAACAGATGTAAGACTTCAGATTAAACCAGGCGAAGCTTTGAATCTAAAAGCAACTACAGCAAAGCCTGCTACAACTCCTAAATGGAAATACCTTGAGACACTGCACCTGCCCTTTAATCTTGAAGGCAAGTGGCAGCTAAGCTTTAAGGAAGGTGGTCCATCTTTGCCAGCTGCCAGGACATTACAACAGCTGCAAAACTGGACTGATCTTACTGATGATACTGCTACGCAAAATTTTTCAGGAACAGGCGTATACACCACCACTTTTAATTTACCTGCAAAACGAGCCGATGAATATTTACTGCAATTGGGAAAAGTCAATGAATCTGCACGTGTTACCATCAATGGAAAAGAGGTGGGCATATTATGGAGCATTCCTTATGAAACACGCATTGGTAAATACTTGAAGACAGGCCAGAACACCATCACCATTGAAGTTGCTAATCTGATGGCGAATCGCATTAGGTATATGGACAGGATGGGAATGGAATGGAGGAAGTATCACGAGATCAATTTCGTTAATATAGATTACAAGAGTTTTGATGCCTCTAAATGGAAAGTGCAACCTTCAGGGTTAGAAGGACCTGTAACCATAAGTCCTTTTATTGCTAATCCAAAAGGAAGTGCGAAGAAATAATTTCAACCACGATTAAAAAACCTAACATATAACTTTTATATATGCTGCTTTCACGAATCACTAAGTTGTCATTTGCTGTATTGGCATTATCCACCTTACAGCTTCAATCTTTTGCGCAACAAGCCGAAGTAACCATTAATGCTGGTGCAGGTGCACCCACACATACCATCAGCAGGCATATCTATGGCCATTTTGCCGAGCATCTTGGCAGGTGTATCTACGATGGCTTTTGGGTAGCTGATACCATGAAAGTGCCTAAAAAAGATCGCATACGTTTAGATGTTGTGGAGGCTTTAAAGAATATAAAAGTGCCGAACCTACGCTGGCCCGGTGGCTGCTTTGCCGATGAATACCACTGGAGAGATGGTGTTGGTCCGCGCAAGGACCGCCCAAAGATGGTGAACACCAACTGGGGTGGCGTAACAGAAGACAACAGCTTTGGTACACACGAATTCATGGAGCTGTGTACGCTGCTGGGCACTGAGCCTTACATAGCTGGTAACGTAGGCAGTGGCACAGTAGAAGAAATGGCGAAGTGGGTAGAATACTTTAATGCAGCAGGCGAAAGTCCTATGGCCAAATTGCGCAAAGAGAATGGTCGTGCTACACCATGGAAAGTAACCTACTGGGGTGTGGGCAACGAAAGCTGGGGCTGCGGCGGAAACATGTCTCCTGAGTATTATGCTGACCTGTACAAGCGCTATGCAACTTATGCGCGCAATTATCCTGGTGCACCATTAAAGAAGATCGTAAGCGGCGCCAATGCCAGCGACTATCGTTGGACAGAAGTGTGCATGCAAAAGATACCACGCAACCAGATGTGGGGTATTACACTGCACTACTACACACTGCCTACAGGTAGCTGGAGTGGCAGCAAAGGCTCAGCAACTAATTTTGAAGAAAAGCAATACTTCCAAACCATGAAGAATGCCTTGTTCATGGATACATTGGTAGCACGTCACTCGGCTATTATGGATAAATACGATAAAGAAAAAAGAGTAGCGCTGGTGGTAGATGAGTGGGGCATATGGACAGACGTAGAACCCGGTACCAATCCTGGTTTCCTTTACCAACAAAACAGCTTACGTGATGCATTGATAGCAGGTACTACTTTGAATACTTTTAATAACCACAGCGACCGTGTTCGGATGGCAAATCTTGCTCAAACGGTTAACGTATTGCAGGCGGTGATCCTTACCAAAGGCAGGCAGATGTTGCTTACGCCTACTTACCATGTGTTCGATCTTTATACGGTTCACCACGATGCAAAGTATCTACCTGTACAATTGAAATCTCCTGACTACACCATGGAAGGTAAAAGTATACCTGCCGTAAATGTTTCTGCTTCGCAAGACTCTACAGGTGCTGTACATATCTCTTTTGTAAATCTTAATCCTAACCAGTCTACTCCTGTGCGTTTAGCACTTAATGGAATAACATGGAATACTGTAACAGGTAAAATGTTGACTTCCGGAAAAGTGAATGACATCAACACTTTTGAAAAGCCGAACAACATTCAGCTTACTTCTTTCATCGGTGCAAGAAAAGAAGGCAATGACCTTGTGGTTGATCTTCCGTCAAAATCAGTAGTTGTTTTAAGGCTCAAGTAAGCAAAACAAATATGAAAAGATTGTCTTTGCCAGGGATAATGTACCTGCTGTTTTTGATGGTGATAGCAGGTACTGCATGCGCTGTGTCTTCAAGATCTGCGAAAGGTGTTCCTGCTCCTAAGCCACTGTACCGCGATCCTATTTATGATGGCGCTGCCGATCCTGTTATCATCTGGAACAAGCAACGGAAGCGGTGGTATATGTTGTACACCAACAGGCGGGCAACTCATAGTGACTCTACCGGTGTCAGGTGGGTGCATGGTACACGCATAGGCATAGCAGAATCGAAAGATGGTGCAAACTGGAAGTATGTAGATACGGCCAATATCAATTATCGTCCTGTAGCAGATTATACGCACTGGGCACCCGATGTGATAGAACACGAAGGTGTATACCACATGTACCTTACTTATGTACCAGGCATTTTTAATGATTGGAATCATCCACGCAATATTATTCATCTTACCAGCAATGACCTGCTCAACTGGCAGTACCAGTCAACGCTAAAACTGGCTAATGATAAAGTGATAGATGCAGGTGTGGTAAAGCTACCCGAAGGTGGCTGGCGCATGTGGTACAACAACGAGAGAGATGGCAAGTCGATCTGGTATGCTGACAGCAAAGACCTGTACAACTGGGAAGACAAAGGCAAGGCCATAGCTGCCCGTGGCGAAGGAGCTAAAGTCTTCTGGTGGAAGAATACCTACTGGATGATAGTAGACGCATGGAAGGGATTGGAGATCTATCAATCTAATGACCTGCTGAAATGGAAGAAGCAAACCACACGTATACTCGAAGAGCCGGGCGAAGGAGCAGAGGACGCAGCCATAGGTGGTCATCCTGATGTGGTGGTGAGTGGTGACCGTGCATACATATACTATTTTACACACCCCGGAAGATCAAAAGCCAATCCTGCACCAAATAATTCAGTAGATGCTAAGCGCAGCCTTATACAGGTGGCAGAACTAGAGTATGCCGATGGTGTAATAACATGCGACAGGGATAAGCCTGTATACATTCAACTACAACACAACTAGAACTACAACATGAATTTGAAGTCAACTTGTATAGCTGCTATTCTATTGGCTGGCATTCTTAATGGATGTACAGCACAGCGTTCTGCAGAAGTGAAACCTTATACCACCCGCGACACTACACGTGTAGGTGGCAATCCCATTATACAACATAAATACACTGCTGATCCTGCGGCTTTGGTGCACAATGATACGGTGTACCTGTACACTGGTCATGATGAGGCGCCGAGAAGAGAGCAGCGGTATGTAATGCATGACTGGCTGGTCTTTTCATCTACCGATATGGTGAACTGGAAAGAGCACCCTGTACCACTTACGGTAAAAGATTTTACCTGGGCTAAAGGTGATGCATGGGCATCGCAGGTGATAGAGCGCAACGGAAAGTTCTACTGGTTTGTTTCCATTGAACATAAAACCATCAATGGTAAAGCCATTGGAGTGGCTGTGTCTGATAGTCCTACAGGTCCTTTTAAAGATGCTCTTGGCAAAGCACTAATCACCAACGATATGACCATCGAGACGAAGATCACGTGGGATGATATTGATCCTTCTGTTATGATAGACGATGATGGACAAGCTTACTTGTTTTGGGGCAACACTACGCTGCACTATGTAAAGCTGAAGGAGAATATGATAGAGATGGATGGCCCGATGAAGACGATCAAGTTGCCGCATTTTACCGAAGCGCCCTGGATACACAAAAGGAATGGCTGGTACTATCTTTCATACGCTTACGAGTTTCCTGAAAAGATAGCTTATGCCATGAGCCGCAGCATCGATGGGCCGTGGGTGTACAAAGGCATCATCAATGAGATTGCAGGCAACAGCAACACCAATCACCAGGCGATCATTGACTTTAAAGGCAAGTCGTATTTTATTTACCATAATGGCGCATTGGCTGCAGACGCAGGCAGCTTTCACCGCTCAGTATGCATAGATTACCTGCACTACAATAAAGATGGTACAATCAAGAAAATAGTTATGACCTCGGAAGGAGTGAAGCCGGTGAAGTGATTGGAAGCCTTCTAATACAAATTGATAAGCCTTACTGCTTTTCTACCAGTTTATCTTGCATTCAAACCTATATATGAAAAACACCTTTTTCCTCCTGGTAATGATGAATACTGCCTGTTCTGGCACTACCGGTGAAACAAAACCTTCTGCCGCTGCAGAAACAAACGGTACTACAGTTTCTACTACTTCAGAAACTGCAGCTGCCCGTCATTATGCAGGTGCTTTTTCCAATGGTATGAAAGGAGACTCCATATTTTTTGATGTGTCTGCAGATGGTAAAACACTGGAGAACCTGACATTTAAAGGTTACTGGCGCTGTAGTGGTAAATTAGAACAAACAACGGTTGGGCCTGATGGGGCTTTCAATATCAACAACGGCAAAGTGAATGATCATATATCAGAACCACCCGATGGAGGCTCAACTGCATGGAGGTTTGACCTCGAAGCCGACATAAATCCAACATCAGCAAGCGGCACTTTTAGAATGAACATCAATAACCTTGGCTGCGACACCTACAAACTGAACTGGACAGCAGAGGTTAGAAAATAAGGAGTATAACAGGTAAAGCCAGGTGCAGAAACTTCTTGTTTTGATTATTCCAATTGCTTCAATGAGTGTTCAGTTGGAAAAGAAAAGAAGCTTATTCTTCAGCAATCATGTAAGCATATTCTTTTAATAAGATGTTTCGTGGGAGGAACACAGGATGCCGCAGGACACTTAAAAAAATTTTAAGAGGTAAACTTGGGCATTATTTGACTGTTCCTCTAAAACGATGTGCTTGAAAAAAGATCTACAATGTAATGCTCTGCAGCGGCTGGTTCTTCCACTACAGGTTGTTTCTTCTAAAGCTATTTTGTTCAGGCTGTTGTTGCTGACAACAGCATTGGGCGTTAGTTCTTTACTGCAAGCGCAACATTGGACGATCCTTGGCAACGAAAGCCAGGTAGCCTCGGCTACATCCAATCATACTTCTATTGCAGTATTATTAGAAGGAGATGAAGGCACCACCACTGTTCCTTATGTTGCCTTTATTGAGTCTGGTGTGCCTAAAGTAAAAAAACTGGTTGCCGGTGCGTGGGAGCAGGTGGGTAATAATCTTTCTACCGGCAGTGCAAGTTATACCAGGATAATTGCTGATAACAACAACCGCCTGTATGTTTCATATGTGGATGGTACCAACAGCAACAGGCTGGCCGTAAAAACATACGATACTTCTTCTGCTAGCTGGCAGCCACTTAACAACGATCCCAACAATCTGCACCTTTCAGCAGGTTCTGTTACCTATAGCATCAGCCAGTATAGCAGCACACCCCGTAGCACGTTTGCATTGGATACTGCCAATAGGCTGTATGTAATATTTGGTGAGGGTTCAGGTCTTGTGCCAACTGTAAAGCGATATAACGGTACTGCTTGGGAAACAGTAGGAGGCGCGCCTGTATCGTCAGACAGGGCAGTAGGTGTGGGTATAGCTATAGACAGCACCACAAACGCACCATATGTTGTGTATGCACAACTGGCTACTGCCACTTCTACTACTGGTACGGTGATGGCCTATCGCTTTATCAATAATGCATGGGAAAATATCCCTGTTCCCAGTCCTGTTTTACCCGGCAGTTCTACTACGGGTTCCACTACAGGAGTACGTCATACAGTTATCACTTTCAACTACCAATGGAATCCTGTTGTAAGTTATTTCAATGCTAATAATAGCAACCGTTCTACTATCATCATATACAACAAGAGCACCAGCAGCTGGAGCTATGAAGGAACTGTTTCTGCAAGAGATATTTCCAACAACTCGCTGGTGCGCGATTTTGCCGGCAACCTCTATAACACTTTCACTGATGCCTACTCAAATGGCTCAGGCCGCTCCGTAGCCCGTGTTATGCGCCAACGTGCAGGAACAACTAATTGGGTGGAGCTCAAAGATCCGAATGTAACAGATGGTATTGACGAGCCTGTGGGTAATGTGCAAATTGCATTTGCGCCAGAGGATTCTACAAGACCATTCATTGTTTATACAAAGACCAACAGCAACTCGGTAGTGACACCGGTGGTTAGAAGATTCTCAACACTTCCGCCACCGCCACCTCCGCCACCTGCAGTTGATTCAGTAGTTACTACGCCTAAACAAATGGAACGTTTGAACAGGTCGGTAGTAGCCGTACGCACCAGTTCTTCGCAGGTGTATATTGGCTGGAGGTTATTAGGAACAGATTCTTCAAATGTTGGTTTCAACGTGTACCGCGATGGAACTTTGATCACTCCTTCACCCGTTACCAATTCTACCAACTTCATTGATCTGACTGCTGTAAATGGAAAATATTCAGTGAAGCCTGTGATCAATGGTGTGGAGCAAGCCAACACTGATACATCTGGTGCTGTATGGGCGCAGAATTATTTGAACATACCATTGCAACGACCTGCAGGCGGCGTTACACCAACAGGTGAAGCATATACTTATAGTGCGAATGATGCAAGTGTAGGCGACCTTGATGGTGATGGAGAATATGAAGTGGTCCTGAAGTGGGATCCATCCAATGCTAAAGACAATTCTCAATCTGGTTATACAGGAAACGTTTACCTGGATGCATATAAACTGAACGGAACAAGATTGTGGCGCATTGACCTTGGCAGAAACATACGTGCAGGTGCCCACTACACGCAGTTCATTGTATACGACCTGGATGGAGATGGCAAGGCTGAAGTAGCATGTAAGACTGCTGATGCTACCATAGATGGACTGGGTAACGTGATTGGTAATGCCAATGCAGATTATAGAAACAGCAGCGGCTACATTCTTTCTGGTCCTGAGTTCCTGACTGTTTTCAATGGTTTAACGGGTGCTGCAATGGCTACTACCAATTACTTACCTGCAAGAGGTACGGTAAGTAGCTGGGGCGATAGTTATGGTAACCGTGTAGATCGCTTTATAGCGGCAGTAGCTTATTTAGATGGTGCACGTCCAAGCCTTATTATGGGGCGTGGGTATTATACACGTCTTGTGCGTGCAGCGTGGGATTGGAGGAATGGACAACTTACAAGCCGCTGGGTGTTCGATAGCAACACACCGGGTAACTCTGCGCATTATGGCCAGGGCAATCACCAGATGACCATTGGTGATGTAGATGGTGACGGTAAAGATGAAGTGTTCAATGGCTCAAGTGCCATCAATGATAACGGTAAAAGTTTATGGGCTAATGGCATGGGTCATGGCGATGCATTGCACATGACGAACATCGATCCTGACAGGCCAGGACAGGAGATATGGATGCCATATGAAGATCCGGCAAACAATGGATTGGTAGGTGCAGCACTCATTGATGCAAAAACAGGCGCACGCATTTTTACTGTTCAATTAGCTGCTGCCGAGGATGTAGGTCGTGCACTTTCTGCTAACATAGATCCACGTCACAAAGGCAACGAGGTATGGGCTTCAAGAGGTGGGTTGTTTACAGCTAAAGGTGTACAGTTAACCACTTCAAGGCCATCCATGAACTTTGCCATATGGTGGGATGCCGACAGTACAAGAGAACTGCTGGACGGTACCACTATTACCAAATGGAACCATTTAACCAACAGCAGCACTGGAATATTTTCTGCAGCCAATTGTTCTTCAAATAATGGCACTAAATCAACACCTGCGCTTACTGCCGATCTTTTTGGCGATTGGAGAGAAGAGGTTATGTTCAGAACAACTGACAACCTGAACCTGCGTATTTACACTGCTACCACTTTTGCTGAAAGCCGTTTTTATACATTGATGCACGACCCGCAGTACCGTACTGCTGTTGCATGGCAGAACTCTGCTTACAACCAGCCACCGCACCCAAGCTATTATTTAGGTGAAGGCATGGCCCCAATCAGTGCACCGAATATTTACATCGCCAATGATCCGTCGTTACCTGTAGTGCTTATGGACTTCAGGGCCAAAGAAAACAATGGCAAAGTGAACTTGTATTGGAAGACAGCAACAGAGATTAACACTGCTACTTTTACCGTAGAGAGATCTGTTGATGGTAACACATTCACACCCATTTATACAACAAATGCAGCCGGCAACAGTACCTCTGAAAAATCTTATTATGCAGTAGACTTAACGCCTTTGGCTGGTTATAATTTTTACAGGTTGAAACAAACTGATATAGATGGAAAACATGTTTATTCAGTAATAAGAAGAGTGAGCATTGCAGGAGCAAAGAACCACTTCAGTATTTTGCCTAATCCAGTTACCAATGCTGTTAAACTAAATTTCACCAATGCAGCAGCACACCTGCGGCTGGTAGTTACATCTGCCGAAGGTAAGGTGCTGATGATACAGGAAGGAAACCTGCAGGTATTGAACAATACACTAAACAACAAGCTAAGCACACTGAATACAGGCGTATACATGCTGCAGCTTTCTGATGGTAATGAAGTTTACAACACAAAAATGGTGAAGCAATAAATTGATAAACGACAAGGGTAAATAAAGCAATCCATCAACTCCCTGTTGGCTTACATGCTGATGGGGATTGATGTTTTTAATGAAACACTATAGCAGGCTGAGAAGTAGTAACATAAAATGAACCGGAGTTACTACAAGAAAAAATACAGTTGCTACCTAACAAGAAACAAGGAGATGAACATACTAATGAAGAAAATTTTTTTACTGGTGCTTCTGCTTGCTTTTGCAGGGCCATTGTTTGCACAACAAAAAGAGATACGGTACTTGTCGGGCACCGATAGTAAGAACACAGTGCAATGGGATTTCTTTTGTACCGGTGGCCGCAACAGTGGTTACTGGACCAAAATACCTGTGCCTGCGCATTGGGAGCAGCACGGATTTGGCAGCTATAACTATGGCCGCGATTACAAAACCAATGGCAAGAATGCGCGCTTTGCAGATGAGAAAGGCATGTACAAGCATAGCTTCAATGTGCCTGCAGCGTGGAAAGGAAAAGAAGTTTTTATTGTATTTGAAGGATCGATGACGGATACCGATGTGAAGATCAACGGGCAATCTGCAGGTGCTGTACACCAGGGTGCTTTCTATCGTTTTAAGTACAACATAACCAACAAGCTGAAGTTTGGTGCAGCGAATACACTGGAAGCAACTGTAAGCAAAATGAGTGCAGATGCAACGGTGAACAATGCTGAGCGCCTTGCTGATTACTGGGTGTTTGGTGGCATATTCAGGCCGGTATATTTAGAAGCAGTTCCAAAGGAGCACATAGATTACACAGCTATAGATGCTAAAGCCGACGGCAGTTTTGCCATGCAGGTTTTCACAAAAGGAATAACGGCTGGTAGAACAATAGTAGCCGACATAATAGATGCTACAGGTAAACGTGTAGCATCTACAACAGCCAAGGTTGCCAAAGGAGACTCTGTTGTTTTACTAAATGCTAAAGTAAATAACCCGCTGCAGTGGACCAGCGAAACACCACACTTGTACAAGGTGAATGTTCACCTGCGGGATGCTACCAAAAGCATATTTACTACCTCAGATAAATTTGGATTTAGAACTATAGAAATAAGACCAGGAGAAGGTATTTACATCAACGGTACGCAGGTAAAGTTTAAGGGTGTTAACAGGCATGTGTGGTGGCCTACATCAGGCAGGGCTGTAAATCGTGAAATAGACCTAATGGACGTGAACCTGATAAAGGAAATGAACATGAACGCTGTTCGCTGTTCGCATTATCCACCAGATAAAAGCTTTTTGAACCTGTGCGATTCATTAGGATTGTATGTGCTGAATGAACTGGCTGGCTGGCAAACGGCATACAGCACCAAAGCCGGTGAGCCACTGGTAAAAGAGCTGGTGATACGAGATGTAAATCATCCAAGCATTATCTTTTGGAACAATGGTAACGAAGGCGGTACCAACAAAGAATTGGATGATGATTTTCATAAGTGGGACTTCAGTAAGCGACCTGTTATTCACCCGCACCACAGGCCGGGCAACGCTTTCAGCGGTATAGATACCGACCACTACGAAGACTACTACAGCACTGTAAGGAAACTAAACGACAGCCTGATTTATATGCCTACTGAATTTCTGCATGCACAGGATGATGGTGGCGCAGGAACTGCTATGCATGATTTCTGGGAGCTTCATTATAAGAGTAAAAAGAGCGGTGGCGGCTTTATATGGGCTTTGGTAGACGAAGCCATTGTAAGAACTGACTTCAACAATGTGCTGGATGCAAATGGCCTCAATGCCAATGATGGTATTGTGGGTCCGTATCGTGAGAAGGAAGGAAGCTTTTTTGCGCTGCGCGAAATATTCTCGCCGGTGAAGATCTGGATGAAGGAGCTGCCTGCATCTTTCAATGGGACATTGGAAGCGGAGAACCGATATTATTTCACCAACCTAAACCAATGTAGCTTTCAATGGGCGCTGGTTAATTTTAGAAAACCGGCTGAGCCGCTGGCAGGTTATTCGGTGATGAAGAAAGGCAATGCCACCGCAGCATCTATTGCGCCTGGTGCTACAGGTGCCATTTCTTTCGCTCTGCCTGCTGATTATAAGAATTATGATGCACTGGTGTTTGTTGCACTCGATCCTACAGGTAAAGAAATTTATAAGTGGACGTGGAAAGTAAAGAGCTATGAGCAATTGCTTTCAGGTATACTGACTCTGAATGACAGCACTACTTCTGTTGCTGAAACCGATACAACTTATACCTTAAGAGGTGCAGATGTATCTGTTTTCTTGAACAAAAGAACAGGTATGCTGGCAGGAACGAAGCATGCAATGATGGACAACTTGTCTTTTGCTAAAGGTCCTGTTTTAACACATGGTACATCAAACCTTACCGGCCACAAAACCTACAAAGAAGGCAACAGCCATGTTGTGGAGTTTACCTATGATGGTGCCATGAAAAGCACACGCTGGAAGATGTACGGCACCGGCTGGGTGAGCCTGGAGTATGAGTATGAGTTGGAAGGTAGTTTTCCTTTTGCAGGTGTTAGTTTCAGCTATCCTGAAAATTATATTCTGAGTGCCAAGTGGCTGGGCAAGGGGCCTTACCGCCAGTGGAAGAACCGTACTGCAGGAACGCCTGTAAATGTTTGGCAGAACCTTTACAACAATACACACACCGGCTATTCACCTGTTGTTTATCCAGAGTTTAAAGGCTACTATGGCGACATTAGCTGGATGGAGTTCAGTACAGTGGAAGGTAAATTTTATGTAGCAAGCAGGGACACAGGTTTATATGTAAGGCTGTTTGATTTTTATGCATTATCTGCATCTGAAAGACCGCATCCTGTACTGCCTGTAGGCAACATTTCTTTCCTGGATGCTATACCGCCTATTGGTACAAAGCTGGCGCTGAACGTTAGCACCAATACACGCCAGTTAGGTCCGCAGAGCGAGCCCAACCACTTGAGTGGACGAAAGAAGCGTACACTGTTTTTCTATTTTGGTTTGCCTAAAACCACCAATAGCAAAGAACAATACAGCAGGCCAGAAATTGATAATGTTTTTTAAAAGCAATAACTATTTATCACGCTGGTATTTTATATACCAGCATTGGTTTTTCATAGGGTCATCGTTGCGCCTGCCCCGTCAGCGTAAGTAATGCGGGGTCGCAATCACTTTATCCGCATCGCATTCATGATCTTTAGGTTTATAAACAGATAACACCAACAACACTTAGACAGCTTCTAAATGATGATAATGAAAAAAATTTTGAATACTGTTCTATTGCTAACAGCAATGTTTGCTTCTACACATGTACGGGCGCAGGCACCTTCAGATACTGTATATATGTTCTCTTACTTCAAAGGAAGTGGAGACGGCCTGCACTTGGCGTACAGCGAGGATGGCTATAAATGGACTGCACTATTTAACGACAGCATTATTTTAAAACCAACGGTAAGTAAAGACAAGCTGATGCGCGACCCGTGCATCATCAAAGGTGGCGATGGCAAATACCACATGGTATGGACAGTTAGCTGGAACGACCGTGGCATTGGTTATGCTTCATCACCTGATCTTGTAAACTGGAGCGAACAACAGTTTCTGCCGGTAATGATGCATGAAGATTCTGCACGCAATACATGGGCACCAGAGATAACATACGACCCAAAGAAGAAGCAATACATGATCTATTGGGCAACCTCTATTAGAGGACGTTTTCCAACAACTGACACGGCTGCAGAAGCAGGCTACAACCATAGGATGTACTATGTTACTACAAAAGATTTCAAGAAGTACAGCAAGACAAAGCTGCTGTACGATCCTAATTTTAGTGTAATAGATGCTACTATACTAAAGGATGGAAAGCGCTGGGTAATGTTCTTAAAAAATGAAACACGCTATCCTGTAGAAAAGAACCTGCGGGTAGCCTATGGTAAAAAATTGACAGGTCCATACACAGCAGCAGGTCCTGCCTTCACCGGTAAGTATTGGGCAGAAGGGCCAACTGCTTTAAGGATAAACAACGAGTGGATCGTTTTTTTCGACAAGTACCGTGATCATGTGTATGGTGCAGTTACTTCCACCGACCTGGTAAGTTGGAAAGATGTTTCTGCTAAACTAAAGATGCCAAAAGGCATCAGGCATGGTACTGCATTTACTATTACACGCGAAGAATTAAATAAGCTGCTACAGGCAAAACTATAAAGACATTATCATTCACCTGTTATTTATGGCTGTTTACCCTATTTCAGGATGCTACAGGATGGATGGCTAAATGCTACTATTACCTTACAATTTGCATTAATTGCTTTGGCGTATGACAAATTCAACTTCTTTTAAATTCTTTTTATCGTTGATTGCGGTGATGGCAACGTTGTTAAGCGACGCTGCCGTAAAACTCCCTTCTATCATTAGCGATCACATGGTGCTGCAGCAACGGAGCAAAGTGGCATTATGGGGTTGGGCAAATGCAGGTGAAAAGGTAACCATCAATACCAGTTGGAACAACAAAGCATATACAGTAACTGCTGATGCTTCAGGTAAATGGATAACGTATGTAAGCACTTCGAAAGCAGGAGGTCCATATACTATCACATTCAAAGCAAGCAATGAAGTAAAAGTAGAAGATGTGCTGTTGGGCGAAGTGTGGCTGGCATCGGGTCAGTCGAACATGGAGTTCTTTATGACCAAAACAAGAAGCTCTTCATATACTGGTGTGTTGAATTATGAGCAAGAGATAAAAGCAGCCAATTATCCTGCCATCAGGCAGATAGATGTTGCCAATAAAAATGCTGCTGAACCACAACAAGATTTTAAAGGCGATTGGAAAGTGTGTTCACCACAAACCGCAGATACATTTTCTGCAGTGGCTTTTTATTTTGCAAAAGAAGTTCATTTGGCTACAGGCTTTCCTGTTGGTATCATCAACGCTACATGGGGTGGTACAGCCGCAGAGTCTTGGACAAGGAAAGATGTACTGGAAGCAGATCCGGATCTTGCTGTCACTGTAAAAAATTATGATCAACAGGTAAGAGATTACCCGGCTGCATTAGACAAATTCAATAAAGCACTTGAACAGTGGAAACAAGATACTACGCAGCGCCAACCTACTGCACCTGCCAGGCCTAATAATGATAAAGCTCCATTCCGCCTGTACAATGCGATGATCGCACCGTTGATCCCTTATACGTTGAAAGGAGTGATATGGTACCAGGGAGAAAATAATGCACAAAAGGCTTACCAGTATCGCAAGCTGTTCCCGGCTATGATTGCTAACTGGAGAAGTGATTTTAGAAATGAAAAGTTGCCTTTTTACTTCGTGCAGATATCGCCGCACCGCAGCCAGAACCCGGAGATAAGAGAAGCGCAACTCATGACATACCGGTCTGTCCCCAACACAGGTATGGTAGTAACAACAGATAACGGAGATTCGCTTGACATCCATCCACGTAACAAAAAATTGGTAGGCGAACGCCTGTCTCTATGGGCGCTGCGCAATGAGTATGGTAAGAAGAACATTGTTGTTTCTGGTCCGCTGTACAAGTCAATGAAGGTGGATGATAATAAAATCAAGATCAGCTTTGACTTTACAGGTGGTGGCCTGGTAGCAAAAGATGGAAAAGAGCTTGCAGAATTTACCATAGCAGGTGAAGATCAAAAATTTGTTCCTGCCAAAGCTGTGATAGAAGGTGATAAAGTAATAGTGTGGAGCGATGCTGTGAGCAAGCCTGTGGCTGTTCGTTTTGCATGGCGCAACATACCTGATCCTAATTTCTATAACAAAGCAGGATTGCCAGCTTCACCTTTCAGAACTGATAATTGGAAGGGCATGACGGAGGGGCGGAACTAGTAGTTGATCAGTGACTAGTTGATCAGTGATTAGAAGGATATTTATAAATAGCTAAAAAAGTTTTAGTGAAGAATATTATTACGTTTTTGATGATTTGCTTTTGTGGTTTTGCGCTTAGCAGCTGCATAGGTACTGCTAAAAGCACGGCAAATGACAACCTTAGTTGGACGAAGAAAGTAGGTGCAAGAAAAACACCTAAGAAGCAAACTGTTTACTGGGTAAATACCTATGGAGCAACAAACGATGGCAAGACACTCGCAACGCCTTTCATCCAACGAGCTATTGATGAATGTGCGAAAAATGGAGGAGGTACTGTTGCTTTTAAAACAGGTGCTTATCTCACTGGTTCGCTTTTCCTGAAGAGTAATGTTCACTTGCGGATCGATAAAGGTGTATTGCTGCGCGGCAGTACCAATTTTGATGATTATCCTGAAATAGATACACGCATTGCAGGAATAGAAATGAAGTGGCCTGCAGCACTGATTAATGTACTAGACCAAAAAAATGTAGCCGTAACAGGTGAAGGAAAAGTAGATGCCCAAGGCAAGTTCTGCTGGGACAAATACTGGGCTATGCGCCGCGAATATGAACCCAAAGGCTTGCGCTGGATAGTAGATTATGATGCCAAGCGTGTACGTACATTCCTTGTGCAATCTTCAGAAGATGTAACGCTGAAAGGATTGACATTTTCCAATGCAGGCTTCTGGACAGTGCAGCTGTTGTATTCAAAATATCTTACTGTAGATGGTGTTACCATCCGTAACAATGAAGATGGACATGGACCCAGTACAGATGGGATAGATGTAGACTCCTCATCTTGGGTGCTGGTGGAGAATTGTGATATTGACTGCAACGATGATGACTTCTGTTTGAAAGCTGGTCGTGATTGGGATGGGCTTCGTGTTAACCGTCCTACAGAGTACGTGGTGATACGCAATTGCATAGCTCGTAAAGGTGGAGGCCTTCTAACTTTAGGTAGTGAAACGTCAGGTGGTATAAGACACGTATTGGCTGAAAACCTAGTAGCCAAAGGAACGGGTAATGGCTTTCATATCAAATCTGCAACCACACGTGGTGGCGTAGTAGAAGACATACATTTTAGGAACGTGGTGATGGATAGTGTTGGCAATGCATTCATGTATACCATGAACTGGAATCCTACATATAGTTATTCTTCATTGCCTGCAGGTTACAACTACGACAGCCTGCCGGCACATTGGAAAACGATGCTGCAAAAAGTAGAGCCTGCGGAAAAAGGTATCCCAAAGTTCAAGAACATCTTCGTGAACAACGTTGAGGTGAAGCAATCAAAGAAAGCCATTAGTGCAAGCGGACTGGAGCAATCATCACTTGATAATTTCAATTTCACAGATGTTAATATCAACACAGCAAATGCCGGTGAAATAAATCATGCAGTAGATTGGACATTTAAGAACGTAGAGATAAAGGCGAAAGACAACAGCAAGGTAAAGGTGAAGGATTCCAAAGAGATGAAGTTGTAAGATTATTGGTGGAAGGTTTCTTTTAATAAAGTAGGGCTGGTCGATAGCAATTAGATAAACTATTATAGCTCCACAGGGATATCTGGTGCTCAATTGATAGGGAAAACGTTCCGTAGGAACGATATGTCGGTAGAAAAAGATGATCGTAAACAATCACGTTCCGTAGGAACGTTTGGCGGGTAACAATTCATTGAGAACGCATTCATCTTTTTTTAGAACGCCTGGTGGAAATTTAACATATAGAAAAAGACGCTATTGAGGACAAAGAAATTGTGTTAGGTTAGGATAAAATAAACCAACATGCCTAACACATACACACAATGCACATACAATTTGTTTTTGCTGTTAAATATCGTGCTGCATTGATAAGTGATGAATGGAGAGAAAGATTGCATCAATACATGACAGGGATTTTTCAAAAGAATGAACATAAGTTGTTGCAGATAAACAGTATGCCTGACCATGTTCATGTTTTTATAGGAATGCGTCCCCATCAATCTGTTTCAGCTTTGATGCAGCTCGTGAAGGGTGAAACAAGCAAATGGATTAAAGAGCAAAGGTTGTGTAATCATCCATTTGCATGGCAGGAAGGATATGGAGCATTCTCTTACGCCAAAAGCCAGGTTGCGGATGTTGTGAGGTACATCCAGAATCAGCAGGTGCATCATAGGAAGGAAACATTTTTAGATGAGTACAGGAAGTTCTTAAATGCATTCGAAGTTGATTGGGATGAGAGGTATATTTTCAAGGAGCTGCAGTAAAAGGATGAAGTATTTAAAGAATGTACTTTAATTCTTTGTCTTTAGATGGTTCAGCACCTAACGTTCCTATGGAACGTGGATATGACCGTTAGATATTGCTACCGACCAGATGTTCCTAGGGAACATGGTAGCATACATGTAGAATGTTTCTTCTTTACATAAAGAACGTTTGGTTGGTAGAAGAAATGAATAGTGGTTCATCGTTCCGTAGGAATGTTTGGTTAGTAGATGAAATCAATAGTTGTTCATTGTTCCATAAGTAACGTTCGATGGGTAGAAGAAATGAATAGTTGTTCATCGTTCCATAAGGAACGTTTGGTGGGTAGCAAATAGAAAAAAATTGTTTATCGTTTCTTAGGAACGTCTGGTTGGTAGAATAGAATACATGTTTTATCGTTCCGTAGGAACGTTGGGTTGGTAGTAGAAGAAATGAATAGTTGTTCATCGTTCCGTAGGAACGTTGGGTGGGTAGCCGATTAAATATAAAAGAGTGCAAGTGTGCGACGCAACGATGCTTCATAGAATTATCAATGCTGGTTACAAAAAAGTAAAATTTCATGATTCGAAGATTTCATATTTCCCTTTGCCTGCTGCTGACTTTGCTTGTGTTAGATGCAAACGCGCAGCGCATGATGGAGCGGCTGGATCGTGGAGTGGTGGCAGTAAGAAATGCTGAAGGCAAAGTATTTGTCAGCTGGCGGTTGCTGGGCAATGAAGCGGATGATCTTGGCTTCAACGTTTATAGAACAATTGGCGAAAAATGCGAGAAACTGAATAAGCAGCCGGTGACAACGACCACCAGCTTTTTAGATGAGCTGACTGATACATTAGCACAACGGGCCTACGTGGTGAAGGCAACTGTAAAAGGTAAAGAACAGGAGGACTGCAAGCCCTTTATCCTGAATGGTGGTAACGTTCCTTATTTCTCAATCCCGCTGCAAACGCCAAAAGGATATAGTGCTAATGATGGTTCTGTGGGTGACCTGGATGGCGATGGACAGTACGAGATAGTGATACATATGACCGGCAGGGGGCGCGATAACAGCCATGCTGGGTTTACTGATCCGGCTATCTTTCATGCGTATAAAATGGATGGAACTTTGTTGTGGTCCATCAACCTTGGTAAGAACATCAGGGAAGGCGCGCACTACACACAGTTTATGGTGTACGACCTGGATGGTGACGGCAGGGCAGAAGTGGCCATGAAAACCGCAGATGGGTCAATTGATGGAAAAGGCAATGTGATTGGCGACTCTACCAAAGACTGGCGCAATGCAAGAGGCTATGTACTTGCAGGTCCTGAATACCTGACGGTGTTTGATGGGCTGACTGGTGCGGCGCTTGCTACCACAGCATATATACCGCCGCGTCATGCTAAACTGGAACCTTCAGTGGATGAACTGAAGCAGGTGTGGGGCGATGGTTATGGCAATAGGATGGATCGCTTCCTGGCTGCTGTTGCATATCTTGATGGAAAAACGCCCAGCCTCATTTTTACACGCGGATATTATACAAGATCGGTGCTGGCTGCCTTTAAATACAGCAATGGAAAAATTACACATCAATGGATTTTTGATAGTCATGATCCTGCTTATCCAGGCAATAGAAAATATGCAGGACAAGGTGATCATAGCCTAAGTATAGCTGATGTGGATGGTGATGGTAAAGATGAAATTGTATTTGGTGCAATGACTATAGATAATGATGGAAAAGGATTGTATTCAACAGGGCTTGGTCATGGTGATGCACTGCATGTTACCGATCATGATCCCTCTCGCCCGGGTTTGGAAGTCTTCAATATACAAGAACGATTTGATGATGCAGGTGCCAACTTTCGTGATGCACGTACAGGTGAAGTGTTGTGGAAGTTGCCATCAGTAAAAGCAGGTGATGATGGTGAAGGTCCCGGTAGGGGATTGGCCATTGATATTGATCCACGTTATCCAGGTAGTGAATGCTGGGTATTTGGTGCAGGCATAAGAGGATTGTACGATGCCAAAGGCAACAAGATATCTGATAGAACGCCACCCACTTGCAACTTTGGTATTTTTTGGGATGGCGATGTGCTGCGTGAGCTCCTTGATGGCACCAACATCTTTAAGTGGAAGTATGAAAGCGAAGCAGTTGAACGCATGCTGGATGCATCTAAGTATAACTGCGTACGGAACAATGGAACAAAATCAAATCCTGTTTTATCAGCAGATATTATGGGCGACTGGAGAGAAGAGGTGATCTACAGAACAGCTGACAGCAAAGAGCTACGCATTTTTTCAACCAGTATTCCTACTGATAGAAAGTTTTATACGCTCATGCACGACCCGCAGTACCGCTTGAGCATTGCATGGCAAAATGTAGGTTACAATCAACCACCGCATACAAGTTTTCATATTGGTGAAGGCATGAAGAATCCGCCAAAGCCAAATATTGTTTTCCCAATAAAAAAGTAAGTGCTGCTTGTATTGATGAATGATCTTTGATACCAACATCTGTATTCCATAGCATCATCGTTGCGTCGCAATACGTTCGTCGGCAGTGCAGGTAGGTAGCTTCAGTTTCATATGCAGGTAGTTTATGATTTTACAACAACCCTTGCCACTAAAAATCTACTAGAACTAATAACATATTTATGAATAAGACAAACAAATGGATCTACTTTTTCCTGGTAGTACTTGCTTCCTGCACTGCTGCTAAAGTATTATCCGATGAAAAGAAACCAACCTTTTACATCATAGGTGATTCAACAGTACGCAATGGTGATGGCAGTGGCAGGAACAACCAAATGGGTTGGGGAAGTTTTATAGCCAACTACTTCGATACAACAAAGATCGATGTTCAAAATCTTGCAGTTGGTGGTAGGAGCAGCCGCACGTTTATCACCGAAGGCAGGTGGGACAAGATCATGGCTACGCTAAAAGCAGGTGATTATGTCATCATGCAGTTTGGACATAATGATGGTGGTGCTTTGGATGATACAGCACGTGCACGTGGTACCATCAGGGGCATAGGCGAAGAGTCGAAGGAGATATACAACCCGATAATGAAGAAGCAGGAGGTGGTGCACACCTATGGATGGTATATGCGCAAGTACATCAACGATGCAAAATCTAAAGGTGCTATACCAATCGTTTGTTCACCCATTCCACGCAACCAATGGAAGGATGGAAAGGTTATTCGCTCCACGGATAGCTATAGCAAATGGGCCAGGGAAGTAGCGCAGGCTGAAGGCGTTCATTTTATTGATCTGAATGAGCTGGTATCACAACGATACGAAGCAATGGGTGCTGACAATGTAAAACCCTTTTTTCCTGTAGACCATACGCATACCAATAAAGAAGGTGCACAGCTAAATGCTGAAATAGTAGTAGCTGCATTAAAGCAAATAAAGCCGAAGGGACTGAGCAAGTACTTGAATAAGCAATAAGGATCATCGCTATTTTCTCAAGCTTTTCCTCACGATTTTCGAATCATAAGCGTTTAGTTCCCGGTAATCAATTGTGTTATTATGCATTCTACAAAAGAAAAAAAGGGCTTGCTACAGGTTTACATCAAAGGCTGTTCAGTCATCTTATGTTATTTATTGGCTGTTCAGATTGTTGCTGGTCAAACTAAGATAAACCGCCAGGAGCTTGTATCGCGACACAATGTTATCAATACCAAAGTTGATCCTTTGTCATCATTGTCTGTTGGTAATGGCAGGTTTGCATTCACTGTTGATGTAACAGGCCTTCAATCTTTTCCTGAGGCTTATGCCAAAGGCGTTTCTTTAGGAACACAATCCGAGTGGGGGTGGCATAGCTTCATTGATACGAACGGTTACAAGCGCGAAGAAGCAATGAAGCCGTACCGGTTAAACGGGAGAGATATTGCTTACACGGTGCAATGGAATGATCCGGAACGCAATAAGGCGGCATCCAACTGGTTTCGGCAAAATCCTCACCGGTTGCAGTTAGGTAATGTTGGTTTTGAAATACAGAAGGCTAATGGTACAATTGCTACTATTGATGATGTAAAAAACATCAGGCAGCAGCTAAACCTTTGGACGGGAGAGATCACCAGCAGTTTCACAATAGAAGGCATCCCTGTTACTGTTTCTACTTTTTGTCACCAGCAACAGGATATGATAGGTGTAAATGTCCAGTCAGGTTTAATCAAAGAGGGAAGACTGAAAGTAAGATTGCGTTTTCCATATCCCACAGGAGATTGGAGTGATGATGGAACAAATTATGATCATCATGAAAAACATACTTCAAAATTAATTGCGAGTAATACTGCGGAAACTTCCATACTGCACCAGCTCGATACTACTTCATACTTTGTTAGCTTGTCTCATTCTCCGGCAACGGCTTCCAACTCTGGACCTCATCAATTTGTAGTAACGCCTTCCGCAACGAATGACGCTTTTCAATTTACCTGCCGCTTTGCTGCAACGATAACTAATCTTTCAACTAAGGCTTCATATGATGAAACCAGGACGAGTAGCATGAGGGAGTGGAGGGATCATTGGACCAAGGGTGCGGCAATTGATTTTAGTGGAAGTACAGATATAAGGGCGAAGGAACTTGAGCGAAGGATCATCCTTTCGCAATACCTGATCAAGATACAGGAAACAGGATCCAATCCTCCGCAAGAGACAGGCCTTACTTATAACAGTTGGTTTGGCAAACCTCATATGGAAATGCCTTACTGGCATCTTGCACACTATCCGTATTGGGGTCATAAAGATTTACTGGAAAGGAATATGGACTGGTACTTCAGGGCGGCAGATAAAGGCAGGGCTATAGCCAAAAGGCAAGGTTTTGATGGTATCCGCTGGCAGAAGATGACAGATAATAATGGTGATGAAACTCCTTCATCTGTTGGTGCTTTTCTTATCTGGCAACAACCTCATCTGATCTATTTCGCTGAAAGTATTTACAGGCAAAAAAAGGATACTTCAGTTCTGAAAAAGTACAAAGATCTTGTATTTGGCACTGCAGATTTTATGGCTTCCTTTCCTTTTTATGAAGAAGAAAAAGATCGTTACATCCTAGGCAAAGGATTGATCCCGGCACAGGAACGATTTAAGGCTGAAGAAACCTTCAACCCGACATACGAGTTGGTTTATTGGAACTGGGGCCTGAACATGGCGCAGCAATGGCGAGAGCGCCTGGGAATGCCGCGCAACCCGAAGTGGGATGAAGTTTTAAGAAAGTTAGCAAAGCCTGCGGTAAAAGATGGAATGTACCTGGCTACAGAAAGTGCCACCGACAGCTATACCAACCCACGGTACAGAACGGATCATCCCTCGGTTGTTGCAGCTTTGGGTGTAATGCCTGCGACAGGGCAGATAAGCCCGGTTATCATGAAAAACACGTTCAACTGGATATGGAAGAACTGGGAATGGGATCATACCTGGGGTTGGGATTTTCCAATGTTTGCAATGACGGCAACACGCTTAGGCATGCCTGGAAAAGCAATGGATGCACTGCTGATGAATATTCGCACAAACACCTATTTGAACAACGGGCACAATTACCAGGATGAGCGATTGAGAATATACCTGCCAGGCAATGGCGGCTTGTTGACTGCAGTAGCATTAATGTGTGCAGGATGGGATGGCAGCAAAGAAAAAAATCCGGGTATACCTAAAAATGGTAAATGGAAAGTAAAGTGGGAAGGGCTGCAGAGGTTGCCTTAACCGCTGTGCAATAAAACAGCAAAATAAACATGTTTTACTGCTTCACTGCTTGCAATACTATACGAACGTTTATCAAGCTATTACTTGCTGCCAGGCAGGCACAAAAATGAAGAAGTGGTCATTCGTGGTTCATCAATTTCTACATTCAACTACAGGATACTACAGGATGGGTAACATCACCATTTTCATCCTAAAGCACATACATTCGTAACTCACTCAAGGCTTGCATATGTTAAACAGATATCTACAATTTATTTGCGTTTTAATAGCAGTTTTATTCAGCAGTTGCCGAGCCACAAGGGTGCCTGCAAAAGACCAGGTGATGGCACCTATGCGTCTCACCAACCAGTACTTTATGAACAAGTGGCCGGATGCAGGTAAGCCAATTGTCACCAACAAACAACGGCCAAGTAATCTATGGACGCGTGCTGTGTACTATGAAGGCCTGATGGCTTTATACGCAATTGATAAGCAGCAAGCATACTATGACTATGCTGTGCAGTGGGGCGAAAAACATAAATGGGGATTACGCAATGGTGTCAACACTCGCGATGCAGATGACCAGGCGGCTGGCCAGACTTACATAGACCTGTACATGATGGACAAAAAGCCAGAGCGTATTAAGGATATCAAAACTTCTATAGACCGCATGGTGAAGAGTGAGAAGAGTGATGACTGGTTTTGGATAGATGCGCTGCAGATGGCTATGCCTGTATATGTGAGGCTGGGCGTACTGTATAATGATACCAGCTACTTCAACAAGATGTATGAGCTGTACGCCTTCACCAAGTACAAGCACGGCGGCAAAGGATTGTACAATCCTGCTGACAAACTTTGGTGGAGAGATAAAGATTTTGTTCCACCATATAAAGAGCCAAATGGTGAAGATTGCTACTGGAGCCGTGGTAATGGCTGGGTAGTAGCTGCCCTTGCACGCACTTTGGAAATGTTGCCAAAGTCAGACCCGCATTACAATGAATACTTACAAGACTTCAAAGACATGTGTAGCGCTTTGCTTCCTATTCAACGTGCTGATGGTTTTTGGAACGTAAGCCTGCACGATCTTACTCATTTTGGTGGTAAAGAAACAACCGGTACAGCCTTGTTTGTTTATGGGTTTGCATGGGGCATGAACAATGGTATTTTGCCTAAGAAGACATACCTGGCTCCAGCCATAAAAGCATGGAATGCTATGGTGAAAGAGAGCGTACATCCTAATGGATTTCTTGGATATGTACAAGGCACAGGAAAAGAACCTAAGGATGGCCAACCTGTTAGTTATACCAGCATGCCTGATTTCGAAGATTATGGTCTAGGATGTTTTTTACTTGCTGGTACTGAAATGTATAAGATGAAGTAACAGGCATTCCTGCTTTGCATTAACACATGAACGGACGGTAAAATAAAGTTCATATACCTGCGCCATAATCAGAAGGTGTTCATCCCTCATCTTGATTATGGCGTTGTTCATTCAAGCATATTCTTGTTATTCGGAAAGCATTCTCCATAATAGTTTAAGTTGAAGTAAATTACCTAACACCTTTCCTTTGCCACATATGATTAAGCCCCTTTTCCCATTCTTGTTATTTAGCTGTATTACATGCTTGCCCTTTGCATCCGATGCCCAGGTAAAAAATAAGCTTGAATATTTTGCAGCCAGTGATGTGCAATTGTTGCCAGGCATTTTCAAATCAGCTGAACAAACAGATCTGAAATATATTCTGGCTCTTGATGCCGATAAATTGTTAGCTCCTTATTTACGTGAAGCAGGTCTGCCTGCTAAAACAGAAAGCTATTCCAACTGGGAGAACTCAGGGCTTGATGGTCACATAGCAGGGCATTATGTTTCTGCACTTGCTATGATGTATGCCAATACAAGTAACATGCAGGTACACGACCGTTTGCTGTACGTAATAGATGAACTGGAAAAATGCCAACAAAAAAATGGCAATGGATATGTAGGTGGCGTGCCTGGTAGCAACCAGTTGTGGCAATCTGTAATGAAAGGTGATGTACAAGCTCTGCAAAAAAAGTGGGTGCCTTTTTACAACATTCATAAGATGCAGGCTGGATTGCGCGATGCCTATTTGTATGCAGGTAATGAAAAGGCAAAAGCAATGCTGATAAAATTCAGCGACTGGTTTGTGCAACTTGCATCTTCTCTTTCTGATAAGCAAATGCAGGAAGTGCTGCGGATAGAGCACGGAGGTGTGAACGAAGTATTGGCTGATGTTTATGCTTTAACGGGCGATCGGAAATATTTAGATGCTGCGTATAAATTCTCTCATAAAGCCATTCTTGATCCGCTAAAGGCAAAGCAGGATAAATTAAACCACCTGCATGCAAATACACAGATACCAAAAGTAATAGGCTTTAAACGTATTGCTGATGTTAATAACGACACTGCCTACAATGCTGCTGCTACTTTCTTTTGGAACACCGTTGTCAATAATAGAACAGTGGCTATAGGTGGTAATAGTGTGCGTGAACATTTCAATCCTGCTACGAATTTCACTTCGATGATACAAAGTGAAGAAGGGCCCGAGACATGCAATACGTACAACATGCTCAAGCTTACTAAACAGGTGTACCAATCGGAGGCGCTGGTGAAGTATGTTGACTATTATGAGCGGGCTCTATATAATCATATTCTATCTACACAACACCCGGAGAAGGGGGGCTTTGTGTATTTCACCCCTATGCGTCCCGGGCATTACCGGGTGTATTCGCAGCCACATACCAGCATGTGGTGTTGTGTTGGTTCAGGAATAGAGAACCATGCTAAGTACAACGAGATGATCTATGCTCATTCGGGCATAGATCTGTATGTAAATCTTTTTATTCCCTCAAAGCTTCAGTGGAAGGAGCAGGGAGTAACCATAACACAGGAAACAAAATTTCCTGAAGAAGAAAGAACTTCTTTCACCATCAGCACAAAGCATTCAAAAGCATTTCGTTTACACATACGTTATCCATCATGGGTTACGGCTGGCGCTATGAAAATTTCAATCAATGGAAAAGCGGTAGCAACCAAAGCATCTCCATCATCTTATTTGATTGTAGATAGGCTTTGGAAGGCGGGTGATAAAGTAGTGGTGCAGCTTCCTATGCGCACTGCCGTGGAGCCAATGCCTGCAGGGTTCAATTATGTAGCCGTTTTTCATGGCCCTGTTGTGCTGGCTGCTAAAATAGGTAACGATGCAATGCCTGGTTTATATGCTGATGATAGCAGGATGGGCCATGTGGCAAAAGGACCTAAGTATCCACTGCACGAGATGCCAATGTTTGTTACCGAACAACAGGATATTGCTGCTGCCATCAAACCTGTTCCGGGTAAACCTTTGACATTTAAAGCGCCTAATATTATTCATCCTGCTAAATATGATAAACTGGAGCTAGTGCCTTTTTATAAAATACATGATGCGCGGTATGTGATCTATTGGCAAAAGGAAACACCTGCAAGCCTGCAGGCAATACAGGAAAAGCTGGCTGCTGATGAAATAGCGGCTGCACAGTTAGCAGCAATTACCATTGACCAGGTAAAGCCGGGTGAACAACAGCCAGAATCAGATCACTTCATGCAATCCGAAAAGTCGACGACCGGCGTGTTTAGCGACAGGCATTTCAGGGAAGCAAGAGGCGGATGGTTTAGTTATGTACTGAAAGACCAACAGCTACAAGCAAAGAAGCTACGCATTACCTATTGGGGAATGGACAGGAACCGTAAGTTCAACATACTGGTGAATGATACATTGATTGCGCAGGTTGAATTGAAAGGAGAAAATGGCGAAGATTTTTATACTGTAGATTATCCTCTGCCAGCCGAAGTTGTGGCTGGTGGCAAAGGAAGTTTAGTAGTGAAATTTGCAGCAGTTGATAATTCACTGGCAGGTGCTGTATACGATATAAAACTGCTGAAGTAGGCAAGGAGGGAGGCAGTGTTTATGTTGCTTGATTGTATTAAATAATCCACATAAAGTAAGAACTGTAGTCTTGGAGATCAGAGACCAGTGATTGGTGAATGGATCTACAATGCCAGGAACCAGGAACCAGGAACCAGAGACCAGAGACCAGCAACCAGAGACCAGTAATCAGGAACTTAAAATAGATATAGAACGGAAGAAAAAAGGAGCTTCGGCATATGCTAGAAGCTCCTTTTGTTTCGCTACAAGTAGTGCTGGCTACTTCAGTGAGTTACCATATCCAACTATAAGTACAGATGCAATGATGGTAAATATTCCTACCACGATTGTAGTGCGTGTTTTGCTGGTAACTCCTTTCCACTCGTTCAATATCAAACCCCACGCATTGGCAATAAGAATGATGAACGCCATGTGCAATATCCATGAGCTTGCACCATTACCAAGTTTACTTTCTCCCATACCGTAAAAGAAGAACTGTAGGAACCATGTAGTGCCAGCAAGAGCACAAAACAATACGTTTCTTAGGATAGGTGTTTGTTTGTTAGTATAGTCTTTGAACGTTTTGTTGCGTGCATTCAAAATAAGACACCAGATAAGGTTAGTGGTCAATCCACCCCATAGCAGTACAACATAAACCACGTTGTTCCTGTAAAGGAATTCTACAGGTCCTGGGTTCATGTGTTTCCATGCATCGTTGGCCACCATAGCCATAGGAGAACCGGCTTCCAAGCCAAAGCTAAAGCAGGCGCTAAGTACACCTGATACAATGGCAACAAACAAGCCCAGCCCAATCTTAAATTCATTGTTGCCAGTAACATTGGTCTTTTCAATAGAAGCGGCTTTGGCAGTAAGATCGCGCTCTTTCATGATGCCGGCCTTGCCGCATATGATAATGCCGATAACACAAACAGCAAGACCTATCAGCACCAGTTGTCCCCAGCTTGTGTTAAGCAGTAGCGTCATAGTATCTTTTCCTTCTTCAGGGAAGAAGTCGTAATAAATAGATGGAATGATAGATCCAAAAACAGAGCATAGGCCAAGTATAACAGAACTACCCAACGCCACGCCAAGATACCTTACACCAAGTCCGTAGGTCAAGCCGCCTATACCCCAAAGCAGACCAAATACATAGGTAGCAGTAAGCGTGCTAGTATCCGTACGTGCTATTATTTCAGAAAAATTAGGAATAGTAAGATAGGCTGCAAGTGGTGGGATGACAAGCCATGAGAAAAGTCCACCTACCAACCAATAACTTTCCCATGCCCAACCTTTTACTTTTTTAAAAGGGATGTAAAAACTTCCAGAGGCAAAGCCGCCAATAAAATGAAATAGAACTCCGAGAATAACTTGCATTTTTTCTTCTTGAAATGTGAATGAGTTAGTGAATATAAGTAAGCATCGTGTAAGTAAAGCAACTTACGATTAAGCTAGTTACACAAGATGCTTCATTTTTAAGGCATGTAAAAAACTTCTTGTAATGGTATACTTACAGGCGAGCTATCTTCATTAGTTTCCATGATGTCAGCCATATACTTCCACCATTTTTGCATCACCGGGTGTTGTGGCAATTGATCCAGTGCAGCAGGGTCATCTATTTTTAAAATCCCGATCAAATCATTGGTTGTAGCGTCGAGAAAAATAGAATATTCGCTGATGCCCGTTTGCTTGAGCAGCGCCTGTAGTTCAGGCCATATCTCATCATGCCTTTTCTTGTATTCTGCTTCTTTGCCTGGAAAGAGCTTCATCTTAAAAGCAACTCGTTTCATTGTCTATAGCTTTCGTTATTGGTTATATTATTATATAGCTGGATGGCTAGCAATTAGTTTTTGAAAAGAAAAAAGTAAAGCATCAAACGAGATGCTTTACTTAAACTAAACCTTAAACATTACCTATTGCTTCCAAACTTTTTCTGTAACAACATTATTTGCTGTAGTGACCTCTACCATGTATACTCCTCTTACCAAAGTAGAAAGATCAAGTGCAACCTGGTTTCCGGCTGCAGCCTTTATCAATTGTGTTCTTCCGTCAGTATCTATTACTCTTACAGAAATGATAGGCTCAGTAGCTTTCACTACAAGGTCTTTCACCACGGGATTAGGATACAACGTTATCTTTTCATTTGCCAGCTTTACCTGCCTTATTGCTGAATAGGTAAAGCTTCCATCTACGTCCACCATCTTTAACCGGTAGTAGCCTGTACGTATCAACGGGTTCTTATCGGTAAAAGAATAAGTAGTATTAGTAACTGCTGTACCTCTTGCCTGTATAGTGCCGATAGGCGAAAAACTATTTCCATCTATACTTCTTTCTACTACAAAATTTCTTGTATTAATTTCTGAAGTAGTGGTCCAGTTAGTTGCTACTTCTTTGGTGTTAATAGCACGTGCAGTAAATGAAAGCAATGATACAGGAAGTGCACCGCTAACCGGAGCTTCCAGGCTTATGTAGTCGTACATATGATGGCTAACCCATAGCGAGTTAGATGGCATCACCAAAGTAATGGTGTTGCTACCACTACGAAGCCTGCTCATAGGGATGGAGATTTCTTTGTGACTATACTTGCCATAATTAGCCTGGCGGATAAAGGCATTGCCATCGCCATTCTCAGGGAAGTAGGTAGTGAAGGTGCTTGACTCACTGTTTACATAGATCCACTGCTGCGCATGATCTGTACTTGCATAGGCAATGGTAAGGCGTGCATTTCCTGTTGTAGGGATGCCTTGTGGAAGTGTGAAGTTGATACGCCATTTCCATGTGTCACCAGGGGCTCCATTTACATCAGGATATTTAGTATGCGCATAAGGAATCTTGGTTGCCCAATCATTTTGCGCCACATCGTATTCTATGATTGCAGGAAATGTATCCCTGAACTTACGCTCAACGAATCCTTCGCAATAGTCAAACTTACCAAGCCTGAACTCGTTCGCTTTTTTATTAGGAATACCAATCTCCCACAACAGGTTACCGAAGTTTCTTGGTATTGTCCATGTCACATTTCCAATATTGTTGTTCTGCCCTGCAGTTACAGAAATATTATTCAATCGATAATCACCTACTTCTCCATCGGTATAGGCAAAGAAGCTATACGTGCCCGGGCGAATATTAGGAATGGTAAAATTTCCGGCTGCATCAGTCTTAACCCAATAGTGATAGTTCTTGCCTTCGTGCTGCCACTGGTTGTCTGCATTGCTGATGATGGTTAAACCTACCCAGGCATTGGCTCCTGTTACAGTAGGCTTAGCTACATCCGATACGATAAACTTACCAGATACACTTCCTCTTTCATGTGCCAGTGGATATTCAGGTGTATTGGTCAGCCATTTGTAAGGCCATTTAGCTTTCTCTGCTTCACCACGAACCTTAGCAGCGGCCCAATTCTCATCTGCAGTTGGTTTAGAAGTAGTGTAAAGTAGGTAAGGTCCATAAACCTTCTTCCAGCTTTCGCCTTGAGGTATCACGAACGCTTTATCACCATAATGCAATCCATTTAGCAATACATGATTGATGCCCGCTGCAGCAACAAGATCCTGGTGCAAAGGCCCGCCATTTACATATTCCGGGGTGTTGAGCACAACCCATGTTCCAATGTGATTTACATCACTGGCATGACCCCAAACCGGTACATCCCAAAAGGGTGCACTGTATTGGTATTTGCCATCAAATTTACCTGCACGCACACCTGTGTTCAGTTTTACTATTTCTGCAATAGAAGTAGCTGATGCATTGTTGAAATCATAAACAGAAGGCATTTGCCATTTGCGAAGCGAATCAACATAGATCTTTTCGCACAGGTAGTTAGTGCCATCTTGTGCTATCCATTCTACCAGCCTCCACGAGCCAAGATCGAATGCAGGATAATCCGCTTTGTGTTCTAAAATAGAATAAGTATAAAGCGCAGTGTCACCTTTTATAAGCACATAATGCATGTCTGCATCTGCAGGTGTTACCTGCCCAGTGGTAGGGTTATATAAACGTTTTAATGAAATGTCTACAATTGTATCTGTTTCTGTTTTGATGGTGTACACACAGTTGTTCATTGTTTCAAAACCGTACGAGGTTTGAAAATCGTGGTAGGCACCTTTTCTTGATGAACCTAATTGATTTAACTGCTCTATACCATTGTATCTAAGTGAGTTTATATTACCTGAACGCTTTGCTATGTTGGCTGTAATGATGCCATTGCTGAGTACGACAGAATCAGGAAACTCCCTGATCATACTGTTTGGATTTTGAGATATGAGTGCTGTTGTATTGGTGCCATTATATGTGATGGATAATACTTTACCAGGTGTACATGTAAGCCTGCCATCTGCTACCAATGCATTCAGCTGCGCCACTTTATCTCCTGCTATTACCAACTGGCCAATGCCGGAGATAAAGATGCTGCCGCCTGTGCCTATTACGAGGTTGCGTGAAACTTTCACTGATCCTCCGGTGATATTCAGTTGTGCTGAAAGACCTGCACCATTGGCTATTGAAAGATCCATGTTGGAACCGCCAGAACCGGCAGTCAACGAACCTCCAGCCACCGTTACTACTGCGCTTCCGCCATTTGCTGCCAGTACCATTCCATGGCGTGTTGTAAGCGAGCCACCATTGATGGTTACATTGGCGGCCTCCCTGTTTCCTATGTAAGCAATGTTGCGGATGTTGAAATCTGCGGGAGCATTAAGAATAACAGTTCCATTGAGGGAGTCGTTGTTGTAAGGATAAACTGCGCCGTTGCAAATAAAAGTTCCGCCTCCCAATGTATTGATGCGGTCAGGTCGGTAGCTTACGTTGCTCGAGTTACCACCGTTCAATGTACAGGTATTGGGATTGCCTGCACCTATCCGTAGTCGCCAAGAGTTGAGGCTGGTAAAATTCAGGTTGGTATCGCTCCAGTTATGTTTGTTGAAGTAGTCGCTGCTAACGCCACCGATCCAGTTGGTAACCTGTGCATTGGTTTCATGAAAAGAAAGTAATAGGCTAATGCACGTAAGAATAATCAGGGAGAAGTTTTTCCTCATAGCAAGCAGTTCGTTTTTGATCAATTTTTGAAATAGGTGATAATAGATCAGGTTGAAAGTTGCATTTAAAACCTTCATCCTTCATCCTGTTCTATCCTGTGTTGGTCTGCAGGTAAAAAAGAATATTGAATAATTCAGGATAGTACAGGATGCTTTGGATTTATAACTTCTGGAAATTGTTTGACTTTCATCATCAAAAACGTCATATGAAAAAATTGCTACTCTTACTGGCACTTTCTGCCACAGCATTTATTACACAAGCTCAAACCACCTACTACTGGGTAGGTGCTCCCGGAAGTGCAGGAGCACCCACAGCATGGTCTTCCGGATGGAACACTGCTGCTGATGGTTCTGGTAACCCGCGTACTGCTTCCTCAGGAACAGATATCCTTGTATTTGATGGAAACTCCCTTGCCGTAAAAACCCTTTGGGTAGGAAGTGTTCCTAAAGACTCTGCAGCAGAGTTAAGATTGATCAACGGTGTAACCGTTACTGTAACTACCACAAACGGAAACACGGTAGATGCAGCTGAAAGTGTAGACTATGGTGCGGTATACGGCGGTGCTGTAATACCTGTTATTGCTCCAAACCTTGCAGCTAACTTCAGGCTTGGCGATTACATTACTTCTGGTGCCGGTGGTGCACCTTCACAAGTGTTGGGCTTTAGTGGAGCGGACACTATGTATGTATCTAATGAAGGTAGTGTCAATTCAAGCTTCAATATCTTCAGGGTGCCTACATTGTACATCAAGGGAAATCCTGGATTAACCATTGATGGTACTTCGGTGCTGAATATGGGCGCATCAAGCACTACCACATTAACTTCTTTTGCACTTGTTCTTTCTGCCGGCGCTACAGGATCAGTTTCAGGAAGAATATCTTTTCAAAGCCGTGGCTTAAATGCCAGGGTTTCTGCAGTAAGTCCAATGGCATTAGCTTTTAAAGCAGGAAGCACTGCTACAGCTGGTGCAACAGGTAGTACAGGTGGCTCAAGAGGCTTCCATTTTGGAAATACTTTTGTAACCGGGTCAAGTGCAGGTGGTACTTTAAATTTTATCAATGATGGAGGACGTGTTGTATTCGAAAGAGGTAGTACTTATTCTCATGCAGCACAGCAGAATTCACCACTTGGTACAGCAACATCTATCACGGGAACAACTTCATTAACTTTTGCACAAGCAATTACTTTCCAAACAGGAAGTACTTACCTGCAGACCTATGGCAATGGTTATTTACCCTATTTCTATTCTAATGGTGCATCGTATGCAAACATTGTTTGGAATAACGGTGGTTTCCCTGGAACTACAACGACTACGTTTTACATGAACCCTGTGCGTGTAGATACACTAACGTTCCTAAACCTGGGATCTCCTACAGGTGCAAGTGCTGCTACAAGAATTCCAATCTATGGTGATTACGTAAACAACAGTGCAAGTACCATCACTATACCAAACATGTATTTTGCTGGTAATGGGGTACAGCAAAGGATTGCCGGTACCAATACCACAACAAAGATTGCTAACCTGTTCATTCTTGACTCTGCAAATGTGGTGTTGGAAAGGAACCAGGAAGTAACTACCGGTTTGAACGTATTGGGAACTTTAAATATGAACAACTACAGGATCATTGGTAGTGGTGCAGCAACTAACTTCAACAACTACTCTACTTATAGCAGGGTTTTCAATTCTCCTGCCGGAAGTAACAATGATATAGGTGGAGCAGCAATCACTGCAGGTAGCACCACGATCCACTTGAGGAACATGAACAATACCAATTCAAATATCATTGGTAGTAAGATCACCAGCACAAGTCATCCTACTGCTATCCAGCCGGGTACTTTTATCACCGGTTATTCCGGATCAGGAAACTTTACCATCTCAAGGCCAGCTACTATAACTGCAGACAGTAGCAGTTCTCCTGTTTTGTCTCTTGCAATAGCGCATGATGCAGGTACAGTGGTTGTATCTAATACTGCCGGACTTGAAGGTGCATTACAATCTTTCGGAACTTTCACTTTGGGATCTACAGCTAACTATACTTTCAATTCACCTACTACAACGCCTTTCCCTACAGCGGTGGCGTCACCAGTTTCAGTAGGTAATCTTACTTTGAATGCGAATGTTACTTTGAACAAAGCAGTTACCCAGGTTCGTGGTACACTTGCTCTTAATTCTAACATTCTTACAGTAAGTGCTACCGATACTCTGAGATTGAGTACCTCAAATGCTGTTACTGGTACACTGGGTGCTTCTGCACACATCAATACTATGGTGAATGAAACCAATGGTAATGCCGCTTATGTTGTAGTTGATACAATAAATACAACCAGGACAATTCCTGTAGGTAACAATGGCAGCTACCTTCCTGTAACAATCACGCCTTCTTCTATTAATACTTTTGCAGTAAGTGTAAAACAAGGTGCTACAAACAATGGTATGCCTAATGGTACACCGCTTACTACTTCTGAAAAGGCGAACGTGGTAGATGCGAACTACATCGTTAACCGCTTGGCTGGTGCTGGTGATGCAGTATTGCGTCTTGGTTTCCCTGCAAGCCTTAAGGGTAGTGGATTTGCCGGAATTCAAAATGAGCAGCTTGGTGTAGCTCGTTTCAATGGCACCACATGGGAGGCTCCAAGAGGCGGTGGTGATAACACCATTAATTTTGCACAAGGAGTATTCTCTGAGTTTAGCCCATTCAGGGTTGAGGTTTTCTTGAACGGTACATTACCTGTAAGTATCACCAATGTTTCTGCTGCAAAATCAAATGGTAAAGTAGTAGTAACATGGAAAGTAATGAATGAAGTGAACCTGGATAAATATGTAGTAGAAAGATCCGTTGATGGATTTAACTTCTCTCCAATAGGATCTGTAAGTGCTACCGGTAGTGCTGCTTATTCATTCAATGATGCAATGCCGGCTAACGGAAAGAACCTGTACAGGTTAAGATCGTACAACAGGGACAATAGCTCTATTGTAAGTAAAGTAGTTCTTGTTGACTTTAGCTTAATGGTTAACTCACTAAGTGTTTCTCCAAATCCAATTTCAAATGGTTACTTTACTGTTGGCTTCAAAAACCTGAAAGCAGGAAAAGTATCTGTAAGATTGTTTAACAACAATGGACAACTGGTAATGGATCAACTGGTGGATCATAATGGAAGCAACGACAACCAGCTGATCAATCTTTCATCAAGAGTAGCAAAAGGTATTTACCAACTTGTTATTTCCGATGGAACAAATGCTCAAAAAACTTCTGTTGTTATACAGTAGTTTACAATAATACCCCTGTTATCAAAGGTTGACTGATCAATTCAGTCAACCTTTTTTATAGTACTACATGCTACTGGTGTATTTTTATTTTTCTGAAAAAGTTATCTATGAATAAGATCCGTTTTTTTATTGTTTGCCTGCTATTGCAGTTTTCTACAAATGCCCAGCAAATGATCATTCCATTATGGCCGGCAGGAAACGTGCCCAATTACCAACAAGTCAATGAAGTGGAGAAGAGAGATACAGGTTCTACCATTCATATAAGGAATGTACAGGAGCCAGACATTGCTGTTTTTCTTCCTGCAAAGCGCAATGCAAATGGTATGGCTGTGGTGGTATGCCCAGGTGGAGGCTATAGTAACTTATCGTACGATTGGGAGGGACTGGATGTAGCAAAATGGCTTAATTCAAAAGGCTTTGCTGCCGTTGTTTTAAAATACAGGTTGCCCAATTCTAAAAGTAATGTTGTGCCTCATTTGTCGCCATTATCTGATGCAAAAAGAGCTCTACGAATGGTACGTGCCAATGCTGCACGATGGAATGTGAAGGTTGATAAAATTGGTATCATGGGCTTTTCTGCAGGAGGACACTTAGCTTCTACATTAGGAACTCATTTTGATGCAGGTAATGCAAGTGCTGCAGATTCTGTTGAGCGTTATACTTCGCGTCCTGATTTTATGGTGTTGGTTTATCCTGTTATTTCCATGAGCAAAAGCATCATGCATGCAGGATCAAAAACCAATTTAATTGGCAGTAATCCCACAGCAGAACTGGCAAAAGAATATTCAAATGAATTGCAGGTGACAAAGCAAACGCCTCCTACTTTTCTTATTCATGCTACCGATGATAAAACTGTTCCTGTAGAAAACAGCCTGTTGTTTTTCCAGGCTTTAAAAGACAATGCTGTGCCAGCAGAAATGCATATTTATCCAAAAGGTGGACATGGCTTTGGTTTGGCTTTAGGCAGGGGTTATTTAGAAACGTGGACGGACAGGTGTACTGACTGGCTGAAAGAAATAAACAAATAATTTTATACCGCTGTGCTTTTTATAAAACCTGGTAATTGTACCAGGTTTTTTTGTGCAGGTGTATTGCATAAAAAAAAGACCCCTGTAGAAACAGCGGCCCTAAGATTGCTTGCCATAAAACTTTTAAGACAGCACGTATGCTGTTGTTGTAAAAGTGTAGTATTTGCTTAGTCCAACCATCCTGTACCGTGATGGTTTGTAAGCGGCATTTTCTTTTTATAAAGAGTTTCTCAAAGTGAGGTAGAAATTTACTTTAATATGTTCTTTTGATTTGTTTAAAATCATTTCTGCAGCCTTTTCACCCATCATATTAAAATCAGTTGAAATGGTGGTAATACCTTTCATGATGATCTTCTTTAGCGGTACCTCGTTATAAGAGATCACGCCTATATCCGAACCTATTTCAAAGCCATTATCAACAATGGTTTCTACAAGCGTTACCAGGTCATCCTCCAGCAGCGTTATATAAACCTCTCCTTTTTGCAAGGGATGTTTTTTAATATTATCAATGATGCTCTGGTTGAAGGCATAGTTTTGACAAAATTTGAAAAATCCATTTTGTATTTCTTTTGGATAATAAGTACATGTAGGAAATACAAGATGAAGCGTGTGGTATTTTTTTAACTGCGGAAGAGCTTCTTCCAGCGCATGGTAAATATCAGTTTCAAAGTCTTCGTAAATGGCTCCATAAGTTCCGGTAATGCCTGGAATAATTTTATCGAGCAGTATCAGCTTTTCTTTTGGCAGTGTATTCAATAGCTTATTAGCCATCTCAGGTACTTCCCAAAAGTGCGGCATGATAACATAGTAGTCATAGTCTTCGTTGCAGTTGGTCAGCATTTTTTTAAAGAGCGTCATATCATTGTTGTAGATATAAAAATCTACTGCTGCATAATCACCTAATGTTCCAACCAATGCATCGTAAATGATCTTTTTGTGGGCACTCAGTTTGTTGAAAAGCAGGAAGATCTTTAGCTTCTTATCTACCTCTGCATTCATGATGTAGTAACCTTTGCCGGGCACCGACCCTAGCACCCCACTGCGTTTCAAAAGCTTGTAGCCTTTCTCTACGGTGTCACGTGAAATCTCGAAGTGAAAACTGACTTCGTTGATAGAAGGCAGTACATCTTCTGTTTGAAGTTTTCCTTTTTCAATTGCCTTTAAAATGCAATTGGCAAGCTGTTGATACTTCGGTGTAGCAGAAAAATCGTCGAAGTAGATGTGCTTGAAAACAGGCGAGGCAACCATCATAGTGCAATCTTTAGTGCCTCTAATGTAAGTGATGCAGGCACAAAGAAGGTATAGTGCTTAAAAAAAAATTAGATATCAGGGTCGTGCAGGCAAAAAATGGCATGTTTTGAGGGTTTTGAGGCTGTTTTGGCCGAAACCTGTTTGAACCGCAGATTTTAAAAGTTATACAACAGGCAATGATGGAGGTTGTTTCGGTAATGCTTGTGTGCCATTTTTCCTGTACATATTGCAGCCCCAGCAGTTACCAAGCTGGTCATCATTAACTTTATATGCAATTAGCAAAAATTGTAATTGCTGTATATCAATACAATTTATGAATAACGTACATTGAGCATTCATTAATGTAAAAGCTAGTTAGCCGAACAGACATCATCTTTTTACTGATTTCCAATGTTCGACTTTTGTCGATAACATTTTACTCTATATCCTTCTAAATATGTTGTACAACAATTCGATTGTTTCCAAAGTTGTTCTTGTTACATTTTTGATCAGTTCCTTTTTTGTATCTGCTAATTTGGTAGCGCAGCCATCAAAGCTTGGTGCCATAGTGCCCACAAAAGATGTTCCGGTGCATGACCCGGTGATGGCCAAAGAAGGAGACACTTATTACCTTTTTGCCACCGGCTTTGGAATTTCAGTTTGGTCTTCTAAAGACATGCAGAACTGGCGCAAGGAGAAGCCTGTATTTAGCCAGCCACCACAATGGACGGTGGAAGCAGTACCAACTTTTCGGGGCCATATCTGGGCGCCAGACATCAGCTATCACAATGGGTTGTACTACCTGTATTATTCAGTTTCGGCTTTTGGTAAAAACACTTCATGCATTGGTTTGGTAGTGAATAGAACGTTGGACACTACCTCTGCCGATTATAAATGGATAGATCATGGAAAAGTTATTCAATCTTATCCTGGAGTAAGCAACTGGAATGCGATTGATCCAAATATTATCACAGGTAAAAAAGGAAGACCTTATATGTCCTTCGGTTCTTTTTGGGGTGGACTTCAGCTAGTACCACTAACAGCAGATCGTAAATCGGTGGCCGTGGATACAAGTAAAATGATCACGATTGCCAGCAGGAAAAGTAGCCCTGCAACAGCAAATCCATCGGCTGTAGATGATAACCCGGTTGATGCAGGTGGCAATGCCATTGAAGCTCCTTTCATCTTTAAGAAGGGAGGCTATTACTATCTATTTGCATCCATCGATTATTGCTGTAAAGGAATTAAGAGTACTTATAAAATGATTGTTGGCCGGTCTAAAGATGTGGAAGGCCCTTATTTAGATAAGGATGGAAACAGGATGGATAGAAGAGGAGGTACAATAGTATTGGAAGGTGATGCTGATTGGTATGGAGTAGGTCATAATTCTGTATATACTTTCGATGGTAAGGATTACCTGGTTTATCATGGATATGATGCTAAGGATGAAGGAAAATCGAAATTAAAAATTGATGAATTAGCCTGGAGTAATGGATGGCCATTCGTCAATAAAAAACAAGCTTCAATTACAAATGCAGCATCTTCTAATGTTGCTCAATAATATTTTAATGGTTTAATTAGTTGCTCTTTTTATTGCAAGTAAATTAAACATTAAACCCATCCTTTTTTTATTGCATTTGTAACGAGTGTAGCGGTATTAGGCGAGCTTGTTTTTCGTAACAGGTTTTTGCGGTGTGTCTTTACAGTAAGTTCGCTTATAAATAAGATATTGCTGATCTGTGCTGTATTCATTCCTTCTACCAGCATTAGCAGTATTTGCCTTTCCCTTTTACTTAGTTGCAGTTTCTGCGTTGCATAAATTTCCTTTGGTTTTACATCTATATACGAAGGAGCTCCATTAAGCCCTATAAAAGAAAGAACCGGTGTGCCTTCTTGTTTTAAATGAGAAATATCTGTATGCACTCCAAAGGTCCGCGCAATACCCTCTTTCCTGTTGTACTGTATGGTTACTATCTGCTGTAAAATGCGGATATACTCGCCGTTCTTTTTCTTTACCCTGTAGTCGTGGCGCACTTTGTAATGAGGCACCATATCTTCTGGTTGTGATTGCAGAAATTCCGTTGTTTCATTTTCAAAATTCAGAAAATGAGCCTGGTCGTCGGGATGTATGAGTGAAAGAAATTGGTGAATGGTCATGGTGGCTGGATCATATCCAAGTACATTTTCCATTTCAGGACTTATATATTCAAAGCATCCTTTAGAAACACTAAATATGTAGTAATAATATTCTCCTACATGAAAAAATTGTAAAAGCTTTTTTTGAACTTCTAGCTGGAAGTTCAACTCTTCTTCTTTTCCTTTATAATCCAGCCGTTTCCATATTTTATCAGCTTCATTAAATATGGCAAGATCCATTACAATTGATTTGGTTGTAACATTAAAAATAACAAACAAATCAATTACCCTTACAGGTAGTACTAATTCACTTTTACCTCTTTAAAATATTGTTGGAATATAGAAGCGGTTTTTTCTATTTGTGCTTGTGTAGGTGGATTTACACCTTCTAAACCATATTTCATCCCTAGTGCCTGCCATTTATGAACGCCTAATGTATGGTAAGGCTGAATTTCAATTTTCTGGATGGTCTTGTAATCCTTGAAATATCTTCCCAACTGGTGCAGGTGTTCTTCCTGGTCGCTGTAGCCTGGTACAAGCACATACCTAAGCCACATTGGTTTGCCGCTGGCTTCGCGATGTTGGGCTACACGCAGCGTGGTTCTATTGCTGTGTAAAGTAATGATGTGATGCCATGCATCATCTATATGCTTTACGTCAAGCAAAAGAAGGTCTGTCTCATCAAGCATCTCTTTTACATCGTTATTAAAAATGGTTCCATTAGAATCCAATGCTGTAGTAATTCCTTCCTGGTGCAGCCTTTCAAAAAGTGCTTTTACATGTTTTGCCTGTATAGATGGCTCACCGCCTGAAACTGTTACGCCGCCACGTTTGCCGAAATATGGTTTCTCATCTACAGCCAGTTTTACTATCTCTTCAATGTTGGCTATGCGTCCACCTTTCAGATCGAAAGTATCTGGGTTGGCGCAGAACAGGCACCTGAACTGGCAACCCTGCGTGAAGACCACCAGCCTTATGCCGGGTCCATCGTGCGTGCCGAATGATTCAATGGAGTGTATTCTAAGTGTGTCTGTATCTTTTATAATGGGATCGACTTTTATTCTTTCTACTAATGTGGTGGTCATGGTATAGGTGTGTGTAGTGAGTGATGAGAGATTGTTTATAATGAAGAAGGAGCCTCGCAGCTCCTTCTTCTACAAGTTTTACATTCTTTCGTGGAAGGTTCTTGCTATTACTTCCAGTTGATGTGCTTTAGATAAACGTGTGAAGTTGACTGCGTATCCAGAAACCCTAATGGTAAGCTGTGGGTACTTCTCAGGGTTATTGAATGCATCCTCCAGCGTTTCCCTGTTCAGCACGTTTACATTCAGGTGTTGTGCACGTTTGCTAAAGTATCCATCCAGTAGCGATACAAGATTCTCTACCTGTTCTTCCCTTGTACTTCCCAATGATTTTGGCACCATAGAGAAGGTATTAGATACACCATCCTGTGCATAACAATAATCAATCTTAGCAACAGAATTTAAAGAGGCGATAGCACCATTTACATCTCTTCCGTGCATTGGATTTGCACCCGGAGCAAATGCCTCACCGGCTTTTCTGCCGTCAGGTGTTGCGCCTGTTTTTTTACCATACATAACATTAGATGTAATGGTAAGAAGAGACAAGGTAGGCACTGCATTTTTATAGCACTTGTGGCTGTTCAGTTCATCAAAGAAGAACTTAGCTACTTCCTGTGCTATGCTGTCTACACGATCATCATCGTTGCCATACTTAGGATAATCTCCTTCAGTTTCAAAATCTACAGTAAGGCCTTGTTCATTACGTACTGCTTTTACTTTAGCATATTTGATCGCTGATAGAGAGTCAGCAATGATAGAGATACCTGCAGCGCCATAAGCTATATCAATACCTGGATCTGTATCTATAAATGCTAACTGTGCTTTTTCATAATAATACTTGTCGTGCATGTAGTGAATGATGTTCATGCTTTTTACATAGATCCTGGCGATCTCTTTCATGGCAAGCTTGAACCTGTTCATTACTTCATCGTACTGCAGGTTGTCAGTCTCTAATGGAGCAATGCCTTTTATAAGTTGAACACCTCCTTCTTCTTCTTTACCTGCGTTTAGCGCCAGTAACAATGTTTTAGGAAGGTTGGTTCGTGCACCAAAGAACTGGATACGTTTTCCTAGTTCCTGGTATGATACGCAACATGCAATACCATAATCATCAGAACCACGAACAGGGCGCATCACATCATCATTTTCATATTGAATGGATGATGTATCGATGGATACTTTAGCACAGAACTCTTTAAAACCTTCAGGCAGGTCTACACTCCATAGTACTGTAAGATTGGGTTCAGGTGAAGGACCGAGGTTGTACAGGGTTTGCAAGAAGCGGAAAGATGTCTTGGTAACCTTTGTTCTTCCATCTTTAAATTGTCCACCTATAGCTTCAGTCACCCATGTAGGGTCACCACCAAATATTTCATCGTAAGCTGCAGGACGCAAGTGGCGTATCATGCGCAGCTTCATTACAAATTGGTCTATCAGTTCCTGTGCTTCTGCTTCTATTATTACTCCTTCTTCCAAATCTTTTTGAATATAGATATCAAGGAAGCCGGAAACATTTCCTAGTGACATAGCAGCACCATCCTGCTCTTTTACAGCAGCTAAATATGCCATGTACACCCATTGTACAGCTTCTTGTGCATTTTCAGCCGGGCGGCTCAGGTCAAGGCCATAAATGTTGCCTAGTTCTTTGATGTCATTCAGCGCTTTTATTTGATCATTAACTTCTTCACGCAGTTTTATTTTGTGTTCCGTCATTTCGCCATCAATAGCTGCTTTGTCTGCTTGTTTAGCAGCAATCAATTTATTGATGCCATACAAGGCTAACCTGCGATAGTCACCAATGATGCGGCCGCGGGCATAATTATCAGGTAAACCTGTGAGGATACCTTTGCTGCGGCATTTCAATATCTCGCTATCGTAAGCAGAGAATACAGCGCTGTTATGATCTTTAGCATATTTGAAAACTTCACGTACACTCTCTGCTACTTTCAATCCTTTTTCTTCTACCGCACCTTCCACTACGCGTATGCCTCCATAAGGCTTCATGGCACGCTTTAGCAGTTCATCTGTCTGAAGCCCTACTATCACTTCCAGTTCTTTATGTATATACCCCGCTGCGTGGCTGGTGATAGTAGATATCTTTTCTGTATCAATGGCTCTGCAACCATTTCTTTCACGCTCTTCTTTCATGGCATCCAGGCATATTTGCCATAGCGCCTTGGTTCTGTCTGTAGGTCCTTCTAAAAAGCTGGCGTCGCCGTAGTAAGGCGTAACGTTTCTCTTTACGAAATCTTTTACATCAATAGTTGTGGTCCATCTGCCTTCATTGAATTCAATAAGTACATTTTCTTCAGTTGTGAACATGATGATTTTTTTAAAGTAGAAAATTAAGCTGGCAAGCAATCGTTGGGGGTAATGCAAACCTACACCTGCTCACATGCGAGAAAGCTGACAAGTGTCAACTGGTTTTATGATTTTGAATAGGAACTGCACCTGCTTCAAAAAGTTCAAATGGATGAGTGTAACTGCAGTGGATTTTTGAAAACTGTTAGATGAGCAATCATGAATAAGAAACTGAAGACGATCATGTTTTCGGTTGACGCTTATTAGCTACCAGTAACTACTTCATGCTGAAATTTGCGGCACTAGTAACAGCATGTTGATGAAAAAAGAAAAGGAGAGAGGTATAGTTCACAAGCTAGGACCGTTGTTGTTAGAGGTAGGAGCACTATTAATGAGTGCTGGTGCCAACACAGAAAGGGTCCGCATTACCATTTCACGAATTGCCAATGCATATTACATCAACTGCGATGTCATGATCACCTTCAGGGCAATTACCCTTACACTAACCAACGGCGACCAGGATAAGATCTTCAGTAGTGTGAAACGCACTACACCTCATGGAGTGAATTTTAAAGTGGTATCTGCTATCAGCAAAATGAGCTGGCAGGTGGTGGAAGAAGATTGGACCATAGAGCATATACAGGAAGAGTTACAAAGGATACAAAATAAATCACATTACCCTGCATGGATAACGGTATTGGTAGTAGGTAGTGCTGGTGCGGCCTTCTGTAGTATAGCCGGTGGTGGAGTAACAGATATGGTCATTGTATTCCTGGCTACTTGTATTGGATTGCTTACGCGCCGCAAAGCAATGGCTATGAACTTCAACCCTTACCTATGCTTTTATTTTGCTGCCTTGGCTGCATCGTTGGTCACAGGCATTTTTTTAAAAACAGGCATAGTAGCCAATAAGGAATATGCTTTTGTAACTGCAATCCTATTCCTGGTGCCGGGCGTTCCGCTTATCAATTCATTTTCTGATGTGATAGATGGCAACCTGCAAAATGCCATCATTCGCGGGTTCCACGGGTTGATTATATCATTTACTATAGCACTGGGTTTGCTAACCGCTATGTTCTTATATCATTAACCTATGGATGTGTTTTATTACATACAGATGTTCTTAAGTTTTGGAATAGCCGCTACTGGTTTTGCTATCCTATTCAATGTTCCTAAACGCACTTTGCCTACTATATTTTTTATAGCAGCCTTTGCAGGTCTTATAAAAATGATGATGATACAGCACGGCTACAACCTGGTAGTTGCTACGTTCTCTGCATCACTTTTTATAGGATTTGTTTGTATACCTATTGCGCATTTACAGCATGCACCTCCACTTGTTTTTTCTATACCATCGGTTATCCCTTTGGTGCCTGGTGTGCTTGCTTTCAGGATGATGGTAGGTATAATACAATTGTCTGGAGATATGGAAGCAGCTTCTTATGCAGCTATATTATCAACTACTGTAAGCAATGGTTTAAAGGTGATGTTTGTATTGCTGAGCCTTGCTGCCGGTGTGGCATTGCCAATGTTGCTTACACGCAAAGATTCTGTAAAGCATGTAAGACTACGTAAGAAGCCATTTACTTCTGCAGTAACTGGTGAATAGCCATAGCAACACGCTCACCATCCATGGCTGCGCTAACTATTCCACCAGCATAACCGGCGCCTTCGCCGCATGGGTATAGATTTTTTACCTGTGGGTGTTGTAAAGTAGCATTGTCACGTGGAATGCGTACAGGTGAAGATGTGCGGCTTTCTGTGGCTACCACCAATGCTTCGTTTGTATAATAGCCACGCATTTTTTTGCCAAAGGCTTTAAAACCTTCCTGCAAGCTTTTATGTACTAAAGAGGGTAGAGGTTCTTTAAGATCGGCTGAATGTACACCGGGTAGATAACTGCAATCTGGCAGAGAGGCAGATACTTTATTTGTACAAAAATCAACGAGGCGTTGTGCAGGCGCAACAAATTTTCCACCGCCTGTAGTAAAGCATGCACGCTCTACCATTTCCTGGAAATACATCATGGCAAGTGGCGAGGTAGTGGAGGCTTCTTTTTCTTTCAGATAAGCTTTGAAATCTTTTGATTGTTCCAGGTCTTTGTGCTCTATGCTTACCACCATACCACTGTTAGCATAGGGGTTGTTGCGTTTGCTGGGGCTCCAGCCATTTACCACCAACTCTCTCGGATTGGTAGCTGCAGGTGCAATGATGCCGCCGGGGCACATGCAAAAACTAAAGACACCGCGGCCTTCTACCTGTTGCACCAGGCTATACGATGCAGGTGGTAAATATTCGCCGCGGCTGCTGCAGTGGTATTGTATACTATCAATGATAGCCTGCGGATGTTCTATGCGTACACCCAAAGCAAAAGGCTTGGCTTCTATTAGTACCTGCTTGTTATCTAACAGTTCAAAAATATCGCGGGCTGAATGACCGGTAGCTAGTATAACTGCATCAGCATGTATGCTATCACCGTCAGCAGTTACCACTCCTTTAATAGTTGTGTTATCTAATACAAGATCTACCACCTTCTTCTCGAACAAGAACTGGCCGCCGCTATCTATTACCTGCTGTCGCATGGCTGTTATGATCTGCGGTAGTTTGTTAGTGCCAATATGAGGATGTGCTTCTATTAAGATCTTTTCATCAGCACCGAACTGCACAAATAAGTTGAGGATGCGGTTGATATCGCCGCGCTTGTTGCTGCGGGTATACAACTTGCCATCGCTGTATGTACCGGCACCGCCTTCGCCAAAGCAGTAGTTGCTCTCAGGGTTTACTTCACCTTCTTTATTCAATGCAGCCAGGTCGCGGCGGCGAGAACGAACATCTTTTCCTCGTTCTAAAACGATGGGTTGTATACCAAGTTCTATCAATCGTAAAGCTGCAAATATTCCTGCAGGTCCGGCACCTATTACTATGGCTTTATTAGCAGCTTTACTAACATCAGGGAACGCTACCTGGTGATATGCGCGATTGATAAAAGGTTCATTGATGAAAGCTTGTACGGTAAGGTTTATCCATACCTGCCTGCCACGTGCATCTATGCTGCGCTTCAGTAAATGGAAGCCTGTTACGTCAGATGTTTTTTTGCCGGTAGAACTGGCAATATAATGTGTAATAGTGGCATCGTCGGCTGCTTCGTGTGGTAGCAGTTTAAGAGAAAGTTGTTGTTGCATAATGTTAGGTTTTTATCCTAAAAGAACATGCTATAAAGCTGTAAGAAATGTACCAGCGCTTCCTAGAAATTGCAACCTACGCCTCAACCAGTGATATACAAGATGAACGGAGCGTCGCAACAATGTTCAACAAGCGATGTACAGCTTATTATAAAATTAAAACAACAGGTAAGAGCCTTACCTGTTGCTATACTTTTTTTAAGAAGAATTAAAATGGAAGATCGTCCACTACATCAGCAGGTGGAATATCGTTATAGTTCACTTCATGTCCATTGTCCTGTCCAAGTTTAATGCTTTCCATGCGCCATGCATCCAGGTTGGTGATGTAGTTGGTTCTGCCATCTTTCTCCCATTTGCTTCCTTTGATGTTGAACTGGATTTTCACTTCATCGCCTATATTGAACCTATCGGGCATCGTCGTTTTATCTTGCACACACTGGAACTTTATGAAACTGGTGAATGTTTTTCCATTGCCACTGTCTGTTTTCTCAATTACAAATTCTCTTGTTTTAAAATTTTCGCTTCGCTGAACGGTATCAAACCTGGCAACCAGCTTCCCTGTTATTTCGTACGACATTATAATTATTTGCGGCAAAAGTATTGTTTTCGGGTATCAGTAAAACTTAAAAAGGCGTTACAGTAAAGGCCACACTTCTTTATGGAATATTATGACCAAATGGGGGAATAGAATGTTGTGATGAGGATGCTGGAAGAAAGCCCAAGTTGCTGTATTGAATGTGTTGTTGTTTGGTTTTCAGCGGGGGTAGATAGTAGTTTTTTTAGATGCCAACATGCGGTACAATAACTGCTGATTGAATGGTCCGGGTGGCGGCAATAGAACAAACGTGAGAAGAAGTGAAGGATGTGGAAAAGAGGGTTTAGGAGAAGTAGTAATGTGTATTGCAGCACTGGTAAAGGGTACAGCTTTTTGCACGAAAAGTTGCACTCGTAAGGGATTAAATTTTAGCAAAAAAATTTAATGTTCGATGAGCCGTTTTTCAACTGGAATCTTGTGCGCTAATTTGGCTGAAATGCAGTACTGGCGTGGGTTTCAGCGAATGGTTGTAGGGCTTAAATTTTTTTAATCCTGCGCATCATTATACTGTAAGTGCGAGGTAAAAACCAAGCATTTAAAAAATTTTTTTTTAGAGGATAAAGTTTGATATTCGCCGTCCCGCCAAATTTTTTTGTTCACAGATGTGAAGAACTAAAAGGGCAGATAATCCAGTTCTAACATTCATAACTTATATAAAAAAACTGTAGTGATTAACATGGCCAAAACTGCTGATATTGTTTGGAGTAATTGCTTGAAAATTATAAAGGACATAGTAGAATGGCAGCATTACAAAACTTGGTTTGAACCGATAAGGCCTGTAGAACTGAAAGGGAATGTTTTACTGATACAGGTGCCTAGCCAGTTTTTTTACGAATACCTTGAAGAGCATTATGTAAACTTATTAGCAAAGACCCTTAAACGTGAATTAGGCAAAGAAGCCAGGCTTGAGTACCGCATAATGGTGGATAGTGGCAACAACAGCAATAAGCCACTTACTATGGATGTTCCTGCTAATAACCTGAAGACCTATAGCAACAACGAAATGGACTTTCCGCTGGTGATAAACAACCCGGTGAAGAATCCTTTTGTGATACCTGGTCTGAAGAAGATGCAGATAGATCCGCAGCTGAATCCTATTTATACATTTGAATCGTATATAGAAGGTGATTGTAACAGGGTAGCACGCAGGGCAGGTAAAACTGTAGCTGAGAAGCCAGGTGCCAACTCTTTTAATCCACTGGTAGTTTATGGTGGAGTAGGCCTTGGTAAAACGCATCTTGCACAAGCTATAGGTAACGAGGTAAAGCGCCTGCATCCTAACAAGGTTGTACTGTATGTGAGTTCGGAGAAGTTCATCAACCAGTTCCAGGATCACAGCCGTAACAATGCTATCAACGACTTTATACATTTCTATCAACTGATAGATGTTTTAATAATTGATGACGTTCAGTTCTTCAATCGTGCTGAAAAAAGCCAGGACGCATTTTTCGCCATCTTCAATCACTTGCATCAAAGTGGAAAGCAGTTGGTGTTATCATCTGATAAGCCACCTAAAGACCTTGATGGTTTGCAGGAAAGATTGCTAAGCCGTTTCCGCTGGGGATTGAGTGCTGACCTGCAGATGCCGGATTACGAAACAAGAATAGAGATTCTCGATCGTAAGATGCGCAATGATGGTTTGGATATGCCTCGTGAAGTAGTGAAGTATGTGTCATATAACATCAATAGCAACATCCGCGAACTGGAGGGTGCGTTGATCTCTTTGCTTGCACAGTCTTCGCTCAACAAGCGTGATATTGATCTTGAGCTTGCAAAGAAGGTGTTGAGAAACTTTGTGAAGACAAGCAGTAAAGAGATAACTATTGAGACCATCCAGAAAATGGTTTGCGAATACTTTGATGTGCCTTACGATAAGCTGTTGCAAAAAACAAGGAAGCGTGAGATAGTACAAGCAAGGCAGATAACGATGTACCTGGCTAAGGCGTTCACAAAAAATTCTTTAAAGACAATAGGAGAGCATTTTGGTGGTCGTGATCATACTACGGTTATTCATAGTTGCCAGACCGTAAAAGACCTGATGGATACTGATAGTTTGTTTAGAGAGAATGTAATGGAGCTGCAGCAAAAAGTTCAGCTCGCTGCTATGTAAGCATAACCTACTGAAAAAATAAAATATTGATCCTGGCTATATGCCGGGATCTTTTGTTTTAGGAAGTTCTGTCTCATGGTGATGGTATTCTTGAATTATTCATTCGGCTATCATGCATTGTTATTGTAAAGAAATCCACTTTATGTATGGTTGAAAAAACTATCTCAAATTTTTTTAGAAAAAACTAAGAACGATTTGGTTAGTAATAGCATTTCCTCTTATTTTTGCCACCCCTTGAAAAAGGGACCAGGGTTGGTGAGGTGCCTGAGTGGCCGAAAGGAACGGTTTGCTAAACCGTCGTACGGGTTAAACTGTACCGAGGGTTCGAATCCCTCCCTCACCGCTTCACTTTACCGGTAACCAGTTCGGGGCGTAGCGTAGCCCGGTTATCGCGCCTGCTTTGGGAGCAGGAGGTCGCAAGTTCGAATCTTGCCGCCCCGACTTAAAAGCCTCTTCAGAAATGAAGAGGTTTTTTTATTTCCTGCAGTTTCAGACTACTGCATGTGATGGCTCATCACATCTTTCCTTACCACTTACTCATGTATATAGCTTTTGGTAAATATTTGATTGTGGCGTCAGTTCATTCTCAACAGTTTTACGAAAACTAAAACTATATGCAACGATACAACACATTCAAGTTGGTGCACAAAGCGCTGCGCGCCCTATTGTATGATACAGCACTGCTAGTGCAGCAAACAGATTTTGCAGATGCTACGGCAACTGCCGATATTCTCGAAAGGCTGGAATATGTAGTTCATCATTTTGAACAACATGCGCACCATGAGGACAATTATATTCAACCTGCAGTGGCGGCATTCGATCCGCAACTTGCAGCAGCATTTGAAGCTGAACACGAAGAAGACGAAATGCTGGGCAACCAGCTGAAAGCTTTGATAGCTATGTATCGCTCTTTACATACTGCAGCAGAGCGTATCAACTGTGGCTCGGCTATCAGCAAATCATTTGTTGATTTTATGATCTTCAACCTTCAGCACATGGCAAAAGAAGAGAGTGATCAAAACCAGGTGCTATGGCAAAATTACACTGACGAACAGATCATGGACATCAGCCGGCAGATCGTAAGCAAAATACCGCCGGCTGAAATGATGGTATCGGCAAAATGGATGCTGCGCGGCATCAGCAATGAAGATGCTGTGGGTTGGTTGAAAGCTTTGAAATTTGCTGCACCTGTAGAAGTATACAGTGCAATGCTAGAACTGGCAGCCAATGAACTTCCTGTTGATCGGCTAGAAATAATATTGGATGCTATTGATGAAGAAGTATTGGTAGCATAAAAAAACAGCCGCTGATTTTTCAGCGGCTGTTTTCATTTTAGCAATAGAGGCTCCTAATAAGCTGCTCTATAGTTGACGGTGATATTCTTCTGGATGATCTGTTTATTCTCCACAGTGATCTTGTTCAATACGCTATTGCCATCTGTTTCATTAGCAAACCAGCCATCGGGTGTTTCTATAAAAACAGAATAAACTCCCGGCGAAAGCGTAGCCTTGAAGTTTCCATTAGCATCTGTACGCACTTGTTTTACTACAAGTTTCTCTTGCGGCTTTTCATATAATCCCTGTTGATTTCTTTTCACTTCGTTTTCAGCAAGCGCAATGGTTATAAGTACAGAGGTCTGTAGTGGTGTGCCTTTAGGAAGTGTTACTCCGGGACCCGGCATCATGTTGCCAGATACTTCTACCACCTTACCTTCTACACCCTGGCGGGCAGTAGTGCAAGCCCCTGCAAAGGCAATTGTGAAGCAAGCAAACATCAGTTTTAGCATATCCATATTAAAATATTTTATAGTTACAGGTGTGGCGGCGGAAGGTAATTAAATTCTATCTTACGCACGTTTCTTTATAACCTAGCACATGTTTAAATACCTAAGCCCCTGTTTGTTGGCTACATGCCTGTTAACTTTTTCAAGTTCAGTTCAGAGCCAGCAACCCACCAAGTCAAAACTGTTTACCGATCATCTTCAAAGTGAATTCCGAAAGGATACAACAAAAGCTTACCAGTTTGCCCGCAGGAACAATTTGCCTATCGTTCAGCATAAGAATGGTAATACAATTCGCTTAGTTCGCCTTGCACCAAATGGCCTGCCTGAATATGTAAGTACAGAGAGTAACGTGAATGCAGCCCACACTACAGGTACCAGCGCACTATGGACAGGTGGTATCTCAGGATTGAATTTATCGGGAGTTGGTACAGCCGGCAACCTGATGAACAAAATGGCCGTATGGGATGGTGGCGTGGTTAGAACTACACACGATGAATTAATTGGCAGAGTTACAATGATGGATAATGCTGCTACATTAAGCGATCACGCAACACACGTAGCAGGAACCATGATAGGACGTGGTGTAAATGCTGCAGCTCGTGGAATGGCACATGGCGCCACAGGCATCTATGCATTTGACTTCAATAATGCAGAGGCTGAAATGAATAGCTATGGTAACTCCTTGCTTTTATCTAATCACTCGTATGGCACTATAGCTGGCTGGTATTATAACAACAACCGCTGGGAGTTTTATGGCGAGTGGGAAGCTTTTGAAGATTACAACTTTGGTTATTACAGTTCACAAACACAAATGTGGGACTCAATCTCGTTCAATAATCCTTACTACCTGATGGTAAAATCTTCGGGTAACAACAGGAGCCAGGGAGGGCCGGCTGTAGGTGCCGCCTATTGGCGTCGAAGTTCTGCCGGAGCATGGGTGCAAGTGCCAGCAAGAGAGCCAGGCATTTCATTCAATAATGGTTATGATATCATTTCTACCTATGGCACAGCAAAAAATAATCTTTGTGTAGGTGCTGTGAATGCCATTGCAACAGGATATACGAAACCAGCTGATGTTGTTATTTCCGGCTTTAGTAGTTGGGGTCCTACAGATGATGGGCGTATAAAACCCGATATAGTAGGTAATGGTGTAGGACTTACAAGTAGTGTGGCCACTGCCAATAACAGTTATAGTAACATGAGCGGTACCTCTATGTCGGCGCCTAATGTAACAGGTTCGTTACTGTTGTTGCAGGAGTTGTACAGTAAACTAAATTCTAATCGTTTTATTCGTTCAGCTACGCTACGAGGTTTGGCTATACATACCGCATTTGAAGCAGGAACTACAGTAGGTCCTGATTATAAACATGGATGGGGCTTGTTGAATACTGCCGGTGCAGCTGATGTAATCCGTAATCACCAGAACAATCATGTGCTGGCAGAGCGCCGGCTTGTAAACGGTGCTGATACCACTTTTACTGTTGTTGCTTCGGGTAATGGACCATTGGTAGTTACCATCTGCTGGACAGATCCACCGGGTATGGTTGACTTTGCCAACAGGTACAACAACAGGACACCTAAGCTTGTGAACGATCTTGATGTGAGGGTTACTGCAGGTACCAATGTTTTTCAACCCTGGAGACTGAACCCGGAAGACCCAGAAGCTGCCGCTACTACTGGAGATAACATAAGAGATAATGTAGAAAAGATAGAAATTCCTAATGCTGTAGCGGGTGCTACTTATACCATCAAAATTTCTCACAAAGGAAACCTGAGAAATGCACTACAGGATTACTCTTTACTGATGAGTGGCGTTAATGGAACTGCTTATTGTGCAAGCCAGCCTGCTACTACAGCAGACAGCCGCATTCAAAGCTTTACGTTTGGTTCCATTCTTAATAATGCTCCGGCTGGCTGTACCCAATATACAGATGCTACCAGTCAGACTACCACTGTTGTCCCTATGCAGTCTGTGCCTTTATCTGTAGCAGTGGGTACCTGTGGTGGCGGAAAAGACAAAATGGTGAAAGTATTCATAGACTGGAATGGCAATGGTTCTTTTGCTGATGCAGGAGAAGCTGTGGCTACATCTGGAATATTATCTGGCAATGCTTCTTATTCTACTAATGTAATTGTGCCTGGAAATATAAAGCCAGGTCTTCGTTCACGTATACGTGTTGTGCTCATGGAAACACAAGACGCAACAGCTATACAAGCTTGCGGTACTTATGCAGGTGGTGGTGAAACGCAAGATTATACCATCATCTTTGGTCGTGCAGGCAGCGATGTAGCACCCATTGATATAGCAGGTCTTGACAATGTATGTGGAGTAGATGTACAGCATGTATCGGTACGTGTACAAAATGCAGGTACGGCTACTGCATTCAGCAACAGGATATTTGTTCAGACTGTAGTAAAACAAAACAATGCTATAGTAGCTACACTACTTGATACAATTGCTACTAACCTGATAGCTGGTGAAATTGGTACGCTGGTGCATAAACAAGGCTTTGCTACTTTACCTAATACCACTTATACTTTAGAAACTTCGGTATCTATGGTTGGTGAAGGAAACACAGCAAATAATACAGCTACTAAAAGCTTTACTACCAGGCCGGCTTATGCAGGAAGTTTGTCTGCATCGGGGCAGATATGTGCTGGTGGTACTACTGCCAACTTCTTTGCAAATCCTGCACCTGCGGCTAGCGTGATATGGTACGCGGCGCAGAACGCCACTATTCCGGTAGCTGCAGGAAACAGCACAACACAATCACCGGTGCCAGCTAACTCTACCTTGTTTGCCGGTGCCAACGACTTTGCAGGAAAAATAGGAGTGCCTGATAAAATGCATTACAACGATGGAGGTTACAATGCATTTACACCTGGTGTGGTTATAAGTGTAGGTACGCCTTTGATCATTGAAAGTGCCCGCATCTACACCGGTAATAGCGGAAGGCTTACGTTTCATCTTTTAGATGCTACTACATATAACCTGGTTTCAACGGTTAGCATGGATGTACCTGCTACACTGCCTGTACCTCAGCAGGGTGCTTACAATGTGAACACACCTGATGATGCAGGGATGGTAGCGCCGCTTAACCTAAAAGTGCCTGCTGCCGGTGAGTACATCCTGCGGGTGAATTTTGAGAAAGGTGCTACACTCTTTAGGAACAATCTTATTCCACTGGGAAATGTATATCCAATGACGGTGCCGGGTATCATGTCTATAACAGGGCATGAAGCAGCTGCAACAACAACTGAGGCTTATTACTACTTCTACGACATGAAGATAAGAACCCTGGCATGTCCATCGGGTGCGCCACGAACTGCAGTGGTAGCCAGCCAGCCACTTACTCCTGTTATCAGTGCCAATGGTAATGTATTGTCATCAAGTGCTACTGCAGGTACCATCAGGTGGTTTAGAAACGACACATTGGTTGCAAATGCTACTTCTGCTACCTATACAGCAACGGAGGCAGGTAATTACAAAGTGGAACACGTAGTGAATGGTTGCGTATTCTTATCGCCTGCTTTTGCACATGTGGTTACTTCGGTTACTACTGTTAATGCTTCAGCCATTGATATGCGTGTAACACCAAATCCTTCTGCAGGACGTATGGTGCTGCAGTATACAGTGCCGCTGGGTGCTAAAAATGTGGCTATGCAGGTACTGTCGTACGATGGTAAAGCTGTAGCCAATGAAAAACTTCCATCACGTGCCGGTGCGGTACAACATAATCTTGATCTTACTCATCTTGCTCCGGGTGTTTACCTGCTGAAGGTGTTTATAGATAACAAGCAATACCTGCAAAAGGTGTTGATACAACGATAGAGACTAAATGCTTAAGAGGAGCCGAAAGGCTCCTTTTTTTTGTGCCTGTTAATGACTAGAAAAGTGATCCAATGTGATTGCAACGAGGTTATGCAATTAAACGGGTTAAAATATCATTTGTATGCCTGCATCATGAAATCTTAGTTCATACATGATATACTGCTGCAGTGTGCGACGCAACGACTGTTGAATGGAGGAGTTATGCTGGTTTAAAAAATTACCTGATATACTTACCCACCAGCGGCAACTTCTTAAACTCCTGCCTTTCTACCAGCAGAATGAACCAGCCATACGTTAGCAGCAGTACTGCACCCACAGGTAGTTGCCAGTATTCGTTCGGTATGAACCATGCTATGCCCTGGTAGATAAAGTACAATACAACTACGATGACAATATAAGCCAACAGCTTTTTCCAAGCATACGGAATGCGGTACTCCTTTTGGCCCCAAACAAAACTGATGACCATCATGGTGCCGTAGCAGAGGAAAGTAGCCCATGCGCAAGCCATATATCCAAAAGATGGAATGAACAGGTAGTTGATAAGGAAAGTAACAGCAGCGCCTACTAATGTGATGTATGCACCCGCCATTGTCTTGTTGCCCAACTTATACCAGATGCTGAGGTTGTAATAAATGCCGAGGAAGATATTTGCCAGTAGCAATACCGGAACCACGGACAGGCCTACCCAGAAGTTAGGGTGAATGAAATGTTTCCATACGGGTAGGAACAAGGCAACCACCAGGAACATGAAAGTGACAGTGATGACAAAAAACTTCAGCACTCTTGCATAAGTACGCTGTGGGTTAGCACCTGCAGCCTGCTTGAAGAAGAAAGGTTCGGCGCCCATGCGAAAAGCCTGGATAAACAAGCTGATCAGTATGGCTAGTTTATAACAGGCGCTATAGATACCTACCTGTTCTTCGGCCAAAGTATCGCCGCCAGGTACCCACCATCTTAGCATCAGCCTGTCAAAAGTTTCATTTATCATTCCGCCTAATCCTGCCACCAATAGCGGCAGAGAATATAGCATCATCGTTTTCCACAGGCGCGGGCTGAACTGGATCTTGATAGCGCCCACTTCCTTAGCAAGCAGCAGCAATGTAATGGAAGACTGCAGCACGTTTGCAATGATCACATAGGTCACCGGGTTGATAGTTGGGTCGTAGATCAATCCAACCCAATGACCAGGATTTTCCTGTAATGCCTGTGAGCAATAGGAAAGGAAGAAGACGGTAGCACCAATATTAACAAAAATTCCAAAGATGCGGATGGCGGCAAACTTTATAGGCTTGCCCTGGTAGCGAAGTTTGGCAAAAGGAAGCGTACACAAGGCATCTACAGCAATAATCAGTATGGATAGTTCTATCAGAACCGGGTCTTCTGTGAGGCCAGCAAAGGCCGCAAAGCTATCTCTGAAGATGTACAATACGCCGGCAAAAAGCATGGTAGAAAGGAACATGGATATGCTTGCAGTACTATACACCTTATTCTCATCTTCATTGGTTTTTGAAAAGCGGAAATAAGCTGTTTCGAAGCCGTAGGTAAATATGATGTTGATGAGTGGAATAGCTGCATACACCAGGCTGAGCTTTCCATAATTTGCTATTTGTGTAGAAAAGATATAGGTGAGGTAAGGCGTAAGCAGGTAGTTGATAAAACGCGCAGCTATAGAGCTGACACCATACCACATTGTTTGTCCCGCTAATTGTTTAATTCCACTCAATTGTTCCTGTTTCAAACAAAAGTAATCAGATTGGGGATTGAAGATTTTAGATTGCAGATTACCAGTGTAAAATGGCCAGAATATTTCCTCTTACGGCTGCTTAAAACGCGGATCTGCAATAAAGGTAGAGTCGGTGAGGGTGTACAAGAAAGCTTTCAACTGCCCAATCTCGAAGTTGCTCAGCGGGATCTTATTCTTCACCAGCGGGTCGGTTGTAGGTCCGTTGACTACACCATTACGATAATGATCCATCACATGATCAAGTGTTATAAACCTGCCGTCGTGGCCATACGGGAAGGTAAGCTGCACATTTCGCAGGCTTGGCACCTGGAACTTGAGCGAATCAGCAGGATTGCGTGTAATGATCATCCTGCCATAATCATTTATGGTAGGATCTACCGGTAGGCCGGTATTTCTAAAATTGAAATCAGTAAAGAATGGTTCTTTGTGACAGCTAACACATTTCGCTTTAAAGATGTCATACCCTAAACCTTCTGCAAGGTTGAAGGTATACTCACCGCGTTTCATTTTATCGTAGCGGCTATTGCTGCTTACCATCATCAGCATGAACTGGCTGAGCGCCTTGGTCATTCTTTCGGTATTGATGGTCTCGTCGCCAAAAGCTGCTTTGAACATGGACCTGTAAGTACCGTCTGCCCGTAGTTTATTCAGAACATTCTCTATGGTTTCAGCCATTTCATTTGTAGCGGTAATTGGCGCCAGTGGCTGCAGGTCAAGGTGTACAATGCCGCCATCGTACATGAAGTTGTTGCGCCATGCCAGGTTGTACAATCCATGCGCGTTGCGCGTGGTAAACGTATTGTCAAAGCCGTGGCTAAAGTTGTGATCGAAAGTTGCAAAGGCTGCAAATTGCTGGTGGCAACTGGCGCAGGGGAAGTTTCCATCTTTACTTAATCTGCCATCGTAAAAAAGTTTCCTGCCTAACTCAAAACCCTGGTTGGTGATTGGATTTGCGCCGAAGTTATAAGCAGGTTCTGGCCATCCCGCTGGTGTTTTGAAAACCATGGGAGTAGCAGCAGGCGTAGCATCAGTTTTTTTACAAGCCTCAATTGCAAAGAAGCCTGCAGCTACAAAAGCAAAAAACAATATGGAAATGGCTCTCTTCATTAATTGTTTACTGCTACAATTTTAAACATCCTGCTATAGTTGTCGGCAAATTTAACGGCAAGTGTACCGGGTGAATGACAAAGCGGGTTGCTGGCGATCGGTAGATCGTGTACGCCTTGAAACCAGGTGCTGGCATCAGCTTCTATAACTATTTCGCTCACCTTATTTTTTGATAGATGGATCATGCTACCTGCCGGTAGAGCAAGATCAATTCTTCTTGTAGCGTTTTCACCTGTTCTAAAACCCCCAATATGCAGGCTAAGGCTATTTGCAGGTGCTGGAGAAACAGGTGATGTTCCTTCCAGCTTCGCCATTACATAGCCACTGTTCCATGTCCAGAACATGCCTTTTACAGGATCAAGATCGCCGGATTGTGTGCCGCTTACATTGCGAACACTGTCTACTCCCAATAAAAATGAGAAACCGCTGAAATGATTGCGAGGCAGATTAATGGTAAACGATTTGGTGGATGCATTGGCTTCGTCAACTAATCTATATTCATTTACTGCTGCAGTGCTGCCAGCACCTTCAGGAAGAACAATGTTGGATACATAATATTTAAAAGCTGATAATGTATAGTTCTCTCCAAAGCTGTTTTGGTACGTATTACCTAGCTGCATATCCTGGCTGCCTACTTTGTGCCTGAAGGTTACCTTTAGCTGGTACGTATCTTCAGGAGAGGTTACAGAGGGTTTGCAGCTCCACAACATCACTACAAACAGTAATAAATAAAGTATTTGCTTCATCACAAATCAGAGAGGCGGATCTTACGCCTGTTGTTTTTAATGTCGGATTTCACTTTTTTGTTTTCCACCCGGCGCTCTTTAGCAGCCTTCGATGGTTTAGTAGCAATGCGTGTCTTCTTCTTTACAAGCGCCTGCTCTACTAAATGATTCATTTTCTCTACAACCTGCTGCTTATTGCCTAGCTGCGTTCTTTCCGTTTGCGATTTTACCAGTAAAAGACCATCAGAAGTGATCTTGTTTCCAAGTTTCTCAATTATTTGGCGTTTCTGCTCGTCATTCACCTTGGTTGAAGCCATAATGTCCCAGCGTCCTTCCACCATGGTTTCTACCTTGTTTACATTCTGGCCTCCTTTGCCGCCACTTCGTGCCGTGGAGAAAACGATTTCCTCTATTAAATTTACCTTCATCCACCTAAAGTTACTACGGAAATACACTTTAGAAAGTTTTAGCGCATGAGAGCAGTTATACAAAGAGTATCAGAAGCATCGGTTACAGTAGATGGAACAGTTACAGGAAGTATTGGCAATGGCCTTTTGGTACTGGCAGGTTTTGAAGATGCAGATACAAAAGACGACCTGGAATGGCTGGCAGGTAAAATCGTGCAGATGCGCATTTTTAATGACGAAGAAGGTGTAATGAATAAGAGCCTGCTGGATGTTGGTGGCGACATCTTACTGGTGAGCCAGTTCACCCTGCATGCAAGCACAAGAAAAGGGAACCGTCCTTCTTACATACGTGCTTCCAAACCACCGGTAGCTATTCCTCTGTACGAGCAGTTCATCAAAATGCTGGAAACCTCAGCAAATAAAAAGATTGAAACCGGCATTTTTGGTGCAGATATGAAAGTGCGCCTGCTAAATGATGGTCCTGTAACGATAGTGATGGATACTAAAAACAAAGAGTAACGAAACAAAATAATATGAGTACTGAAACTGGTATGACCATAGCTGAGCTGCAGGCAAAGGTGGATGAATGGATAAAAACGATTGGCGTAAAATATTTTGGTGAACTAACCAACCTGGGGATATTGATGGAAGAAGTAGGGGAGTTGAGCCGTCTGATGGTGCGGAAGTATGGCGAACAAAGCATGAAAGGCAGCGAAGAATCTAAAGATATAGCTGATGAAATGGCGGATGTGCTGTGGGTGCTGGTATGCCTGGCCAACCAAACAGGGGTAGACCTGACAGCTGCTATTCATAAGAACTTTGAGAAGAAAACAAGCCGCGATAAGCTGCGTCACATCAATAACGAAAAGTTGCACGACCCAAAAAAAAGCCAGTAATGACGGGCTTTTCAGCATCATTTTGGGAAAATTTTCCCGCTCCGGAAAATATGCAACTACTTCTAACGTTAATACATCAAGATTATTTGTGTAATCAACAAATAAAAATCAGAAAATTATGTTTTCCCCTTTACTGAACATCTTATCGCAATATGCCGGAGCTGTTTTGGTAGGTGTAATTGTGGGCTTGATCTTTAAAGCATATTTTGCATCCAAGGTTCATAATAAAATAAAGAACTACCAGGGCGAGATCGTGAAGAGCCATGCGAAAATACTTGAACTGGAAGCACTGAATTACCGGCTGGAGTCGCAACTTAAAAACGCAGAGAAATCTTTTTCTAACGAAAGAGCGATTGCGAGCTAGTGAATTGCCACTAAATTCCATTTAGGTCATTAAATAATGACATAGCTCTTTTCTGCCCTAAACCCACTTCTCTTTTTCACATTTGTTTTGCTTTTTAGCCAACCAGTTTTGGCTTGTGTTCTGCTTGATTGTTTAGCTGTACCCTCCTCTCATTTTCCCTTTTTTCCTGTAGGTTTGCCGGCATTATGAGCACGACAACCGAGAATAAATTCCAGGAGATCATATCCCACGCAAAAGAATATGGTTTTGTTTTTCAAAGCAGCGAAATATACGATGGCTTGAGTGCTGTTTATGACTACGGTCCTTATGGTAGCGAGCTGAAGAAAAACATCCGCGACTACTGGTGGAAGTCGATGACACAGATGCACGAGAACATTGTAGGTCTTGATGCCGCCATTTTTATGCACCCGCTTACGTGGAAAGCGAGTGGCCACGTTGATAACTTCAGCGACCCGATGATTGATAACAAGGATAGCAACAAGCGCTACCGTGTAGATCATTTAATAGAAGGCCTTGCCGATACGCTTCGCGAAGAAGGCAAAAAAGAAGAGGCTACTGCACTCATCAATAAGATGGACCAGCTACTGGCTGCGGAAGATTTCATAGCACTGAAAGAGTTACTTATTTCCAATAACATAAAATGCGCTATCAGCGGCACTGCTAACTGGACTGACATTCGCCAGTTCAACCTGATGTTCTCTACCGAAATGGGTAGTGTGGCAGAAGAAGCCAATACCATTTACCTGCGACCGGAAACAGCTCAGGGTATCTTCGTGAACTTTTTAAATGTGCAGAAGACTGCAAGGATGAAGATCCCATTTGGAATTGCACAAACAGGTAAGGCATTCAGAAATGAAATTGTTGCCCGCCAGTTCATTTTCCGTATGCGCGAATTCGAGCAAATGGAAATGCAATTCTTTGTTCGCCCTGGCACACAGAAAGAGTGGTACGAATACTGGAAAGAAGCAAGACTGCAATGGCACCTGAGCCTTGGTTTACCTGCTGAAAAGTATCGCTACCACGACCACGTAAAGCTGGCGCATTATGCCGATGCTGCACTGGATATAGAATATGAATTTCCGTTTGGTTTTAAAGAAGTAGAAGGTATCCATTCTCGTACAGATTTCGACCTGAAGAACCACCAGCTGCTAAGCGGTAAGAAGATGCAGTACTTTGACAATGATATTGATCCTGCTACCAATAAGCCGTACGGTAATTACATTCCTTACGTAGTAGAAACATCTATAGGTTTAGACAGGATGTTTTTGCTAATACTCAGCCATAGCTTTGCCGAAGAGAAATGGACAAAAGAAGATGGCAAGGAAGATAGCCGCGTAGTACTTCGCATTCCTGCTAAGATCGCTCCTCTGAAGCTGGCCATTCTTCCATTGGTGAAGAAAGATGGACTACCGGAAATAGCTCGTGAGATAATGAATGACTGTAAAGGTTCGTTCCGTTGTTTTTACGAAGAAAAAGATACTATAGGAAAACGCTACAGGCGCATGGATGCTATCGGTACGCCTTTCTGTATCACCATCGATCATCAAACCAAAGAAGATCAAACAGTGACCATACGTTACAGGGATACGATGCAGCAAGAGCGTATACCACTTGCACAGGTAAAAGAAAAAGTGTTAGCAGCAACTTTATAAAAAGAAAAACCGGCCACTGAGCCGGTTTTTTATTGTAGTAATCTTATTGCAAACTAGAGCTCATACTTCTCCGTCTTCTTCTCCTCCTCCTGTTGCGGCTGCGTTTCCATCTTTCATTATTATCAAAAAGTGCAACGGTGGCAAATGCTACATAGGCAACTGCAAAAAGCGCATACAAAACCCACATCAGGTTGCCACCATCTTCGCGGAAGGTGACGGCTGCATAAAGAAATGCGGCGGCTTCAAAAAGAAAGAACGCACTGTCGCCGCTGGTAAAATGTTTTTGAACCCACTTGTGCATGCCTGCCACCAGCAATACAGTAACTGCAAGCAACAGGTATAAACTAATGGAAATGCTGATGCCAGATTCAAACCAGTTGAAGCCTTGTAACAACAGTATAAATCCTGCAAAAAGGTGAGCCAGTTGTTTTAGTTTTTCTTTCTTCATAGCACAGTTAGTTATTAGCCATACAATTCAAGATGGATATCTTTTTTGTCGTAGCCATTTGCCAATATCCGTTCTTTGGCTTCGTCTACCATGTTCTTCCAGCCACATAGGTAGAAGTATGCCTGCGGGTGGTGTTCCTTGATGATCTCTTCGTATATGGCATGCACGTAACCACGGCGAACAAGCGAGTTTTCTTCTGGTTCACGTGAGAAAGTAGGAAGATAATAATAATGTTGTAGATCTTCTTCCAGCCCCTTCAGCTCCTGGCCGTACAGGCAATCTGAAACATGGCGGCAACCAAACACCAGGTAGATATTTTTATGTGATATGTTGAACCGGTTGATATGATGCACCATGCTTCTGAAAGGCGCAACACCAGTGCCGGTGCATATTAAGAACAGGTCCCGGTCAATATGTTCTGGCAAAACAAATACGCCTTGCGGGCCGCGCAGTAATAGCTCAGAACCTTCAGATATTTCATTGAAAAGATATGTAGTGCCAGCTCCTCCTTCTAGTAAAACAATGACCAATTCTATGATATTGGTATCGTTGGGTGGCGAGGCTATAGAATAACTTCTCCAGCGTTTGTTTCGCTTCTCGTGGATGGGCAGGTCAAGGGTAACAAACTGGCCGGGCTTGAAATCAAAAACCTCTACTTCGGGTATTTGGATCCAAAACCGACGGGTATGAGCTGTTTCATCCAATATTTTGATGACTTTACCTGTGCGCCATGGTTCCAGCATTTGTGTTTTTTTTTCTAAAGTACAACATAACAGCAACTGCACCTGTATTAATTCATGTCTTATTATAGGAGGTAGTTCGTTGTTATTAGTAGGGGAAATCCGTAACTATAGCAGCACCGTAAACATCTGGTTCTAATAAAATAGATATCGATATTTTTGAAAGCACATTATAACACAATTGACATGTACAAGTCTGCTAGGCTATTAACTTCTAAGCTGGGATTACTGGTAAGTTTTTCATTTTTGTTTTTTACGTTTTCTTGTTCTGATACAAAACCTCACCTGGGCGAACATGAGACAAAATCGGAGGCTGAAGGATTGCTTCACCAGGAGTTTTACATGACAAAAGATCCTGCACTTGGTTATATACCCATTGAGCGAAAGTTTGAAGGCGCACAGCAAACACTACAATTACTTAACACAAGCCGCACCAACAACTTTGTATGGCAGGAGCGTGGACCAAATAATATAGCTGGCCGTGTAAGAGCGGTACTGATTGATAGGCGTGATGGATCTGGTAATACAATTTTCGCCGGCGGCGTATCGGGTGGTTTGTGGAAGTGTACCAATTTCAAAACCAATCCTACATGGGCATTAATATCTGACAGCTTACCCAATGTAGCCATAGGATGCATAGCACAGGATCCATCCAATCCCAATATCATGTATGCCGGTACTGGCGAAGGTTGGTTTAATGCAGATGCCATGCGCGGTAATGGCATTTTAAAAACTATCGATGGAGGTAATACATGGTTCCAGCTTCCATCTACGCGTAATTCTGTTTCAGGCAATTTCGATTATGTGCAGGATATTGAAGTTACATCTACTGGTGTGGTTTACGCAGCTACCAGGAGTATCACATTTTGCAACAACGGTGGCGTGTTACGTTCTGTGGATGGTGGCAACACCTGGACCAGGTCAATTGGAACAATGGCCTCTACATGTGCAGACGCGGCCAACTATCGTGGTGCTGACCTGGAGGTTGCCAGCAATGGCGACCTATATGCTACCACCGGTTTTCAAAGCGGTTCTACCATCAACCTTGGTCGTATCTGGAAATCGCCGGCTTCGCTCGGTGCAGCACAAGGCACCGATGGTAACTGGACAGAAATAACACCAGCCGGAACATGGCGTAGGATAGAAATAGCAGTTGCGCCCAGCAATCCAAATGTTATCTATGCTCTCCTGCAGGCAGGTTCTAATAATGCAATCGGTGGATTAAGAAGAAGTGATGATGGCGGCGCCACCTGGTTTACGTTGCCTTTGCCTACCTGGTGCGACCAGGGACAAACTTCTACTGATTTTACCCGTACGCAGGCCTGGTTCGACCTGATAGCGCAGGTGGATCCTAACAACCCGCAGGTGTGTTATATAGGCGGAGTAGATATTTTGAAAACTGTGGATGGTGGCACCAGCTGGCAGCAAATAACACAATGGGCGAATGGTTGTTCCGGCCTGCCTAATGTTCATGCCGACCAGCACGAGATATTGTTCTTTGGCAATAGCAGCACCGAATTACTGGCTGCAAATGATGGTGGTATTTATTATTCCAGTACCGCCGGCCAAAGCTGGACATCACGGAACAATAACTTTAATATCACCCAGTTTTATTCTATAGATCATCACCCACAGCAGACCAACTTTTTACTTGGCGGTACACAGGACAATGGAACGCTCAGGTTTACATTGCCTAGTGTGAATACAGTAGCAGAGGTGTTTGGTGGAGATGGAGGATTTGCTCATATTGATCAAACCGATGGAGTTTTGCAGGTAGCATCAGCTACCGGTAATAACTACCGTGTATCGCGCAACAGCGGAGCTAGTTTCAATGTGGTGGTGCAAGGCGGAAGTAGTGCTACAGGTAGATTTATAAATCCTTCTGACTACGATGATGAGAATGATATACTGGTAGCTGGGCACAATGCCAATACTATGGCTGTAGTAACGGGTATCGCAGGTCCGGGTAACCCGCAGGTAAACCAGGTAGCCATGCCTACACTCAATGGGCGGCAGATCTCTGCAGTAAAAGTAGATCCTAATGGTGGCGCTACAGGAACGGTTTGGATTGCCGGAAGTACAGCATCGAATGCCAGTGCAGCTACATCGCCTAACTTGATAAAGCTTACTGCTGTACAAAGTCTTGCACCTACGGTTTTACATGGGCAAACGTTTTCAGCTGCGTTCTTGCCTGAAGGGTCGTATATATCTTGTATTGATGTAGAAACAGGAAATGCTGATCACGTAGTAATTACTATTTCCAATTATGGCGTACCAAGTGTATTGGAAAGTTTGGATGGTGGTGCCACATGGGCAAACGTGGAAGGAAACCTTCCTGATGTACCTGTGCGGTGGGTACTCATTGCTCCAAATAATGCACAGCTAAACGGGCCATCTGGCGGTACCGGCGGACTGATAGTAGGAACAGAACTAGGCGTGTGGACCACCACACAAACCAACGGGCCTGGTACCATTTGGTTGCCTAACAACAGGCTATTCCCGCTTACAAGAGTTGATATGTTGAAGTACCGCAGGCTCGATAACCTTCTTTCGGCAGCAACCCACGGAAGAGGATTGTTTACTACCAACATTCCTTCTATTCCTACTTCGGTAAATACGGTAGCCAATACCAAAGGTTTTGTTGATTATGTTTCTGCAAACCAGCAGCACCTTTTCATTAAAACAGGAACATTGACAGGAGTAAGAAATATCACCATAAATGTACTGGATGCAAAAGGAAGATTGGTGATGACAGAAAGAACGAATTATGCTCCAAAAACACTGGATATAGGTAAACTAGCTCCAGGGATGTATGTGGTAAAGATCTATGGCGACAAGAAAGAAACATATACCCGCCAAATAGTAAAGTAATGCTGAAACATCTGTAAATTGCTATACCCTCTGTACCCGCTGCAGGGGGTATTTTATTTTCGGTATAAAAAGTATAAACCAATGCACCTATGAGAGTAATTCTACTACTGGTTGTTGTACATATTATTTCCAATGTTTCTTTCGGCCAAATACAGTTCAAACAGAAAACGCTGCAGGCGCCAGCCAATGCAGCAATGTTCAAATGGGATGATTTTGTCGCTATGCAAAAAAGCTACCAGGGTTCTTATTATGCGCTGCTGCAATTTCATAGATCTCCGGGTGTAGCTGAAAAGAATATCCTGCAGCAAGCTGGAGTATCATTGGTAGATTTCGTACCTGGTAATGCATTTACTGTTACCATTTCTAAACCTGTTTCAAAACAGGTATTACAAGCTGCAAATGTTCGATCTATCATTCCTGTACCTGCAGATGTAAAACTGGCTGCGACACTACAACAAGGTCAATTTCCAGCCTATGCTGTAAAAGAGGTTGGCACTGTAGACGTTTTAGTAAAAATTAATAAAGCTGTGGCTGTGCCTGGTGTAGTAGCCGAGCTGCAAAAGCAAAAGATAAAGATCATCAACCAGGACCTGGAAACTTATCATGTGCTGGTAGCGCGGGTAACGCCAGCTCAACTGGCACAACTGGCGGCTTTTGCATTTGTGAATTATGTACAGCCAGTTCCTCCGGCTGATAAAGCCTTAAATGATGATGTACGTGCAAATCACCGGGCTAATATTTTGAATGCTCCAACCGCTACCGGTGGCGAGGGTTTATCAGGTCGTGGAGTGGTTTTGGGTATAGGAGATAATTCTATTTTATCTACACACATCGATGTGGTGGATAGAGTGATTGATCGTGCTGCATTTTTGCCTTCCTGGCATGGTGTGCATGTAGCTGGTACTGCTGCCGGCGGTGGAATTCTTGATCCAACATTCAAAGGAGTAGCGCCGCTGACTACGCTAATAGCACAAGTGTTTAGTGGGGTTTTTAAAAATGCAGCCTCTTATGTTGCTGATTTTGGAATGGTGATCACCAACAACTCCTATGGTTCCATTTCAGGCGAATGTGATTATGCTGGCACCTACGATATCTACTCCTCAGTTCTCGATGAACAGGCTTTTGAGCTGCCTGAATTGCTACATGTTTTTGCTGCGGGCAATGATGGTCCTAACAATACAAACTGTGGCTATGGCGGCTACCATACTACACTCGGTGGATACCAGAGCAGCAAGAATATTTTAGCCGTAGCCTGGGGCGATAAGAACCGCCAGGTAAGTCATTCAGGTAGCTGGGGGCCCACCTACGATGGCAGGATAAAACCTGAGATAACAGCTTCTGGAAGTGAAGTGAGAAGTCCCGGCCCAGACAATACCTACCTTACCGATTGGGGAAGCAGTATGGCTTCACCTGCAGTAGCCGGTGGCGCTTCGTTGCTGGTAGAAAAATACAGGCAGATGCATTCAGGTGCTAATCCACCCAGTGCATTGGTAAAGGCGCTGCTGATGAATGGAGCTGATGATATTGAAGCGCCCGGTCCTGATTATAAAAGCGGCTTTGGCTGGATGAACTTACAACGCAGCGTGGAGATGATCAAGAACAACAGGTTCTTTAATGGTACTGTAGCTAACGGTGCCAATAATCAACATGCGATAACAGTACCTGCTGGCACCACTCAATTCAAAGTGATGCTTTATTGGCACGATCCTGCCGCCGCTGTATTTGCTGCCAAGACTTTGGTAAACGATCTTGACCTTGAAGTAGTGGACCCTGCTACTAATACCATTCTTCCTTGGAGATTGGATTCGGGTATGGTAACAGCTGTTGCCACACGTGGTGTAGACAGGTTGAACAATGTAGAGCAAGTGACCATCACTGCTCCTTCAGCTGGCAACTATATCATACGTGTAAAAGGTACAGCAGTAAACATGAATACCACCCAACAGTATTATGTAGTGTACGATTACGTGCCGGCTGCTATTCAAGTCACTTTTCCTTCTATAAATGACCCGATGCTGCCGGGTGAAGAAACTTGGGTGAACTGGGATGCATGGGATCTTTCTTCCAATGATTTTACGCTTGAATTTTCCAGTGACAACGGCGCTACATGGAGCGTTGTCAGTTCAAATATTCCTGCGCACTATCGCAACTTCTACTGGAATATTCCTAATGTAACGACTGCCCAGGCAAGAATTCGCATTACAAGAAATGGCACCGGCCTCTCCGGCTTATCTTCTCCTTTTGTGATCATTGCACGACCCAATGTACAGCTAGCAGCAGTGCAATGCCCTACCTATTTCAGCATAGAATGGAATGCAGTAGCCGGTGCTACAGATTATGAAGTATTTATGAAACAAGGTCCAGAGATGGTGCCGGTAGCTACTACCACCAATACCTCTTACACATTTAGCGGGCTTAACCGTGAAAGTACTTACTGGGCAAGTGTGCGGCCACGTATCAACGGCAATCCTGGCCGCCGTGCAATAGCTGTTAGCCGCAGGCCAACAGATGGAACATGTACTGGCGCCATAAGCAACAATGACCTGCTACTCGATAGCATTGTTAGTCCCAACACCGGCAGGAAGTTTACTTCTACTGAGATAACCAATAATAACCTGGTAGTGCGGGTGAAGAATTTAGATGATGAGCCAGTAACTGGTTTTGTTGTAAAATATTCTATCAACGGCAGTGCATTCGTTTCGCAAAATGTAACAGCAACTATACCTGCGAAGGGCACTTACGACCATACATTTACCGGCTTCAATTTTACCAACCCTGGCACCTACCATATAGTAGCTGTAGTAAGCAGAAGCGGTGATCCTGTAGCTGCTAATGATACTGCACGCAAGACAGTGGAGCACCTGCCAAATCCTCCAGTGAATGGACATGTAGAAAATTTTGAGACCGCACCAGTATTTGAAGTAAATGGCAGTAAGATGGGCTTGCCGGGTCTGCCGCAATGGGATTTTGTTTCAACCACTACTGATGGCCGCGTAAGAAGCTTTATACAATCAGGCTTTGCTCTCAATGGTAACCGTGCCCTCACCCTTGATGTAGGCCGGTACTTGCAAGGTGGCAACACAAATTACCTTGTTGGAACTCTTAATCTATTTAGTGCACAAACTCCGGCTGATCGTGGTTTAAGTATGGACTTCTGGTTCAAACATCATGGGCAACATCCTTCTCCTGAAAACCGTGTGTGGGCTCGCCAATCAGATACTGATCCGTGGGTAGAAGTTTACAACCTGGACTCTGCTGCAGCCATGTGGCCTGGCGAATGGAAATATTCAGGAGTTATTTACCTATGGAAATATATAGGACAGGCTTCATCAAGTACACAGATCAGGTTTGGCCAGAATAGTGTTATCGGAACTTCAGATAATGAGAACTTCCAGGGGTTGACCATTGATAGCTTGCGCATCTTCGAAAATCCTAATGATTTTGGAATGGTACAGGTTCTCTCACCCAAACAAAAAGGATGCGGGCTGGGTAATGCGGAAACATTGACCATTGAAACAACAGGAAGCCGATCCATTCCTGCAGGTGTTCCGGTAAAATACAGGCTAAATGGAGGACCTGTCATCACTGAAACATTTACTGGAGGAATAGGAACTTATTCTTTTGCTACCAAACTTGATCTTTCTACTCCTGGTGTTCATACAGTTGATGTGTGGGTAGATTTCGACCAGGATAATAGCAGGACGAACGACAGCATCATTGGCTACAAGATTGTAAATCAGCCGGTGGTTAATTCTTTCCCTTACCTCGAGAATTTTGAAAGTGGAGCAGGCTACTGGTATACAGAAGGATATAGATCAAGCTGGCAATTAGGAACACCTGCCAGCATCAAGATAAATAAAGCGGCTAGTGGAGTAAATGCATGGAAGACATCGCTGCGTGGCAGCTACAACGATAACGAGTGGAGCTATTTGTATTCACCTTGCTTCAATACCTCAGGTCTCACCAGCCCTTACTTAAGTTTTAGCATGGCAATGGATATAGAACAATGTTCACAATACTTATGCGATGCAGCATGGATGGAATATTCAGTGGATGGAACGCATTGGCAGAAGCTGGGTGCTAATGGCCAGGGCACCAACTGGTACAATCGTGCAGGTGATAATGTATGGGATAGTGCTGGCTTCCGCCGCTGGCATGTGGCTTCTATTCCGCTGCCTGCTGCTGCCAGTCTGCAACTGCGGTTTGTGATGCAGGCCGATGCCGGTGTTATAAAGGAAGGTATAGCCATAGATGATATTCATGTTTATAATAGAGAAACGCCTATATACGAAGGCGCTCCTGCATCTGCTGAAATAGTAACCAATGTACCTGCAGGTGTCAATACATGGATCAACTACAATGATGCTAATGGTGGATTGATAGCCTCTGTTAACCCGCATGGAAATCAGCTAGGTAACAATAGGGTTCGGACATACATCCACAATGGAACGGTGCGCAGTATCAACAACCAATACTATCACAATCGCAACCTTACCCTTAAGCCGGACAACCGCACAACTGCCGACAGCATCTCTATACGTTTTTATTTTACTGATATAGAAACAGACTCTCTGGTAAGAGCCAACGCTTGCAATACTTGTACAAAACCACAGGATGCATACGAGCTGGGAATTACCAAATACACAGATGCAGATACATCAAAAGAAAACGGTACACTAGCGGATAATGTTAGCGGAACCTATACGTTCATTGCGCCTGCCAATGTTACCATTGTGCCTTATGATAAAGGCTATTACGCCCAGTTCAAGGTGAAGGATCTTTCAGAGTTCTGGCTGAATGGCGGTGGTGGACAGAACAACCACCTGTTGCCATTGCAACTGCAGTCGTTCTATGTTGCCAAACAAACAACAGATGTTCTGGTAAAATGGTTAACTACAAACGAAGCAAACGTTGACCGGTATGAAGTAGAGGTAGCAAGAGGAAATGAAGCATTGTCTACAGGTAGTTTTGTAAAGATCTACCAGGTAAATGCCTACAACAGGATGAATAACACCTATGAAATGATTGATGAAGAACCAAGAAAGACTGGTGCACGCTATTACCGCCTGAAGATGATCGACAGGGATGGCAGCATCAAATATTCTGATGTGCGGGTGATCATTTTCTCTAACAAAGAAAACTGGGTGGTATATCCAAACCCGGTCAAAGATGTGCTGACGGTAATAGTGCAGGCAGAGCAGGGAGCTAAGGTAGAAATGCAGTTGTTGAATGCTACTGGACAGGTAGTGCTGCAACAGGCAAGTACAGCCACAGGCCAGCAGGATAAGGTACAACTGGATCTTAGTAGCCGGAATATTGCTGCAGGTGTTTACATTCTGAAACTATCAGCCGGCGATGAAGTAAAGCAGGTAAAGGTGATAAAGCAATAAGATCTGGAGAACAAACTCCATGGATAATTTCTATAGCATCCCGGCTTGTTGTAAACATTAACAAGCCGGGATTGTTTTTAAAAGCAGCTGCAGGCATATCTTTGCACCCCTGTTGAGGAAACCTATTTGGTATAGCCGTTGCAGGTATAGGAGAGCGAATGAATCTTGAGCATTTAACACAGAAGTTTCACGAGAACCCCCGCCTTTTTTCACTGGTGGACAGGCTTACTATGTCGCAGCCTCAAAAGCTCCGCCTATCCAACCTGCAGGGAAGTAGCAAAGCATTTACGGTTGCTTCTGTTTTCCAACATCCCAATGCGGCAGATCTTAATCATCTTGTAGTATTGAATGATGCCGAAGACGCTGCTTATTTCCACAACACATTAGAAAGTCTTACCAGCGCTTTAGACCTGTTTTATTTTCCTTCTTCTTTTAAAAACAGGAAGAACTACCGCCTGCTAAACAGCAGCCACGTAATGCTGCGCACCGAAATGCTGATGCGCCTTACGGTTGGTGGAAATAAAAAGCTGATCGTAACCTATCCTGAAGCGCTTTTTGAAAAAGTGGTTCTGCCAAAAACGCTTTCCCAGAATATCATCTCTATTAAAACCAACGACACCATCCAGCTCGACTCCATTATGGAGTTGTTTGTGATGTATGGTTTTGAAAGAACAGACTTTGTTTACGAGCCTGGTCAATTTGCATTGCGTGGTGGTATACTCGATGTGTATTCTTATGGAAATGAAAAGCCGTATCGTATAGAGCTGTTTGGTAATGATGTAGACAGCATCCGCATTTTTGATCCTGAAACGCAGCTAAGTGAGCGCAAGCTGATGCAGGTAAACATCATACCCAATGTAGAAACGCAGTTTGAAACAGGTGATAAAGTTTCACTGATGGAATTTTTACCTGACAATACAGTGGTGTGGATAGAAGATTGGCAGTTTGCAAAAGAACGGATAGAGATACAGGAAGAAGACCTTGAGATTTTCTTCAGGGTGATGAAAGAAAACGAGGGGAGAAGTAAAAACCCTGATGAAGAAGAGGATGATACCAAAGTGCTGAAGGATGTAAAGCTTGAAGACTTTGTAAATGCAGTTGTTATTGAACAACAACTTCAATCGCGCCATATTATTGAGTTTGATAAGAACTACTTCAATGGGTTTGATATACAATTCAGCACCCGTACACAGCCATCTTTTAACAGGCAGTTTGAGCTACTGATAAAAGACCTGCGCGATTGGGAGAAGAAAGGTTTTGAACTGTTTCTCTTTGCTGAGAACCCGAGGCAATTGGAGCGCCTGCACAGCATATTTGAAGACCTGAAAGCAGAGATCCATTTTACACCTATACCTGTTGCTATTCACCACGGATTTATCGACGAGGATCTGAAGGTAGTTTGCTATACAGATCATGAAATATTCCAGCGATACCATAAGTACAAGGTAAAGCAGGCTTACAACAAGAATAAAGCGCTTACGCTAAAGACGCTTCGCGAACTACAGCCGGGCGATTATGTTACACACATAGATCATGGTGTAGGAACTTATAGCGGGCTGCAAAAACTAGAAGTGAATGGGCGTCTGCAGGAAGCGGTTCGCATCATCTATAAAGATGGCGATATCCTGTATGTCAACATCAACTCGCTGCACAAGATTAGCAAGTATACAGGTAAGGAAGGCAGCATTCCCAAGATCAATAAGATTGGTAGTGATGCATGGCAGCGGCTGAAAGAGAAAACAAAAACTAAGGTTAAGGAGATTGCTTTTGACCTTATTCAACTGTATGCTGAACGTAAGGCACAGCAAGGTTTTTCTCATTCACCAGATAACTACATGAACACTGAGTTGGAAGCTTCTTTCATTTATGAAGACACCCCAGATCAGAGTAAGGCTACAGCCGATGTGAAGAAGGATATGGAATCTCCGGCTCCAATGGACAGGTTGGTCTGTGGTGATGTTGGCTTTGGTAAAACAGAGATTGCTGTTCGCGCTGCATTCAAAAGTGTGGTGGATGGCAAGCAGGCAGCAGTATTGGTTCCTACCACCATCCTTGCTTTCCAGCATTACAAAACATTTAGTGAGCGTTTGAAAGAATTCCCTGTTACCGTTGATTTCGTCAATCGTTTTAAATCTGCCAAAGAGAAGAAAGAGACACTAAAGAAACTGGAGGAAGGAAAAATAGATATCATCATTGGCACACATGCATTGCTGGGTAAAGAAGTAAAATTCAAAGACCTCGGCATCATGATCATTGATGAAGAGCAGAAATTTGGTGTGGGTGCAAAAGAGAAACTGAAGACGCTGAAGACGAATGTGGATGCACTTACACTTACCGCTACTCCTATTCCACGTACGCTGCAGTTTAGCCTGATGGGTGCAAGAGACCTTAGCATAATAAATACTCCGCCGCCTAATCGCCAGCCGATACAAACAGAGCTGCATGTTTTCAATGAAGACTTCATACGCGATGCCATCTATTACGAAACAGAGCGCGGCGGGCAGGTATTCTTCATTCATAATCGTGTACAAGGTTTAGGTGAGATGGCCGGCCTGATTCAAGGCTTATGTCCTGACCTGAGTATTGGCTATGCACATGGCCAACTGGAAGGTCACGAGCTGGAAGAGCGTATCCTTGATTTTATAGAGAAGAAATATGATGTGCTGGTATGTACCAACATAGTAGAAAGTGGAGTGGATATACCGAATGTGAATACTATTATCATCAACAACTCGCACCAGTTTGGACTTAGTGACCTGCACCAGTTGCGTGGTCGGGTAGGGCGGAGCAACAAAAAAGCATTTTGTTATTTATTGGCTCCTTCTCTTGCTACACTTCCTACTGATAGCCGGAAGCGCCTGCAAACACTGGAGCAGCATAGCGAATTAGGTAGCGGTTTCCAGATAGCCATGCGCGACCTTGATATACGTGGTGCCGGTAATATGCTCGGCGGCGAGCAAAGTGGTTTTATGGCCGAGATTGGATTCGAGATGTACCAGAAGATTTTGAACGAAGCCATCCGCGAACTGAAGCGCAGCAAGTTCAAGGATCTATTTAAAGAGGAGATACAGAAGCAGGATGATTTTGTAACAGACTGTACCATTGATACCGATCTTGAGATACTCATCCCAGATGAATATGTAGATAGTATAACTGAAAGATTATCGTTATACACGCGACTTGATAATTGCGAGACAGAGGAAGAACTGGTAGACTTCAAACAAGAAATGCTGGATCGTTTTGGTCCTATACCACAGCCTGTAGAAGATCTGTTTATCACTGTTCGCTGCCGCAAGTTGGCGGTAGAACTTGGCTTCGAAAAAATGACGCTTAAAGATGATACCTTACGCTGCTTTTTCATCAACCGACCTGACTCTCCATATTTTGAATCGGAAATTTTCAAGAACATACTTAATTACCTGCAAACAGGCACCAACAAGGCTCGCTTGAAACAAACTGGTAAGAACTTTTTACTGGTAGCAGACCAGATCAAGAGCATGAAAGAGATGCACACCTTCCTGGAGCGCATGCATGCTGAAGTAGTAAAGAAAGAAACGGTGGAGGCTTAAGCAAATTTAAAATCTTGTTGAAGACGTTAGTCTTTCTTTATCAGGTTGATTAAGATAAGCTTTGCTACAGAAGGATCTACTAGTACATGCATTTAAGAAATTTTCATCATGTGATGTTGCATACAGAATCATGTGTCACATATTTTCTTCCCATTCATATCAATTTTTTCCTATGACAGTTGTCATTTTTTTCCGGTGAGTAAAGTCATGTTTACTTATGACTTTCGCATGACACAGAAATTGGGAATGAGCAGGCGCTAAAACTACCTTTGCAATATCATTTCAACAGAAGAATGTCAGCAGCACACAGCATATCACAGTTTTTTATCGCCGGGATCAATTACAAAAAGACAGACGCCTCCATCCGTGGACAGTTTGCCATCAACAGCGACCAGTACAAAAAAATACTGGCCATTGCATCCTCGCGAAATATGGCTGAATTCTTCATTCTTTCTACATGTAACCGTACCGAGATTTATGGCTTTGCGGAAGATGCTACCAAACTGGTAGAACTTTTATGCTCTGAAACGGAAGGCAGCCTTGATACCTTCAACAAGCTTTGTTATATCAAGCAAGGACAGCATGCTGTTCAACACCTGTTTGAAGTAGGTGCAGGGTTAGAATCGCAAATCTTAGGTGATTATGAAATCATAGGGCAAATAAAGCAAGCGGTAAAGTTTGCAAAGCAGAATGGTTTTGTAGGTGCTTTTCTTGAGCGACTGGTGAATTCTGTGATTGCTTCTACGAAGGAGATCAAGAACCAGACTGCATTAAGCGGTGGAACTGTTTCTGTTTCATTTGCTGCTGTTCAGTATATCAAGAAGCACGTAACTGACATCCAGAATAAAAAGATCGTGTTACTGGGCATTGGTAAGATTGGCCGCAACACCTGCAAGAACATTGTAGATTATCTAAATACTACCAACGTTACCCTCATCAATAGAACAGAAGAGAAGGCAGCTTTGCTTGCATCAGAAATAGGTGTGAAGCATGCACCATTCTGGAAACTTTCGCAGGAACTGCACAGTGCGGATATTATACTAGTAGCTACCAATGCAGCTGAGCCTACTATTCTTAAAACCCATGTAGAAGGACAAGGCGAAAAATTGATCATCGATCTTTCTATTCCTTACAACGTGGAAAGGGCGGCCCAAGAACTAAAGAATGTAACGCTGGTAAATGTAGATGAGCTTAGCAAACTAAAGGATGAGACACTGAAGAAGAGAGTGAAGGAAGTGCCTAAAGCAAAGAACATCCTTTCTGCACATATGCAAGAGTTTATTGACTGGAGCGATATGCGTAAACATGCGCCTGCTCTTAAAGCACTAAAGCTTAAGCTGAACAACATGCAGAACTGTGAATTGTATACATCTTGTCATCATACATATCCTGCGGTTACCACCACTACTGCTATCGTTGCCAGCCAGGAATATGCAATCAAAAAAGTGCTTAGCACTACTGCTGTGAAGATGCGCCAGACCAACCAACCAGGTTGTACATTCATCGAGGCCATCAACGATTTCATCACACACAGAAATTAAAATGCAGAAGGTATTTAGAATTGGCACCAGGGATAGCCAGTTAGCCGTTTGGCAGGCCACCCTGGTAAAGGACCTATTGTCGCAGCATGGATATGCTGCTGAACTCGTTTATATAAAAAGCGAAGGTGATATAGACCTGCAGACACCGTTGTATGAAATAGGTGTTCAAGGTATTTTTACCCGCAGCCTTGATATTGCCATGCTGGAAGGTCGGATAGACATTGCAGTACACAGCATGAAAGATGTACCCACTCAACTTCCTAAAGGAATAGTGCAGGCAGCAGTACTAAAGCGTGCTTCTTATAAAGACCTTTTTGTTTATAAAAATGATCTTGATTTTCTGAACGATCCTTCCGCTACGGCTGTTATTGCTACGAGCAGTATCAGGCGCCAGGCGCAGTGGCTTCACAAGTTCCCTAATCACACCATTGAAAATTTGCGCGGTAATGTAAATACGAGGCTGAGGAAGGTGGATGAGAGCAACTGGCAGGGAGCAATTTTCGCAGCTGCGGGATTAGAGCGCATCGATCTTCGCCCTGAAAAAAGCATAGAACTGGATTGGATGTTGCCTGCCCCGGCGCAAGGTGCTATCATGGTTGTTTGTAAAGAAGAAGATGCAGAAGCAATTAAGGCTTGTGCCAATTTTCACGATGAAGAAACGGCTACTTGTACAAAGGCAGAAAGAGATTTTTTGCGTGCATTAATGGGTGGATGTTCAATGCCTATCAGTGCGCTTGCTGAAGTAAAAGATGGTGCATTGGTTTTTGAAGGCAACATACTATCTGTAGATGGCAAAGACAAAGTAGAAGTAAAACGCGTTGTACCACTTGTTGCTGCTGCCAATGTAGGTAATGAAGCAGCAAATGAATTGCTTGAAAATGGCGGCCAAGCCATAGTAGAAGCTATTCGCAATGAAGGAAAATAAGATCAACATATTAACTACACGACCACTGGCACAACCACTGGTAGAGTATGCAGTGGAGCAAGGTGTAGCCATTGATGTGAAGTCATTCATCGACACAAAGCTAAATATAAATGAACCCACTGCACGTAGGATAAAACAACTTGCAAGTAAAGAGGCAACAGTTGTTTTTACCAGCATGAATGCTGCCGAAGCAGTAATAAGGTCTTTGGAAGTTTTGGGTGCCGATCCGGAATGGATCATCTATACATTAGGAGGTGTTACCAGCACCATTATTGAACAATATTTTACTGCCAGCGAAATCTTTTCAGAAGCTATCAATGCTACACAGCTAGCGGAGAATATTATTCTGAATGAAGAAGAGGAGGTGTTCTTCTTTTGTGGCAAACAACGACGGGATGAGTTGCCTGTTATGCTGCAAGAAAAGCATATTAAAGTGGAAGAACTGGTAGTTTATGAAACAATAGAGACACCGGTAAAAGTGAAGAAAACCTACGATGGAATATTGTTCTTTAGCCCAAGTGCGGTGAAGAGTTTTTTCTCTGTAAATACAGTAGGTGAAAGTGCAATATTGTTTGCAATTGGCGCTACTACTGCTGCTGCACTGAGGAAGCAATCGGGTAATAAGATCCTGGTGAGTGATCATCCTAATAAAGAATACCTGGCTAAGATGGCTATAGATCATTTACGGAAAACAGCCAGCTAAAGAACACAACTCTAGGCAACTAATAATGCAACTGTAAACTATGACACAACTAAAAAACGACCTTGTACTACGTGCTCTTAAAGGAGAACAAACTGAGCGTGTGCCGGTATGGATGATGCGCCAGGCAGGTCGCTATCTGCCCGATTATTTAAAGCTGAAAGCAAAATATGATTTCTTTACGCGTGTAGAAACGCCAGAACTGGCAACAGAGATCACTTTGCAACCCATAGACCAGGTAGGCGTAGATGCTGCCATTATTTTCTCTGATATATTGGTTATTCCACAAGCAATGGGTGTAGAGGTGTTGATGGAAGAAGGCAAAGGACCATCGCTGCCAAACGTGATAAAGAACCAACAAGATATTGATGCGCTGGTGACAGAAGGTGTAGAAGAAAGTTTAAAATATGTTACAGATGCATTGTCGCTAACAAAGAAGGAACTGAATGGACGCGTGCCGCTTATTGGTTTTGCTGGTGCGCCATGGACCATTTTATGCTATATGGTAGAAGGCAAGGGCAGCAAAACATGGGATAAAGCAAAACAGTTCGCTTATACCGAACCAAAGCTTGCGCACCAGTTGCTGCAGAAGATAACTGACATTACCATCAACTACCTGAAGGCACAAGTGAAAGCTGGCGCTGATTTAGTCCAGGTATTTGACAGTTGGGCTGGTTCTCTTAGTCCCGCTGACTTTGGTACATTCTCTAAGCCTTACCTGGTACAGATTGCAGAAGCTGTGGCAACCGATGCACCAGTTATTTTATTTCCAAAAGGTACATGGCATGCAATAGAAGACCTAAGTAAAACAGCTGCATCTGGTATTGGTATAGATTGGACTATCACGCCTCAACAAGCCCGTGCATTTGCTGGTGATCGTGTAGCCTTACAAGGCAATTTTGATCCTGCAAAACTACTGGCACCTATACCCCAGATAAAGCAGTGGGTAAATGAAATGCTTGATGGCTTCGGCACCCAGCGCTACATTGCCAACTTAGGTCATGGCATTACACCAAATGTGCCTGTAGATCATGCTAAAGCATTTGTAGAGGCGGTGAAGGAATATCAAATTAAAAATTAAAAATGCAAAATGTAAAAGGGGCTGCTCTTTTACATTTTGCATTTTACATTTTGCATTATGTCATTTAAAGAAGAATGGATCTCATTCATCCACCAACTGCAGGACGACATCTGTACCGCATTGGAGCAGGCAGATGGTAAGGCAAAGTTCGTAGAGGATAAATGGGAGCGTGCAGAAGGTGGTGGTGGTAAAACACGCGTGATAGCAAATGGTGATGTGTTTGAAAAAGGAGGCGTGAATACTTCTATTGTTTTTGGTGAGGTGACGGATGTAATGCGGAAACAACTCAAGATTAACGGGCATTCATGGTTTGCTTGTGGACTGAGCTTAGTCATTCATCCATTCAATCCATTTGTTCCTACAGTGCATGCCAACTACCGCATGTTTGAGTTGTACAATGAAACAGGTGAAGTGATTGACCGTTGGTTTGGTGGGGGTACTGATCTTACCCCTTATTATCTTTTTGAAGAAGATGCCATACACTTTCACCAGGCATATAAAAATGCCTGCGACAAGTTTCACTCAAAGTTCTATTACTCTTTTAAATTGGAGTGTGATGACTACTTTGTAAACTACCACCGCAACAATGAACGCCGTGGTATAGGTGGTATTTTCTACGATCACCAGCGTCCTGATGCAGGCATGGATGTCAACTTCTGGATGAACTTTGCCAAAGAGTGTGGCTATGCTTTTATGGATGCTTATGTGCCGATAGTGGAGAAGAGAAAATCAACACCTTTCACAGAAGCTAATAAGCATTGGCAAGAGATAAGAAGAGGTCGCTATGTGGAGTTCAATCTTGTACACGACAGGGGCACCATCTTCGGACTAAAAACAAACGGCAGAACAGAAAGCATATTGATGAGCCTGCCACCTACAGTTCGATTTGAATATAATTACCAACCAGAACCTAACAGTGAAGAAGATAAACTGCTGCAGGTATGTTTACATCCAAGACAATGGATACCGCAGCCGGTGAGTGATGAAGAAAGGCTGGATTGGGAGAGAGGCACAAATATTTGTTGATTTCGATATTTAGAGATTTTGAGATTTGACAGTATATTCTGGCTAAACTCATATAATGACTAAATATGAATTGCAGGCTAGAACAAAAAAGTTTAATGTAGATGTGACTAAACTTTGTAGCCTGTTTCCGAAAAATGCTGCAGGATTTGAAACAGCGAAACAACTTATTCGTTCTGCCGGATCGGTTGGAGCAAACTATAGGGCAGCTTGTAGAGGAAAATCAAGTGCTGATTTTATTTATAAAATTGAAGTAGTGCTGGAAGAGGCGGATGAGTCTCTTTATTGGTTGCAGGTTTCGAAAGAAGCTGTGCTTGTACCTGTTGATAGCGATGTTGATAATCTTATTAATGAAGCTACTGAGCTTGTAAAGATCTTCAACGCAACGGATTTGACTGCCAAAAAGAATAGGGTTGAAAAAGAGCCCAAAATCACTAAATCTCAAAATCAGAAATAACGAGATGTATTTACAAAGACGAAACCGTATACTGCGTGCAACACCTGCCATTCGTGCAATGGTTGCTGAAACTATAGTTACACCCAATGATTTTATTGCTCCGCTGTTCATTGATGAAGGAGAGAATGTAAAGACGGAGATCGCTTCAATGCCGAGCTACTATCGCAATAGCATTGATAACACTGTAAAAGAGGTGAAGGAATTGTGGAGTATTGGTATTAAATGCGTGCTGTTGTTCATTAAGTGTAGGGATGAACTGAAGGACAATACGGGTAAAGAAGCGTGGAACCCTGATGGATTAATGCAACGCAGCATCAAAGCCATCAAAGATGCAGTGCCGGAGATGTACGTGATGACGGATGTTGCGCTTGATCCTTATTCTTCTTATGGTCATGATGGGATAGTGGAAAATGGTGAGATAGTAAATGATCCTACGGTAAAGGCATTGGTAAAGATGAGTATCAGTCATGCGCAGGCGGGTGCTGATATGGTAGCACCCAGCGATATGATGGATGGCCGCATTGGCGCCATACGTGAGGGGTTTGAAAAAGCTGGTTTCACTAAAACAGGTATCATGGCATACAGTGCTAAATATGCTTCTTGTTTTTATGGTCCTTTCAGAGATGCTCTCGATAGTGCGCCCGGCTTTGGTGATAAGAAGACATACCAGATGGATCCTGCAAACAGAACAGAGGCAATCAAAGAAGCATTGATGGACGTAGAAGAAGGTGCAGACATAGTGATGGTTAAGCCGGGTCTTCCTTACCTGGACATATTGCGTGAAGTAAAGAATGCAGTAGATGTACCTGTAAGCGTTTACAATATCAGCGGAGAATATGCGATGATAAAAGCAGCAGCCAAGATGGGTTGGATCAATGAAGAAAGAGCCATCTTAGAAACGCTTACCTCTTTTAAAAGAGCAGGTGCTGATTTGATAGCGACCTATTTTGCTAAGGACGCGGCGAAGCTTTTTTAGTGAATGGTGAATAGTCAATGGTGACTGTGACATTTATAAATGGTGGCTAAGGTTGCCATGTGAAACGTTGTTAGCTGTTGCAGGTTAGAGTCAGGTAGGTTATCTTGAAGGTATAGCTAATAACGAACAATCTGTTTCTTCAACTAAATCACCAGAAACTTCATCTTTACGAGTTCTCGAAACATCTAGTTATTCTGGTTTACCAGGTCACTAAACAACTTCCGCCTGATGAGCGATTCGGTATGATCAGTCAAATGCGAAGGGCTGCACTGTCGGTTCATTTGAACATTGCCGAAGGTGCTTCTAGAAGAACGGTGGCTGAAAGGAAAAGATTTTACGAGATTGCGAGAGGATCTCTTATAGAAATAGATGCAGCATTAGACGCTGCTAAAGCATTAGGATATTTAGAAAAAATATACACGACGTCAATCGGTGATGCTATGATCAAAACTTTTAAGACCTTAACCGGCTTAATAAAAAGTTGTACTAATTCACCATTGACAATTGACAATTCACAACAATGATTAACAACAGCATCCAACTATTCGAACGAGCTCAGCGCTCTATACCCGGCGGTGTTAATTCACCTGTACGTGCATTTAAGAGCGTAGGTGGTACACCATTATTTATCAAAAAAGCCCAAGGCGCTTACCTGTATGATGCAGATGATAACAGGTACATCGACTACATCGCGTCATGGGGTCCAATGATACTCGGTCATGCTTATGAGCCGGTGGTGAAGGCGATACAAGAATATGCTGAATATTCTACTTCGTACGGCGCGCCTACTGAACTGGAGATAGAGATGGCCGAGCTGATACTAAGCATGGTGCCTAACGTGGATATGATACGCATGGTGAGCAGCGGTACAGAAGCCTGCATGAGTGCGCTTCGTCTTGCACGTGGATATACCGGTAGAAATAAGGTGATCAAGTTTGAAGGTCACTACCATGGCCATGCTGATAGCTTCCTCGTGAAAGCTGGAAGTGGTGTGGCTACTTTCAATATTCAAACTGTACCCGGTATAACAGCCGGTGTTTCTGCTGATACTTTGGTTGCTGCATATAATAATCTTGAGCAGGTACAGCAACTTGTTGCGGAAAACAAAGGAGAAGTAGCTGCCATCATCATGGAGCCTGTTGCAGGGAACATGGGCTGTATACTTCCTGAGGCTGGTTTCTTAGAAGGTGTACGTGCACTGTGCGATGCAGAAGGCATCGTCTTCATCATGGATGAAGTGATGACAGGCTTTCGTCTTGCTCCCGGCGGTGCACAAGAGAAGTTGGGAATAAAAGCAGATCTTGTTACCTATGGTAAAGTGATAGGAGGCGGTATGCCAGTGGGCGCATTTGGTGGAAGAAGAGACATCATGGAGAAGATCGCGCCGCTGGGTAGTGTGTACCAGGCAGGAACGCTAAGTGGTAATCCGATTGCAATGATTGCCGGATATACAACACTAAAGACTTTGAAGGATAATCCTTCTATTTACGCAGAATTGGATGAGAAGTGCAACTACTTAAAGATTGGCTTGAACGAAGTGCTGCAAGCATGGGGACAGCCTTATATTATCAACCAACTAGGCTCGATGATCAGTGTGCATTTTAGCGACCATGCTGTTACTGATTTTGCTACTGCTTCATCAGCCAACAATGCACGCTTCAACCAGTTCTTCCATGCTATGCTGAAGCGCGGCATCTACTTGCCACCATCAGCTTTTGAAGCATGGTTCCTGAATAACGCGCTTACACAACAGGACCTGGATGAAACAATTAGAGCTGCTAAGGAAAGCCTGCAGGAGATAGATTAAAATGTCTAAACAACGGTAGTCTCTAAGACTATCGTTGTTTCTTTTTATACTACTGTAGTCTTAGAGACTACAGTAGTATAAAGCTTATTCTTTACGCCAACCTATACATCTTCCCTGGCAGCGAGATCACCATGTTCTGAAATTCGAGGTTAAGCATAGCGGCGGCCACACTGCTACTGTTTAGTCCGCTGGCGATGTACACTTCATCAATATGCATCTGCTCTTTGTGCTGGAGAATATCCAGAAGTTTTTGTTCGTCCTCGCTTAGATCTACAAATAGTTGCGCTTGTCTCCGTGGCTTCACTTTCTTCTCTTTCCATCCCAGAAGTTCTATCATTTCATCCGCATCGTTTAGCAGTATCGCCTTGTTCTGGCGGATCAGCTCGTTGCATCCTGCACTCTTACTGTCTGTAGTTCTGCCAGGAAAAGCAAATACGTCTTTGTTGTAGCCGTTGGCGAGCTCTGCAGTGATCATGCTGCCACCGCGACTAGCAGTTTCCACTACTACCACAGCATCTGCCATTCCGGCTACTATACGGTTTCTTCTGGGAAAGTTGTGCTTATCAGGTAAGGTGTCTTTTCGAAATTCGGTAAGTAATCCTCCATTCAGCAGCATTTGTTTTGCCAGTGGTTTATGCTGCGGAGGGTATATCTTATCAAGACCATGAGCAAGCACCCCGACTGTTGGCAGGTTGCAAGCTACTGCTGCTTTATGCGATAAAGCATCAATGCCATAGGCAAGTCCGCTTACCACCAGTACATTGTATGGCTGCAGTTTTTCTACCAGTTGCTCAGTAAGCTGCTTTCCATATTCAGTATTGTTTCGTGTACCAATGATGCTTACCACACGTGATGTATTAAGATCAGCATTGCCGCGGTAATATAACAGCGTTGGTGAGTCGTAGCAGTTGAGCAGGCGCTTTGGATAATCTACATCCTGCAGGAAAAGTGGTTGTATATGATGCTTGTGGAGGAATTCTATCTCATGTTCAGCAGCGGTAAAATCATCAAACGATTTGATGGAAGTAGCCCGTACTTCACCAATTCCTTCAATAGTTTCAAGGTGTTTCTGCTTTGCTTTAAAGATGCTATTTGCATCGCCAAATTCTTCCACCAGGATCTTAGCCTGCACAGCACCCACATTTGGCACCATGGTAAGAGCAATCTGGTAAAGCAGGTCGTTGTGCATAAAAAAAGGCAGCATCAGCTGCCTTTAAAATACTGAAAGTCTTTGATTTTAAAATTTGAATGCACTACTAATCTTGCTACTGAAGGTGAAGTGCTCAATAACCTGGTGCGGTACAAGTGTGCGACGCAACCACAGTTGAAGAAGGTTCAACTGCTGGTTACATCATCTTTTTTATGCAATGCATCAAGTGTATCTGCTGGAGTACTGTAAACTCTTCTAAAGCATTTACTGCCCAATGATCACGAACTCAGTGCGCCTGTTCCTGGCTCGTCCTGCTTCAGTTGTATTATCGGCAACTGGCTTGGTCTCGCCAAAACCTTTGTACGAAAGACGCTTGGCATCTATGCCTTTACTAACAAGGTAATCTACCACAGACTTAGCACGCGCTTCAGAAAGCTTCAAGTTATCAGCAGGCTTACCTACGTTGTCGGTGTAACCATTGATCTGCACCTTCAGCGTTGGGTTCTCGTTCATCAGCTGCAACAGCTTGTTGATTTCGATCATGCTGATCGGTTCGAGCTTAGCAGAATTCGTCTCAAAAAGAATATTCTTTAGTACGACCGATGCATTCAGTTCCACCGGCTGTAACGGAATGTCTTTGCGGTAAGTGCTGTCAGGAGGATTGCCTGAAAGCGGGTACAGCTCGCTGAAGAATAAGTAGCCTTTGCGATTCACGGTGAAAGTATAATCCTTGCCTACAGGCAATGTGATGAAGTAGTGGCCGGTCTCATCTGTCTGGATTGTGCTCACGGTTTGTTGTGTGCTGTTGTCCACCAGTTCAATACCACTTGGCAAGCCTTTACCAGTTTTAATATCGTACACCTTGCCTTGCACATATAGCGTTTTGGCTGGACGAACATTAGGACGCAGTTCGAAAGAATATAGATCTAATGCGCCACGGGTATCGCTGCGGTCGCTGGAGTAGATAGCAGTTTTTCCATCGGCAGAAACAAACAGGCTGCCTTCATTCTCGATCGTGTTGATCGGGTAGCCCAGGTTTTCAGGAATGCTCCACTCATTGTTAGGGCCTTTGCGCGTTAAGAACAAATCGTTTTCACCATAGCCGGGAAGACCATTGCTGGTGAAGTATAAAGTAGCATTATCAGCATGAATGAAAGGTGCCTGTTCTTTACCTTTTGTATTGATGTTTGGTCCCATATTCTGTGCTGGTCCCCAGCGGCCATTTGGCTGGCGGTAACTAACATAAAGATCGGCATCACCATATCCGCCGGGGCGGGTACTGCTGAAATACAAAGCTTTTTTATCAGGACTTAAACTAGGAGCGCTTTCCCAGAATTCGCTGTTCACATTTCTGCCAAGGTTCTCAGGCAGGCTCCATCCTTCGGGCGTATAGTAGGAAATGTAGAGGTCAAAATCGCCATAGCCGCCCGGGAAGTTGTACCCGGCAAATAGCAGCCATTCGCCATCTTGCGAAATGTTGATAGCGCCTTTAGATGGCTGCTCGTTGATGACTCCTCCAATAGGTTTTGCCCTGTCGTAAGTGCGATCAGGAAGTATGGTGGATTGGAAAAAGTCTTCCCTGAAGCCTTGGCCACGGCGCGTAAACACCAGCAGGCTATCGTTGATGGTGATAGACGGGTAATATTCTGCTGTTGGCGAGTTTACATTGTCTCCAAGATTTTTAGGAGCAAAAACATAAGTGCCTGCAGGATGTTTCTGCGCGTACTGCACTGCAAATTCGTAGGTGCGTTTGCGATGCTCGCCACTAAGACGGCTGCGATCACTCAACTTTGGAATGGATAAAAAAGAATTGATGGCATCCAATGCTTCCTGGAAGCGACCGAGGCCTGCAAGGTTGATGGAGTACGAAAGATTGTAAAACTGGAAATAGATAGGGTCTACCTGGCGTGCTTTGTCGTAGTATTCAATAGACATTGCATAATCCTTCAGTTCGGCGTATACACCAGCCAGCGAAAGATAGGCGTCAGCATAATTTTTATCAAGATCAATAGCACGTTTAAAAAGTGGGATCGCCTGCGTTAGTTCACCATCACGAATTCGGAGCATGGCTCTTTCGTAGGCGTCAATGGCTCGTTTATTTACTTTGTCGCTGTCATAGGCTTGTGCAAAAGCTCCTAAAGAAAAAGAAGCTAATAGTAGTACCAACAAATATTTCATAGAAAAAAAGAATAGGGCTCAAGGTCGTGAAATATCAGGAATAGGCTTGTTAAAAACAGAAGCGTGGGGGAGGAGGTGTTAGACGTGAGGTGTTAGACTTTAGTCCTGAGGATTTAGGCCTTATCAGTGCTGATGCTTGATATATGATACTAGATCGATGGGAAGAACATTTAGGTAATGAGAATTAAAGTTATTTATGCAGGGGCCAAAGAACCAGAAATCAGAAACAAGAAATCATAAACAAGAAACCAAATCTCAAAATCTCCAAATCTCAAAATCCCCATATCCCCAATCCCCTTACGGCACGTTAATATACTTATGCACCTGCAGGCTTAGTTCCCATTGTGGATGTTGTTTGATGTAGTCGACGATCTGCGGGGTCATGATCATGCTGCGGTCCCACTCAGGCTGCAGGTAAAGCTTACAACCAGGACTTACCATGGCTGCATGTGTTTCGGCCCAGGCAAAATCATTTTTGTTGTAGATGATCACCTTTAGCTCGTTAGCGTGTGCGAGCACCTCTGGCAGTGGAGCACGAAATTTTTTAGGGGAAACACAGATCCAGTTCCAGGAACCTGATAGCGGGTAAGAGCCAGAAGTTTCAATATTGGTTTCAAAACCTTCGGCATGTAGTTCATCAGTAAGTGCATCCAGGTTGTGCATCAGCGGTTCACCTCCTGTTATAACAGCCAAGCGACCCGGTTGTGCAGCGGCTTGTTGTACAATATCATCAACTACCAGTTTGGGATGTTTGTCTGCATCCCAGCTTTCTTTTACATCGCACCAAAAGCAACCAACGTTGCAGCCACCGAGGCGAATGAAATACGCAGCGCGCCCCTGGTGAAAACCTTCACCTTGTATTGTATAAAATGCCTCCATCACAGGAAGCGTCACCATCTCTTTTACCTGCAAAGCCATAGCGGCAAAGGTAGTGGAGGCAGGGGGAAAGCCAATAGCATTAGCTTTTTTTAAGAATTCGGATATGGAGCATGATCTAGCAGGCTTGGTTTTAGAAATCTAAACCTACCACCAAGGAAACTCAAACAGGAGGTAGAGCAGCTATAAGGAACTTTTACTTTTTGCTTTTTTACTTTTGACTTAAACCAGCTTCTATTTGTTTCACCAAAACTTCATCACTCAGTTGTTCCCAATCATCCTCTAACTGAAGCCGTACCGACTGTGCACCGCCAGATGGAGTACATACGACGTCTACTTTTCCGGTGCCATTTCTTTCTTTAGCCTTTTCAGCAAGTTCTTCATTTCCACTTCCTGAGAAAGCTTGTACACATGTCCACTTGGTGTTGTCGGTGCCGGTAACTTCTCGTTGAGCCATAGTTTATCCTTTTCTTCTTGTATATGCGTCCAGTGTGTTCTTCATCAATCCTGCTATGGTCATGGGGCCTACGCCACCAGGAACTGGTGTGATGGCCGAAGCTTTCTGAGATACAGCTTCAAAATCTACATCACCCTGTATGCGATAACCTTTAGCAGTATTTGGATCTGGAACCCTTGTTATTCCTACATCTAAAATAACCGCGCCTTCTTTCACCATATCTGCTTTTACAAATCCTGGTCTTCCCAAAGCGGCTACAATGATGTCGGCACTTCTTGTTATTTCGGCAAGATTGGGTGTATGAGAATGTGTAATGGTAACTGTGCAGTTGCCGTAAAGCAGGTTGCTGCTTAGCAGCACACTCATAGGTCTGCCTACTATGTTACTCCGACCTATAACTACGGCATGTTTACCTTTTGTTTCAATTTTATAGTGTTCCAGCATAAGCATCATACCATAAGGAGTAGCTGGGATGAAAGTTTCCAGCCCTTGCACCAGCCTGCCCACGCTTACCGGGTGAAAGCCATCTACATCTTTTTCCGGGCTAATGGAATTGATCACTTTTGACTCGCTGATCTGCTTAGGCAGTGGTAGCTGTACGAGGATGCCATCTATAGAATCATCGTTGTTCAGTTGGTCTATCTTTTCTAATAATTCAGCTTCCGTAATACTTTCATCCAAACGCAGCAGGGTAGAGTGGAACCCGATTTCTTCGCATGTTTTCACCTTACTTGCTACATACGTTTCACTGGCTCCATTATTACCAATAAGAACTGCTGCCAGGTGTGGCGGCCGTTTGCCATCACTTATAAGTTGCTGTGTCTGTTGTTGAAGTGTTGTTTTTACAGCTTTAGAAGCAGCTTTGCCATCGAGTAGTAACATGGCCGCAAAGGTATTGTGTTGTTTGGCTCGTTAAGGCTTATCAATAGCTGTTCTTGAAAAATTAATTTTTGATTGCTTGAAGTGATGTGGTATTTTTCGTTAATAAATCTGACTGCTTGAAACAACTTCTACTAGTCCTGGCTGTATTTATTGTTGGATCAGCACATGCACAAATGGTACGGCAACCGCTATCGGTAAAGTATGCCGGGCTTGGTGCATACAGCTACAATTTCGTCGATCCTTTTTCCATTACATCCAATACTGCGGCCCTGGCTCAGCTTAAATCAGGAGGTTTTGGTGTATACGGCGAACGTCGTTTTTTGATGCAGGAGCTAAATCAATATTCAGCTGTGGTGGCCTTGCCCACTACCAATGCAGGCACTTTTGCAGTTCAGGGTGATTACTTTGGTTTCAGCGATTTCAACGAGAGCCAGGTTGGATTGGCATACGCACGAAAAATTGCTAAGGCTGTAGATATTGGCGCCAAGTTCAATTACCACATGGTGCGGATAGCGGGTTATGGGAACGCAACCGCAATCAATTTTGAAGTAGGTACTATGTTTCATCTAACAGACAGGCTTCATACGGGCGTACATGTATATAATCCATTGAGTAGTAAAATAGGAACGGAAGGCAATAGCCGTTTGGGATCTATGTACCGTGTGGGTTTAGGATACGAAGTTTCGGACCGGGTGCTGGTAAGTACAGAAATAGTGAAGCAGGAAGATATGCCTGTCAGTGTGAATGCAGGATTGCATTACAATGTGCAGCCAAATATTTTTATTCGTGCAGGTATTTCAACGCATAACAATAACAGCTTTGTTGGTGCAGGTATCCGGTTAGGAACTTTACGGGTTGATGTGAATACTGCCTATCATCCGCAGTTAGGTTTTACGCCAGGTGTATTGCTATTGATCAACTTCAAGAAACTAGAACAACAGTGAGAAAGTTATTACTGATAGCATGTTGTTTTTTCTCGCTAACCGTTTTTTCGCAGGACGAAAACCCGGTGACCGTTGGTAGCAATACCGAACAACAACTGGAAAACCTTGCAGACTTGCAGGAAGGTGAATCCGAAGATGATACTTACCTGCAATCGCTGGTGCAGTTTAGAAGGAATAAGCTTAATATAAATTCGGCAGAGCAAAATGAATTGCGTGAATTAAAGCTGCTGACGGATCTGCAGATCATCAACCTGATAAGGTATCGCCAGCTGCTGGGAAACCTGGTTAGCATATACGAATTGCAGGCGGTGCCGGCGTGGGATGTAGAAACCATTTTGCGTATCCTTCCATTTATAACAGTAGGTACAGTAGTGCCTTTTGGTATAGATATAGGAGAACGTTTTGCTAACGGCAACCACTCACTGTTGATGCGTATGCAACAGGTTTTAGAAAGAAGTGAAGGTTTTAAACGACCAGATACTGTTTTGAACCGTTATCCAGGCAGCCCGCAGCGATTATTTTTTAGGTATAAGTATACGTATAGAAACTTGCTGCAGTACGGTATTGTAGGCGATAAAGATGCAGGTGAACAATTTTTCAACGGAAGCCAGCGATATGGTTTCGACTTTTATTCATTCCATCTTTTTGCACGTAAACTAGGGCCGGTACGGCTGCTGGCGTTAGGTGATTTTACGGTAAATATGGGCCAGGGCTTGATCCATTGGCAGAGCCTTGCATTTAGAAAAAGTGCAGAGGTAATGGCAGTAAAACGGCAGGCGGATATACTTCGCCCTTACAATTCTGCCGGTGAATTTAATTTTCATAGGGGTGTGGGTGTAACGGTAGGAAGCAACAAACTAAATGTGACCGCATTTGGCTCTGTAAAAGAAATGGATGGTACACTTAATTCTGATACGTCAACTACCAATGAAGATTTCATTTCTTCTATTTTAAATAATGGTCTGCATCGCACACCCAATGAAGTAGGAAAGCGCAACTCATTTACCCAAACTACGGTGGGTGGAAATATATCTTATAATTCTACTGGTTTTCATTTAGGGGTTAATGGAGTTGGCTACCGCTTTTCTACGCCGCTCCAGCGCAACCTTCAGCCTTACAACCAATTTGCCATAACCGGTAAAGACTGGTTGAACTATAGTGTTGACTACAGCTATACCTACCGCAACATGCACTTGTTTGGCGAAGCTGCTATGGATAAAAACAATTCGAAAGCTCTTCTGGCGGGTATGATGGTAAACCTGGATCAGCGTGTAGATGCATCGTTGGTTTACCGCAATATTGAGAAATCTTACCAGGCTGTTTATGGCAATGCATTTACAGAAAGCACCTATCCTAATAATGAAAAAGGATTGTATGCAGGCTTGAGTGTTAAACCTTACTATTGGCTTCGTGTAGATGCGTATGCTGATGTTTTCAGCTTTCCCTGGTTGCGTTATCGTGTAGATGCGCCTTCTACGGGTTCTGAATATATGTTCCAGGTTACTTACAGGCCTAACAAGCAGGTAGAAGTATATACGCGCTATCGCAATGAAAACAAAGCGATCAATCTATCAGGTCTTAACCTTCCTACCCGGGAGACAGTAACGCGTCCAAGGCAAAACTGGCGGACACAGATAGCTTACAAACCTTCCCGCGATGTTACTCTTCGCAATCGTGTAGAGTTGATGTGGTTTGATCAACAGGTGGAAGAAAGAAGGCAACAAGGATTCCTTACTTATTTTGATGTTGCCTATCGGCCTTTTGGCAAGCCTGTTTCTATTACTACACGCCTGCAATATTTTGAAACAGAAGGGTACGATAGCAGGATCTACGCTTTTGAAAATGATGTGCTGTACAGCTTTTCAATACCTCAATTTATTGGCAAGGGAATGCGCTATTATGTAAACCTAAATTATGATGTCTCTAAGAAGTTAACCATGTGGTTTCGCTGGGCACAGACCATCTATTCTAACCAGAATACGATTGGCAGCGGATTGGATCGCATAGACGGTAACCGCCGCTCGGAAGTGAAGATTCAGGCTATGTACAACTTCTGATTTTTCTTTATTACATCTTCTTGTTCAGATCAAGCAGCAGAAGCTTGTTGCCATTTGTCACAACAAATGCAGTGATTGAACGTGTTTCGGTGCCGTTAAGGTATTTTTAACAGTTCGTTAATTACTGTATATTTACTGGCAATATTTACAAACCGTAAAGTAACACATGAGAAAAATTTTATCCCTCCTATGTATGCTATTGCTTACTGCAGTGATGGCATTCGCTCAATCCAGGGTAGTTACAGGAAAGGTGGTCGATGATAAAGGTCAACCTGTTCCATTTGCCTCTGTAAAAGTAAAGGATGCCACGGGTGGTGTGGCAGCCGATGCTGAAGGCAACTTCAAAATAGAAGTGACACCCGGGGCTACGCTGGTAATAAGTGCAGTTGGCGGTGGCTCACGTGAAGTGAAAGTGACACCCAACCAGAATGTGTACAATGTAACACTCGCTGCACAAAACACTGAACTGACAACCGTAGTGGTTACAGCATTGGGTATAACGAGAAGTGTAAAGTCTACCACTTTTGCTACACAACAAGTAACTGCCGACAGGCTTACACAGGCAAGAGAAACCGATGTAACCTCTGCTCTTGCAGGTAAAGTAGCAGGTGTACAGGTGCTGGGGCAGTCGGGTGCTAAGCTGGGTAGTGCAGGAGATGTTCGTTTGAGAGGTTCTGCTTCTATAAAAGATAAGTATGCTATTTATGTTGTAGATGGTACCATCGTTACCAACGTGGTCGACATCAATATGGATGATGTGGCGAATGTATCGGTGCTGAAAGGCCCTAATGCCACTGCTTTATATGGTCAGCGTGCAGAAGGTGGTGTAATAGTGATTACCACCAAAAAGGCTGCACGTAATCGCAAGCTAGTTGTTGATTTCAATCATACTACCACTGCAGAACAAGTGAATGTGCTGCCAGATTACCAGGACGTGTATGGTGGTGGAAATACTGAAAACTGGAGAACATTCAATTATAATGCTGGTGTACATCCTGCGGAATATGCGCCGCTGAATGGTCAGCGTTATCATAACTATTCAACCGATGAAAGCTGGGGGCCGCGTATGGACGGCGGACAATATATTCCATGGTATGCATGGTATCCTGGACATGCGGGTGCTTTTAAAACAGAAGCTTACACGCCACAGCCAAATAACATACGCCAGTTCTTCAATACCGGTGTAACGGTAAATAATAACGTAAGCCTTGCTTCAGGGGGCGAGAGATATTCAGCGCGTGTTTCCTTCACCAACCTGAGCCGCTCAGGTATCATTCCAAGGTCAAGACAGGATAAGAATTTTATATCTACCCAGCTTAGCTACGACCTCGCCAAGCGTTTAACCATTTCTACCAACGCTACCTACACTTTTGAAAAGCTACAGGGCGATTTTGATGATGATTACTCCAATCTTACTTCTGGTAGTTTCAACCAGTGGTTTCATCGCGACATTGATATGCGCAAGATGAAAGAATTGCGCGGCCTGAAAACACCATTAAGTGTATATGCATCATGGAACCACTCTGATCCTGGTGCAAGCAGCAATTTTACATCACCAGGCTTGAACAAAGGAAACTATTGGTACAATCCATATTCTTACCTGGATGCAGTAACTATGACCAACAACAGGCAAAGATTGCTGGGAGATGTAGGCTTGAAATACCAGATAATGAACAATTGGGATGTAACAGGAACCTATCGTTTCAACCGCCGTACCACCAAGGCTGAAAGCAAGATCCCGCAGATCATACAGGAAGGTGCGTTGCAGTCAGGTATATATGCCGGCTATTCACTTTTCGATTCCCGTTTTCTTGAGCAAAACTTTGAACTGCTTTCTACGTACAGGAGAACTTTCACCGACGTAAGCCTGGAAGTGAATGCTGGTGCAAACTTCTTAAAAATACATAGCCGCGACTCAAGCCGCAGCACCAATGGTGGCCTGGTAACGCCTGATGTTTTCACCATTGCTAATAGTGTAACACAGCCACCAACGCTGTCTGCAGGTTTTTACGATAAAGAAGTTCTGAGCTTTTTTGGAAAGGCGACTGTTGGTTACAAAGACTTCTTATTTGCTGACCTTACTTTACGCCAGGATTATAGCTCAGTTTTACCTGCAAATAACAATGGCTACCTGACACCTTCAGTAGGTGTTAGCTTTGTTTTCTCCGATTTTGTGAAGGAGCGTTTGCCTCAACTTTCTTTCGGTAAGCTACGTGCAAGCTGGGCAAGGATAGGTACAGACGACATCGATCCATACAGGATCAACTTTGCTTATACAACCAGCAACATTGGTTACAACGACCAGTTCTATTATACAGGTGTACCAAATGTTTTGGTTGACCCTGATCTGCGTCCTACTATCAATTCAGCTTACGAAGCTGGTATGGACCTTCGTTTCTTCAGGGACAGGGTTGGTTTTAGCGCTACATATTTCCATGAAGTAAAACGCGATGATATTGTAACCACGGATATCTCTACAGCAAGTGGTTTTACGCAAAAAGTATTCAACGTAGGTCAAGTAACACGTAATGGTATTGAACTTACTCTTGATCTGAAGCCTGTACAAAACAGGAACTTTAGCTGGGATGTTTCTTTCAACTACTCACGCATCCGTTCTTTTGTTGATCGTATCTCTGATCAAACAAAGACCATCAATCTTACTGCTCCTGGTTTCCGTACACAAGGTCTGCAGTTTGGAAATCCTCCTTCGCTTATTCTCCCTTCTGTGGTTCATACCGAAGGCGAGGAGTGGGGACAACTAAGAGGATTCGGTATTAAAAAGATCAACGGTATGCCGGTTCTGGATAACAATGGTTTGTTTGTAGAAGAGGCTAATGTAAATTTTGGTTCTGTACTGCCTAACTATACAGGTGGTATTTTCAATCAGTTCAGTTATAAGAGCTGGCGTTTGACTGCTTCTATCGACTACCAGCAAGGTGGTAAATTCTTCTCGCTTAGCGATTGGTTTGGTACCTATAGCGGGTTGATGGCTCGTACTGCAGAATTGAATGATAATGGTGTGAACGTACGTGAGCCGGTAGCCAATGGCGGTGGTGTACATGTATATGGTGTAAATGAAGAAGGCAAACCAGTAGATTATTATGTAGATGGAAAGACCTACTTCAAGCAGTTTGCAGATAATACATCTGGTGTGGCTGATATGTCAGTGTTCGATGCTACATATGTAAAACTGCGTGAGGTGTCACTGGGATATACTTTCAACATACGTAACAGTAGGTATATAAAGCGTGCATTCATTTCGGCTGTTGCGCGTAACCCATGGCTGATATACAAGAACAATCCTGCCGTAGATCCATCTGAGCTTAGTAACAGGAATGGTGAAAATGGACAATTACCAGGAACTCGTTCTCTTGGTATCAACCTGAAGCTGGGCTTCTAATCTTAATCTTCAAATAAGACACAATGAGAATAGTAACAAGCATATTAGCCATCACTCTTGCACTGGGTTCTTGTAAGAAATATGATTTTGGCGATATCAATATAAACCCAAACCCGCAGGTAAACGCGGTGCCTAGCACAGCTGAATTATTTACCAACATAAGCCGGCAGATTGCAGGTGATCTTACCATTTCTGATGCTGTACCAGGTTTATACGTACAGTATTTTACCGAAACGCAGTATCCTGGTGCATCACTGTATAGCCTTAGCCGTAGCGACTGGAGCACCTACTATACAGGTATTCTAAAGGATATGCAGGAGATTATTGAACAGAACACGAATGCTAATACTGCAGCAACTGCACGCCAGTTTGGCCCTAATGTTACGCAGATTGCTGTAGCGCGTATCATGAAAGCATACACTTTTTCTATAGTGACGGACCGCTGGGGCGATGTTCCTTATTTTGAAGCATTGAAAGGAATAAGCACTCCAAAATATGATAAACAGTCTGCTATCTATGCTGATCTTTTCAAAGAACTAACAGAAGCTGTAGCGCAGTTTGAAGGCACGCAGGGCATACAGGGAGAATTGCTTTTTGGCGGTGACCCCGTGAAGTGGAAGCGCTTTGCCAATTCGCTGCGTATGCGGCTGGCCATGCGCATTTCTCTTGTAGATCCGGCTAAAGCAAGGACTGAATTTCTTGCAGCTTACAATGATCAAAATGGATGGATAGATGAAAACACGGAGAATGCTGCTTTCCCTTATTTGAACAACCGCAACTTCCGCAATCCATGGAATGCTAAGATCGACCAGCGTGATGACCTTGCGATGAGCAATGTTTTTGTAGATACATTGAACACGATGGGCGATCGCCGCATTACGAAATATGCTAACCCTACGCCAGCAAATACTTTTGTAGGCGCTCCTTATGGTTGGAGCCAATCAGCCATTACCAACTGGGGTAGTAACAACCAATATTCACGTATTGGTGCGGCTATCACAAATATGGATGCACCAGGTTATATGATAACGGCGGCAGAAATGCATTTGATAAAAGCTGAAGCTGCCTTAAGAGGTTGGATAGCTGCTAGTGAAATATCAGCATATTATACTGCTATACAACTAAGCTGGCAGCAATGGAATGTTTTTGACCAGGCTGCTTATACTGCTTATATAGCCAGTCCACGAGTAAACATCGGTATGGGTATCACTAATTTTGCTGAAATACTCCGCAAGATCGGGTTGCAAAAGTGGATAGCACTTTATCCTAATGGCCAGGAAGCCTGGAGCGAATGGCGCCGCCTACATGTACCTACTTTATCGCCTGCACGTGATGCTCCATCTGGTAGAAGAATACCATTGAGAATGGGTTATCCTGGTAATGAGCCTACTTTGAACGGAGCTAATTACAATTCACAGGTAGCTACCATGCCAGGTGGCGATACGCCTGATACACCGGTTTGGTGGGACAAATAATAACAGCTACAAATTCATTACAAACTAAATGCAAGACATGAAACTCAATAAGCTGCCCATATTATTAGTGATGTTGCTGTCAATGACAGCATGCAGAAAAGACATCAGGACTGTGCCTGAGGTAAACTACGAAGGTGGGCCAATGGTTAACTTCAATAATTATTATGATAATGAAGGAAGGCCAGGATATAAAAAGGCTGAGATAGCACTGAAGGATACTTTCATCAGTGCCAATATAGAAATCAAACTTTCCAATACCACCGAGCCTGCATCGCAGGATATAAAAATCTACCTGAAAAAAGTAGATGCGCTGGTTACAGATTACAATACTCGTTTTGGAACGTCGCTTACGCCGCTGCCTAATTCTTCAGCAGCTGCTAAATTCGATTTTAGTGAGCCTGTCATCATAAAAAAGGGTCAACGAAAAGCAACAGTTCCATTTATGGTGAATGCACTTTTGCTGAACCTGAATGTTATTAATGCCATTGGTATTGCAATAGACAGGGTAGAAGGTGCAGCTATAAATGCAGGGCCTGAAAGCAGGTTGGTAGTAGAGTTTGGTGCAAGAAATAAATATGATGGTCGTTATTCCGTTACAGGAACTTTTGTTGACAACACCAATGCTACCTTTACCGCCTTTTATCCATTAGAGTGGGAACTGGTGACTTCGGGTGAACATAGTGTGATAGTGTACGACAATGAGCTGCTCGGTTTCCCGGGATATGTTTTTCTTGCTGCAGGTTCGCCTACCTACTATGGCAACTTTGGCCTGGAAGTTAATTTTGATCCATCTGGTAATGGCAATATTGTAAGCGTTACTAACTATTACGGTCAGCCATCTCCAAACAACCGCTATGCACAACTCGATCCTACTGGTATAAATAAATGGACACCCACCAAGATCGACATCAAGTATAACATGCTGCAGCCAACACCAACTACTGTGCGTTCTGTTTTCACCGAAACATGGACCTACTTAGGCCCTCGCTAGCAGATTGTAGCTGAAAATAATAATGAAAATGGCTGCTACCTGCAGCCATTTTTTATTGGTAAAAAACATTTACCTATACCTTTGCCACTCAATTTTTAAGACATGTCTGATCAACAAGCACCGAATAGCCAACTGAATATAGAAATCACAGAAGAAGTAGCAGAAGGTACATATGCCAATCTTGCTATTATTACCCATAGCCATGCAGAATTTGTAATGGACTTCGTGAACGTAATGCCTGGTACTCCAAAGAGCAAAGTAAAAAGCCGCATCATTTTTACACCTATGCACGCCAAGCGTTTTTTAAAAGCTTTAGAAGATAATGTAAATCGTTACGAAGCCGCCAATGGTCCAATCAAAGACCTGGAGCAGGTAGAGATACCGCTGAATTTTGGAGGACCGACGGCGCAGGCGTAGTTGGGTAGATTTGATGCTAGATTGAGGAAAGAGGATACTGGATAGTAGATACTAGATCGGAAACTGTTAGTTCAGCACGTAGGTTATGAATTGTGAGATTATTTGATGCTTTGATGTTGGAGCTCTACAGCTTGAAGGAAGGAATTTAGTTTCTTTCCTAGCAGTTTTACGTTCTGTTCTATAGCTGTGTATTTGGCTTCGTCTGTCAAAGAATGCGTATCCCATAGATTTTCAAGATGGTCAAGAGTTTCATCATTTGATGAGATTGCATATACGAGGAACTTTATCCAGTCTTGTTTATACCTTCTTCGTCCGTAGCCTTCCACGATACAGGCCTTGGTAGTCTTGCTGGATCTTCTGATTTGCTGCGCTTCTTCAAATTGTTCAAACTTGGGAAGCTGCAAAGACATTGCATGCACCTCGATCACAACCTCCCTCGCCAGCCGCCAAACTTCAAGATCTTTGTAGTTCATCTTATAATAGGTTTAAGTTCATCAAACTTCAATAGTTAGCACCTATAGAAGTAACTGGTGACACTTTATCAGCAACACTAACTATCATCAATCCAGCATCCGCCATCGGACCATCTAGCATTAACTCATCCAGCATCCAGTATCCATCATCCACCATCCAGCACCCTAAAGAATCCCCTCATCCGCAAAGCTGTAAAATCCTTCTTCGCTTACGATGATGTGGTCGAGGACTTTGATGTCGAAGTAGGTGGCGGCGGTTTTTATTTTGTAAGTAAGTTCTTCGTCTTGCCGGCTGGGGCGCAGGCTGCCGCTGGGATGATTGTGGCAAAGAATAATGGAGGTGGCATTGTGCTCCAAAGCCTTTTTTAGAATGATACGCGGATCAGCAATAGTGCCGCTGATGCCACCTTCGCTGATGGTTTCGTAGTGATTGATCTTGCTGGCTTTGTTCAGGTACAGAACCGTGAAGACCTCGTGCTTTTTGTATTCGATATGTGCCTTTAGAAAGTTTGCAACATCGCGGCTGGAGGTTACGCAATCTTTTTTATTTTCTTCCATAGCCCGCCTGATGCCTAATTGAAGTGCAGCAGCCACACTTACTGCTTTGGCAGGTCCCAGACCTTTTATCTTCATATTTACCATGTCTTTTACCGAAAGCGAACCCAATCGCTGGAGATTATTACCGGCAGCTTGCAGTAACTCTTTCGCCAGGTCCACTGCGCTTTTTTGTACCGTACCGTTTTGAAGTAGAATAGCTATCAATTCTGAATTGGTGAGTGCATCTGCTCCTTTGGCTAACAGTTTTTCTCTTGGCCGGTCATCCTCGGCCCATTGCTTAATGGTTGAAGACATTTTTTCTTTTAAGATAGAAATTTGAACTTATTAATCAATGCTTTTATACCTGCGTCTATATACCTTCCAATCATATTTCTATCTCCAAACATTGGCTCATCTTCAAGAAACCTTCCCCGAAACAACAAAGGGTTTCCTATCTTCGCGGCACATTTCCAGTTATGAATCCTTCTATAAAAATCTTCTCTGGTACAGGTTCACAATCGGTTTCTACTAAAATTGCGCAACGCTTCGGGGCTCCTCTTGGAAAAATCAACATCCAGAAATTCAGCGATGGTGAGTTTCAACCGGTGTTCATGGAAAGCATCCGTGGCGATTATGTTTTTTTGATTCAAAGCACCTGTGCACCTACCGATAACCTGATGGAGTTGTTGCTGATGATAGATGCAGCTCGCAGGGCTAGTGCTTACAAGATCATCGTGGTAATGCCGTATTACGGCTATGCGCGGCAGGACAGGAAAGACAGGCCACGTGTGGCGATAGGTTCCAAACTGATAGCTAACCTGTTGGTTGCCGCCGGTGCCGACAGGGTGATAACCATGGACCTGCATGCACCACAGATACAGGGCTTCTTCGACATACCTGTAGACCATCTTGACTCTTCAGCCATTTTTATACCTTATATAGAAAAACTTAAGCTTCAAAACCTTACTTTTGCCGCCCCTGACGTGGGTAGTACCAATCGTGTAAGGGAAATTGCCAGCTATTTCAATTGTGAAATGGTGATTTGCGACAAGCATCGCAAACGCGCCAACGAGATAGCCAGCATGGTGGTAATTGGTGATGTGACAGGCAAGGATATTATTCTTATAGACGATATATGTGATACCGGCGGAACCCTTGCAAAAGCAGCTAGTCTGTTGAAAGACAAGGGCGCAAAGAGTGTAAGAGCACTTTGTACACACCCGGTTTTAAGTGGTAACGCTTACGAGAATATAGAGAATAGTGTACTGGAAGAACTCGTGGTTTGCGATACCATTCCAGTGAAAAGAGAAACGAAGAAGATCAAAGTTCTTTCTGTTGCTGACCTTTTTGCTATAGCAATCAGGAATGCATACGAAAACCGGAGTATTACCAGTCTTTTCATCCACAGCCAGCTGAAAGCGCGCCGCGGAGAAAAGATTTAACAATGTCATTTTTTTTAAACACACAATAATGAAGACAATTACAATCGAAGGACAACTGAGGACCGGCAAGGGCAAAAAAGACACCCGCCAACTCCGCTCTCAGGAACTTGTGCCTGGTGTAATTTACGGGGGTGCCCAGGAAGTGAGCTTTGCAGCTCCTGCCAAAGCTTTCAAGCCGATCGTATACACCAGCGAATTCATGAAAGCTGAAGTAAATGTTGATGGAACTTCTTATACCTGCATTTTGAAAGACCTGCAGTTTGATAAGGTTACAGATCAACTTTTGCACATAGATTTTCTTGAACTGGTAGAAGATAAGAAAGTGATCGCTACATTGCCTCTTCACCTTACAGGTACACCTACAGGTGTTAAAGCTGGTGGTAGATTGGTAGTAAAAATGAAGCAGCTGAAAGTAAAAGCTTTACCTAAAGACCTTACTGAAGCTATCACACTTGATATCTCTAACCTGGAATTGAACGGTAACGTTCGTGTAGAAGACGTGAATGCTGGTAACATGGAAATCCTGAACAGCCCACGTATTCCTATTGCTTCTGTAGTAATGACTCGTCAGCTGAAGCAAGAAGAAGCCAGCGAAGGAAAGAAGAAATAATTCTTTTATACCTTATACAGGAACCCGGCCAGTGCCGGGTTTTTTTGTTTTATATGCTGTTTAGGTCGTAAATTTTCAGCTAGTCTTTTGATTTTGTTGAACTTGCGAATGCCACAGTTTTTGCTAATCAACTATTTTTGTCGACCTATGAATAAATTCCTGATTGTTGGCCTTGGAAATATTGGTAGCGAATACGCGCATACACGCCACAACATAGGCTTCGATGTGCTGGATGCATTTGTTCAGAAACATGGAGGCAGCTTTGCCAACAGTCGCCATGCCCATGTAGCAGAAGTACGCTGGAAGGGCAAGATCTTTATTTGCATTAAGCCTACCACCTATATGAACCTGAGTGGCCGGGCATTCAAATATCATTTTGATAAAGAAAAGCTAGACCTTGAGCAAACGCTTACGGTAGTGGATGACCTTGCGCTACCTATTACTAAACTAAGGCTTCGTGGAAGTGGCAGCGATGCAGGTCACAATGGATTAAAGGATATACAGGCTACTGTAGGTACAGATAAATATCCCAAGTTGCGGTTTGGAATAGGCAGCAATTACAAGAAAGGAGCACAGGTAGATTTTGTATTGGGTAGATGGTCCGACGATGAGCTGCCTGTCATTAACAAGAAAATTGACAAGAGTATAGAAGCCATCGAAAGTTTTGCAGCAGTTGGAATAGCACGTACAATGAACCTTATAAATACCTGGGAGGCCACAATAAATTGAGATTCCTGCGTTATATATCAACATTAAAATATCATCAACATAATCGCTCAACCCCCTCCCATGATTATCTGGTGTATTGTTTTAAAATTTCAAGACTATGAAAATCTTCTGCGTTGGTAGAAACTATGTAGATCATGCCAAGGAGTTAGGTAATGATGTACCCACAGAACCTGTAATATTTATGAAGCCGAAAAGTGCGTTGCTTCAATCACATACACCGTTCTATTATCCTGAGTTTAGCAATGAATTGCATTATGAAGCGGAGCTTGTGTTACGTATCTGCAAGAATGGAAAATACATTCCGCAGCGACAGGCAAGCAAGTATTACAATGCTATAACGGTTGGTATAGATTTCACCGCCCGTGATGTACAGCAAGAACTAAAAAAGAAAGGTCTTCCCTGGGAAAAAGCAAAAGCATGGGACAATTCAGCCGTTGTAGGACAATGGAAAGATGTAACTGCAGACATGCAAAAAAAGCCCATCAACTTTAGCATGAAGAGTAATGGTGAATATGTTCAGAAAGGTCTTTCCTCTGATATGCTCTTCCCGTTCGATGAGATCATATCACACATCTCAAATTACTTCTCATTAAATATTGGTGACCTTATTTTTACCGGTACACCTCCAGGTGTAGGCGAGTGTGTAGTAGGCGATATATTAGAAGGTTTTTTCGAGCAGGAAAAAGTGTTTGAGCTAGAGATAAAATAATTGCTTTTGATAAATAACATGAAGTATGATCATCATTGTGGTCATACTTTTTTTATATACCAGATTTTACTTGAAGCATTTCTTATATGGTTTAAAAATAAGCCCAAGCAATTATGTAAATATGAAAAAGCTAGTGCTGCAGTAAAATGCAAGGCGATGTTGTACAACTTCATGCAGATACTTCTTTAACCGCTATTTTTACAGCGATTGCTTAAATACTGTACTACTACTACATGCTAACTCCCGATATACTACTCCTTGCCTATAAAAGAATGGTCACTGCCAAAGCGATGGCAGACACTTACGAAGCCAACCGCTCCATTTGCAAATATGTTCATTCTACATCTCGCGGGCACGAGGCAATACAAATAGCCACTGGTATGCAACTGCTGCCATGCGATTTTGTAAGCCCGTACTACCGCGACGACAGCATTATGTTGTCTGTAGGATTTACTCCTTATCAACTAATGCTTCAGTTGCTGGCAAAGGCCGATGATCTTTTCAGTGGTGGTCGTTCCTATTATTGTCATCCATCCAGTAAGGCTGATGACAAGCCACGTATCATTCATCAAAGCAGTGCTACAGGAATGCAGGCTATACCTACTACGGGTATAGCACAAGGTATACAATACCTGGAGCAGACGCAGTCGCCGCTGCTGAAACGAGGTAGTGGTGGAGAAGCGCCAGTGGTTATATGCTCATTGGGTGATAATAGCGTGACCGAAGGGGAAGTAAGTGAAGCTTTTCAATTTGCTGTTTTGAAGCAACTGCCCATCATTTACCTGGTGCAGGACAATGATTGGGGTATAAGTGTAAGCGCTGCAGAGGCTCGTGCCATGGATGCCTATGAATATGCAGCTGGTTTTAAAGGAATGGGTCGCATCACCTGCGATGGCAATGATTTTCCTGCCAGCTACAAGGCGATGCACGAGGCTGTGCAATATGTACGTGCTGAGAGAAAGCCGGTACTGGTGCATGCTAAAGTGCCTTTATTAGGTCATCATACAAGTGGGGTGCGGCGTGAGTTTTACCGTAGCTCCGAAGATCTCCAAAAACATGCAGCAAACGATCCGCTGCCAAAACTTCGTGATAGGCTATTGCAGGAAGGAATTAAAGAAGAGCAGCTGCAGCAAATTGAAGCAGATGCCGCAGCGGAAGTTAAGCAGGCTTTTGAAGATGCATGTGCTGCTGCCGATCCTTCACCTTCTACCGTTTCAGATCATGTTTTTGCTCCTACGCCAGTTACAGAAGAGAGTGGTGAACGTACACCTGCTAAAGGTGAAAAAGTGATAATGGTTGATGCTGCACTTCATGCTATAGAAGAATTAATGCAGCAACATGAAGAAGCCTTGTTATACGGCCAGGATGTAGGCAGGAGACTGGGTGGTGTGTTCAGGGAAGCTGCTACACTTGCTGAAAAATTTGGTGATCATCGTGTATTCAATACTGCTATTCAAGAGGCTTATATCATTGGTAGCACCATTGGTTTATCAGCATTAGGATTAAAACCTTTTGTTGAAGTTCAGTTTGCTGACTATATCTATCCCGGCCTCAATCAACTGGTGACGGAGATATCAAAATCCAACTACCTGAGCAATGGCAAGTACCCAATAAGCATGGTGCTGCGTGTGCCAATAGGTGCTTATGGTGGTGGTGGTCCATATCATAGTGGCAGCGTAGAGAGCACCTTGCTTACCATCAAAGGCATTAAGGTGTGCTATCCTTCCAATGCTGCTGATATGAAAGGTTTGTTGAAGGCGGCTTATTACGATCCTAATCCGGTGGTAATGCTGGAGCATAAAGGGCTTTATTGGAGTAAAGTTCCAGGAACGGAAGACGCCAAAACCATAGAGCCTGCTGCCGATTATGTGCTGCCATTAGGTAAAGGAAATATTGTGCTGCACGCCAGTGAAGAGAAGGTGGCATCAGGTGAAACAGCTTGTGTTATTACTTACGGTATGGGTGTTTACTGGGCAAAAGCAGCCGCAGCTAAACTGCCAGGGCAGGTAGAGATAATAGACCTGCGCACCTTATCTCCACTGGATGAAGAGCTGGTAGAAGAAGCGGTAAAGCGACATGGCAAATGCTTGTTACTTACAGAAGAGCAATTGACAAATTCATTCATACAAGCGCTTGCACATCGTGTTACAAAAAACTGCTGGCAATACCTTGATGCACCCATCGAAACCATGGGCGCACTTGATCTTCCTGCTGTACCTATTAACCTTGTGCTCGAAGCAGCTATGCTGCCTACTGCTGATAAAGTTTATGAAAAGCTGGTGGAACTATTGAAGGCCTGAAAAACAAAGAGCCGATCGGTATCGTAACTATGTTATCTATGACATTATGTCCCTATGTGTTGAATAAGGATTGTTAACACATAGAGACATAGGTACAGTAGAGCACATAGAATAGTATTAATAATCTTTTGAGGCAGTTAACGTTGATCATCTCCTATGTTATCTATTATCCTTGATCCTATGTGTTGAATGAGGATCTATAACACATAGAGACATAGGTACAGTAGGGCACATAGATACTTATAAACTTTTGAGGCATTTAACGTTCATCATCATTCCTATGTTATCTATCATCCTATGAACCTATGTGTTGAAAAAGGAGTTGTAACACATAGTGTCATAGGTACAGTAGGGCAAATAGAATACTTATAAACTTTTAAGGCATTTAACGTTCATCATCCTTCCTATTTTATCCATCATTATATGATCCTATGTGTTGAATGAGGATTTATAACACATAGAATCATAGGTACAGTAGGGCACATAGTTATTTACTGTTCCTTATTTGCTGCTACGTAAATAAATCGAACACAAAGCCTTCATCTTCCACCACTGTCCAGCTGCCTTCATCTATCTCAGCTTGTAGCTCGCCGGTATCCCAACCACAATAGCCAATAAAGATCTTGATGTCTTTTGTGCTGATACTTCTGCTGCTGATTCCTTCAATGACTTGTTTGAAGCTACCACCTATGAAGAGACCATTTGCTACCGGTTCTCCGCCTTCCACAAGGTCTGGCCGTTGGTGAATAAAAAACACGTGTTCCTGGTCTACAGGTCCACCACTATACAATGGAAAAGGTGGCAGATGTTGATATTCCTCCAGCTCATTCAGGTTTCTTGAAAATGGCTTGTTTAGCATAAAACCTACGGCACCATCATCATTGAGTTCAGTAACTAATATAATAGCATCTTCAAATACTGTTGCTTCAAGTGCTTGCGTGCTTTTAATGATCGTTCCTGCCTTTAGTTTCATATTGGCAATATAAGGGGAAATCAAAGGTGACAGTGACTTAGATGAAGGTAGAAATTTTCACTACTTTCAATACTCAAAAACCAGGACATGGAACAAAATAATTTTGTACAAAATCCTACTAAAAAACAGGCTATAGTTGTGTTTTCTGTTTGGTTGTTTGGTATTACCTGTAGCATGTTGGCTCAAACAAACCTGTTCACAAAAAATCCCTTCAAGGGTCCGGTTTTCAACCTTAATTTTTTGAACATCATTTCTACTATGGTGATGAATGTTGTTGTAGTGAATTATATAAGAAACCGTAGAAGAGCCAAAAATAAAGCGCAGCTATGAAGCAGTTATTTTTCCTACTCTTTATGATGGTTTTTTTTACCAGTTGCAACAACAGCAATGAACCAAAACAGGAAAATTCTCCTAGAGACACATTCGTTAAAAAAGATACTGAACCTCTGCGCGATACAGTGGAAGTGGATAAACCTGCTTCTAAGCCTTACAGCAACGAGCGCTTCAGGAACGTAACGGTTGAGAAAGTAGGAGAGAACGAATACCTGGTGAAGGGACAGGCACAGGTATTTGAAGCCTCATTTAGTTGGGTGATAGAAGATGGCCATAATGAGCTAAAGCAGGGGCATGAAATGACAGATGCCGGGGCACCAGCCTGGGGAAATTTTTCTTTTAGAGTTCAAGCCAAAAAGGAAAGATCGAATTCTGTTCTGCATCTTATATTATATGAAGCAAGTGCTAAAGATGGAAGCAGGCAGCATTTACTGCCTATTCCGCTTCGCTGATAATATCCCCTGATTTATCATCATCTAGCTTTATAGAAACGGTGCCATCATTTCTTTGTTGTAGTTATTGTTATCCCCATTTTATTATCTGAGATAACAGTGCAGAAATCTTTTTAGCACTAAAGGTCTCAGAAGATGTTGCTGGTGCACTTCCTCATTATTTTCATTCTTATATTGTTGTTTCGATTGCTGATGTAGCTGCTTAATTATTGACACCAAAACCCCTGAATATGAATCCTGTTTTACGGAACGTTCTTGCTTTTATTGCCGGCGTTGTTGTTGGAAGCATTGTTAACGGAGGGCTGATAATGATCAGCGGATCTGTTATTCCTCCTCCTGCCGGTGCCGATGTTACTACTACCGAAGGTCTGCAGGCTTCCATTCACCTGTTCGAGCCTAAGCACTTTATCTTCCCCTTTTTAGCACATGCAGTAGGCACTTTTGTGGGTGCATTGGTTGCTGGTAAACTGGCTGGAAACAGCAAAATGAAGATCGCGCTGGGAATAGGTTTCCTGTTCCTGGTGGGTGGTATCTCAAGCACATTTATGATACCTGCACCAACCTGGTTCATCGTGGTAGATCTTGTGTTTGCTTATATCCCTATGGCGTATATAGCAGGTAAACTGGTAGCAGGAAAACGTACTCCCGTGTATTCATGATTTCCCCAACAAAACTAACCTAAACCAATGGCCATGATAGAACAAGTAGAATTTTTATTTGATGATCAACTGGTAAATGCATTAATAAAATTGGTGAGAGGCGCAAAGACAAAACTGCTTCTTATAGCACCTTCCATTGATCTTGACGGAAGAATAGTTGATGCATTATATGAAAAGAAGGCGCTTCACAATTTCCAATTATTGGTTCTTTGTACTCAAAACCAGGAGACCAGGCAGTTAAACATTGAACCAAAAAGTTTGACTGTTTTAAAAGATTTTCCTGATGTAGAGTTACGTGTAAACAGCAGGCTGCAGGCTAAGTTTTACCTCAGCGATTTTGAGTATATCATGACGAGTTTGGACCTCTACAACTTCTCTACTACAAGTAATATAGAAGTAGGTATACGATCAGAATATGCATCGCGTGGTATACTGGGTAAAGCTTTGAATGTAACAGGCGACCTGATAGGGCAGGGCATAGATAAGGTGAAGCAGGATGTAATAGGCATGGAAAAAAATATTAGCCCGATAGAGAAGTTTCAGCAGGTTTTTGAAGCTTCAGAATTAAGATACAAGAACAGGCCATTGGTGGTAGAAAAAGGTGGCTTGAACGGATTGTTTGGAGGAAAAAAATTGCAAGGATATGATGTGCTGGTAAATGATCTTGAACCAACTGTTACTGCTGAACCTGTTATTGAACCAATTCCTGTAGCAGCTGAGCCTTCAGTGCAGGAAATAGCTGCAGAGCCAGTGAGGACAGAGAACCATCTTTCAGCAGCGCAACTGAGCAAAGCATTTGGTGTACAACCAAATGACATCAACAACCTAATGCAGCGGCGCGGCTTAATTCACAACGGTTATATTACACAATTAGGTAGTTCAAAAGGATTGATACAAGAAACAGCAATGGGAGAGACTTCAATACTGTTTCCAAAAGACCTGGAAGAACTAAATGAATTCAGGTTTTAGAGCATGTAGTAATTGAAACTTTTCTTATTCATCAACTAAACTTTTATGGATAACGCGACTTTATATTCCGCCTATTTTAAGAGCGATAGCGACTACTACCTTACAAGGCTACAGCAATACCGCGAAGGCCGAAAGATGTCCTTTAACGGCTATGCCTTCTTTTTTGGTGTTCTATGGTTCATGTATAGAAAGATGTATGTAGAGGCCTTCATCATTCTCTTCCTGATCATTGTTGAGGGAGTAATAGAAGAGGTGCTTTTGGAGTCGGCAGGTGTACCAGGTTCATCAGGTGTGAATGTTATATCTACCATTGTTATAGCGTCTATACTTGGTGTAATAGGTAACTCACTTTACATGAAGAAGGCGCAAAGGGTAGTAGCAAAGGCTAAAGAAGAAAATACTGATGAGCAAAGCATGCTACAATACCTGCAGGAGAAGGGAGGAACAAGCTATTCTTTCGTACTGTTGATCGTTGTTGTCATTGCTGCAGTTGTAGCTTATTTCTACTCATTAAACAACTGAGTTAGCAAATTCAGCGCTCATTTCACTGCAAAGGTTTTAAATAAAAAAGTGTCTGCCACTGAAATGGCAGACACTTTGTTTTCTTTGATCATCTTTTTTTAGCGCCTTGTGCTATCGCCATCAAATACGTCTCTTGTTTTTTCTCCAACTTTATCAGCTGCTCTTTCTACAGCATTACCAGCATCGCGTGCACCTTCTTTAGTGGCATCCCATGCATTATTTATAGCACGGCCTGTTCTGTCAAAAAAGTCACCAGTTCTGCTTACTACTTCTCCATCCTGTAGCCTTACTTCACGATCTTCCCTTCTTACGCGGCCATCTCTTGATACAACTGTACCATTCTCCAAAGTCACATCATTATCAGCATCTGTCCAGTTACCGTTGCGGTACACTCTTAACCTGTTGTCCCTGTAGGTAACATCACCATCTGAAGGAGTGCGATCCATTGTGGTATTCTCTGTAGTTGTTTCTGTAGTGGTGGTATTATCCTCACCTGTGTTGCATGCCGTAAAAGTGATGGCTGCTAAAGCAATTACAAATAATTTTTTCATAAGATCATTATCAAGTGTTTTTCCAGGTATGATAGTTCTTATTTATACCTGCACATGATCAAGATTCATATAAATTTCCATGCCATTGGCAAAGCACAAGCAGATAGTTTTTATAGTCAAAGCATACTAATCCATTAACTATTGCAGCTTCTATATTAAACTATATCAAGCTTTTACTGTCTCTGCTGCTGCACCTACATTTGTAATTGAAACAACCCTCAACTAACATGCGTTCACTTAATCTCCTTCTTTTGCTGCTGCCTTTTTTGTTTGTGCAATGCAAAAAAGAAACAGCAGTTGTCAGTACAGCTTCTATGTATTTTCCTCCAATAGGAAACGCAGGTTGGGAAACAACAACACCTGCATCATTAGGATGGAGTGAAGCAGCACTTAATGATGTCTATAGCTTATTGGAACAGAAGAAAACAAAAGCCTTCATCATTCTGAAAAATGGCCGCATTGTATCGGAGAAATATTTTGGAAGCTTTACTACTGACAGTAGCTGGTATTGGGCTTCGGCAGGTAAAACGCTCACTGCATTTTTGGTAGGTATTGCCCAGCAGGAAGGAAAAATAAATATTGATGCGCGTACATCACAATATTTAGGTACAGGTTGGACCGCTGCACCTTTAGCTAAAGAAAACCTCATCACTGTAAGGCACCAGCTTTCTATGACATCTGGCCTTGATGATATGGCCGCTACTGGTGCTGATTGTACCTTGCCTTCGTGCCTGCAGTACAAAGCCGACGCTGGTACTCGATGGTCCTATCACAATGCACCTTATACTTTGCTGGAAAAAGTAGTAGAGGCTGCCACTGGAACTTCTTACAACGCTTACTTTCAACAGAAGATCAGGGACAGGATCGGGATGAATGGGCTGTGGGTAAAAGTGGATAACAACAATGTATACTTTAGTACACCACGAAGCATGGCACGCTTTGGTTTGCTTATGCTCAACAAAGGAAAGTGGAACAGCACCTCCATCTTCTCCGACACAACCTACTTCAATAACCTGGTGAATTCTTCTCAAACCCTCAACCCTTCCTACGGTTACCTCACCTGGCTGAATGGCAAAGGCTCATATATGATGCCTACGCTACAGTTCTCATTCAATGGAAATCTAGTACCCAATGCTCCAACTGATATGTATGCAGCTTTGGGTAAGAACGACCAGAAGCTTTATGTAGTACCATCTCAACAACTGGTAATTATTCGTATGGGTGAAAGTGCTGGTAACAGTATGCTGGCAGCATCCACTTTTGATAATGAGCTTTGGGGCAAATTGAAGACACTACTGAAATATTGATCTGCTATCTCTTCACCTTGTGATGCTCGTAAGGGCTGGCAAGATCGTCTGCGCGGAACCAGCGGTAGCCGTATGCTTCCAGTATAATAGCATGTTCCTGTTTTTCCGATGCGATGCTTTCTTCATTGTTCATCAGGTCTATCAGTTTTTTGTGCCCCGACTGTTTCTTCTTTATTACTATCTCCTGCGGCTCGTCTTTAAAGTTGTGAAATATGAATAACGAATTCTCCCTCCAGTTGTACCTCATCCCCAGTACATGTTCAAAACCGGTGTCTACTATTTCCCAATCACCATGTCCAATTTCCGGGCATTCTTTGCGTAGCCTTATCAGCGCCGTCATCCAGTTGAGCAACGAAGACGGGTCGCGACGCTGATGTTCTACATTCACATGTTTATAAGAATAGTAACCTTCTTCAACAACGGGATGAACAAGCTTGGACGCCTTCGAAAAACCTGCACCCGCATCAGCAGACCATTGCATAGGTGTGCGTATGGCCTCCCGTTCAGGAAGCTCCAGGTTTTCGCCCATACCTATTTCATCGCCGTACCTGATCACTGGTGTACCTGGTAAAGAAAACATCAGGCTATAAGCTACCTCTACCTGCTGACGGTTACCAAGCATAGGAGCTAGTCTTCGGCGAATACCGCGGTCGTATAGCTGCATGTTTTTAGCAGGTCCAAATTTTTGAAAAACCTTTTCTCTTTCTTCATCTGTTAGTCGCCCCAGGTCCAGTTCGTCGTGGTTGCGTAGAAACTGCGCCCACTGGTTATATGGAAAGATCTCCTTTGTCCTCATCAGCGCATCCACCAGTGGTTTTACTTCGGCTGTTGCCAGTGTGTAAAAAGCATATTGATTCACAAAAAAATTGAACATCAGGTGTATGCCGTCACCATTCTCGCCAAAGTAGTTCTTGCTTTCTTCAGGTAAAACATTTGCTTCGCCTAAAAAGACAGCGTCTCCTTTTCGCCATTGCAAAAAGCGACGCATTTGTTTCAGGTATTCAAAACGCATCTGTGCCTTTTTGCCTGGTGCCGGTGCTTCCAGTATAAAGGGAACTGCATCTACCCGGAAGCCATCTACACCCAACTGCAGCCAGTATCCCATGATCCGCTCAATTTCTTTACGCACTTCAGGATTGTCTGTATTCAGATCAGGCTGGTAGTGGAAAAACCGGTGAAAGTAATAGGAGTTGGTTTTTTTCTCCAGTGTCCACGTCGTCTCTTGCACCCCGGGAAACACCATGCCTTCGTCGGCATTGGCGGGCTTTTCATCAGACCATACATACCAATTGCGGAAGCGCGCATCCTTGCTTCTGCACGCATTGATGAACCATGGATGTTTATCCGACGTATGATTTACCACCAGGTCTATGATCACTTTAATTCCTAGCTTTTTGGCTTTATAAATAAAGTCAACAAACTCGCCACTGGAGCCATGCCTTTCGTCCACACCATAATAGTCGTATATGTCGTAGCCGTTGTCTTTGTTGGGCGTAGGCTGAAAAGGTGCCAGCCAGATGGTATCCACACCTAATGCATGGAGATAATCAAGGCGCGCCGATAGCCCTTCAAAATCACCTGTGCCGTCACCGTTTGCGTCCATAAAAGTTTCTAAGTCCAGGCTGTAGATAACGGCGTTTTTATACCATAATTCATCTTCCATGAGTGCATTTTTTGTGTGAATGACCCGTACGGCAGCAAAAGAAATACCATGCATCCTGCAGTGCCAGGTGTAGAGCAGAACAGCCATCCATCGCAGTAAGTGCATAGGGAATTATTTATGCAACTGCAGTTTTTCCAATGGCATCGTTTTTATCGCTCTACAGTTTCTTTTCGGTAAAATATAAGCTTCAGCATATGGATCAATCACGCTATCTATGGTGGCAGTCAGGTGTTATTTACCAGGTTTACCCGCGTTCTTTCCAGGATAGTGACGGTGATGGAGTAGGTGACCTGCGAGGGGTGATCAGCCGTCTTGATCACCTGGAATGGTTGGGTGTAACAGCAGTCTGGTTGTCGCCCATCTACCCATCGCCTATGGCAGATTTTGGATATGACATTGCCGACTACACAGGTATACATCCCATGTTTGGATCATTGGATGATTTTGATGAACTGTCGCAGGAGCTGCGCAAGCGAAACATGAAGCTTATTCTTGACCTGGTGCCCAACCATACTTCTGATAAACATCCATGGTTTCTTGAATCACGTTCTTCAAGAAACAATCCCAAAAGAGACTGGTACATCTGGCACGATGCCACGGCAGATGGTAATCCTCCCAACAACTGGCTAAGTGTGTTTGGCGGTAGTGGCTGGGAATGGGATGAAGCCACAGGACAATATTATTACCATGCATTTTTAAAAGAGCAACCAGACCTGAACTGGCGCAACCCTGAGGTGCAGGAGGCTATGTTCAATGTAATGCGTTTCTGGCTGGATAGAGGTGTGGATGGTTTTAGGGTGGATGTGATGTGGCATATGATAAAGGACGAGAAGCTGCGCGACAACCCGGTGAACCCTGACTACCAGCAGCACATGGCTACTTACGAACAGCTGTTGCCTGTGTTCTCTACCGATCAGCCGGAGGTGCACGATATAGTCCACAAAATGCGGGCGGTACTGGATAGCTACGACGAGCGCATGATGATCGGCGAGATCTACCTGCCCATTCACAAACTGGTGACCTATTATGGGGTAGATAATAAGGGTGCGCATCTCCCTTTCAACTTTCAGCTATTGTCGCTACCGTGGAATGCTGCTAAGCTAGCAAATGCAATAGACGAATACGAGGGTGCATTGCCTGATTCAGGGTGGCCTAATTGGGTGCTGGGCAACCACGATCAGCCGCGTATCACCAGCAGGGTTGGCGTGCAGCAGGCACGGGTGGCAGCTATGCTGTTGCTAACACTACGTGGCACTCCTACCATCTATTATGGCGATGAGATAGGGATGACAGATGTGCCCATTCCATTTGATGAGGTACGCGATCCGCAGGGGCTAAACATGCCGGATAAGAACCTGAGCAGGGATCCATGTCGTACACCAATGCAGTGGGATGACAGCCAAAATGCGGGCTTTACTAAAGGTCAACCATGGCTAAGGGTAGATAAGGCTTATAAACGTGTGAACGTGGCTGCAGCCAAAGATGATCCCTTTTCTATGCTAACGCTGTACAGGAAGCTGGTGCACTTGCGACAGCAGGAGTCAGCGCTGCATGTGGGCGATTATGTCACTGTGTTTAGCGATCAGCAAATACTGGCCTATAAGCGCAGCTTTGAAAACATGAGTTTCCTTATTGTGCTCAACCTGTCGCACAGGCCATGCTATTTTAACGCAGGCAACTTGCGCGGTGTCATTGAACTGTCCACTTCTCCAGAATTAGAGGGAGAGCAGGTTCATAACACAATTTGCCTGAGCGGTGATGAAGGCATTGTGGTGAGACTGCAATAGCTGGCGACTGCCGTATATTTGAAGATGTTGAAACTATTTATAGCAGCTTGCTGACGTTTAGCTGCCTTTGGTTTACCTCGTGCACGCCAAAAGTTACCGCTGCAAAAACTTCTGCTTCTACAGGTAATCAAACGGCGTTTTGGTCGGCGCTACAGTCACTATGCGGTAAGGCTTACGCGGGTAAGGTAATCAACGCACCTGCCAATGATACAGTTTTCAAGAACAAGACGCTGGTGATGCACGTGCGCAGCTGCGGCGAAGGATTGATACGCATTCCTTTTGTAGTAGGTGAGAACAGGTCGCGGACGTGGGTGTTTAGAAAACAAGAAAACGGTCTTTCTCTTCACCACGATCACCGCCACGAAGATGGAAGTGAAGATGCGGTAACACAATATGGTGGAAGTACTACCAATGCAGGCTCGGCTACTGTACAGGTATTTCCTGCTGATGAGCAGACTGTGCGGATATTGCCAGCTGCCTATGGCAATGTATGGTGGGTGGAACTGGTTCCGGGTGAATATTTTACCTACAACTTAAGGCGGCTGGGAACCGACAGGTTGTTCAGTATACGTTTCGATCTGAAGGATACTATCCCTTCACCAGCAGCACCGTGGGGATGGAAAGACTAGGAGCTGGTTTTTTATTAAAAAGAAAAAGCATGAACCACGTAAAATCTAATAATTGCCGATCAGCAGCCCGTATTATATTTCATTGTCTGTTCCTTTGTTGCCATGCTTCAGCACCTTGGCCTCTTTATAAAAAACGATCTCTTCGGCAATATTAGTGATATGATCACCTACACGTTCAAGTTTACGAATGATGGACAATTGCAGTAGTGCCTGCCTGATTTTGTCAGGATGGTTCCTGCAATATTCTTCTACAATAGGTGTAACGGAACTGTTGATATCATTCAGGAATTTATCGCGTGAGAAAACAGAACGTGCAAGCTTAGTGTCATCATTTATGTAGGCGTTGCCCACGTCGTCAAGCATATGACAGCTCATATCGTACATCTTGCGCAGGCTTATCTGTTCCACCAATTCTTCATCAAACTGTTTCTCGCCAAGTATCACCAGTTTGGAAATGCCTTCTGCATAATCGCCAATACGTTCCAGGTCACCATTTATTTTAAGTGTAGCAAATACAAAACGCATATCGTGTGCAACGGGTGTAAGTAGAGCAAAAATGTTTTCGCAATCTCTATCAATCCGTAGCTCCATTGCATTCACCAGTTTTTCGGTGTGCAGTACCTCGCTGGCAAGATCTTCATCTTTATCAAACAGGGCGTGCATGCTTTTATTCAGCTGGCCTTTTACCAGTTCCACCATTTCCGAAAGTGTTTTACGCAGATCGCGTAGTTGATCGCTTAAATGTGTCATGATGTTCCTTTTTATCCAAAGCGGCCGGTTATATAATTCTGTGTTCTTTCCTTTTCAGGGTTTGTAAACAGCTTACGTGTATCATCGAATTCTATTAATTCTCCCGAATAAAAGAAAGCAGTTTTGTTGCTCACTCGTCCTGCCTGCTGCATGTTATGCGTTACTATTACTATGGTAAATGAACTCTTCAGGCTATAGATCAAGTCTTCTATTTTAGCGGTAGATATAGGATCAAGAGCGGATGCAGGTTCATCCATAAGCAGTACAGTAGGCTCTACAGCCAGTGCTCTAGCTATACATAAACGCTGTTGCTGCCCGCCCGAAAGTGATAATGCAGACTTGTGCAGGTTGTCTTTTACCTCGTCCCACAGTGCTGCTTTTTGTAGCGACTCTTCTGCTTTTTGCTGCAACAGCTGCTTGTTGTTCAAGCCTTTTATCTTCAGTCCATACACCACGTTCTCAAAAATGCTTTTTGGAAAAGGATTGGGTTTTTGAAACACCATTCCGATGCGCTTGCGCAATTCATACTCATCCATTTCATCCCCATAAATCTCTTCGCCATCAAGCAGGTAACTGCCTTCTATCCTGGTATTATCTATCAGGTCGTTCATCCTGTTGAAGCAGCGCAGCAGCGTAGACTTCCCACAACCAGAAGGCCCAATGAAAGCTGTGACAGCATTTGGCTCTATACCCAATGATATATTTTTCAGCGCCTGCTTTTCGCCGTACCAGAGATTTGCATTTTTTGTTTCCAGTTTATACATGATGTATTAATACTTAATTCTTTTATACCACTTGTTGCGTATGTAAATGGCTATGCCATTCAACAGGAATGTGATCAATAACAATACAATAATACCTGCTGCAGCGTTCAGTACAAATCCCGGTTGTGGCCGCGATACCCAATTGAACACCTGTATGGGCAGCGTGGTAAATTGGTCTCGTGGTCCTTCAGGAATAAAAGGTACATATACTAAAGCACCTATCACCAATAATGGAGCCGTTTCGCCCACTGCCCGTGAAATCGATAAAATGATGCCTGTAAGAATTCCTCCCAATGCTGATGGTAAGACAACACGTTTTGTTGTTTGCCATTTGGTAGCGCCCATTCCATAAGATGCTTCGCGGAGCGAATTAGGTACAGCCCTGATGGCCTCGCGGGTAGCAACTATTATGATTGGTAAAATCAGTAATGCAAGAGTGAGCGCTCCAGCTATAAGGCTGTTGCCAAAGCCTGCCAGTCGAACAAACAATTGCAGGCCAAGAATACCATAAATAACAGATGGTACACCGGCCAGGTTCGCAATGTTTATCTCTACAAATTTTGCAAAACGGTTTTTTACACTGTACTCCTGAAGGTATACACCAGCAGCTATACCAATAGGTAAAGCTATAATGATGGTAAAAAAAAGTAGGCTTAGCATTCCTGCAAGCGCAGTAAGAATACCCGACCGTTCTGCATGCCTTGAAGGAAGATTTGTAAAGAAGCTCCAGTTGATGCGGCTCATTCCCCTGGAGAAGATGTCTATTAATAATACAGCTAGTATAGATAAGGCAAATATTGTGAGGCAAAAGGCCACAATCTTAAATGCTTTATCCTTTGTTCGTGCCGGACTTTTTTTACGCTTACTCATTCATACTTATTTTGAAACCTCCGGCGCATCCAGAAGCTAATGTTATTTAATATGAACGTAAACAGGAACAAGGTCATTCCTGCGGCAAAGATGGTGCGGTACTCCAGCGAGTCTTGTGGTACATCGCCCATGCTTACCTGTACTATATAAGTGGTAATTGTTTCTACCGATTCTTTTGGATTGAATGTAAGATTGGGTTCTTGTCCTGCAGCTATGGCTACAATCATGGTTTCGCCTAAGGCACGCGATATAGCCAATATTACAGAGATGATGATGCCTGACGATGCAGCAGGTATCATTACTTTAAACGCGGTTTGAAATTTTGTGGCACCCATACCATACGATGCTTCACGAAGAGAACCCGGAACAGCACGCAGTGCATCTTCGCTAAAAGAAGTTATGTAAGGGATGATCATTACACCCATTACCAAACCGGGAGACAGGGCATTGAAGCCCCGCAGGTCGGGGATGAAAGTTTGTAAGAATGGTGTTACGAACTGCAGTGCAAAAAAACCATACACTACAGTGGGAATAGCAGCCAGTATTTCCAGTATAGGTTTTACCATAGAAGTGAATTTGGATGTAGCATATTCATTTAAATAGATAGCTATGGTAAGGCCTAGTGGTACTGCAAAAAGTATAGCAATGGTTGTGGTAAGTAAAGTGCCTGAGAGCAGGGGCAAAATTCCAAAGTGCTTATCAGCAAAAAGAGGTGTCCATTGGGTATCGGTAAAAAATTCAACAATGGAAACTTCCTGGAAGAATTTTACCGTATCAATGGCAAGTACGAGTATGATACCAATGGTAGTAAGAACGGTAATGAAGCTGCAGGCCATCATCACCCATTCGATCATTTTTTCTTTTGTGCGCATGCCTTGTAGTTAAAGCCCTTCTTTTAACAATGCTACCAGGTCGGCACCTACAGTAGAGCGATTAGCAAACATAGATCCCTGTTTATTTTTTAAAAACCTTTCGTACGAAAGTTGGTAAGCCTCCGGCTGTAATGGTACATAACCAATTTCACGAACCAACGCCGGAGCCTGCTCCATATAAAACCTGATAAAATCTTTGATGACCTGTGAGCCCGCAGACCGTGCATTTACATAAATAAATTCGGGCCTGGACAGCGGAATGTACTTGCCATTGCTGATGGTGGAGTCATTTGGCAATACCCGCTCTTTTCCATTGTCAATAGGTACCAAACGAAGTCGCTGTTTATTTTCTTCGTAATACGCCAAACCAAAATAGCCGAGCGAACCTTTATCTGACGAAACACCTTGTACCAATACATTGTCATCTTCGCTTGCTGTATAATCGCCACGCGATGATTTGGATTTGCCTACAATAGCTTCTGTAAAATAATCATAAGTACCCGAAGATGTGCCTGCACCATAAAGCCGCAGCGGTACATCAGGAAAAGAAGAACGTACCTGTTTCCACGATTTTATTTTTTCCTGTGCCGCGGGTTCCCATATTTTTTTCAATTCATCTACTGATAAGTAATCCACAAAATCATTGGCAGGACTAACTACCACAGCAAGGCCATCGTATGCCACAGGTATTTCAATAAATTGGATGTTGTTTTTTTTGCAGGCTTCTATTTCACTTTTTGAAATAGGGCGAGATGCATTGCTGATATCGGTTTCTCCACGGGCAAATTTTTTGAAGCCGCCACCGGTTCCGGAAACGCCTACTGTTATCCTGATATCGCTGTGATCATTCCTGTATTCTTCTGCAACGGCTTCGGTGATTGGGTATACTGAGCTGGAACCATCAATTGATATGCGGCCGTTGTATTGTTTGAAGCAACCTGTCGTTAGTAGAACAACTAAAACAAAGACAGTTAATGCTTTTATGAAAGCCATAGGTATATTGTTGCACCTGCATCTGGTTCTTCAGGTACTACAGCAGCATAAAAATTATGCCTTTGCCACCCATTAGTCTGCAGGTAACAATTTCATAATACGCTAAACGAGCCTTTTACAATGACAAGTTGCAGGTAAGAACCTATTGTTTGCTTTTCTTATCGTTGGAGAAAATATTCCAGAAGCCTTTGTTTTCGCCGCTTGCTTTTTGCTTTTCACGTTCTCTCTTTCGCTTCTCTCGTTCACGTTTCCGCTCCTTCTTTTTCTGCATTGTTTTGCGGTCCCAGGTAAATTTATTCTCCACAGGAAAATAGTAGCGCAACGACATGTACAGGGTGTTTGCTTCAACCGGCTTTTCACCAGGAGCTGTTTTATCCTTAGTAAGTATGGTAAGACCATTCACCAGGTGAAGCCCCAGTATGCGAAATCCAACGGATGGTCCAAAGCCAAAGCGATGTCCATTTTGGAAGTTGGTAAAATAATTTAAGTTGGCGCCATAGGTAAGATTTATCCTGCCGCGTTTCATCCACATGCCGGCTTTATAGCCCAGCACGTTGCTACTAATGTTATATTCAAGATTGGTGGTTGCGCCTATAATATGTGGCTTTAGCAGACTTATTTTTCGCCAGTGCGCTTCTCCACCAAGTTCTATTGAAGTGAACCTTCCGCGCTGCAGGCCAAGTATCATCCCCGTGTTGCGCTGGTATAGTTTTCTGCCAAAGATGGGAGGGATATAAGCGTAATCATAAGCTGTAACAAAAGATTGCTGGTAAGCAAGATCATTAGTAACAGGCTGCGCATATGCAGCAATAGAAATAAACAGGAAGAACACAGGGAGTAGCTTCATAGAAACGGTTACAACATGAGCAATAATGAAGGCTAAACTAGCAAATGACTGCTGCTGCCATCCAGCTTTAACAAATAGAGCTAGCAAAGGATGTTTTAGTTACTAAAGAATAGTTGCCTCTTCTTTTCCCGGCGCTTCTCCTTTGTCTTCTTCTTTATCGTGTTCTATTGCAGGAATAGCTTCTGTAAATATCAAACCATTTTGTGCCGCATGTTCTGCAGCCTCTACTGTATCAGCTACTATCAGCATTTCCACCTCGTGTTCTTTTACTGAGGCAGAAACTTCCACTGCTACCTTTTTTCGCTTTTCCAGTTTTACATCGCGGATATAGATGGCTAGTATCCGTCCCGGAAATTCCTTCACTACTTCACGATATATAACCGGGTCTTCCTGGCCACTGTCACCAATTAAAATGAACTGCAGCTGCGGGTACGAGTGCATGATCTGCCGGATCTCTTTCAATTTATGCCCGAGGTGGTCGTTACCTTTTACCGAGTCTTCATCCAATCCAAAATCGCGAAGCATGATCGGCCCTTCTGGTATATCGTTCAGGTCAAGAAAATCTGTTAGCAGGTCGTAAAGATTCCATGGGCTGCTGCTGACATAAAAGAACGGGTTGTTCTTCTTGCCATTGCGGCCTAATTGCAACGATCTATAGAATTCTGAAACACCTGCAAACGGTAATCTTGTTTTTGCATTGTTCAGAAATGTTGTTCTGCTCATGGCCAGCAGGTTGGTGGCAGTGGTTTCTACTATGGTATCATCTATATCGCTTATGATGCCATATTCAGCATCTATAGGTGGTATCATTACTTCTGCTGTAGCTTGAAGACCTTGTTTATAGGGTATAGGTGCATGTAATAGTTCAACCGTTATAGGATGCCACAGGTCTTCGTTGATAATGCTGGTCTTGGGGTGAATGTTCAAAACGAAATAACCTTCTTTATCGGTGGTAACCTCGTATTCTTCACCTGGTAAAATGGCTTTCAATTTTGCATCAGGCACTTCATCACTTTCAAAGCGCTTGTACATATTCAGCAGGTTGTTCCACACAGTGTCTTTGTCATCAGCACTTGCTATTTTTTTATCTTCCAGTACTCGGCCTTTTATATACACGCGATCTGCTGTGCCATAAGTTCTATATGGCACGATCTGCACCGGGTCATTCAAACCCAATCTTCTTTTTATGTTGAAACGCAATTCATCCCACCTATCTTCTATAGCAGATGCAGTTCTAATGATGTTCTTTTTTATACTAGCCATGCAAGGTATTTTTCCTATTCACCAAAGTTCCATGCCACACGACATTTTGAAACTGTTAGTGCATTGTATACAAAAAATAAAGGGTCACCTGTAGTGACCCTTTTCCTTATTTCATTCAAGTTAAAATTCAGCTATCGATGTTATTGTCTTTTTATAACTGTATCCTCTGTTTTAATCTTTGTTCTGCCGCTGCTTGCGTCATACTTTACCTTAGTCTCATCACCATCTTTCATTTTCATATCACCATCGCTGTCCATTTTAGTTCTCCATCTTTCTTCATCTAAAGTATACGTGTTGTCATTGCCCCTGATGAGGTAATTGTTTACTCTATAACCATACATGTCGAAAGTGTCCCTGGTAGAAGGATTGTAGAAGAAATATGATAATGGTTCATTTGTCTCGCTATTCATCAGTGTTTGCGACTGTGTATTGCGAGTTATTCTTACTGGTTTATTTGTCCTCAAATCCATATAAGAACCACTTTCGTCAAATGAACTGTTGATAGAACGTCCTGATTGATTTTGATCAGTACCAGATGTTGTTGCTCCTGTATTAGTAGTGTTATTTGCTGTGGAGTCTTCTGTAGATGTCTCAGTAGTTGATTCGTTGCACGCTACAAATGATAGCGAAGCAGCAAATGCAAGTACCATGAATTGCTTTTTCATATGTGTTATTTTTTGACTGATGAAGTAAAACTATCGTGCCACAAGGCCTGATATTGGTATATTGATAATTGAAAACACACCAATCTTTTTAAATTTTACATCCATGAAAAACGGTTTTTCCAGCAGATTAAACAATGCACTGCCTTTGATATTCCTGGTGCTGGGAATAGCATTTGGCGCTTGCGTAATTGTATTTGCAAACAGTAACACTGAGACATTGATAGCTCATAGAACGTTTCCTTCAGGCACTGTTCCGGTAGATGAAACTACCAACGGTGCTTTCTATGGACAAGGAGTGTATGGCGCAGCTATTGTTTCTGCGGCATGTTTTATTTGTGCAGCACTTACTGCCAGTAGAAGGTATGTTATACAAGGCCAGCAGGTAACAACCTGATTTGTTAGTAGTAGAGGTGGCTTTAGAGAATATCTTAGTATCTTTTTCTACAGGTACATTAGTCCATAAACTAGTGCCATAAAAAGACCTGTACCTAAGAGGACAATGCCTTGGGTAACGCTACCATTAACAAGACGCATAATACCCGCAACTATACCTACAATAGGGAAGATGAGGGTACCAATCAATAAGGCTGCCATCGTGCCAATACTCCAGCTTGTATCTTTTTCTGGTATTGCTATCCTATCCTGGTGATTGTGATGGTTAGGAATGAAAGTATGTTGGTGTTCGTTCTGTTTGATTGGAGGGATGTGAGGCCTGTGTTCCTTTATTGGGGCTGGCTTCGGTGGTGTATTGGTTGAAACTTCTTTAATCATTTCATCTACTTCTACTGCAACGGAAGCAAACAGGTCGTCGTGTTTTTTTAGCCGGTAAAGTAAGCCTACCACATCTTCTTTGTTCACTTCTTTATCAGCTAGTTTATTTCGTAGTTCACGTACTATTATTGCTTGGTCATTTTTACCAAGATTAGGTGTGTCTATCTTTTCTTTCAGTGTATCCAGGTAAGAAATGGGAACAGCAGGTGGCTCTGGCAGCGGATCGGGTAGCGGAGGTGATGGAGGTAATTTCCGAAGTCCTTTGTGAAGGTCTAATGCCGCTTGCTTGTTGTTTGGGTCAGTATAGTTTACATAATGCAGGTGGGAGAGATACCGGGGTATAATTGAAATTGAAACACCTTGTTTTAATAATACTGGAAAAGGTTGTTTACCCAGGGCTTCAGCATATTTCATTTCCCTGATGCAAGCTGTAGAGTCCAAAGCTTCCACTGAAAGCCCAAATAGAAAAACATCGCACTCCCTTATTTGCATCAAAATCCTATCCCACCAGCTTTGCCCGCCACTCAGGTCATTGTCGTACCAAACTTCATGATCGAGTTCTTCCAGGTCCTTTACCAGCATTCTTACTTCGTTCTGTGTAGACCTGCTGTAGCTAATGAAAATTTTCATATTGATGTTTTGATAGAGTTGGCAAAAGAAGATAGTGGAGTAGCTTAAAGTTAGCATCATCTACTGTTATATGCAATCAATTTTACATGTTTTTTGGCCGGAGAAACCGCAAAAAAAAAGAGCTGCCTTTATGCAAGCAGCTCTTCCTGATTATGCATTTTTATTTACTGAAGTAAGATGCTCTGTGTAACGCTACCACTATTAGATTGTAGCACTACCCGGTAAATTCCCCTTGATGGAGTTGATTTCAGATCCACTTGTTTTATTCCATCTACACCATCATGAACGATGTTGGTAGACTGAATTAGTTGACCATTATTGTTGATGACCATTAACCGGTAATCTCCTGCAACCATATCCTGCATTTGAATATTAAGTGCACTTCCAACTTGTGTAACTGCAAAATTGCTTTTTAGCGAGGCGTTCTTAATCACGATCACTCTACTCACCTGTGATCCACCTCTTTCTTTTATTCTTAACCTGTAATAGTTGTTGCCTTTTATTGGCAGTGCATCCACTGAAGTATAGGTTGTATTGCCTGAAGCATTTCTTGCTTTTACGCTTGCAATGGTAGCGAAGTCACGACCGTTAGCAGAACGTTCCAATTGGTATTCATCAATATTGATCTCCTGTGCTACGCTCCATTTTACCTCTATTTTTCCTTGCTGTGCCGAAGCAGCAAAATCTACCAGTGAAACAGGTAAGGCTGCTGATGTTGAAAAATTAAAGGTTTCTTGAACAGTGTATGGATTGTAGGCACTCACACGAGAATATCCAGTGAACGGATCACCAAATCCTTCGTTTGATCTGAATGCTGTCTGGCCAATATAGGTGCCCATAAAGTTGAAGTTGACTGTATCTGTTGGCAGTAAACCAAACTGGGACTTGAAGGTATAAGCGGTGTAAGTTGGCGCCGAATTATTTCCTGTAGGGAATACCGGGAAAGAGCCCTGTTCTTGCATAAACCTGGTGCCTAATGTATCAATCAGGAAAAATAACCTGCCTCCATCTTTATCGAAAACTACAGCCAGGTCTGGTTTGAAGTTGGCAGGAAAATCAAGCCTTGCTTCCTGCGATGAAGAAAATCTTCCTGAAGCGGCAGTTGAATATTTATCAGGAACCCCTGTATAAATTAATCCTCCTGTAGAAGAGATACCGGAAGTAGTAGATGGCTCATCAATGTAAAAAACCAGTAGGCTATCAAAAAGCCCGGGTCCTTTTTGTAAACTGAAAAGTAACGTGTCGCCGGCGTCAGTGATAGATAAAGTTCCCAAACCTACAGCGCCTCCAAAGCTGTTTTTTCCATTGCCTGGATAACTGATGGTTTGAGCGAAGGAAATAGTGGATACAAGAATGCTGAGAGAGAGTAAAAATTTTCTCATAGTGTTTTTCGTTTTGATTTTAAAGTCGTTGAAATTATAAACTTTCCAAATACATAAAAATTAAAATATTAGCTCGGCAGGCGGCAGGAAAAAGCATTCTCAATGCTTTTCAACCAAAACAAAAATGGTCCCTTGCGGGACCTCTACATCTTCATTCAAGTATTTAAGTCTGTATTATGAACCTAGATTTTGATTCAAAAGTTCCAGTTCCGATTCAATATCTGTCCGTTGCGGACCTGCCTGTTTTATAATGGTTACTACCTTATCGGCAGAGAGGTTAGGATACTTTTTTACCAGGTCTTCAATAGCTGCCTCATCATGGCTATCTATTCTTGACGGATCTTTTTCTTCCATGTTGTTGTTTGTTTCTGACATAGCAATGATTTTTCATCATCAGAATAAAAAACTATGCCTGTAAAACACTTCTTTGGAAAGAAAACCAACGATCAGTCCAGGTGCTGGAACGGTATTATAAAGCCTCTACTACAGAAAGGTTGTTATCAGCTGCTTTCAATACAAGTGTCTCCTGTTCGTTCTTTATAGTCAGGTAAATATCATCAGTACCACGGGCAGACATCAGTATGGTTTCAGTAACACTGTAGTTCGTGAATTTCTTCGCCAGCAATCTTTTTACAGTGTTTGACACCTTTGCTAATGAAATGTGTTTGCTGGTGCCGATCAGTTCGCCGTCGTTGTTGTAGTAGGCAACCATGCGCTCATTTTGCTGTAGGAATGATACCTGTACATAATTAGCTTTTATTGTCCAGGCTACATCTGTTGCGCCTTTGAATTCTGTGTTGAAAGCATTTTCAACCGGGCGGCTAACAAAGGGTGAATTAGCTGAAGCAAATAAAGCTGTGAAAGCAATTGCCAGGGTTAAGATCATCTTTTTCATAATGGTAATGTTTAAGTTTTGATTGGTTGTTTTGATTTGATAAACCAAAAGTACCCTCGCAGTCGGCGGTTGAAAATTGATAGTGGAAGAACGCGGTTCATTAACTGACGAATGACGAAAATGGGCTGAGGAATGATCCTCTTCTTCCCCGTTCAGCAACCTGTTTTGCATGGCACTATTGTTAGTCTTTTGTACAGCATGTGGATGTATGTAGATGCCATACTATTACTGGGTACCTGGCTGGTTATTAGCTTTTACTTATTGATTAGCAGTAGCAGGATCAAGCGATTGAAGGATATTGATCCTGGCGGCTGTGCTTCTTTACCGTCAGTAGCTATCATAGTTCCTGTTCGTAATGAGGAAAAAAATCTTCAGCAGGCATTAAGCACTTTATGCCGGCTCAATTATCCTGGTTATAAAATAATAATGGTCAATGACCGGTCAACGGACGGGACAGCAGAAATAATTCAATCATATTGTGCACAGTTCAAACATGTAGAAGTCGTCAATATAGATCACCTTCCGGTAGGTTGGCTGGGTAAAAGCTATGCGCTGTACCAGGGGTATTTACAGTCAGATGCTGAGTGGTTGCTTTTTACAGATGCTGATGTTGAATTGAAGGAAGATGCATTACTAAAAGCTATTTCATTCTGCCGCCAAACAAAGGCTGATCACTTAACCGTTTTGCCTGAAGTGCGCTCCGGCTCGGCATGGGTAAACTGCCTGCATTCATTTTTCCAGGTATTATTTCATCTCAGGTATAGGCCGTGGTCTGCGAGCAATCCACAGTCAACTGCATCATTAGGAATGGGTGCTTTTAACCTGGTAAGTAGAGAGGCTTACAAAACAATGGGAACACATGCGCACATTGCACTGCATCCCAATGATGATCTGAAATTAGGAGAGGCTGTAAAAGCTGCCGGTGCCCATCAGCAGGTGTTATATGGTAAAGATGCTGTGAAATATGAATGGTATGAAACGGTTCATGCTTTTATAGAGGGACTAACAAAAAATGCATTCTCTTCCATGAACTATGATATTGGTAAAGTGGCTTTTAATATAGTGGGTACTATGTTATTTTTTGTGCTACCCATACCCATCTTCCTTTTATCTGCTGATCCATTACTGGTGCTCGTTTCTGTTGCTGTTTTATCTATTCAATCCCTTTTATTCATTCGCTTTCGTGGGGCCAAAGGCAGATGGTGGTACGCGCTGCTTATTCCTTTTAGTGCCTGCGTGATGGCTTACATTTTAGCGCGTTCTGCTTTCCGCACACTTCGCCACCAGGGCATTTATTGGAGTGACCGTTTTTACAAATTAAGCGAACTAAAGAGGTGTGATTGATCAGCATTACCTCTTCTTTTGTATACGTTGTTTATCTTCATCAGTATGGAGCAGCCTTTGTTTGAAGAAATAGTTTTTGAAAAGAAGGATTTCACATCAACCAGTTTTACTAAAGGAGACTATGAGTATTGCTCTTTTGCACATTGTGATCTTCAAAAAGTAGATCTTTCAGGCTGCAGGTTTATTGAATGCAGTTTTAACGATTGCAATCTTACATTGGCCTCCTTGCGCGACACATCAATGCAAGATGTAAAGTTTGTTGACTGTAAGATGCTGGGCCTCCAGTTCGATAGGTGCAACAAGTTTAACTGGAGCATTTCGTGTATAGGCTGTTCGCTTGATAATTCTGTGTTTTCTAAAATGGAATTGAAAAAAGCAAAATTCACAAACTGCCGGTTATTAGAAGTAGATTTTACAGCATGTGATCTGCGTGAGGCGGTGTTCGATGCATGTGATCTTAGCCGTGCAAATTTTGCTATGGCCAGTCTTGAAAAAGCTGACCTACGCACTTCATACCATTTCACTATTCACCCTGAAGAGACACGGGTAAAGAAAGCTAAATTCTCTATAGATAATGTTGCGGGATTATTCACCAGGTACGATGTAATCATCGAAAGCTGAATGATGACTAGCTAAACACATCTTCAAGAATGCGCTGCCCATCTTTTTGCCGCTTGATGCGCTTTTCTATTTTATTCAATACCTGCACAAAAGCAAAATAAAGCTCTTCCTTTTCTTCGTGCTTATAAGGCAATGTGTTGATGAGGATGAGTGTGATGTTCTCGAGGTATTTACGTCCTCCAGGCTTCCTGAAAAATTCTTCTGCAAAAGTGGTGTCACCTTTTGCAATCGTATTTACAATGAATTGTAGATCCTCGTTATGCATCTGCGCAAAGGTCAGTCGTATGGTTACATGAAGTTGTTATAGAACAGTTGTATTGCCGCAGAAGGAGTGAGGTAAACACAACTAATCCTGCCGGTGAAACTTTGGTAACAGAATATGAAAAGAAGCACCCTTGTTTTCTTCTGATACGGCATAGATGATGCCGTAATGGTTAGTGACCACTTTTTTGCAAAGCGCCAGGCCTATACCTGTGCCACTGTATTCGCTGCGGTTGTGTAACCGCTGGAAGATATTAAAGATCTGCTCTGCAAATTCCTGGCTAAATCCAATGCCGTTGTCTGCTACTATTATCTCGTAATATTCTACATCATGAAGTAGTTGCGGATGTTTGGCTAGTGTTTCTATACCAGCCACCTTGCCTGTTACTTTTACTTCCGGTGCTATGCCAGGCTTCGAAAATTTAAGGGCATTATTCAGCAGGTTGTAAAATAGCTGGTGCATCTGTACAGGTATGGCGCGTAGTACAGGTAAATCACCTACTTCTATAACTGCATTTTTCTGGCTTACCACAAGTTCCAGGTCTACCAGGGCACGCGCTACAATTTCATTAAGATCAATTTCCTGTAATTGCTCCTCTTTACTCATCTGCGTAAAGTTGAGCAGCTCCTGGAGCAGTGTACTCATTCGGAGTGCAGTAGCATTTATCTTTTCCAATTGTCTTGCTGCAGCTGCATCCATTGATAAGTTGGTGCTTTGCAAAATATCACTGAACATCCTGATCTTACGCAATGGCTCCTGCAGGTCGTGGCTGGTAACATATACAAACTGTTCCAGTTCGCTATTACTTTTTTCCAGCTCAAATGTTCGTTCTTTTATCCGCCTCTCCAGCTCTTCTGCAAAAGCTTTCTGTTCATGTATATCGGTATTGGTACCTATCCACATGGTTACTTTTCCTGCAGCATCTTTTTTGGCTACACCACGCACCAGGTGCCACCTGTATTCATTGTTGTATTGCTGTATCCTTTGCTCAAACTGGAAGTCGGTGCCGGTATCAATAGCGTGTTGCCACACTTCCCTGTTCTGCTCTGCATCATCAGGATGAATGCTGCTTATCCAACCCCAGCCTTTTAGTTCTTCCATTGTTTTACCAGTATAGGTAGTCCAATGTTGGTTGAAGAAATTGAGGTCACCATTTGCATCTGCTGTCCATACTTTTTGCGGCATGGCTTCAGCCATAAAACGAAACAGTGCTTCACTTTCTACCAGTGCTGCTTCTTTCTTTTTTTGCTCAGTAATATCATTTAGCAGGATGATGTTAAGTGCTTTGCCTTCTTCATTTTTTACCTCGGCTATATTCAGCTCAAGGTAAAGGTTGTGTGCCTGCACCACCTTAGTGGCATTTGCACCTAATGACAGTTTTAGTTGCTGGAGCGAAAGGTTAGGAAAAAGGTCAGTAAGTGCAGGGTGCTTCTGGTGATCAACAGAGAAGATCTCACGTGCCTTTAGGTTGAAGGCAATGATGTTTTGGTTTTCATCTACCAGTAATGCACCTACAGGCGCCTGTTCCAGGAAAATCCCAAAATCCTCCACTTTTACTGCACTTGATGCAATAGATGCAACAGGCGCAGGGTTGATATTTATTTTACTGAAACTCCTGCGTTGCCTGGTGCGCAATGCTGCCTGCTTGCATGCGCTGGCTATGTCAAGATTGGGAGTATATGCAATGCACAAACTATTTTTTCCAACAAAGGGAGCAAACTGAAGCGCTTGCTTCACCCTGGCAAATTGAGCAGGCATTGCAAGCACAATAACAGAGATATGCTTATCTGCGCCATTGATAGCTTGTACCAGTTTTATTGGCTGGTTGTGAGCCGGTCCAATAATAACCAGTTCGGCAGAAGAAAGATGAGCTACCAGGTCTTGCTCGTTTACCTGTACAAGTGAAAAACTATCTGCTTCCAGCTTTTGCTGAACAGGAAGCAGGATTTCATTTAGATCGATATGTAGAGCCTGGAACAAGTTAGTTTGGTTGGAATATTAATCTGATAAAATAGGCTGATCGAGCAGTGCCCGCCCAAGCCATGTATACAAGAGATCTGTGGTAGGCGACATGATGTGTGCAGCCCTTGCATCGCGCAGGTACATACCCAGCAAGCCATTTTCACGGTATCCAATTCCACCGGCAAGTGTCATCACTTCATTCACTACATCTACTGTACAATGTGCTACTTCAGCCTTGGCAGCCAGTATGGAAGTAATAGCTGCGGGATCGTTATTGTCTCCTAGATGCGCTGCATGGTATATCAGCCTGCGGGTTCGTTCTACATTAGACCACAACATGCCAATGCGGTGCTGTAGCAGCGAGACTTGTGCAAGATTGGTTCCGTTGTGCAGGTAAGTTCTTCTAAGTAATGTGTTCTTGCCTTCCTGCAGTGCAGCTTCTGCGATGCCAAGGTAAGTGCCAGCCATTGCCATTAAAAAATAAGGAGCTACTACATTGAAAATATACCACAGCTGGTCGCCCTTCTCGCCTAGTATATGTTTATCAGAAATATGAATATTGTTGAAATGAACAGCACGCGAAGAATTTCCTCTCATGCCCAGCCCATTCCATTCATCACCCCATTCCATGCCTTTGGTATTTGCATCAAGAAGAATGCAAGAGAATTGTTCGGCACTTGCATCTTCGCTGGCGCCAAGAGTTGAGGCTACATACGAGTCGGCATAGCCACCATTGGTAACAAATGTTTTGCTGCCATTAACCTGGAATTCTTCTGGCGTAATGGGCAGTAAAGATGTTTGCGGGAAATAAAAGTGAGCTCCTGTTCCTGGCTCGCTTAGTGCTAGTGTGGTGATGTGTTTACCCTGTGCTATTGGCTCCAGGTAATTTGCCTGCTGCCATTGAGTTGCTTTAGATGCAATAACTGCAGTGCCTACGCAATGCATACCGAAGCATAACCCAGCAGAAGAATAACCTTTACCTAGTTCTTCACATACTCTTACAAGAGCGAATAAGCCTCCACCTAAACCTCCATTAGCTTTTGGTACGGTTAGGCCGGTAAGTTTAGAGTCTTTAAGAGCCTGCATGGTCTGCACCATCCACTGCCCCTTTTTATCTGCCTCTATTGCTTCTTTTGAAGCAACATCATTGGCTATAGTTTGTGCTAAATGAACAAGATGATCCAGTTGGGGCATGCTGAATTTTGTTTAGCTGCAAAAATGAGTGATTTGTGTAAATCCGAAGGAAATTCCTAAGCGGCACGATTACACAACGATGCCATCTCTTTTGCAATATGAACCAGCTCAGCAAAATTGGTAGGCTTCACTTTATAATCAAGTGCGCCTTTTTGCAAGCATTCATTTACAAAAAGAGGATTGTTGGAAGTGCTTAATATAACCTTAGGAATAGAGGAATAACGTTCGTTGGGCATAAGCCGTTGAATAACCTGTGCACCATTTAGCTCGGGCATATTGTAATCAAGCAGTATCAAACAAGGAAGATTCTGTTCATTAGAATTTTCAAGGTATTCAACTGCTTCCATGCCGTCTCTTACCATGCGAAGCTCAAGGGTCGGGTCTGCTTTTGAAAATGCAAAAGCAATAAGTTCCTGGTCATCCAGGTCATCTTCGGCAATAAGAATGATCTTTGTACAGGTGGGCATAGAAATACAAAAGTAGCATTGCTAGCCGTACATACCTGTTTAAGCCACTTATATTCCTGTTATTGTTTTACCAGATTACCTTAATTTTTTTTAAGGTTAGCTTGCTACAGGTATTGCATTGAAACCAGCATCCTGGATAATGGTCTCTACTTCTTCAGAACTTAAGCTGTTTGTCTCAATGGTCAGGATCTTTTGCGGGTTGTCTACGTCAATATGCCAATGGTCAATGTCCTGTTCCTGTTCCAGCTTATCAAGATGTGGTTTTACCTGTCCTACGCAGCCCATGCAGTTGATGTTTGTTTTATAAGTGTACTTCATGGCAAATTGTTTTCTATTAAGGTCTCAACTTTTGTGCCTTCCCTTGTTTTGATTGATGCAGTTGATAAAGCCCGTTCCAATGGTTTTGTTTTTGAAGCAATCAGGTAAATCAACTATAGCTATGCGTCCACTCTTTGTCCAGGTAAATGAAGGAAACGGGAAAAAGGTTATGTCTATAGCGGACTCTGTAGATGCAAAAAATATCTCATCCTGGCGTGCATCTGGTTCTTCTAAACCAATGGATGTGGTGGTGGCTTATGTATCTAATAAGAATGTCGAAAAATTTATAGCTGATGTAAGCGAGATAGAGGAGGCGCAGATCACTTTGTTTCCGCAGGGCGTAATGGCTATGTATCCTCCTGCCAATGATGCCCCGCAACAGGTGACGAACATAGAAAACAGGAGCCCGATCGAGATCTTCATGGCAGGCCTGCAGAGCATTGGCTCGTGGAAAGGCTTCATCAGCTACTGCATCATTGCGGGTATAGTGGTTTGGATAGGATTATTTACCAATACTTCTTACTTATTAGTGGGCGCCATGCTAATAGCACCTTTTGCAGGTCCTGCCATGAATGCTGCCATTGCTACATCGCGAGGAGATATGTTGCTGCTACGGCGGTCAATGCTGCGCTATGCTATTGCCATTGTTCTTACAGTTTGTTCGTGTTTCCTGCTAAGCCTGTTACTGCAGCAAGAAGTAGCTACAACTATGATGGTAGAACGAAGCCAGGTTTCTTCTGTAGCAGTGCTGCTGGCACTTGCTGCGGGTGCTGCCGGTGCCATCAATTTAATACAAAGCGAACGTGATAGCCTTGTATCGGGTGCTGCTACAGGTATGTTGGTAGCTGCATCGCTTGCGCCACCAGCAGGTGTGGTGGGTATGGCAATGGCTATAGGCGAATGGAACCTGGTGAAAAGCGGCATATTCCTGCTGGTGCTCCAGTTGCTTGGGATGAACCTTACCGGTAGTATCATTTTCCGCTTGGCTGGATTACGGCCCAAAGGAGCACGTTTTCCACGTGGTAATAAAATGGTAGTAGCAGCCAGCATGGCTGTTACTTTGGTTTTGTTTGCTGGTGTGCTGGCGTGGCAGTTCTCTACACCGCTAGAGCTGGAACGCAGCAGTACATCAAAGAGGGCAGAGGCTGAGATACAAAAAACAGTGAATGCGTATAAAGGCGTTGGGCTGGTAGAAGCCAGTGCGCGTTTTACACGAGCCAATATTCCTGGAAAGAATACGCTGCTGTGCATTATTTACGTTCAGCAAATGCAGCCTGGCCTTTCAACTGAACAAATAAAGCAAGAGCTGCAGGCAAGGATCATACATACAGTAAAAAGCAAGTTTAAAAATGTAGACCCGGTGGTGAACATCGTTGTGCTTTGATTGCTTTTTTCTGCAGCCTAAGTAATCATTCCATCCCGCTTTAGCATAGCCTGAACACTTCATCAGAGGCAGCATGTAAATAGTATCATATACCTTTGCTTTTCCTAAAAAGTTCCTATGGCACATAATAATTTTTCATACTCACTTTTGGTGGTGGCAGCGCTGGCCGCAGGCTGTGGCGCTTCACGAAAAAAAACGACTACTACTACCATGGATAATCAAACCACTACAGTGGCATCAGCAACTACTACTAATCCTTTATTGGCAAATTGGACAGGACCTTATGGTGGTATACCACCATTTGACCAGGTGCAGGTAGCTGATTTCAGGCCGGCACTGGAAGCTGCAATGGCTGAAAATCTTGCTGAGATAGATCGTATAACTGCAACAGCCGGTAAAGCTACTTTCAACAATACCATTGCTGCGCTTGAAAGATCAGGTAAGACTTTGGACAGGGTAAGAACGATCTATGGCATCTGGAGCTCTAACATGAACACGCCGGAGTTCCAGGTTGTGGAGCGTGATATGGCGCCAAAGCTTGCTGCTTTTGCAGATAAGATCACGCAGAATGAAGCACTGTTCAAGCGGATAGAAGCTGTACATAATTCACCTGATACTGCTAGCCTGACGCCTGAACAGAAGAGGCTGACATGGCGCTACTATACCAACTTTGTAAGAGCGGGAGCAAGACTGGATGCAACAGCCAAAGCACGTTTGTCACTTATCAACCAGCAAATGGCTGGTCTTTTTACGCGCTTTAGTCAAAACCTGCTGGCTGACGAATCGGAGCAGTTCCTGTCATTGAACCAGGAGGCTGATGTAGCTGGATTACCTGCTTCGGTAAAAGATGCCGCTGCCAATGCTGCAAGGGCAAAAAATCTTCCGGGCTGGCTGATCACCAACACCCGTTCTTCTATTGATCCTTTTCTTACTTATGCTGACAGACGCGACCTGCGTGAGAAAGCGTGGCGCATGTTTGTAAACCGTGGTGACAATGGCGGCGACAATGATAACAATGCTATCATCACGCAAATATTACTGCTGCGTGCAGAAAGGGCTAAGCTGCTGGGTTATAAAACACATGCTCATTGGCGCCTTGAAAATACTATGGCTAAAACTCCTGAGCGCGCCATGGAATTGCTGGAAGCAGTGTGGAAACCTGCCGTAGCAAGAGTACGTGAAGAGGTAGCAGATATGCAGGCTGTAGCAACAAAGGAAGGTGCTAACATAAAGATTGAACCTTGGGATTATAAGTATTATGCAGAGAAGGTAAGGAAAGAGAAGTATGATCTTGATCAAAACGAAATAAAACAATACCTGCAACTGGATAAGCTGCGTGAAGGCATGTTTTGGGTTGCTGGTGAATTATTCAATTTCAGCTTTTCTCCGGTAAACAATGTGCCGGTTTTTCACCCTGACGTAAAGGTGTGGGAAGTAAAAGATAAAACTTCTGGCAAGCATATAGGCCTATGGTATTTTGATCCATATGCAAGGCAGGGAAAACGTTCTGGTGCATGGATGAATGCATACCGCAACCAGGAACGACTGGATAAAGAGGTTACTACTATTGTATCTAACAACTCAAATTTTGTAAAGGGACAGCCAGGCGAGCCAGTGCTGATTTCATGGGATGATGCTAATACCTTGTTCCACGAATTTGGTCATGCGCTTCATGGATTGTCTTCTAACGTTACCTATCCTTCATTGGCAGGAACGGCAGTTTTCAGGGATTATGTAGAGTTCCCATCGCAGCTACTGGAGCATTGGCTATCTACTCCAGAAGTGTTGCAGCGTTTTGCTTTGCATTACCAAACCGGTAAGCCAATACCACAAGCTTTGGTCGACAAAATAGAAAGTGCATCTACATTTAATGAAGGTTTTGAAACCACAGAATATTTGGCTAGTGCACTTATTGATATGAAGCTTCACCTGGCCGGCGATACCAAAATTGACCCGGATGCTTTTGAAAGAGAAACGCTGGCGCAAATGGGAATGCCATCAGAAATTGTTATGCGTCATCGCACGCCGCAGTTTGGACACATATTCTCCAGCGATGGTTATTCTGCCGGCTATTACAGTTACCTATGGAGCGATGTACTAACTGCTGATGCGTTTGGTGCATTTACAGAAGGTAGTGGCCCTTACGATAAGGAGGTAGCGAAGCGACTAACGCAGTACATATTTTCCGTAGGTAATACCATTGATCCTGCAGAAGGTTATCGCCAGTTCAGAGGTCGTGATCCGCAGGTAGATGCGCTAATGAAAAAGCGTGGCTTCCCGGTAGTGGAGCAACGAAGAACTAAGCAGGAGAAGAAGACGAGGGGTTAATGATTTTGGTACGATATTGTAATGTTCATGATAGATAAGTCAGCACGCTCTAAAGCTGCTGAAGCAAAATAACCCAGGTAAATACATCATAGACTGGAACAGATAGTAAAACGAAGTGCTGGTAAAAACATCAATAGAAGGCTTAGCCTCCTGCTGATTTTTGCCAGCACTTTTTTTTGTTCATACGCGCAAATATTAGTGTTGCCCGGGTCACATCCCGACCCTTCAGTGACCAAAGTGGGCAATACCTTCTGGGCAAGTGCCACGTCTTCCAATTGGTTTCCGGCGTTTCCATTATTCAGCTCCAAAGACCTCATCAACTGGAAAGAAGAAGGCTATGTGTTTAACGAACTGCCGGCATGGATAGAGAAGTATACGTGGGCGCCCGAGGTGAGCTATGACAGTGGCCGCGTGTACGTATACTATACCGCAAAGAAGAAGGGTGGTCCGCTATGTGTTGGTATCGCCAGCGCTGCTTCGCCTGAGGGGCCATATATTGATCATGGGCCTATCGTATGCCAGGAGTATGGTTCTATCGATGGCTTTCCTATAAGAGATACGGCTGGTGTATTATACCTGGTTTGGAAGGAGGATGCCAACAGTGTCAACAAGCCGACGATCATATGGGCGCAACAAATGAATGAAGAACGTACGCAGCTGCTAGGTGAACGATACGAACTTTTTAGAAACGATCAACCATGGGAGCACGACCTGGTGGAAGGCGTATCGATGATGCGGCACGGCGAGTACTATTATGCTTTCTATGCAGCCGCGGGTTGCTGCGGCGATAGGTGTACCTATGTAACCGGCATTGCACGTGCTACCAACCTGCTGGGGCCATGGGAGAAATATGAACGCAATCCCATACTTACCGACGATAAGAACTGGCTGTGCAAAGGTCATGGCACACCGGTGGAGATGAACGGACGGCACTACTTCCTGTATCATGGTTACCACTCTCAATCGAGTGCTTACACGGGTAGAGAAGGGCTGTTGCAGGAGTTTCGTTTCACTGAAGATGACTGGGTGGAATTCATCAACCCGGTAACAGATAGTGTCATTCGCCGCGATGTTATCACCGATGAATTCAACGAGGAAGCGCTGCCTCATAAGTGGCAGACGAGTGTTTTTCATAAGGCAAAATATCAACTGCAGGACGGCGCTGTGCGACTGTTTGGGATGCCAATACCATCGGGTGCTTTTCTTGCGCAGAAGATACCCAGTGCTAACTATACGGCGACTACGGTGGTAGCTGCCACGCGTTCTACAGCCTATGGTGGTATTGCTGCTATAGGCGATGAAGACAACATGCTGGCCTTACTCGTCAAAGACTTCCAGCTTCAGATATTGAAGGTGCAGAATGGCAAAGACTCAATTCGGGAACTTTTTCGCATTCCGGTGGTAGAGAAGGTGTACCTGCAGATTAGTATCGAAGGGCCTTATAGAACCACGTTTCTCTACAGCATCGATGGTAAAAAGTTTATCCGCATCAACAACACGCCGCTGCGCGGCGCTTACCTGCCGCCGTGGGATAGCCCGCCATTCGTAGGTATTGTAGCCAAAGGTAACACAGATGAATTTGCTTTTTTTGATCGTTTTGAAATACGCCTTGGCGCGCTGAAATCATCCATCGTGTCGGAGGAGCCGCGAACCGGGAGGCTATGGCTTTACATAACAACAGGACTTGTAGCATTACTCGTTATAGCTGGTGCAGTTAAACTGTACCGAGACAAACACAAGAAAAGCGTGGTGGAAAAAGCACCTCTTAAAGTAGATGACGCCGGATGATTTCAACATGTTTATGTGAGGCGGCCGAACATATGAGCATATAATTTTGCTCAACTAACTGTTGATTATGCGACAATCCTCTACCGCCGGAATATTATTGATCTTCGCCGCGGTTACTTACTTCGCCAGCTGGGCGCTCATGCCCGACCAGGGTACTGCTGACACGGCTCATATCTTATCCATTGTACAACAAGAGAGGCAATGGGTGCTGGCATCTGTAATAGTACAGATCATCTCATCGGTGTTGTACATCCCTGCCTTGTTCCTGATGGTTCACGCGCTACCGTTCAAAGGACCTTCTTTAGTAGGTGTGGTGCTGCTGGCTATTGGCGCCATGGGTATGTGTGCTGATGCCTTCTTCCATCTGCTTGCCTATTTCATGACGGACGATGCTGTTCACATGAAAGAGGGCGTGGTGCAGGTGATGACATCTATGCAAACAAAAGGGTTACGCTTCCTGGTGCCGCTACTGCTGCCATTCTTCGTTGGTACAACCATACTAGCCGATGGCTTGCGCCGGCTGCAGATCGTGTCGCGCCTGCCATTGATACTCGCTACGGCAGCATTCCTGGTTGCCATGGCAGGCGGACTGCTGGTGAACAAGGTGCTTGGCTATGGACGGGGTACGCTGGTACTTTTGGTGCTGGCGATGTTCGGTGCTGCGCAGGTAGCGATAGGAGCTAATCTTCTACGCCGCAGCGTGCAGGCTTCATTTATAAGTGCTGCCAGAACTGCTTAGCGGGTAGAGAGCCTGTATTTCTTGTTTACTCTTGGGCTATTGAAATACCTGTTCAATTCTTCTTCTGTCAGTTCGTTGGTAAGCTCTACCGGTACATCAATCAGTTGTACCTGTATTTGCTTCAGCTCATCTTTCAGCTTGTTGGTTTTACGGGTAATATCCCAATCTTTTTCACCCAGCAGCATATTGTCAGTAAGCACATACTCCAGCCTTTTTATAGAAGAACGAATAGAGGATGCTTGGTTCTGGTCGATCGACTTACTTGGTACAGAAGCTTCTTTTATAGGCACCATTGCAAGACCTACACTTGGTAAAATCTTACCTGTACGTTGTGCTTCCTGGCTGCTCGATGTGCCTAAAATTGTTCCGGTAAGTGAAGTGGTGGCAGCAGTAAGATCGAAGGTGGTACGGGCTGTACGTGTACGCTTAAGTTTTTTATCTAATTGTAAAAATGTGAACTTCAGTTGCAGCACATAACGCTGTATATTTCTTACTACCTGGTTGTATTCTTCTTTTGCTAAAGGATAATTGAGCGCGTTGCGTACAATAATTTTTACTGAAGCAGTATCCTTTACCTGGAAGCGTGTAGAGCCAACAAAGAATACCTGCACAATCTTTACTTTACCTGAATCCGTTTCTTTTACAAAGTCATAATCCGGAACCCATTTGAACTCATTGCCGCATTGCTGTACATCTGCATAATTATGTATAGGCATATTAGCAAACGTGAGAATATTTTCAATTGGGAAGCTTCCTGTTTCGCATAGCACTTTGAACGAAATTGTTTCACCTTCTTCTGCCCATATGGTACTGCTGATTGCAGGCTTTACTTTAGAAGGCACGATCTCCAGGTTGTAAAACACAATAGTGAAAGTAGTATCGATACGATCAGTAGGATCCTTTAGATTTTGAACACCTAGTTGTACTTTGTAGTTAACGTCGTACTTCAATTTGCCTGACAGAAAAAATGATTTTTGCGCGTTGAAAGTAAGGAGACCATTGTCTTTGTTGATACGCAATCCTACCGGCGAGTTCTTCAGGTACCAGAAATAATCATCAGGATTTTTATTAACCTGTAGCTGGTAACTAAGCGAAGAGTCTACATGTAAAGTGAAGTAAGGATTAAGATTAATGATGCGTAAGGCAGTATCTTTTTTTACTACCGGGAAAGTATCACCATAAATAACTGTTGCAGTGTCAGGAACAATAGTAGTTGTATCCTGGCTTTTAGCCACAGCACTACACATTGTAAATACTATCCATAAAAATACTGTTGTTACACTTTGCTTTACTCCCATGGGCGGCAAATTAATCATTCTAAAAACAAGATGATTGAATGCTGCTCCTTTAAGAAAGCATTTAACTTTTAAAGCATCACTTTATAGAGGTAAAAGAAGTAATACGATAGTGAGATTATTAGGTACAAAAAAAGGCTGCCGGATAACCGACAGCCCATCTAATCACGCAGAAAAATATTATAGGTTAGCTACAACCAGGTTAGAAACAACATAACTGTTGTTGATGATCTGGTATGTTTTAACTTCTTTAGTAGACTTACTTTTTACCACGAACCTGATGTTCTTCAGATCGTCTGAGTCAACATCTAGTTTGTATTTCTTAGAAATAGAATTTCCTTTTACTGTTTCTGAGTGAAGGATGTGGTTGTTCACATCTGTGATCCTTACTTCAAATTCATCTTCAATAACGTTATCCAGCTTAAGCTCGAAAACAGGGGAAGAACCGATGTTGCCCAGGTAGCTGATTACGTTAGTTGCCTTGTTGCTGATGTCTGTTGCAGTAGCTGTGTTTGCAGCGCTAAAGCTGAACAGGATCATAAGGATTGCTAGTACCGGTAATTTGTTGATCATAGTTTTCATAATCATTGTATTTCAATTGTTGTAAAAAAAGTTAAATGGTAGTGGCAACCGTGTGGCAAACAAAAGAAAATGGCTATGACAAGTATCGTGAGGATGTGAAGCCTAGTAGTGTATTCTGACTTGATGATGTAAAAGTAGTGCCGTAGAATGAACGCCAAATAACAGATTCATGTTCGTTCTCTGCTCTTAAACTTCAATGTGATTTTCTGAAACCCTTGCTATTACTGCGTTTCAAGCGAATAGCTGTATGATGCCCAACCGAAAAACAGGCTTTGACTTGACCCTCCACTTAACAATTCATTAATTTACTTACATTAATTATAGATCATTAATCAAATAAAAAAGACATAGAACTATTCTTCATTATGAGGAATAGTTTCTATGTCTTTTAAATTATACATTTAATGCCGATGCATTAAGTATTTATTAGGAATTCAAAACCTTCGTTTGGTGGTTGATACTTTCTATGTGTACAGCATCAAAATATTTAGTAATAAATTCTTTACTCAATCCTAATAATTCACCTTTTATATACGCTCTTTCCAATATCTCGTTGTAGCGGTTGGTTTGCAGTACGGTGATGTTGTTTTCTTTTTTGTACTTACCAATTTGTTCTGCTACAAGCATACGTTGTCCAAGTATCTGCATCAGTTCATCATCCAGGTGGTTTATCTTATTACGCAGCTGATCTAATGCATTGTGATACTCTTCTGAGTTGATGTCTTCCTTACGCCAGATGATCATGTCGAGCAATTCATTTAGCTGTGTAGGTGTTACCTGCTGCTTTGCATCGCTCCATGCATTGTCTGGATCAATATGACTTTCTATTATCAATCCATCATAATCAAGATCTATAGCCTTCTGTGCTACATGAATCAATGTATCTCTGCGGCCACATATATGCGACGGATCATTGATCATCATTAGCCCTGGGTTTCGGCGCTTCATCTCGATAGCAAGATGCCACATAGGAGCATTACGAAATTCTGTATTACCATAAGAGGAAAACCCACGATGTATCAAGCCAATATTCTTGATACCTGCTTTAGCTACACGCTCTACTGCACCTGTCCATAGTTCAAGATCAGGATTGATAGGGTTCTTTATTAAAACAGGAATATCTACACCACGAAGTGCATCTGCTACTTCCTGTACGCTAAATGGATTTACGGTTGTTCGTGCACCGATCCAAACAATGTCCACATCAAAATGCAGTGCATCTTGTACCTGCTTGGCTGAAGCAACTTCTACTGCAGTAAGTAATCCTGTTTGCTTCTTTGCCTGTTGCAACCAGGGCAGTCCTTTGGTGCCAATGCCTTCGAAATTTCCTGGCCTTGTACGAGGTTTCCATATACCTGCACGTAGTACATCTACCTTACCTGTTTGTGCCAGTTGCTTCGCCGTTTCAATTACCTGCTCTTCAGTTTCTGCACTGCACGGACCAGAAATTATCAGCGGACGCTTAGCCCATACCTGGTCGATTGTTTTATTTTCTTTAGTTGCTGTTGTATTCATAATTATTTATTTAAGTCAAAGTCAAAATTCAAACGTCAAAAGTCAAAATCGGAATGCACTACCTCACTACTTACTATACACCATTCACTACTCACCATCTCACTTCAATATCCTTTTTATTTCATTCGCATGTGTCATCAGCGATTCCAGGTATTCATAATTCTCTTTTTCAAGACTTGCCTTGAACTTGCGTAACTGGCTGATGTGTTCATTCAAAACATCCAAAACATTTTCCCTGTTTTCTCTAAAGATGGAACTCCATGTTGCCGGGTTACTTTTCGCAAGCCTTACGGTACTTTCAAAACCACCACTTGCCAATTCAAAAATGGCATCTTCTTCCTTTTCTTTTTCCAGTACAGTATTGGCCAAGGCAAAAGATGTGATGTGTGAAATATGGCTAACATAAGCCACGTGCACATCATGCTCTTTTGCATTCATGTATACGATGTGCATACCTAATGTTCTGTATATTCTTTCAGCTAATTCTTCTGCGTCTTTATCTGTTTCTTCTTTGTTGCAGATCACGCAAGCCTTGTTGGCAAATGCTTGTCGTTCTGCAGCCTCAGGGCCACTAAATTCAGTTCCCCACATAGGATGCGTAGCCACAAACCTGCTTCGCTTTGGGTGATCTTTTACTACATCTATAATACCTTCTTTCGTAGAGCCAACATCCATCACAACCTGTTGGTCTACTTTATCCAAAATGCTTGGTAACATTTGCATGACCACGCTTACCGGCACTGCCAGCACTACCAGTTGTGATTGTTTAATAGCTTCATCCAATTCCATCATCTCATCCACCAGTCCAAGCTGTAAAGCCTTTGCCTGGTGGATCTCATTGCTATCTACGCCTATGATCTTGCTGGCTAATCCTTTTTCTTTTAGAGTAAGAGCCAATGATCCACCAATAAGACCGACGCCTATAATTGTAGTTGTCATTTTATTTTACAATGTGTAGTTATGCTTTCTATTGATCGTGTAAAGTTCTCTTCCGTGCTACATAAGCTCACACGTACATACTTTTCGCCGGCAGATCCAAAGATGCCACCGGGTGTTATAAATACTCTTGCGTTATACAATACTTCATCACTCAGCTCAAATCCTGATTTATATGCAGCTGGTATTTTTGCCCATACAAATAAGCCTACCTGTTGTTTTGAATAGCTACATCCAAGAAGGTCTAAAAGCTGAAATGCTTTTTCTTTTCGCTTGCTGTAAACTTCATTTACTTGCTGGTGCCAGTCAGCGCCAAGGCTTAAAGCCTTTGCTGCAGCCAGCTGTAGCGGAAGAAACATGCCACTGTCCATATTGCTTTTAAAACGTATGATCTCATCTATTCGTTCTTTAGCACCACTCAATACACCTACACGCCACCCGGCCATATTATGCGATTTGCTCAGTGAGTTCAATTCTACTGCAACTTCTTTAGCACCATCAACAGCAAGTAAACTTGCAGGGTTTTCATTTAGTATAAAACTGTATGGATTGTCGTGGCAAATAAGGATGTTATGTTTTTTACCAAAAGCGATCAGCTTTTCAAACAATGCTTTAGTTGGTAATTGGCCTGTTGGCATATGCGGGTAATTCACCCACATCAGTTTTACCTTACTTAGATCTTTTTGTTCGAGCGCATCAAAATCTATTTGCCAATCATTCTCTTCTTGCAGTTCATATTCTACACAAGTACCACCGGCCAATTGTACAGCACTTCTATAAGTAGGATAGCCGGGATTAGGAATAAGCGCCTCATCTCCATGTTCCAGGTAGGTCATGCATATATGCATGATGCCTTCTTTGGAACCAATGAGCGGCAGAATTTCTGTTGCAGGATCTAACGTTACATGATACCACTGGCGATACCAGTCTGCAAATGCCTGTCGCAATGCATCCACTCCTTTATAGCTTTGGTAGCCATGCACATTTTGTTTGGCTGCGTCTTGTTGTAAAGCCTCTATCACTTCGGGATTAGGTGGCAGGTCGGGGCTGCCAATACCAAGATTGATAACAGCTGTGCCTGACTTATTCATTTCCTGTATCTCTTTCAGTTTTTGCGAGAAATAATATTCTCCAATGCCGTTCAACCTGCTTGATACTTTCATTTAGATCGTTTTACCTTTTTTGTATAAACCAAGAACTGTTAGCTCTTGTGTAAGTGGTTGTATTTTTTGCAAAGCGTTGTCAAACTTCTTTATGTTGTCAAATTCCATGTCTGCATGAAAGCTATACTTCCAGTCGCTGCCGGGGATAGGCATGCTTTGTAGCTTGCTAAGGTTTATGCCAGCGGATGCTATTTTACTCAAAACCTTCGCCAGGCTTCCTTTTGAGTGGTCTGTAAAAAAGTTAACTGAAGCCTTGTTTGCATCTTCCACTTTCGCTGTTGTTCCTTCGCGTTTCAATACCAGGAAGCGTGTATAGTTGTTTTTCATGGTGTGAATGTTGGGTGCAATCACATCAAGATTGTACAGTTGCGCAGCCAGTTTACTTGCCACTGCAGCTATGTGTTTACTGCGGTTCTGGTGTACATGCTTAGCACTCAAAGCAGTGTCTTCGGTCTCCACCAGTTTCCATTTATACTTATCAAAAAAATCGATGCACTGCAACAGCGCCATAGGGTGGGAGTGCACCTCGCGGATATCCTGTAATTGAACACCTGGATTAACCAAAAGGTTTTGCCTGATCTGCAGGTAAACCTCGCCTACAATTTTTAGGTTGCTTTTTAGCAGGAGATTGTAATTGGGAAGAATGCTGCCGGCTATAGAATTTTCAATAGCCATTACGCCGCCATCACTTTCTTTTTTGTTGGCAGCAATTTTTACAACCTCCCTAAAAGTAGCACATGGGATAACTTCCACGTCATCAAAAAATTGTTGAGCTGCCACCTGGTGAAAGCTTCCTTCAAAGCCTTGTATTGCAATTTTTAAACTCATGATTTTGTGCAACAAAAAATCCCGGCCTTGTGAGCCGGGATTATCTATGTTGAGTTTTTTAATTTTTCTATGGTTTCAACAAAAGCATCCCGGCTCCTTTCGTAAAGAAGTAATAAAAAAAGAAGTAACGATATCCTTTGTTTGTTGTCATCGGGTTCAAATATAATGATGTTTGAATAACATCAGCAACAGCAGCTTCTAAAAAAATTATTGTTCGCGATGATTGCAAAGGATGCAATTGTGAAATAATGATTTGATAAACAATGCGCTTCTGCTGGTTCTAAAAAATGTTATTGCAATAAAAAATCTTTTAAAAAAGTATAGTCAGCCTCCATTTTTACGCGCTGTTTTTCTTTTTGTAGAATGGCTTCAATGCTGGCAGGTACAGCTATTTTTTGATCGATCATTGGCTCTACCACATCATAAAATTTTATGGGATGCGCTGTTTCCAATAATATCCCTTTTTCATCCTGGTGTTTTTGTAGATACTTTTCAAGCGCTGCATAAGCCACAGCTCCATGCGGGTCGAGCAGGTAATTGTGATCCGTAAAAATTTGTTTTACTGTTGCTGTTGTTTCTGCATCAGATATACTAACACTTGATAGTATTTGCTGTAGCTGTTGCAGGTCGTGCTGAAACAATTCCATGATACGAATGAAGTTGCTTGGACTGCCAACATCCATTGCATTTGATAAAGTAGGAACAGCAGGTTGAGGAGTATATTTTCCATTTTGTAAAAACTGCGGTACTACATCGTTGGCATTGCACGCTGCTATGAAATGTTTTACAGGTAAACCTGATCTGTAAGCCAACAAGCCAGCACAGATATTTCCAAAGTTGCCGGAGGGAACAGAGATAACCGGCGGCTGTTCTTGATGCCATTGTTGGTAAGAAAAGAAATAATAGAACTGTTGTGGCAGCCACCGTGCTACATTGATTGAATTGGCTGATGTAAGAAACAGTTTTTTATTGAGCTCTGCATCGGTAAAAGCTTGCTTTACCATTTGCTGGCAATCATCAAAAGTGCCATCAACTTCTATGGCGGTAATATTTTTTCCAAGCGTAGTTAGTTGCAATTCCTGCACGCTACTCACTTTACCTGATGGATACAGTATCACCACATTCACTCCTTCTACATTATAGAAACCACTTGCTACAGCGCCACCCGTATCGCCCGATGTAGCAACCAGCACAGTTACTTCTTTATCATGATCCTTCACAAAATGCCCAAGGCACCTGCTCATAAATCGTCCACCAACATCCTTAAATGCGAATGTAGGGCCGTGATATAATTCAAGTGAATAAATGTTATCAGTAACAGGAACTACAGGAATATTGAAGTTGATGGTTTCAGCAACAATTGCTTCTAATTTTTCTTTAGGTATGGTATCGCCAACATAGGGTTGAATAACAGTAAGTGCTATCTCTTCTTTCGATAGCTTTTTTATGTTGTTGATAAAGCCGGGTGGAAGCGTAGGAATGTGTTCGGGGAAAAATAATCCTTTATCAGGAGCCTGGCCTTTTATGGTGGCTTCTTTAAAATCTACAAAGGGCGATTGTTGACTGGTACTATAGTAGTGCATGTTGTTGAATTGGAGTGGCTGTTACGATGCTTTGGTAACGCCTTGTTGATTGATGGTGGTAACATATGTATGGTAAGGAATGCCAAGCTTGTTGTAAACATCTTTCATCACTTGCTCAACAGCAGTAGCCGTTGGTTCATCTTTGCTAAGCATGAAGATAGAAGGACCTGAGCCGGATATGCCGCCACCTAAAGCACCGGCTTCTTTGCATTGCTGCTTTACATCGCTGAAGCCAGGAATGAGAATGCTTCGTACTGGTTCTATAATAACATCCTCTAGTGAGCGGCCAATAAGGGAAAGGTCGTTTTGCATAAAACCTGCTACCAGCCCGGCTATATTGCCCCATTGTTTTATGGCATCTTTCAGCAACACTTCTTTCCTTAGTATCTGCCGCGCATCAGCAGTTCGTATCTCTATCTGCGGATGAACAACCGTAACAAATAGTTCAGGTGAAGGAATGGAGACGATATCCAAAGGAAAGATGGAACGGATAAGTGTAACGCCACCAATGATGCATGGAGCAACATTATCAGCATGCTTTACACCGCTTGCCACTTTTTCTCCTGCCATAGCAAAGCGTACTAAATCGGTAGGTGAAAAGATGTTTCCCAACAAATGATTTGCTGCCACCACGGCACCGGCAGCACTTGCAGCACTTGAGCCTACACCACTGCCGGGCTTAATATTCTTTTGTATAGAAACATGAAACCCAACAGTAGCGTCTACCTCATGAATCATTTCTAAAAGAGGAGCGCCTGCAGTGTTCAGTTGTGGATCAGCAGGCAAAGGATAACCATCTAAACTTTCTATTACAACCTTAGGTTCGTCTAGTAACGTTACATGCATTACATCGTGTGGCTCGTGCAGGCAAAGCCCGAGTATGTCGAAGCCGCAAACCAAATTGGCTACAGTGCCCGGCGCATGTACAGTAACTCGCTTGTTATATTCCAGGTTTTCTATCCTGTACATTTTGTCGTTCTCTTGTTGTTGAAGAAATGATTGAAATGATGACTAGCTCTGGCCTGCGCGTATGATATCGGCAAATACACCCGATGCAGTTACTTCAGCGCCTGCACCAGCTCCTTTTACCACCAGCGGTTGTTCAATATACCTGTTGGTATAAAACAGCACTACATTATCCTTGCCATAAAGGTGGTACAAATCGTGTTGCGGGTGAATATGTTGCAGGCCAACCGAGGCTTTACCATTCTCATATTTAGCAACGAACTTCAGCTTGTTGCCTGCATTGTTTGCTTCGTTAAACAATCTCTTGAAGTGCTCTTCATGCTTAGGCATTTCATTGTAAAAATCTTCCACGCTTCCCTGCATGCATGCTTCGGGCATGAAGCTGTTATTGCTCACATCATCCATCTCCAGTTTCTGGCCTGCTTCACGCGCAAGTATCATTATCTTTCTCATCACATCAGTACCACTCAGGTCAAGGCGTGGATCAGGTTCTGTATAACCTTCGTCCTGTGCTTGTTTTACTACCCCGGCAAATGGCCTGCTACCGTCGTAGTTATTGAAAACAAAGTTCAATGTTCCACTTAGTACTGCTTCCATTCGGTTTATACTGTCGCCACTGCGCATCAGGTCGTTCAATGTTCCTATCACAGGCAAGCCTGCACCTACATTGGTTTCAAAAAGGAACTGCGCATTGTATTCACGTGCAAGATGTTTCAGCTTCTTATAATATTCGAAAGAAGAGGAACATGCTACTTTATTACATGCCACTATTGATATACTTTTTTCTAACAAACGATCGTAGATAGAAGCAATATCATTGTTTGCAGTAACATCAGCAAACACGCTGTTGCGTAAGTTCTTTTGAACAATGGTGCTAATGAATGCATCAAGGTTCATCTGTTCTCCTTGTTCCAGTTGTTCTTTCCACTCAGCTATGTTTATACCCTCATCGTTGAACAACATTTTTTTACTGTTAGCCATGCCCACAATTCGTATTTGCATCCGTAAGTGTTCTTGCAGGTATGCCTGTTGTTGTTGCAGTTGGGCCAACAGTTTTTTACCTACATTTCCCACACCTGCTATAAACAGGTTGATCTGTTTATAGGTGGTTTCAAAGAATTCTTCGTGCAGGATGTTCAAAGCTTTTTTTACATCGCGGTTAGCAATGACTGCTGAAATATTTCTTTCGGAGGCGCCTTGTGCAATTGCTCTTATGTTCACACCATTGCGTCCTAATGAATGAAACATCTTACCACTGATGCCTGGATGACTTTTCATGTTATCACCTACCAGTGCAATAATGGACAATTCTTCTTCTACTATCAACGGCTCTACTTTGCCTGCACGTATCTCATCGGCAAAAGTTGTATCTACAACTGCCTTTGCAGCTGGTCCATTCACTTCATCTATGCCTACACAAATTGAATGTTCAGATGAGCCTTGTGTTATCAGTATAACATTGATCTTTTCGTTGGCTAACGCCTCAAACAAACGTTTGCTGAAGCCAGGTATACCTACCATGCCACTTCCTTCAAGACTTAGCAGTACTACACAATTAATACTGGAAATGCCCCTGATACTGCTGCCATTGATGGGTGCAGTACTCTCTATTACGGTTCCTTCATCTTGTGGGGCAAATGTGTTTTTTATCCAAACCGGTATGTGCTTCTTCATTACCGGTTGTATAGTTGGCGGATAGATCACCTTAGCACCAAAGTGAGATAGCTCCATCGCCTCCTGGTACGAGATGCGGGGAATTACTTTGGCAGTGCCTACTATTCTTGGGTCTGCGGTCATCATGCCTGATACATCAGTCCATATTTCGAATGTTTTTGCATTGATAGCAGCGGCAATAATGGAAGCTGTATAATCAGATCCTCCTCTGCCAAGGGTAGTAACTGTGCCTTTTGCATCGCTTGCTACAAAGCCAGGCAATATGGATAGTTGGTGTTGATTGCTCTTGTTCCAACTATAGATCTTTTCGTAAGTAACAAAGAATTGTACAGCAGCAAATGTGTGGTTGCTATCTGTTACTATCAGTGCCCTTGCATCTTTCCACGCTACATTTATTTCTAATGTTTGTAAGCGTGCTGCTATTATCTGCGACGATAAAAGTTCACCATAACTCACCACGCGGTCCTTGGTCCTGTTCGATAATTCACCCAGCAGGTATATGCCGTTGCAAATATCCTCCAGCTCATTAAGGGTTGTTTTTACAAGGCTCAACATGCGGCTTTGGTGCGTTACCGGGAGCAGGTTCTTTACCGTATCCATGTGTCGCGACTCAATGGTCTGAAGTTTCTCTTTATATGCCTCATTGCCACCAGCGGCCATGGTAGCACTATCTAGTAAAAGGTCAGTAACGCCACCCAGTGCAGATACAACAACAATTGTTTTTCCTGCCTGTACCTTCTGCTGAATAATAGATATTACTTTCTCAATATTCTGAGCGTTGGCAACAGAACTTCCGCCAAATTTTAAAACTTGCATGAACCTGTTAGTTTGAAGAATGTGATATGAAATATTTCCTGGTAAGAGATGTGCGGCAAGCAGCCCAGTGGATGATATAGTAATGTACAACCCTTAAAGGGTTGTAATAATTGTAGTAAATGTGGTTCCCACAAATGTGGTAACCGCATGGCATGATGTATGTGAAGCGATATGGATGATTGATAGTTTCATCTGCTGAAGCTCCAAGATAACCAAAAGTTTAATCAGAAGAGCAATATCATTAAATATTCTTCAAAGGATGATGCTTATTTTTATGATCGTTCATGTTGCTGCTTTTAATAATTCGTAATCACACTTCAAAATGGGTAATCAATATCACCAGTCGAAAAACTTGCAGCATTTCAATAGCTATGTTGGTTTGAAATTTCAGCTTTACAACAGCTTATTTACAGCGTTGCCTTTTCATAGAATAGAAAAGACAGGTATTCAACTGGCGCTGCTTTTAAATGAATGTGAAGAAGGATATGCTAAAGGGCAAGGGCCTGTGCAGATAATTGAAGGCTATTTCTCCAGGTTTTTCTCCGAAAAAGATGAACAACATAAAGCAGATCTTCTATTCCTTTTTGTACAGTATGTAGAGCGGCAGGTTGTATTGTTCGATGCATTGGAAGATGCAGCTTTTAAACATGTAAATGACCTGGAAGGGATGGGCTCATTGAAAAGCCTGGAGATGGAAGTGAAGATGGAAAATGCAGAGAAGAAACTTGCTAGAAAGCTGGAAGATTTTTCCATCAGGTTGGTTTTAACTGCGCACCCTACACAATTTTACCCGGGCTCTGTTTTAGGTATCATCAATGATCTCAGTAAAGCATTGGCAGAGGATAATACTGCTCTTGTAAACCAGTACCTGCAACAATTAGGTAAAACACCTTTTTACAAAAAGCAAAAGCCAACACCATATGATGAAGCAATGAGCTTGCTGTGGTATTTGGAGAATGTATTTTACGCCGCAGCAGGAAATATTATTGCCTCTTTACAAACGTATTTTCCAAAAGCAATCTCACCTGCCAATCCTGTTGTTACTGTTGGCTTCTGGCCCGGCGGCGATAGAGATGGCAATCCAAATGTGTCAACAGACATCACTTTGAAAGTTGCCAATGCGCTGCGGTCCACTATTATCAAATGCTATTACAATGATGTACGGAATATAAAGAGAAGGCTGACCTTCAAAGGAGTTGATACCATCCTGCTGGACCTTGAGCAAAAGCTGTATGATCATATTTATGTGCTGCATCAAAACGCTGGACTTACTATCCAAGAAATATATGAGCCACTGGTGCAGGTAAGAGAGATCATAGTTCGCGATCATAACGAGATGTTCATCGGGTTGGTAGATAACCTGCTTTGCAAGTTGCAGGTGTTCGGATTATACTTTGCTTCGCTTGACATCCGGCAAGAAAGCACTGTTCATGGCCAGGTATTGCAAGCCATTGCGGCAGCAGATCAATCTGTGTTAGGTGATTATGCAAATCTTGATGAGGCAGGAAAAATTGAAGCGCTTATTTCTGCAAAGCCATTCAATAAAGAAGGAGAGTTTGAAGATGCCATAGTTGCGGATACCAATGCATCAGTGAAAGCGGTAAAAAAGATACAGCAGTACAATGGTGAGTTTGGCTGCCACAGGTATATCATAAGCCAGTGCAATTCAGCTTTGAATGTGCTTGAAGTGTATGGGTTATTCTTACTCAACGGCTGGAAGAAAGAAGAGTTGACTGTTGATATTGTTCCTTTGTTTGAAACTGTTGATGACCTGGTGAATGCTAAAGCCATCATGCAATCGTTGTATGAAAACAAAACTTACCGCCAACACTTATACCAGCGCAGCAACAAGCAAACCATCATGGTTGGTTTTTCTGATGGTACAAAAGATGGTGGTTACCTGATGGCTAACTGGAGCATTTACAAAGCAAAAGAGGAACTTACACGCATATCCAAAGAATATGATGTAGACGTTATCTTCTTTGATGGCAGGGGAGGACCTCCTGCACGTGGTGGTGGTAAAACGCACCAGTTTTATGCTTCTATGGGTGAGAATATCTCAAACAAAGAGATACAGCTTACCATACAAGGCCAGACCATTAGTTCAAGTTTTGGAACAGTAGATACAGCGCGTTATAACATGGAGCAGTTGCTGCATGCCGGTATAACTAATGGATTGTTTGAGCAGAATGAACTTACGCTGGAACCTGCAGCAGATGAATTGTTGCAAAAGCTTTCTGCCACCAGCTACGAAAGCTATAAAAAACTAAAGAACCATCCTTCATTCCTGCCTTACCTGGCCGATGTTAGCCCGCTGAATTTTTATGGCGAAACCAATATTGGAAGCAGGCCTACACGAAGAAGCTCTTCAGCTTTAAGTTTAAAATCATTGCGTGCTATTCCGTTCGTTGGTGCATGGAGCCAGTTAAAGCAAAATGTTACTGGTTACTACGGCTTGGGTACAGCGCTAAAAGCAGCAGAAGCGGAAGGAAATCTTCCGGCGCTTACTGAACTGTATCATTCTTCTTTGTTCTTTCGCACGCTTATAGATAATTGCGAGATGGCGATGAAGAAATGCTTTTTCCCACTTACAGCTCATCTTGCAGATCACCCGCAATATGGTGAACTATGGAAGCAGGTATATGAAGAATTTAAATTGACACAACAATACCTCTTCAAGATCACAGGACATAAATTAATGGAGAACTATCCTGTAGAAACAGCATCTATAGAAATGCGTGAACGGATTGTGTTGCCATTAACTACCATCCAGCAATACGCTATTCATCGCATACGCGAAATTGAAAGCAATGGCTCCGAAAATGGATTGAAAGAAAAGTATGAGCGACTAGTTGTTCGTTGTTCATTTGGTATCATCAATGCAGGCAGGAACTCAGCTTAATGAGAATTTCAAACATTTAAGTTCATAGGAAAAATAGGGGACATAAAATTTGTCTCCTTGTCTTATCTCTACCGTTATGTACTTGACGAGGTTGTATAACACATAGGTTCATAGGAACAGTAGGACAATAACACATAGGTTCATAGGAGCAGTAGGATACATAGCAAATAGATAAGCAGTTAGCTTCTTCTATGTTCCCTATTTCCTATGTACCTATGTGTTTAACAAAAACCATTTCTAGCTTTGTAAAAATGCATCCACCCGCTCCGCGCATTCACGTCCTTCATTTATTGCCCACACCACCAGTGACTGGCCACGACGCATATCGCCTGCAGAAAAGACTTTACTGATGTTGGTTTGGTAGTGTTTATCTGTTGCTTTAACATTACCACGTTCATCCAGTTCTATACCCATTCCATTCAGCAGGCCTTCATGCTGCGGGTGAACAAAACCCATAGCCAGCAATGCCAGCTCACAAGGAATTTCTCTTTCAGTGCCGAGTATCTCAACAAACTGGAAAGGCTTGCCATCTGCTGATAGTTTCCACTCCAGGTCCACTACTTTTAGCGCTTTCAGGTTTCCATTTTCATCGCCAATGAATGCTTTGGTAGTAATCGCAAATTTTCTCTCCGCGCCTTCCTCGTGCGATGAAGTTGTTTTCAACAACATCGGGTAAGTAGGCCACGGCATGTTAGCGGTACGTGTTGCAGGCGGCTGCGGTAACAATTCAAGTTGTGTTACTGATAAAGCGCCTTGCCTGTTGGATGTGCCGACACAGTCGCTGCCTGTATCACCGCCACCTATTACCACTACATGTTTGCCTGCAGCGTTCAAATTATTGATTGGCGCTTTGCCACCTACCGCTTTATTCTGTTGCTTCAAAAAATCCATGGCGAAAGCAACTCCATTCAGCTCTCGTCCTTCCACATGAAGATTGCGTGGAATAGTTGAACCTCCAGCTAATACAATTGCATCGTACTTGCGCAGCAGTTCATTGTAATGAACATTCACGCCCACCTCTGCATTGCAGATGAATTGTACACCTTCTTCTTTCATCACTTCTACCCGGCGCTCTACCACCCACTTCTCCAGTTTGAAATCAGGAATGCCATAACGCAGCAGGCCACCCGGCTCATCGTCTCTTTCGTACACCGTTACAGTATGACCAGCATAATTTAGTTGCGCTGCGGCTGCAAGGCCTGCAGGTCCTGAACCAACAATAGCCACCGATTTACCTGAACGCGTAAGCGGCTTATGTGCCTTCACCAGGTTTAGTTCAAAGGCTTTTTCTATGATGTGTTTTTCTATTTCTTCTATTGCTACAGGCGACTGGTTAATGCCCAATACACAAGCGCTTTCGCATGGTGCAGGACATACACGGCCTGTAAACTCAGGAAAATTGTTGGTAGATGCCAGGATCTCGTAAGCCTCTTTCCAATTCTGGCGGTACACCGCATCGTTGAACTCGGGTATGACATTGCCAAGCGGGCAACCATTGTGGCAAAAAGGCACACCACAATCCATGCAGCGCGCCGATTGCTGGTTCAGCTTTTCCGCTTCATATGCATGTACAAATTCTTTGTAGTCGTACCTGCGCTCTTCCACCGGCCGCTTCGTTGGCAGCTCTCGTGCAAATTCTAAAAAGCCTGTTGGTTTAGCCATGTGTATCTTTTTATGTTACCAGCATTTGTTCTTTGTTGATGCATTCGTTGCGCCTGCCTGCCGGCAGGCAGGTCGCACACTTGTGCTGTAAGTTTTCTATGCTGCATTGGCCGCTAAGGCGCTAAGGCACAAAGTGGCGCTAAGGCAATAAGTATAATCTTCGCGATCCTTAGTGTCTTCGTGTCTTGGTGGCTCAGAAGTGATCATTTATGTCCTACAGTACAAGTGAGTGACACAACGATGTTGAGCAGCGATCTACTGCTTGCGACCTACTTCTTTACCTCCTGCATTGCCACGTGCTTTGCAGCAAGCACCTTCTTATAATCTCTTGGAAACACCTTTACAAAATTTTTCAACTGGTTGTCGAAGTCGTTGATGATAAAACTTGCGACTGTGCTGTTGGTATAGTGCAGGTGCTGCTCTATCATGGTTCGTAACTCTGTTGCGTCAGTATCATCCACTTCATCCAGGTCCACCATCTCGTGGTTGCAGAGCGATGAAAAGTTGCCTTTCACATCGTACACGTAAGCAATACCGCCACTCATACCTGCAGCAAAGTTTCTTCCTGTATCGCCGAGTATTACCACGCGGCCACCGGTCATATACTCGCATCCATGATCGCCTACGCCTTCTACAACTGCATGCACACCAGAGTTGCGCACGGCAAAGCGTTCGCCTGCCTTACCGCGTATGTAAGCATGACCGGCAGTAGCACCATAGAATGCCACGTTGCCAATGATGATGTTTTCTTCAGGCGTGAATTTCGCATCCTTAGACGGATAGGCGATAAGCCTGGCACCAGAGAGACCTTTACCAAAATAATCATTGGCATCACCTTCCAGCTCCAGTGTTACACCGCGTGTATTGAAGGCGGCAAAGCTTTGACCGGCAGTACCATTGAACTTGAAATGAATGGTATCATCAGCAAGACCCTCAGCTTTATAAAGCTTCGTGATCTCGTTGGATAATATGGTGCCTGCTGTTCTGTCTGTATTCTTAATTGTAAAACTTGCCTGTACTTTTTGTTGATGCAATAGTGCAGGTTGTGCTGCTTCCAGTAATTGCCAGTCCAGCAGGTTATCAAGTGCATGGTCCTGCGCTTCCTGGTTGTATAATCTTGTTTCAGGTGCAGCAGGCTCCTTGTATAGTATCGGCGAAAGATCGAGGTTCTTGTATTTCCAGTGCGTGCTGTTAGGCTTCTGGTACAGGCAATCTACCTGCCCCACCATTTCATCAATAGTGCGGAAGCCAAGCTCCGCCATTATTTCGCGCAGCTCCTGTGTAATGAACTTGAAGAAGTTCACCACGTGATCTGCATCACCTTTAAAACGTTTGCGCAATTCTTTGTCTTGTGTAGCAATACCAACAGGGCAGGTATTCAAATGGCATTTGCGCATCATGATGCATCCCTCTACTACCAGGGCTGCTGTTGCAATGCCCCATTCTTCAGCACCTAGCAAAGTAGCTATGGCAACGTCTCTTCCTGTTTTTAATTGGCCATCCGTTTGTACTACCACGCGGCTGCGGAGTTTGTTCTTTACCAGTGTTTGATGTGTTTCAGCAAGACCAAGTTCCCAGGGTAAACCTGCATGTTTGATAGAGCTGAGGGGAGAGGCGCCGGTACCACCATCGTGACCAGCAATCAGCACCACATCAGCCTTGGCTTTCACCACACCGGCTGCTATGGTTCCTACACCAGCCTTGCTTACCAGCTTCACATTAATACGTGCTGCACGGTTTGCATTCTTCAGGTCGAAGATGAGCTGTGCAAGATCTTCAATGGAATAAATATCGTGGTGAGGAGGAGGAGAGATCAGTCCTACACCCGGTGTAGCATGACGTACTTTTCCGATCCATTCATCTACTTTATGTCCAGGTAGCTGACCACCTTCGCCGGGCTTTGCTCCTTGCGCCATTTTAATCTGCAGCTCATCAGCCATAGTAAGGTAATAGCTGGTAACACCAAAGCGTGCAGACGCTACCTGCTTGATAGCAGAGCGCATAGAGTCGCCATTCGGCAGTGGCTGGTATCTAAGTTCATCTTCGCCACCTTCACCTGTATTGCTCTTGCCGCCTAAGCGGTTCATGGCAATAGCAAGTGTTGAATGTGCTTCGTGCGATATAGAGCCAAAGCTCATGGCACCGGTAGCAAAGCGCTTGTAGATGTTTTCAGCCGGTTCCACTTCATCAATAGAAATAGAAGGGCGTGTAGGTTTGAATTCAAATTGGCTTCTTAGTGTGCAGGCTTTTTCGCTTTGATCATTCACCAGCTTACTGTACTTCTTGAACGTGTTGTAATCGTTTAACCGCGTAGAGTACTGCAGCAGGTGTATCGTCTGCGGGTTGAACAGGTGAAACTCGCCTTTCTTCCGCCATTCATATACACCACCTTCGGGAAGGCGCTGGTGTGGCATTGCCTTCTTGCTAAAGGCTAAGGCATGTTTTGCCAAGGTTTCTTTTGCCAACTCATCCAGTCCAATTCCTGCTATTCTTGATGTGGCGCCTGTAAAGCATTTGTCTACTACTTTCTTATTGATGCCAATGATCTCGAATATCTGCGCACCCTGGTAAGATTGCAGCGTGGAGATGCCCATCTTAGAGAAGACCTTCAGCAAGCCATCATTGACAGCCTTCTTATAATTTTCTTTCAGTTGTATATCATCAAGTGATGTTTCCAACTTGCCGGACAGCTTAAGATCGCGTATGGTAGAGAGCGGTAAATATGGGTTGATGGCTGTTGCACCAAATCCGATCAGGCAGGCAAAATGATGCACTTCCCAAACGTCACCGGCTTCTATTATCAAGCCCACTTTACCACGATAACCTTTGCGTATCAGGTGGTGATGAACAGTGGCTGTGGCAAGTAGTGAAGGAATAGGCGCGTGTTCAGAATCAATAGCGCGATCAGAGAGAATGATCACTTCAAAACCATCTTCTACGGCATCGGCTGCATAACGGCAAAGCCTGTCGAGACCGCGCAATAACGAACCTGGTTTTCCGTCTGCAACAAAATAAGATTGCAATGTTTTAGCCTGGAAAATGCCTGTATCTATACTGCGGATCTTTTCCAGCTCATGATTGCTGAGCACCGGGTGCTTGAGCGCTACGGTATGACAAGCAAGCGGTTCTTCTGCCAGTAGATTTCCATTGCTGCCGGCGAAGGTAGAAAGTGACATCACCAGCCTTTCGCGAATTGGGTCAATGGGTGGATTGGTAACCTGTGCAAACAATTGTTTGAAGTAGTTGCTGATGTGCTGCGGCTGATCGCTGAGGACGGCCAGTGGCACATCGGTGCCCATTGAACCAATAGGCTCTTTTGCATCAAGCGCCATGGGTGCAATGATGTTGGAGATGTCTTCGTGCGTATAGCCAAAAGCCTTTTGATATTTTACAATAGCATCGTGCTCCAGGTGTGTAAACATCACCCTTGGCTCCGGTAGTTCCTCCAGCCTGATCTTGTATTTATTCAGCCAGTCAGCATACGGCTTTTGCGAGCAGATGCTTTGCTTCAGTTCTTCATCGCTGATGATCTTGCCTTTTTCAAGATCTACAACGAACATCTTTCCCGGCTGCAGTCTTCCATTCTCTTTTATAAGCGCAGGATCAACAGGGAGTACGCCTGTTTCAGAAGCAAGGATAACACGGTCGTCTGTTGTGATGCAAAAACGTGAAGGACGAAGACCATTACGATCAAGTGTAGCGCCTATGATCTTGCCATCAGTAAAAGATATGGAAGCTGGTCCATCCCAAGGTTCCTGGAAACATGCATGGAACTCGTAAAAGGCTTTCTTTACCGGGTCCATGCTTTCGTTGCCATCCCATGCCTCAGGTATCAGCATCATCATTACATGTGGTAATGATCTGCCGGTGAGGGTGAGCAGCTCTATCATATTATCTAAACATGCTGAGTCCGATTGTTGCGATGTAACAACCGGCAGCAGCATATCCATTTCTTCTTTACTGAAGAAAGGAGAGGAGAATATTTTTTCGCTGGTGCGAAGCCAGTTCAGGTTTCCTTGTAAGGTGTTGATCTCGCCGTTGTGCGCAATGTAGCGGAAAGGCTGCGCCAACTTCCAGGAAGGAAAGGTATTGGTAGCAAAACGTGAGTGAACAAGACCAAAAGCAGAAACCACTCGCTTATCACCGAGGTCAGGATAATAGTGGCGCAGCTGGTTGCTCGATAGCTGGCCTTTATAGATGATTATTTTGTAGGAGAGGGAGGCAATGTAGAAGCCAATAGCATCCTGCTTGATGGTGCTGTTAATGGTGTGGCTGGCGTAGTTGCGCAGCACATAAAGTTTGCGTTCAAACTCTTCGCGGCTTGTTATATGGTCGGGGCAGCCAATGAATACCTGTTCCATCTCCGGCTCTACTTCCAGGGCCGATGGTCCAATGCCATCCTCGTTGACTGGTACAGAGCGATAAAGCAATACTTCCAGCCCAAGCTTTTCAGCTGCACGGTTAAAGATGGCGCGGCATTCTTCGCGTAGCGGTACATCTTTGGGAAAAAAGATGATACCGGCGCCATACCTTCCAAAGGCAGGCAGGTGCACACCTTGTTTCAGGCATTCATCAAAGAAGAATTCGTGCGGAGTTTGAATAGTGATACCTGCGCCATCGCCTGTATTATTTTCGCAACCACAGGCGCCACGATGCTCCATATTTTCCAATATGGTCAGCGCATCGGAAACGATCTGGTGGCTTTTGTTGCTCTTGATATTGGCAACAAAACCGATCCCACACGCATCGTGTTCAAACTCGGAAGAATATAAACCGTGGCCTGCCATAATGTATAGTTTAATTGTTAAGGCTTCGGCTGTAGCAATCGATAGAAAAGAGATCAGTGATCAGTGATTAGTGGTCAGAGATCAGAAATCAGAGGTCAGTGGTCAGCGTTCGAAGTCAAAAGTCAAAAGTCAAAAATTTCACAGCGTCCACTACTGGTATTCAGGAAGACTTCCTACCTCAAACTTTCATTTCGTACCTCGTACCTCATACCTCACACCTCATACCTCTTCTCCTACACCAGGTATTCAAACAACGTATTGTTCTTATTGAGCTCCGTAAAGTTTATCTGGTAACGCTCCATGTTCTGTAGCAGCAGTTCGTAATCCTTCCTGCTTTGCAGTTCTATACCCACAAGTGCTGGTCCAGATTCTTTGTTGTGTTTTTGCATGTACTCAAACCGGGTGATGTCATCTGTTGGTCCCAGTACATGATTTACAAATTCCTTCAGTGCACCAGGACGCTGTGCAAACCTGATCAGGAAGTAATGCTTCAGACCCTCGTACTGCAGTGCACGTTCTTTTATTTCCTGCATCCGGTCTATGTCATTGTTGCTTCCGCTAACAATGCACACCACGTTCTTGCCTTGCAATTGATCAGAATAAGCATCCAGTGCAGCTATGGTAAGTGCTCCTGCAGGCTCCACTACAATTGCATCTTCATTGTATAGCTTCAGTATGGTGGAGCATACTTTTCCTTCGCTTACCAGCTGCATATCATCCAGCACGTCTTTGCAGATGGAGAATGTGAGATCGCCCACACGTTTTACAGCAGCACCATCTACAAAACGTTCTATGCTTTCAAGCGTTATGGCATGACCAGCTTTAAGCGCAGCAGTCATAGATGGTGCACCTTCTGGCTCTACACCTATGATCTTAGTAGATGGACTTACCGTTTTAAAATAACTTCCTATACCTGCTGAAAGTCCACCGCCGCCTACTGGTATAAATATGAAATCAGCAGTAGGTAGTTCTTCAAATATTTCTACTCCTACCGTCGCCTGTCCTTCTATGATCTTCTCATCATCGAAGGGTGGTATAAAGGTCATGTGATGCGCCTTGCAATAATCTTTGGCTGCATGTGCACAATCATCATAGGTATCACCGATCAGTACCACTTCTATATGATCATCACCAAACATTCTTGTTTGCTGGATCTTTTGCATGGGAGTGATAGAAGGCATGAAGACCACGCCTTTTACACCCAATGTTTTGCACGACCATGCAAAGCCTTGCGCATGGTTACCTGCACTGGCACATACTGCACCTTTTGCCAGCTTATCTGCCGGCAGGCTGCTCAGCATGTTGTAAGCGCCGCGTATCTTATACGATCGTACTACCTGCAGGTCTTCCCGCTTTAGGTATACGTTGCACTTATACTTCTTGCTGAGTGAAGGGTGTAATACCAGTGGTGTTTTGTTCACCACCGGCTTCAACCTTTCTACAGCAGCGCTATAGTTCAACGACGTATATGGTGATACGCTATTAATCATTATAAAGCGGTGATGTAAATCTTATTTTTTCTTCAGTTTGTTTAGGCGCTGGTGCAGGCTTAAGCGGGATAGATGGCGCCTGGTTCTCAGGACGAAGACTTCTTACTGTTTTACCTGCCTGCCATAGTTCACTATCGCGCAGTTCTTTCAGTTCTTCTTCCAGCTTTTCGCGGTAGTCTTCCTTGCTGTTGCTTTCTATAGATTTTGCAGCTTCTTTACCGGTTGCTACGCTTTCATATAGGTCTTCAAACACGGGTTTGGTAGCATCACGAAACTTCTTCCACCAATCCAATGCACCACGCTGTGCAGTAGTGCTGCAGTTAGCATACATCCAGTCCATACCGTTCTCTGCTACCAACGGCATCAGCGACTGTGTCAGCTCTTCTACTGTCTCGTTGAAAGCTTCAGAAGGAGAGTGGCCTTTAGCACGCAGTACTTCAAACTGTGCAGCAAAGATGCCTTGTATAGCACCCATCAAAGTACCACGTTCACCTGTAAGATCGCTGTACACTTCTTTTCTAAAATCAGTTTCAAACAAGTAGCCGCTACCAATGGCAATACCCAATGCTACAACTCTTTCAAACGCTCTGCCTGTTGCATCCTGGAAGATGGCGTAGCTGCTGTTTAGACCGCGGCCCTGCAGGAACATCCTTCTTAGCGAAGTGCCTGAACCTTTTGGTGCAACAAGAAAAACGTCTACATCAGCAGGAGGTACAATACCTGTTTGGTCTTTATAGGTAATGCCAAAGCCATGAGAGAAATACAATGCTTTGCCTGGCGTTAGATGCTTCTGAACAGTTGGCCACATAGCAATTTGTGCAGCGTCGCTAAGCAGGTAGCAAATGATGGTGCCACGTTTCAATGCTTCCTCAATCTCGAACAAGCTTTCGCCCGGCACAAAACCATCACGCACTGCTTTATCCCACGACTTAGAATTCTTCCTCTGACCAACGATTACGTTCACGCCATTCTCTTTTTGATTAAGTGCTTGTCCTGGTCCCTGCACGCCATATCCAATTACTGCTACCACCTCATCTTTCAAAACCTCTTGTGCTTTTGATAAAGGAAATTCTTCGCGGGTGACAACGTTTTCTTCAACGCCGCCGAAATTTAGTTTTGCCATTGTTTGAGTTTTAAGTTGTACGTAATAAGTAATACGTTTCTGGTTTCTAGTTTCTTGTTTTTGTTTCCAGCTATAGTTCTTTGTGCATCTTTACTTGCGTCGCACTCTTGTACTGTGATATCTTTTATCAGCTAAGGGTAACATTTCTGACTGTACGATAATGATAAGAAGCATCTGATGCAAATAATAAACTCACATTAACGGCTCTCTTCTCATGTCTCACGTCTCTCTTCTCACGTCTCACACTTCATACCTCACGCCTCATACCTCATACCTTACATCGTAAATACTTCTTCATTCCTATTCAAATACTCATTCTCTACTACCTCTTCTGATGGTTGCTCGGCTTCAAACTCTCTTAGTTTTTCGTGGAAGCCTGCACTCGCTTTGATGATGGCTACTCTTGCACTGCGAACGAACTCTATCAGCCCAACTTCGCTCAATACATCCACCAGCTTATCTGTCTCTTCACGATGACCACTTGCTTCAAACACGGTGTAGTCTTTCCTTATTACCACTGCTCTTGCACCGTATTCGCGTAGCAGTCTTTCTACTTTTACTTTTTCAGCTATTTCGTTAGTACTTACTTTATACAGCGCCAGTTCCTGCCAAATGATCTCGTCGTTGGTGTTGTAATAAACTTTCAGTACTTCCACCTGCTTTTCTATCTGGCGACATACCTTTCTCACTACCTCTTCGGTTTCGTGTATCACCAATGTAAAGCGGGAGATGCTTTCTATTTCACAAGGGGAGCTGTTGATGCTTTCGATATTAATCTTCCTGCGAGAGAAAATAATGGCGATACGCACCAGCAAGCCGATCTGGTTTTCAGCATAAACTGTTATGGTGAATTCCTGCTTTGTGGGTGCAGCCACTATCTGATCTGCTTTATGAATTAGTGTGCTCATTTAAATATTTTTAGCTGTCAGGTGTGACGTATGGGGTTTGAGGTATAACACATCCGACATCATCACATCCGACATCAGAAATTTATTTCAACCTGATCTCGCTTACGCTGCAGCCTTGCGGCACCATAGGAAATACATTGTCTTCTTTGCCTACCATTACTTCCAGCAAATAAGATCCATCATGATCAAGCATTGTTTGAAGCGCTTTTTGCAACTCATCTCTTTCAGTTACTTTATTGCCAGGAATGCCATAGCCTTTTGCTACCATCACATAGTCAGGACTGGCAATGTCAACAAAAGAGTAACGCTTATCATGAAACAGTTGCTGCCACTGGCGCACCATGCCAAGGAACTGGTTATTAAGTATGATGATCTTTACGTTCACGCCACTCTGCATGATGGTGCCAAATTCCTGTATCGTCATTTGTATACCACCATCACCTATGATGGCTACTACCGGGCGATCTTCGGCGCCAAACTTTGCACCGATGGCAGCGGGTAAAGCAAAGCCCATAGTGCCTGCACCACCCGATGTAATATTGCTTCTTGATTGATTGAACTTAGCATAGCGGCAGGCTATCATCTGGTGCTGTCCCACATCTGATACAATGATGGCATCGCCTTTTGTGAGTGCATTCAGTTGATGCACCACTTCGCCCATGGTTAGCTGTCCTACCAGCGGGTTCAGCTCTTTTTCTATCAATGATTCTTCTTCAATTTTCCTGTAGGTATAGAAGCGTTCTACCCACTGCGGGTATACACGTGGTGTTACCAGTTCAGTAAGCAAGGGAAGCGTTTCCTTACAATCGCCCCAAACGCCTACAGTAGCTTTTACGTTCTTGTCAATTTCAGAAGGATCGATATCAAGATGAATGATCTTCGCCTGCTTGGCGTATTTATCAAGTCTGCCTGTCACGCGATCATCGAAGCGCATTCCAATAGCAATCAGAACATCGCATTCGTTCGTAAGTACGTTCGGGCCGTAGTTGCCGTGCATACCCAGCATACCAACATTCAGTGGATGATCTGTAGGTAATGCGCCAGCGCCAAGTATGGTCCACGCAGCAGGAATGCCTGACTTTTCTATAAATGTTCTGAATTCTTTTTCTGCTTTACCAAGAATAACACCTTGACCAAATAATACAAAAGGTTGTTTCGCCTCATTGATCAGTTGCGCAGCCTGTTGGATGTATTCTTTGCGAACAATAGGCTTAGGCCTGTAGCTGCGTATATGATTGCACTTTGTATAGCCGTGGTAAGCAAACTTATCCAGCTGTGCATTTTTTGTGATGTCAATAAGTACTGGTCCGGGTCTGCCTGTTTTAGCAATATGAAATGCTTTAGCAAGTACAGCAGGAATTTCTTTTGCGTCTGTTACCTGGTAGTTCCATTTGGTAACAGGCGTAGTAATATTGAGTACATCCACTTCCTGGAAAGCATCGGTGCCAAGTAAGTGAGCGAACACCTGGCCGGTGATACAAACTAGTGGAGTGCTGTCGATCATTGCATCGGCAAGGCCTGTGATAAGATTGGTTGCACCAGGACCACTGGTTGCAAACACAACACCTACACGACCTGATGAACGTGCATAACCTTGTGCTGCATGTATGCCTCCTTGCTCGTGGCGAACAAGGATATGTTTTAGCTTATCGTGATAGTCGTACAATGCATCGTATATCGGCATGATGGCGCCACCAGGATATCCAAAAATCGTGTCTACGCCTTCAGCTACGAATGCTTCCAGCACAGCACGTGAACCGCTCAGGCTGACCTCTTCTGCAGTGGTTGTTGCTACTGCAGTTTTCAAAGTTGGTTCTACCAGTATGTCAAGTGTTTCGCTCATGGTAATATGTTTTGTTCCTGGTTTCTTGTTCCTGGATATCCTTGTTTAGACAAATACTAATTCTGTTGGTTTTATCATTCGTCTGTTACGCAGCCTTCTGCTGCACTGCTTACCTGCTTTGCATATTTGTATAAAAGGCCCTTCTTTACTTTTAGTTCCGGCTGTTGCCATTTAGCACGACGTGCTGCTATGGTTGCTTCATCTACTTTAAGTGTGATGGCTTTATCAGCTACGTTTATCTCGATGATGTCATTGTCCTCTACCAATGCTATCAGTCCACCTTCGTATGATTCAGGTGTAATGTGTCCTACAACAAAACCGTGGGTGCCGCCACTAAATCTTCCATCAGTGATAAGGGCGATAGAGCTACCTAATCCTGCACCAATAATTGCTGATGTTGGCTTTAGCATCTCAGGCATACCAGGTGCACCTTTTGGTCCTACATTGCGAATAACCACTACGTCGCCTGCTTTTATTTTGCCGGAATGAATACCAGCTATCAGTTCAAATTCTCCATCAAATACCCTGGCTGTTCCTTCAAATTGTTCACCTTCTTTACCGCTGATTTTTGCTACACTACCACCTTCTGCAAGGTTGCCGTATAGTATCTGCAGGTGCCCTGTCTTTTTTACCGGCGACTCTAGCGGAAGAATGATCTTTTGTTGGTCAAAATCAAGATCTGGGACATTAGCAAGGTTCTCTGCAATGGTCTTACCAGTTACGGTTAAACAATCGCCATGTAACAAACCTTCTTTCAATAAATATTTCATTACCGCAGGAACGCCACCATATTGGTGCAGGTCCTGCATCAGGTATTTTCCGCTAGGTTTGAAATCTGCAAGCACAGGAACCCTGTCACTGATGCTTTGGAAATCATCTTGTGTAAGTGCAACGTTCACACTCTTTGCCATTGCTATCAGGTGCAGCACTGCGTTGGTACTTCCACCCAACACCATGATAACAGTAATTGCATTTTCAAATGCTTTACGCGTCATGATGTCTGAAGGCTTGATGTCGTTCTCTAGCAGCAGGCGTATTGCTTTACCTGCAGCCAGGCATTCAGCTTTCTTTTCTTCACTCAGTGCAGGATTTGAAGAAGAGTAGGGAAGGCTCATGCCGAGTGCTTCTATAGCACTGGCCATTGTATTAGCAGTATACATTCCGCCACATGCGCCTGCACCAGGGCAAGAATGTTTTACTATTCCTTTAAAATCTTCTTCCGTTAAACTGCCGGCAAGCTTTTGTCCCAATGCTTCAAAAGCAGAAACAATATTTAAGTCTTGTCCATTATATTTTCCGGGGGCAATGGTGCCACCGTATACCATGATGGCAGGACGGTTCAATCTTCCCATTGCTATTAATGAGCCGGGCATATTTTTATCGCAACCAGGCAATGCTATGATTGCATCATAATACTGCGCGCCGCATACAGCTTCTATAGAGTCGGCAATTACATCGCGACTTACCAGCGAGTAGCGCATGCCTTCGGTACCATTACTGATGCCATCGCTTACGCCAATGGTATTAAAGATTAAGCCTACCAATTCATTATCCCATACACCTTGCTTCACCAGCTTTGCCAGGTCGTTCAGGTGCATGTTGCAGGTGTTGCCATCGTAGCCCATGCTTACAACACCTACCTGAGCTTTTGCAAGATCTTCGTCTGTTAGTCCTATACCATACAACATCGCCTGCGCAGCAGGTTGCGTTGTGTCTTGTGTGATTGTCTTGCTATATTTATTCAATTCCATTAGGCTACCAATGCTGTTTTTGTTTCTCTTTCCAATACTTTGTCTTTGTATGCTTTCTGTAGAACAGCACCCAGTGTTTTCTCCCATGCAAAAGTGAAAGGCACATCATCTAAAGAAGCAATGCCTATTACTTCGGCGGCAGTACCACAGAAAAATGCACCATCTGCTCCTTTTACTTCTTCAGGTGTCAGTTGTGTTTCTACTACCTGTATGCCTAGCTCCTGGCATATTTCAATTATGGTAGCGCGTGTTATGCCTGGCAGAATATTACCACGCTGCGGAGTATATAAAACGCCATTGCGTTCAATGAAAATGTTTGCTCCCGGGCCTTCAGCAATGAAGCCTTTGTTATCTAATAAAAGTGCTTCATCATATCCAAGATCTTTTGCTTCCTGCGAGGCCATGATAGAATTTACATAATGGCCCGAAACCTTCGCTTCTATTTTAAAAGCACCAGGATTAGGACGACGTACAGAAGATGTAACTAAGCGTAGCAATTGATGACCTAGATATGCACCCCATTCCCATGCGGCAATCAGTAATTCAGAACTCTTGCCTTTCGTTAACTGCATGTTTGGCGTGCAGGTAACCAATGGGCGTATGTATGCATCTGTGAAATTGTTTTTTTCTAATACAGCATAAGAGATGTCTATCAATTCCTGTGTCTCGTAAGGATAAGGTATGCCTACAGCCTCACAAGAGAATTTCATCCTTTCAAAATGTTCTACCGCTTTAAAGATTTTGACACCGTTGTTTGTTTTGTACGCACGTATGCCTTCAAAAACGGCATAGCCATAATGCAGCGATTGGCTGTAGACATTGCCTGTTGCATCTGCAGCTCTCACAAATTTGTTGTTGAAATAAATGATCGTGTCGTCGTTGTAGTACATGATAGAAGCTGTTATAGTTTAGATGATTTCTTTTATGTTTTGAAAAGCAATAGGAGACAAGCCACAGCGCATACTGTAGCCTCAATGGCAAGAAATCTTTTAGGATATTGGATCAACTGAGCATAGTGGTACCAGCGCCAGTATATATAGCTCTTATCAAAAAGAGGTAATGTCTTTCTTTAGATGATCGTTGATTTTCTCAATTGCACATGACCCGGGTTCACTTGTTCTTGTTGTGATGTGCTGCTGATAAAGTCACTGATCATTTCACCAATGGTTGTTGTGAAATAGAAATTAGATGGATCAATGTCTTTGGTAACAAAACCATTTTCAATGGTCCATTCTACTGCTTGTCTTACCAGTGCTGCTTCTTCATGCATCTCAAAATAATCGAGCATCATAGCAGCGGAAAGAATGGAGCCTATAGGATTTGCTATGTCTTTACCTGCAGCTTGCGGGTAACTTCCATGTATAGGTTCGAATAAAGCCAACTTAGTACCAACAGATGCAGATGGTAGCAAACCTAATGAGCCGGACAGTACACTTGCTTCATCGCTGATGATGTCGCCAAACATATTTTCTGTAAGTACTACATCAAATTGCTTTGGGTTGATGATGATCTGCATGGCTGCATTATCAACAAACATATAGTCAACTCTTACATCAGGATATTGTGGTGCTATCTCCTGTACAACACTTCTCCAAAGCCTGGAAGTCTCCAACACATTTGCTTTGTCAACCAGCGTAAGGTGTTTCCTTCTCTTCTGTGCTTGTTGAAAAGCAAGGTGAGATACTCTTTCAATCTCACCCTTACTGTAAATGCAATCGTCGGAGGCTTGTGTTTTGTCTTCACTCAAATGCTTTGCTCCAAAGTAAATTCCTCCAGTAAGTTCACGGAAGATGACAAAGTCAACATCTTGTAAACGATCGGTCTTTAGAGGAGACAAATGATGAAGCGCAGGATAAGTTGCAACAGGTCGGATATTGGCAAAAAGTTCTAATTCTTTTCTCAGTTTCAGCAGCCCTTGCTCCGGGCGTACTTTAGCAGAAGGATCATTATCATATTTAGGATGACCAATGGCGCCAAACAATATAGCATCACTTTTGAGGCATAGCTGCAGCGTTTCATCAGGAAGCGGGTTGCCTGTTTTATCAATGGCATCAGCGCCCATCAATCCATAGTTGTAGTGGAAGTTGTGCCTGAACCTGCGTGCTACTGCATTCAGTACATTGATAGATTGCTTGGTAACCTCTGGTCCAATGCCGTCGCCTAAAATGATGGTTATATTCTTGATCATATTTCTGCTTTATTAGTAGCTGTTTTCAAATGCTTCAATCTCTTCTTTCACACTCAACAAATAGTCAATGTCATCATAGCCATTTAGCAGGCATGTTTTCTTGTAGTTGTTGATGTCAAATGTTTCCTGCAGGCTTAACTCATCAATGGTGATGGTTTGTGCAGCAAGATTTATAGTAAGCGTAGACTCAGGTGATAGTGCAAATATTTTTTGAAGGAAAGCTTCCGGAACCTGTACCGGCAGCACCCCATTGTTCAATGCATTGTTCTTGAAGATATCCGCAAAGAAGCTGGAGACGATCACCTTGAAACCAAAGTCAAGTAAAGACCATGCTGCATGTTCTCTTGAAGAGCCGCAGCCAAAATTTTTACCTGCAACCAGTATAGATCCTTTGTATTGTGGCTGGTTCAAAACGAAGTCTGCCTTCGGTTGGTGCTCGTCATCGTTTACATAACGCCAGTCACGAAATAAATTTTTACCAAATCCTTCCCTGGTAGTTGCTTTTAAATAACGTGCAGGAATGATCTGGTCGGTATCGATGTTCTCAATCGGTAGCGGGTAAAACGTGCTCTTTATGATATTTACTTTTTCCATTCTTAGTATGCTGTTCGGGTGCTGTAATTTTTAGTAGACAATGTTATTCTTCTCCTTCACCAACAATGGCTGGTTGAAGTATCTCTCTTACATCGGCTACTACACCTGTAAGTGCTGCCGCTGCTGCTGTTAGCGGGCTGGCTAATAATGTTCTTGCGCCTGCACCTTGACGGCCTTCAAAATTCCTGTTGCTGGTGCTTACGCAATATTCACCTGCTGGGATTTTGTCTTCATTCATACCAAGGCATGCACTGCATCCCGGCTGACGAATTTCAAATCCTGCTTCTGTGAATATTTTATCCAAGCCTTCAGCATAAACCTGCTTTGCTACCTGCTGCGATCCGGGAACGATCATCACGTTCACCTTAGGACTTTTCTTTTTTCCTTTTACTACATTGGCTACCATGCGCAGGTCTTCTATTCTTGAGTTGGTGCAACTGCCAATGAATACATGTTGAACAGGTGTTCCCAACAGTGGCTTGCCTGCATCAAGGCCCATGTAAGCAAGTGCTTTTACAAGGTTGTTTCTTTCACCTTCGTCAGCTATTGCTTCGGTAGTAGGTACCAGTGCATTGATGGCTATACCAAGACCAGGATTAGTTCCATAAGTGATCATTGGTTGTATGTCGGCAGCATTGATGTTTACTTCTTTATCAAACACCGCTTCTTCATCAGAGCGTAGCGTTTTCCATTCAGCAACTTTATTTTTCCATGCGTCGCCTTTAGGTGCAAACTCACGACCTTCTAAATAATCAAACGTTATTTGGTCAGGAGCTATCATGCCACCTTTTGCTCCCATTTCTATACTCATGTTGCAGATGGTCATGCGCGCTTCCATAGAAAGACTGCGAATGACAGAACCAGCAAACTCAACAAAATAACCTGTGGCGCCGCCAGAAGTTAGTTTCGCTATGATGTAAAGGATGATATCTTTTGCAACAACGCCTTTATTCGGCCTGCCATTGATGTTGATGCGCATTTGCTTTGGCTTGCTTTGCAGCAAACATTGAGATGCAAATACCATTTCAACTTCGCTGGTACCAATGCCAAATGCAATGGTTCCAAAGGCGCCGTGTGTAGAGGTATGGCTATCGCCACAAACAATGGTCATACCTGGTTGTGTGATGCCAAGCTCTGGTCCAATAACATGCACAATACCCTGGTAAGGATGTCCAAGACCATATAGCTCGATGTCATGCTTTGCACAATTATCTACCAGTTGCTGTACTTGCAGTTTGCTTAGCTGATCTCTAATAGGTAAATGTTGATCAACAGTAGGTACGTTATGATCTGCTGTAGCCACTACCTGCTTAGGACGAAAAACTTTTAATCCACGTTTTTCAATTCCACTAAATGCTTGCGGGCTGGTTACTTCATGAATGAAATGCTTATCGATGTATAACACAGATGGTCCGTTGGGAATGGACTTCACCACGTGCTTGTTCCAGATTTTATCAAATAATGTTGTTGCCATTTCTTTTAACGACTACCTTTTGGTGTAGTACTTTTTGAATTTTGACTTTTGACTTCGCTTATTTATACAGCTTCGACCAATACAGGTTGATATTCTGCAGCCAGTTGATGCAGGTCTTCTTCGGTTACTTCTTTCTTAGAGTCCGCCATTTTCAGGAAGCTCTCGTACAGTGCATCTACATCATTTCTTGTAAATGAATAACCGATCTTTTGCAGGCGGAATGCAAGGGCACTTCTTCCGCTGCGTGCAGTAAGAACAATCTTACTTGAGTCTGCACCTACTTCTTCTGGTGCTATTATCTCGTAAGTACTTGCATCTTTTAAGAAGCCATCCTGGTGTATGCCTGATGAATGAGAAAATGCATTGGCGCCAACGATCGCTTTATTTGGCTGAACAGGCATCCGCATCACATCCGATACCATGCGGCTCATTGGATTTAGTTGCTTAGGATTAACCTGCGTATAGTAGCCAAGGTGCTTGTGCTGGTTAAGGATCATCACTACTTCCTCTAATGATGTATTGCCTGCGCGTTCGCCCAAACCATTGATGGTACATTCTATTTGCTGTGCACCATTCAATACACCAGCAATGGCATTGGCAGTAGCAAGACCAAGATCATTATGACAATGACAAGAGATGATTGCTTTGTCTATGTTGGAAACATTGTTTCTCAGGAAAGCTATTTTCTCACCGTATTGGTGCGGCAAACAATAGCCGGTAGTATCAGGGATGTTTATGGTAGTAGCGCCTGCTTTTATAACAGCTTCTACTACTCTTGCTAAATATTCATTATCGGTGCGGCCTGCATCTTCAGCATAAAACTCTACATCGTCTGTATAATTTCGCGCCCATTTTACACACTGGATAGCGCGTTGTAAAATGTCTTCGCGGTTGCTGTTGAATTTGCTTTTGATATGAGAATCAGATGTGCCGATGCCGGTATGTATGCGTGGACGTTTTGCATACTTTAGTGCCTGCGCAGCCACCTCTATGTCTTTTTGCACAGCACGTGTAAGACCGCAAACAACAGCATTTTTAATAGTGCGTGATATCTGGTTTACAGAATGGTAATCACCAGGACTTGAAACAGGAAAACCTGCTTCAATGATATCAACACCTAACTCTTCGAGTTTAACTGCCAGTTCTACTTTTTCAGGTGTGTTCAGTTTACAACCTGGAACCTGCTCTCCATCTCTGAGCGTTGTATCGAAAATAAACACCTGCTTCGCGGCCATGATAAATTTGTTTAAGTTGAAATGAGTTGCTGTTATATTTGTCGCAATGGTTTTAGCTTCTGCAGCAGCTATACGAATGTAGCCATGCACAATAGCCGCTTGTAAACAAAATAGAAAAGGTTTTACAGGATAGAAATGCAGGCAAAGACGCTGAAACCATTGATATTACTGCATTTGCGCGTAAAAACTTTACAATGCCCAACCGGTCAACAGACGCATTATTTCAACTGGTTCATTCGCTGGAAAAGAGTGAAAAGAGAAGTTTCAGGCTTTATGTTACCCGCAATACCAGTAGTGCCGACCTGAAAGTCCTGCAACTTTTTGATGTGCTGGATAAGATGAGTGAGTATGACGAAGACCTGTTGTTGAAGAAGGCTCCTTCCATTACCAAGCTGCAACTTTCTAATATCAAAGCTGCTTTGTACAAGCAACTGCTGGCAAGCCTGCGGCTACTAAAAAGCCAGGAGAATATTGAAATTCAACTGCACGAGCAATTGGATTATGCACATATACTTTACAACAAAGGATTATATCACCAAAGCCTGCGCATATTGGATAAGATAAAGGACCTGGCAAAGGCGCATCACCAGGTGAGCCTGCTACCGCAGGTATTATTCTTAGAAAAAAAGATAGAGTCGTTGCACATTACCCGAAGTATGGAAGATCGTGCTGATGTGCTGGCTAATGAATCTGAAGGAGCCATTCAGCACCTGCAGTTGATCACGAAGTTGTCTAACCTGTCGCTGAAATTGTATAGCTGGTACATCAAGCACGGGCATGCAAGAAATGAAGATGACTCACGAGCAGTAAAACAATACTTTGATGAGCAACTGCCTTTTACGCTGGCAGAAGCAACAGGATTTTATGAAAAGCTTTACCTGTTTCAAAGCTATTGCTGGATGGCATTCATCCGGCAGGACTTCCTGATGTACTATCGTTATTGTCAAAAGTGGGTTGACCTTTTTGAAAAGGATCCATTCATGATTGAGGTGGAGACCGCACATTATATAAAGGGTATGCACAATTTATTGGGTGCACATTTCGACCTGCAGAATTATAGCAAGTTCAAGAAAGAGCTGGCGCGTTTCCAGGAGTTTGCTAATACCGAGCTTGTTCTGCAAAATGATAACAACCGCATTCAAACCTTCGTATACTTCTATATCTCTAAGCTGAACCAGCACTTCCTGGAAGGAACCTTTGCTGAAGGCCTGATGATGGTGCCTTACATAGAAGAAAAGCTGAAGGAATATACACTTTACCTTGACAGGCACCGGTCGCTGGTGTTCTATTATAAGATCGCTTCGTTGTACTTCGGTAGTGGTGACTACGATAACACCATCGTGTACCTGAATAAGATCATCAATTGGAAGGTAGACCTTCGCACCGACCTGCAGTGTTATGCAAGGCTGCTTCATCTTATTGCACATTATGAATTAGGAAATGCTGATATCTTAGAATACCTGATCAAATCAGTTTACCGTTTCATGGCCAAGATGGAAAGCCTTAGTGTAGTGGAAGAGGAAATATTTAAATTTCTACGGCACTCTTTCCAGCTTAGCTACCGCAAGCTTAAGCCTGAGTTTGAGAACCTCTTGAATAAGCTTACATCGCTGAAACAAAACCCTTACGAAACAAGAGCTTTTCTTTACCTGGATGTGCCTTCATGGTTGGAGAGTAAAATTTCTGGCGTGCCGGTGGCCAATGTTATTCGAAGAAAATTTCTTGCAAACAGGCATACCAGCAGCGGCAGTATTCAGCCTAATATTTCTTAGCTTTTCTAAATCGCCTGCCAATGCTTAAGCTATATTTTCTGCTTACAGTGCTGTTGGCTGGTGAGGCTTTTGCAACAGGCATCGAGAAACCACTTCCACCCATGCGTGTTATTTACATACCCGGTTTTGGTGAAGAGCCTTCCATGTTCGACAAAATACATCCTCATATTGCGGGTGAGAAAATATTTGTAGATAACTGGAAGTTGCTGGCAGATGTGACAGGTGAAGGTTTTTCTGCCACAGTATATGCTCAATACCTGGTGGCCTTGTTCCATATAACGAATGCTGATGTTGTGATTGGTCATTCATTAGGAGGATGGGTGGCAATAAACATAAAGCAGCTAACGGGTTGTAGGGTGGTACAAATAGGATCATGGACAGATGTAAGGCGCGTGATGCCGCTTCCTATTAATCCGAAAATTATCTATGCTTTTACGAGGAGCGGGCTAGTCTTTAATAAACTAACCCAAATGATGATGGTAAAGCTGCACTATAAGAATCAACCTTCTAAACCTGTTTTTGAAGAGGTTTTTAGTAACCTGCGTACACGCAGCAAAGAGCTGGTAGTAAAGCAGCTGAAACTGATCTTCAATCCCCTGCATCTGCCTGTGACAGTATCTCCTGAATTGCGCATTCATGCCAAAGCAGATCATATAGTGGCTTATCCCAGAACAGATTTTGTAGAAGTGCCCGGAGATCATTTTACGCTTGTTACGCATCCGCAACCTGTATACAATGCGATAAATGACCTGCTACAACTTTAGAAGCAGGCGGAATTTACCTGCACTTATCATTGTTAGTTAAGAATTTAAATAGATAAAAAGTCTTTGCTATCTACTTCAGTGGAAAAAGCACCCGCTGCTGATGTAAATTTTACCAGGATGTCGTTGTAAATTCTTTTCCATTGATGAACGTCTGTGGCTTTAGCGCTTACTATGCAATTAAAAATTTATTTGTGGCTTGTATAGGCTCAATGTCTAATTTTAGCCCCGAACCAGCCATTTTAAAAGCTCATGAAGTATCGTTATTTCCTTCCTATCCTGATGTTTGTTTTAGTTGCTCAAAGCAGTTGCCGTAAAGAAACTCCTGCCGATGGCACCGGGATAACTGACAAGATAGATGCTAGCAGAATAACAACTACTGATGCACTAGGTAATATCACTCATGACATTGACCCCACGGATTGGACCTACGACACTACATGGGCAGCAGATGAAAGAGCTGTTATTACAAATCCATTAGCAGCACAACTTGCCAATATGGAAACTGGTGTTGTAAGTATTTACCCGGCGTATCCTAACCCGCTGCGCGATAAAGTAACGTTCTCTTTTAAGAATACCCGTCAGTCACTTCTGCAGATCGTTATTGTTGATCGCTTCCTGCAGGTGAAAGATAGATTTTTCTTTACCACCACTCCCGGAAGCAGCTCTTTCACTTTTGAACTGGATGAAGAAAAGTACATCAACAACATTAACTATCGTATGTACTATGCTTTCTTCAGCCAGGCTGATGGTTTATACTACAAAGGTCATGGCGATCTGCAGGTAAAGCGCTAAGCCTTACCTGATCAATACAACCGTTCCTTTCCTGAAGACAGGTCCGCAATTCGTCACTGCATTTATCTGGTAAACATAGGCAGCAGTTGCGGCGGCTACTCCTTTGTACCTGCCATCCCAACACTTAGATGGATCAGTTGTACTGAATACAATATTTCCCCAGCGGTCGTATATCATCATGTTGAAATTTGATACGGCTCCCCAATGTCTCACGCCAAAGCAGTCATTCTTGCCGTCGTTGTTTGGAGTAAATGCAGACGGAACAAGGAAGCCATCTTCACCATTGCCTTTGTTTACCACTACCTGTATGCTGTCTTCAGCCACACAGCCTTGTTGCGAAGTTGCTTTCACTTTATACGTAGTAGTAGTGGATGGCGTGGCTATGGGATTGTAACTGTCTGTACTGCTTAATGATGTGTTTGGAGACCATTGATACGATCTTCCACCACTTGCGGTTAATTTCACCGTTCCTATCATACAATCCACATCATTCGATTTCGATAATCTAAGAACTGGTTTTGGATGTACACGTAATGTTGTGGTGTAAATGATACTGTCACAACCCGCGCTGCTCCTGATAATGCTGCTAAAGACACCTGCATGTGTAACTGCCTGGCCATTTGGCAAAGTATAGGTTTCACCTTCGCAAATGGCAGCACTAGTGTTATTTGTGGTAACGGTACGTACTACAAGTGTTATGGTAGTGATGAGGCTGTCGCAGCCTAAAGCATACCTGGTAGTATCTATGTATGTTCCGCTGCTGCTTACTTGTCTTCCTGATGGCAAAATATAGAACGAGCCTGCACATATAGTTGCCGATGTTGTGGTATGGGTTACATTGAGTGTGCGAAGATCCAATGTTGTTATCAAGCTATCGCAGCCTGCCTGGTAACGGAGCGTATCGGTATAGGTTCCGGCAGTAGTAACAGACCGTCCTGATGGAAGAACAAAAGAACCGCCTGCACATATCGCTGCTGAAGTAGTTCTGTATTCAACCGACCTGATCCTGATCGTAGCAGTAGTTATCACACTGTCACAACCTGCTGTGTAGTGCAATGTATCGGAATAAGTACCTGCCGCACTCACTACCACACCTGATGGAAGCGTATAAGAAGCACCTGCACAAACAGAAGCATTTATTGTACTTCTTACTACTGGTTTTATAGACAATGTTGTGGTGGTGATGAGGCTGTCACAACCAGAAGCGTAGTGCAATGTGTCAGTATAAGTTCCCGCTGCACCAACCACTGTACCTGATGGTAAGGTATAAGATGCACCATCACAGATAGCTGCTGTGGTATTCACTCGTGTAACTGGTAAGACAGTAATCGTTGTGGTTGTAATGAGACTGTCGCAGCCTGTATTGTAATGCAGCGTATCTGTATATGTACCTGCAGCACTCACTACTGCACCTGATGGTAAAGTAAAGCTTGCTCCTTCACATATAGTGGCAGAGGCAGTTGCTCTTGTTACGGTTTGTACAGCCAGACTAGTTGTAATGATCACACTGTCACAGCCAGAAGTATGTTGTAGCGTATCAATATAAGTCCCTGCAAGCGTAACCACAGTACCAGAAGGCAAAGTATAGCTCGCACCTTCGCAAACCACCGCTGATTTTGTCTCACGATCAACAGTGCCAACAGAAAGATTGGTGGTTGTTATGACACTGTCACAACCTGCTGTGTAGTACAATGTATCACTATAAATACCTGCCGCACTTATTACCACACCTGATGGTAATGCATAAGAAGCACCGGCACAAACAGAAGCATTTACAGTATTTCTTACTACCGGTTTTATAGACAATGTAGTGGTGGTAATGAGGCTATCGCAGCCAGAAGTGTAGTGGAGCGTATCGGTATATGTTCCCGCTGCACTTACCACTGTGCCTGATGGTAAAGTATAAGATGCGCCATCACAGATCGATGCTGTAGTAGTTACTCTTGTGAGTGGTAATACATTGATCGTTGTGGTAGTGATGAGGCTATCGCAGCCTGTAGCGTAATGCAGCGTATCAGTATATGTACCTGCTGCACTTACTACTGCACCTGATGGTAATGTATAGGATGCGCCTTCGCATATTGTTGCAGAGGCTGTTGCTCTTGTTACAGTTTGTATAGCCAATTGGGTTGTGATGATGACACTGTCACAGCCTGAAGCGTGTTGTAGTGTATCGACATAAGTTCCTGCCAGCGTAACAACAGTACCTGATGGTAAAGTATAGCTTGCTCCTTCGCAAACCACCGCTGATTTTGTCTCACGATCAACAGTGCCAACAGAAAGGTTGGTGGTTGTTATGACACTGTCACAACCTGCGGTGTAATACAATGTGTCGGTATAACTACCTGCCGCACTTACTATAACACCCGATGGTAATGTATAGGAAGCACCAGGGCAAACAGAAGCATTCACTGTATTTCTTATAACCGGTTTAATAGACAATGTTGTGGTCGTAATGAGGCTGTCGCAACCTGAACTGTAACGCAATGTGTCAGTATAAGTTCCCGCTGCACTTACCACTGTGCCTGATGGTAAAGTGTAAGATGCACCATCACAAATAGATGCTGATGTAGTTACTCGTGTAACTGGCAGCACTGTTACTGTTGTAGTAGTGATAAGGCTATCGCAACCGGTGGTGTAATGCAGTGTATCAACATAAGTTCCTGCCAGCGTAACAACAGTGCCCGATGGTAAGGTATAACTTGCTCCTGCACATATAGTGGCAGTAGCAGTTGCTCTTGTTACAGTTTGTATAGCCAGGTTGGTTGTGATGATGACACTGTCACAGCCTGAAGCATGTTGTAGTGTGTCTATATAGGTCCCTGCCAGTGTAACTACTGTACCTGATGGTAAATTATAGCTTGCTCCTTCGCATATCACCGCTGATCTTGTTTCCCGATCAACAGTACCAACAGAAAGGTTGGTGGTTGTTATCACGCTATCGCAACCTGCTGAATAATGTAATGTATCTACATAAGTTCCTGCCGCACTCACTATCAAACCTGATGGAAGCGTATAGGAAGCACCGGCGCAAACAGAAGCATTTACTGTATTTCGTATAACTGGTTTTATGGTTAATGTGATAGTGGTAATGAGGCTGTCGCAGCCAGAAGTGTACTGGAGCGTGTCTGTATAAGTTCCCGCTGCATTTACCACTGTGCCTGATGGTAAAGTATAGGATGCACCATCACAGATAGATGCTGTAGTAGTTATTCGTGTAACTGGTAAGACAGTAATAGTTGTGGTTGTGATGAGGCTGTCGCAACCCGACGTGTAATGCAGCGTATCGGTATATGTACCCGCAGCACTCACTACAGCACCCGCTGGTAATGTATAGGATGCGCCTTCGCATATAGTAACAGATGCAGTTGCTCTTGTTACAGTTTGTACAGCCAGGTGGGTTGTGATGATCAAACTGTCACAGCCTGAGGTATATTGTAGTGTATCAACATAAGTTCCTGCCAGTGTAACTACTGTACCTGATGGTAAAGTATAGTTTGCTCCTTCACATATAACTGCTGTTTTAGTCTCACGATCAACAGTACCGATAAAAAGATTGGTTGTTGTAATCACACTGTCACAACCTGCTGTGTAGTACAATGTATCAGTATAACTACCTGCCGCACTCACTACAACACCAGATGGTAAAGTATAGGAAGCACCAGCGCAAACAGAAGCATTTACTGTAGTTCTTACTACTGGTTTTATAGACAATGTAGTGGTGGTAATGAGGCTATTGCAGCCAGAAGTGTAATGTAATGTATCAATATATGTTCCTGCTGCACTTACCACGGTACCTGATGGTAAAGTATAAGATGCACCATCACAGATAGATGCTGTAGTAGTTACTCTTGTAACTGGTAAGACAGTAATCGTTGTATTAGTGATGAGGCTGTCGCAGCCAATGTTGTAGTGTAAGGTGTCAGTATATGTACCCGCAGCACTCACTACTGCACCAGATGGTAAGGTATAACTTGCTCCTTCACATATAGTGGCAGAGGCAGTTGCTTTTGTTGCAGTTTGTACAGCCAGGTTAGTAGTGATGATGACACTGTCACAGCCTGAAGCATGTTGTAAAGTATCAACGTAAGTTCCTGCCAGTGTAACTACTGTGCCTGATGGTAAAGTGTAAGATGCTCCTTCACAAATAATCGCTGATTTTGTTTCCCGATCAACGGTACCAACAGAAAGGTTGGTAGTGGTAATCAAGCTGTCACAACCTGCTGTGTAGTACAATGTATCGGTATAAGTACCTGCCGCACTCACTACCACACCCGATGGTAATGTATAGGAAGCACCTGCACAAACAGAAGCATTTACTGTATTTCTTACTACCGGCTTTATAGATAATGTTGTAGTGGTAATGAGGCTGTCGCAGCCAGAAGTGTAACGCAATGTATCAGTATAAGTGCCTGCTGCACTTACGACTGTTCCTGATGGTAAAGTATAGGATGCACCATCGCAGATAGATGCTGTAGTAGTTACTCGTGTAACTGGTAAGACTGTAATGGTTGTGGTAGTGATGAGGCTGTCGCAGCCTTCTACATACTGCAGTGTATCAGTATAAACTCCAGTAATACTAACAACAACACCAGATGGTAAAGTATAATCCTGTCCAGCACAAATCCTTACATTCTTTGTTTCTCGTATTGCTGGCTTTTCTGTTATAGTTACAACAGTTATCACACTATCGCAGCCTGCCTGGTAACGCAACGTATCACTATAGCTACCTGCAACTAATACCACTTGTCCCCATGGTAAAGTATATGGTTCACCTTCACATTTTACCGCATTGGAAGTAATTTTGTTAACTGCTTTCAGTTGCAGGTCAACAGTGGTGATTAGGCTATCACAACCTGCTGCGTAAGCTATGGTATCATTGTATATTCCTGCAGCGCTTACGGTAGCTCCTGAAGGAAGAACATAAGTGTCACCCGGGCATATGGATGCTGTGATTGTTTCCCGTATTAATGGATAAGTGCCTACATCGAAAGTGGTGATAAGACTGTCGCAGCCGCCAGCTGTTCTTGCTGTGTCTTTGTATATGCCGGCCGCTGTTATGATTGCACCAGAGGGTAAAGTAAACGATTGTCCATTGCAGATGGTAGCGATGGCGGTAGTAACAAGCGGAGCTATAGCCGACACATTGATTGTATCCCTGAGTGAACAACTTCCAAAATTGATCCTCACCCAATATTGCCCTGGTGTAGTAACATTGAAGATAGGAGAGGTGCTATTGTTTTGCCAGAGGTAACTGGTAGCACCAGGCACAGTAGCATTAAGAGGAAGTGGTTGACTTAAACAAACAGCTGTATCATTTCCAAGAGGTGAAGTATTATGTACAACATTGAATGAATCACGCACAGTACACCCATTCCATGTAATGTCAACCCAGTATGTTCCGGCTGCTTTTGCGTAGATAGAAGAACTGGTAGCACCTGTATTCCAGCGGAACGTTTCACTGTAACCACGTGAAGCTACAAGCTGTACCGAGTCGTTACCACAAAACATTCTCTGCTGCAATGGCCTTGCTGAAATTGGGTTGATGCTGACCTGTATGGTATCAGCTTTTGAACATCCGTTATACGTCACCTTTACATGGTAATTACGCACACCAGTTGTATTAGCAACAAAGGTTGGCTGTGTTGAATTGTTTTGCCATAGATAAGTGGCGCCGGGGTATGAAGTAGCATCCAGCAAAATAGAGGATGCTGTACATAGTACTGTATCCTTACCTAAATTAACAGACGGACGTGCAGGAATGGTGACTGGTACTGTAGTGGTATTGGTCAGTCCACATTCTGTATTTCTTACAGTCAGGGTCACATTATACGTAGCACTGGTAGCTAATGCAGGGTAATAAAATTTTGGTGCAACTGCAGTGGATGTTTGCCCGTTATAACCAAAGTCCCAGCTGTACTCTATAGATGAACCATAAGTAGAATAATTGTGGAAGGTGACAGAGTCGCTGGTGTTGCAGTTGAATTGCGGAACAAAATTGGCGTTTGCAAAACAATCATTAACCGGCGCACAGGTATCCGCATGTATCACTGCCGACAGATTAAGATTAATTGTACCCGTTACAGGTTGGCCATTGCGCGAAACCGGAGTGAATACCTGGATATAATAACTGCCGGGCGATAGACATTTGTAAGTATTCTGCGTTTGTGCATCCTGTACGCAACTTTGTTCCTGCATAGCACCACAGTTTCCGGTCATCAACCTGTATTGAATATCGGCAGGATTTACTGTTGTGTTCTCTGTTAAGAAAGCAGTTACATCCACCGTGTCGTTGCCTGTAATATCAATCCTGAACCATGAAGATTTATATTGATCGCGTACTGCATTGGCAGGACAAGTAAGTGTAGGATTGAATTCGCCATAATCCGTTCCAATGGTGTGACAGTCCACAGTTACAGTAGATACAGCTACACCCGGTCCATTCAAAGCAGATGTTACAGGCGCACTACAAAAATCACCAGCCTGTTCTAATATTTTTATTTCCGGAAACACATTTTCATTTACCCTATTACATCCAGGTAGTAAAATGTAATAAGTACCAGGCGAAACGCAGTTCTGGCTCCACCAACTATTCGTTGGCGTGTCAAACCCGGTACCAGGATTAATGTAGCTTAGGCCATTGATTGAATCTCCTGGAATGGTCTCCCTGAACAGGCGGATGTTGTCGCTGTGATACATCCTGGTTCCATTAACCGCTATGCGGTAACGTACATGTCCGGTAACATTTGTACTGAACTTATACCACAAGGTTTTTGTGCAATGGTTCATTCCATTGATAGGATCTTTTACATCGCGTGTGGCACAAGAAAAATTATCTGTTACTCCCGTATGAGTACCTGGTGCCAGCGTGCCCATATTTGATGCAAAGCTGTAGTGGTCGAACTTGGTAGGAACCAGATCGATGGTATCTATAAGAATAGCTACTTCTACCTGGCTGTTTGGGTTCATAGCGTGTATATCCGTGTATCCAATTGGATTACGATTATCAACAACAATGTAATAGCGCTCAGGCATGGTTTGCGTACATGGGTCGCGGTAAAAAGTTAGCTTATCGGTGCCGCCACAGAAGTAAGTATTGCTGGTTGTATATGACACTAAACTCAATCCTTGAGCAGTAGTGGAGTCGATCAATCCGCTACTCACCACGGTAGAAAAAGGCAGGCTGCCATCTACATCGCTTTTAAAAATTGCAAAAGGATATTGATATTGCTTACCTGTTGTTTTATTGGTTACTCTCACTGTTATGTAACCAGGCTTATCAGCAACGAACGTATACCACAGGTTTCTCCGTGCAATCATATTCGTAGTTGGAGGATTGGCTGCTGTATAAAGTGCATTGTTGATTGTATTGTTGTAGATCGCCGGATTATATTTTGCATAACACCCGGATTGCGCAGGATCGTTAGGTTGTGCGCCGGTGGTACAATAAAAGAAATCATTACTTGGTGCCCGTGATGCATCCAAAGGATTTACATCTCCTGGCTTTCCATTGTAAAATGTACTATCGGCAGGCACTACACCAAAGTCATACGCATTCTTCGCATGATCAAATCTTGAGTAGCCAATTCTATCAATGTAAATAGTAGGTTGTACACTGCTGCATGAATTTGCATCGGTAGCATATAGCACAAGTGTGTATGTGCCGGGCTGCAGCCTGCAAAGCTGTATATAGCCTTCGCTTTTCAGGCATGTTTGAATAGGAGTAGCTGATGAATTAAGAGTAGAATCAAATCGTACATCGTGGGCAAATACCTGCGCCCAATAATTTTTAGTATCAATGGTTACATAACTCTCCTGTGTTGTTTTGAAAACATAATACACAACCCGGTTTAGTCCCGTAGCGCAAGTAGGTAAAGGATGAGAAGCAAACGGTGTATCTATCGTACAATTAAAGTATTCAGTGTAGAGTTTATAAGTAGTGTCGGTTTTAGGATAAGCATTGGTATGTCCTGTGCGCGGAGCCCACTCTATCAAAAATGGTTGTTTGGTAATGGTATCAATGGCTGCTTTGTAAGGCCTGTTGTATTTAGGACCAGGGCAAGCTTTAGTAACGCGGATGATAATTTGGTTGCTCATACCTACATCATTGCCATTGCCATAGGTAGAAGTGTTTTGTAGCGGGTTTTCAAACGAAGGGCCGGTGCCATAAGAAACAATTGTATACCATCCAGCCGGCAATGGGTTACATGCATTGCTAACTTGTGCTGATGTGAAACAATTCCAGGGTGCTCCCATTGGTGTTAACCCTGCAGCGCCATCCGTTATTTTGCCAGAGAATAAAGTCATTATTCCTTTATTACAATAAACCTGTGCATTGCTGATGGAAACAATAGCAGCCTCACTTAAGTAGAACTGCCTGTAGATGGCTTTTGTTGCCGGCTTGCCACCCATAGTGCACGGCATGTATCCATTGATAGGCACTGCATTGTCACGACAAGAAAATGTATCTACTGCACTTGCTACTTGTGTACCTCCTTGTAGTGCAACTGTATCCAATATGCTGCCCATATTCTGTGCACTGGCAAAATCATGAAACTTGGTTTTGGCTGCATTTGTAAAACGTAGCGATGGCCTGTCTGTCCAGCCAACATGCGTTTGAGATGCAAACGTGGCAAAGGTATAAGTGCCGGGAACAATACAGACTTTGTCTCCTGCGCAATCACCATAATAATCCATGCAAGGTGTTACCGGGGTTAGTCCGGTAATTGAATCAGGAAATCCATGTGCTGCCTGTGCAGTGGCCATAGCATTTGCATCGTTGTTATACATTCTATACCACAGGGAAGACTGCAGGTTGCTGATGGTAACAATGCCACTATCCATTACAGCAAACTGGCGATACATGGCTTTGGTAATGTTAGGTGCACATAGAACACCAGCAGGACGAACAGTATTCTCACAACCAAACGTATCAATCTTTGCATTGTAGGTTACGAATGGAACCAGTGGACGCATTACCCCATTCACTGAGTTTATGGTATCATATGCACCCGGTGCTTTCAATGAAAATTTGTTGATGTCGTTTACCCGCGTTACGCGAAAGCTCACGTTTACCCTTTGTCCTAAGTTGGTGAGCATACACAGGTTGCTGCTTCCCATCAGGTGGCCATAGTGATAGTTGGTGATAGGAACAACATCGTCTCTTCCCAATACCTGTAGCGTATAGTTGCCTGCAGGTAAACAATCCATACTGCCGGAATAGAGAAATTGATTAATGATATTAGCTGTGTCCAGGTCAGAACAGTTATTTGTAACACCTTGCTTAAATAAGCGCAGCAAAACATTGGGGCCACATTGTGCATTGGCACCAGTGATAGTGATATTGGAAGCAGTAGTAAGTGTAAAAGTAAAGAAGGTGCTTAGCGTATAATTGATGTTGTTGTGCCGAACGCCAGCAGCTGGTATAGAAGGATCACAAGGATGCGTATTGATACGGCTGTTGCACGCGAGATGATCGAAAGCATTTGTTGTTACGCCTGATGGACTGGTCGCTAAATTTCCAAGCGCATTGGTTGTTGGTATGTTTGATAGTATTGGCTCTGGTGCATTGGTAGGAGCTGGGCCACTCATGGATATGGCTAAGCGCACATCACTGTAAAAGTTCTGGTGAAAGAACAGCTGAACAGTATAAACTGTATTCGGTTTTAGTTGACCACACTTATACATCCTGTGATCGGGTGTGTATCCATTGGTGCGAAATGTATCGCAGCCATCTACTAAGTTCAAACCACTTGTGCCATTTGTTTTTACATCGCCTTCATAAAGGTTGTAGCCAAACCTGTTAAATCCACCGGGGAAGCTGCCGTTTGGTGAAGCAAACAATACGCTCAGGTAATCGAAGTAAGCAGGTGTCTTAAACGTATGCCAGGTGCTTTTTGTATAAGCCTGGTAGTTGGGCAGTAGCGTGCAATTTTCTTCAGCATTTTGGATGGACTGGCAGCCTACATAGTAGCTAACACCTGTAGTAGGTGTAGTAAGCGTACCAAAGGCATAAGCATTGGAAGGATGATCATATAATGCCCCGCTAGAGTCAGATACTTGCAGCCTTACCGAAAGTGGTCCGTTTGCTAATTGATTTGAGGAAACTTGTATCAGGTATTCGCCCGGCTCAACGCATGGATGATAGGTATTGCCAAAGGTGGCAATAGGCGTAAGTTTAGAGCTCAGTTGGTTGTTGATGGGTAAGCAGCTATCAGTTTTATAAACGGCAAAACCTGCGTTACCCGCAGCAATGGCTATACCTGGTTGTTGTAGTGTTACCCGTATGGAACGGTGTGTAGCAAGCGTAAATTTATACCATATAGATTTTTTGTTTTGGCCGGCTACCAGTATAGCAGGGGCAAATGTTTCTGTTGGTTGAACAGTTGCTGATGATATATCATCTGTAGAAGAATTGAACACACCAAAGCCGTATCCATTATCTGATATAGTGATAGCTTTTGCATTGGCACAATCATCGTTTGCTGGCTGTGCTATAGCTGAAGATGTAGTGATAAGCAACGATAGAAAAATAATGAAGCGTAACATGGTGTGTGCAGGTAGTGGTGGTATGGAGGTCAGTTGGTATCGGCGAATGATGTCATAATAATCCAGGGAGGCAGTCGCTTAGAAAAGCAACTGCCAATCACCTGGAAACCTATGCAAGTTTTGAAGTGTTACTTCTTAATGAAAGTTGTGGAGATCTTACCAGCAGCGGTCTGTGCTTCCAAAGCATAAACTCCTTGTGAAAGACCTGCAGCATTAAACGATAATGTATTGCTTCCTTTACGTACCTGGCGCATCTCGATCATCTTCATTCGGCCAGCAGCATCTATGATTTTTATGCTCACAGTTTCATTTGATGTTGCTGTCAATTCCAGATTCAAATTTTCAGCTACAGGATTAGGTTTTACAACCATGTTAGCTGCTTTGGTATTTCCAAGCATCACTACATTAGTGTATCCTGCAGTGCCATCAAGTCTTATATATTTTACCCTGAAGAAGTTCTTTCCTTCAGCAAGGTTTGTATGGGTGTATTTATAGGTGTGTGAATTCGCGGTTTCTTTTGAAGGCACCATACCTGTTGTTGTAAACCCAATGCCGTTGGTGCTAAACTGCACTTCATAACGAGCCACGTCCCTGTCGTCAAATGAAGTCCACTCAAGAGCCGCATCATTTCCTCTTGCCACTGCTTCTAACTGGCTTATGCGAACAGGAAGTGTGGTGTTGTAATGTTCTATGTTGCCCCATCTTGTTGAGTCTGTTATAACTATCGGTAACGCTACTGTTTTACCACCATAAGCGATCACTAATGTATCTGCACCCAGCGCTAAACCATTTATACTGCCTGGTGCGCTATAGCTTGCTTTGTTGGTTTTAAAAGAATAAGTAGCGCCAGCTATACCTGTAAGGTCTCTTGTTATGCCATCGCTGAAGTTTCCTTTCCAGTTAAACATGCCATAGTGATTTTGAGGAATAGTTAGTTTGCCCGGATCTGCAGAAAGGGACTGTAAAGTGGCTGTTGTATTTACTGTCAGAGCAACGGAGTCTTCCGTTACATATCCATTGCTGTTAAACCCTAACAACGTGATCTTAGTATTGCCTATGAATTCGCTAGGAATATTAAATGTGAAATTATTAGAAGGTGCTGCGATATAGCTTCCATACAGTTTGTTGCTCCTGTTGCTTACAACTGCCACTATGGTATCAACATTTGTATAGTTGAAATTCAATGTTACAGGTGTTCCGGTGTTGGCAGCTGCACCTGTTGTTGGTGACGTAATGTTTAAGGTGCCTGGGTTGCTTCTCCTTCTTTCATATCCTGTTGGCGGATCGATGTCAGGAGGGTTAAAGCCGCTGCGGGTAAATGTTAGATCATCATCAGGATCGCCACTTGTTAGCTGAACGAACTTAGCATACACAGCTGGATGTGGTTCACCTGTAGAGCTATGATGTTGGTTAGGTACAAATGTATAATACAGTGGTTGCAGACCTGCCTTCTGGCTTACTTCTGATACTGCACCATCGTGGTGTATGCCCTGGTATAGATCGTTGTTCACAAATGCAATTCCCTGGTCTGCGATCATCAGGTATCCAAGTACATTGAATGCCGCAGCAAGCGCTGTAAGATTTGGCCCCAGTACTTGTGTGATGGATGTGATGTTGTATGTAGTAACGATAACATGCGAAGGCACCTTCTCCCTGTTCAGGTTCACCATGTTCAGGTACAGATCAACTTCTACACTGTTCAGTCGCAGGTCTCTCAATGCGCCTCCATCAGGATCATAACCCATACGGTCCCTAACGATGTTCTTGGTCCAGTCATATTTCAATACGAAGTTCGGTATAGGTGAGCCGCTGTGTGGTGTGTTGAACGAAACATATTTGTTTACATCGTTCGCATACTGCAAGCTCTGAAGGTATCTTCTTAGCAGCACACCACCCATACTATGTCCGCCTACATCCATTTTGCCTGCTAAAATTCTTTCTTGTAGTATCACCTCTTCCAATAATTCATTCTTGTCGCTAATTATCTTTGGCATAGTGATAGCAAATGCCTGGTCAGCAGGATAATTTACCAGCTTTATTTGCCCTTGCCTGTAGATCCCTTCAGCAACCAGTTTATTCTTGAATTCACCAAAAGCGTCATTACCATTAGAGAACAATCCATGTACAAACAATACCGGTGGACGAACTATCTCTACCTTCTTTTCATACCTGATCTTGTTTTCTACTGTATCGTACAACTGGAAATGCATTAGCCTGCTAAACGATGTAGTTGGAATATTTGGATACCATGGATGATGAAATTTTACGGTTAGGCTGTCATCATATCTTTCGTAGTCAAAGAAACTTCCATACTCTTTTTTGTTGCTGCAGTTGATATCTTCTTTTATACGCACTATGCAGTTTTTAGCATAGGTGCTAGTAAAGCGGAATAAGGTAGCATGTGAAGAGTCAGCCGCTACTTTTATATTCTCTGTGCTGTTGTAAGGTGCCTGCAGCCTGTTGTTGATGTCGTTGTGAATAATCTTGTAAGCATCTATGCGAACGGTATCAGGATTCCAAAATACCATACCGTTGTCTGTAGCTAAAATGCGGTAGTAAGGATTGGTGCTGATGGTATCAATGGCTATCATTCTAATAGCATTAGATGGAAGTCCATTGGCAGTTGTATATCTTTTGTAAGATGATGCACTTTGTAATGGTCCACCATTATAAACGATCAAGCCTATGTTGGTGCCGATGTATACATTACCCTCTTTATCGGTGGTGATAGCGTTTTGATATACTATAAGATTTGACGGGAAATTGATTGGTTCATTTATCCTCTGCCATAGGCCGCCCTGGCATACATACACTCCATTCAGCTGCGTTCCAAACCAGCACCTGCCTTGCTTGTCAAATTGCATAGCGCGACCAACAAAATTTGAAGGAAGTCCTGAGTTGGTGCTGTTAAATCTTTCGATGAACTTATCGTTGGTGCTGTTGTAGCGAATTACTTCGCTTCTATTGAAGTTCTCTGTAACTGCTATCCATCTTTCATTGTCTTTACCTGCAATTACCTGCACGTTTCCATAATTGCTTACATCTATGCTGTCTGTTATTTTATAAAATGGTTTGTTGCTATAGGGAAGGTTCAGGTAACCATGACCAATACCACCAGGAGAAGTAGTTCCTGCTGTTACATCAGCCATGTGGGCTGTCCATACTCTATAGCGTGCAGGTACATTATCAGGAGCATTATTATCTATGTATAAACTGCGCGGGTTGCGGTTTGGTAAACCTTCATCACGGCTATACATTTCATCGCGGTACAGCGTGTCAGGAAAATAATACAATCCGCCGCCAATGGTCTGTCCTCCATTGCGTCCAGATTGAGCAATCCAAATTGCGCCAAATTTATCAGCCTTAATATCGTTAATGTCGTGGTTGGTAAGATTGGCAAGTTTTTTCCAGCGTGTGCCGGTGAACTGGTGTACACCTTCATTCCAGGTGCCTACCCATACTACGCCATCCTTGCCTACGCCTACAGCCTTAAATTCATTGCTGGCGAAAATTGGCGTGTTTGCTTTGTTGTAGATCTTAAGGTTCATTTGTTGTGCAGTCACCCCCATGGCTGCAAACAATAAGATAATTGAGAAGGAAATTTTGTTACACATTTTTTTACAGTTGAATTGGTATCAGCAGTTTTGTTGCTTTTTTGCTGGGCAAAAGTGTTGTTTAGCTACTACCTGTTCAATAGCATAAGTATGTGAATGGGATGTGTGGTAGATATTGATGACGAATAGTGAAGAAGTATTTTTCAACTAACTCATGTTGTGTAATACAGCATGATAATTTAAAAATGATAACAGGAATTATTTCATGTTTCCTTCTATTTTGAATGTTCCAATAGAAATATTTATCAATAAAATGATCTTCAGTAAAGCGAAATCAAATAAGTAATATTCAATAAAGAATTAGCTCATTCACATATTTATGTGATGTGTTTCTATCCTCTTTTATACCATCCTTGTTATCTGCCACTCATCCTTCACTTAATGCTCGAATTCATAATTAAGCAGAACCAATTGCTACCCCTTTATGCGATTGTGAGAGGAGATAGCCAATGATATTTTTGCTTCTCAAATCAATCATCTCCAAAACAACTATAACTAAAGGATCATGAAAAAACTTATGCTGGCAATTGCAGTATTTACAATGCCATTTACTATGCAAGCGCAGTTTGGTAACCTGCTTGAAAAAGCCAAAAGCAAAATCAATAGCAGGGCTAACAACAAAATAGACCAGGGTATGGAAGGTGCCTTGGATAAAGTAGAGGCTGGCGTAAAAAAGCCTGGTTCTGCTACCTCATCAAAACCTGCTGAAGCAAAAGATGGTGATGGTGAAGAAAAAGAAGTAGAAGAGTCAGGGCAGCCAGCTAAGATGAGTGTAAACTCAAAGTTTGATTTTGTTCCTGGAGAGCGTATCATTTACAGCGAAGACTTTGCACAGGATGTAATAGGTGAACTGCCGCTTACATGGAATGCTAGTGGTAAAGGAGAGGTACAAACCATTAATGGCAAACAAGGAAAGTGGTTGCGTGTTTTTCAAAACAACACTTACCTGTCTGGTAACAAGAAAGACTTTGGTGAGAACTTCACTGTAGAGTTTGATGCTATCTATTTCTTTCAACCAAAATTGTCAGGTTATGTAATGCCTGATATAAGCTTTGGTTTGTTCAGCACAGGTGAAGAAGACAACCTGGAGAACAAATTCCTGCAGGATCAAAACAGCCTGAATTCAGCAATCATCAATCTTCATCCTTCTGGTGCAGGTGGAGCATATATGAGCAGTTATAAGACCAGGGCCAGGACCTTTGGTAGCGACAGGTCTGTTTTGAACGAGTATAGCAAGTACCATAACAAAGTGATGCACTATGCTATCCAAATTCAAAAGACACGCTTCCGTATGTGGATCAACCAGGATAAAGTTTTCGATGTTCCTCGTGGTGTAAATACCAATGCGCTCCTCAACCAGATTTACTTCCATATGGAATCCTCAAATTATAAAGATGAAGAGGTTGGTTTTTATGTAAGCAATATCAAAGTAGCTACAGGCTTGCCTGATACACGTCATAAGCTGGTGGAAGAAGGTAAGTTCAGTACCACCGGTATCTTGTTCGATTTTCAAAGTGCTACTATCCGCCCGGAATCTTATGGTGTGATCAAGGAAATCGGTAGTGTTCTGAAAGAAAACCCAGCCATCAAGATCAATATCATTGGGCACACCAGTAACGATGGTGATGCTAATGCCAATCTTGCTCTTTCAAAACTTAGATCTGCCGCTGTGAAAGATGTGTTGGTAAAAGAGTATGCTATAGATGCTGCACGCTTAACTACAGATGGTAAAGGCGGTAGCCAGCCAGTGGGTGATAATAAAACCACAGAAGGTAAAGCGCAAAACAGGCGTGTAGAATTTATAAAGCTGTAAAGACTTTTGTTTTAGAAGTTTATAGGTATAAGGGTCATATACTAAGCCTCCAGGTTTCTACCGGAGGCTTTTTGTTTATATTAGATTTATCTCCATTTTGTGCAGCAATTGGAAGTTCTTATTTATTTAGCAACTGGAATAAATCTTAAGATAAGGAGGTGTAGCAGCAACAGCGGCAAGAGTATTGCAGTTGGAGCATTGAAAAAACATTTGATGAGCGGGTAGTTGCTTTTTCCGAACTTTATTTTTACCAGTGTTAACCGCCATTCCATACCTATGAATGAATATATACAGATACTCCAACTTATTCTTTCCTGGTTGTTAATCGTTGCTGTGTTACTACCTATGGTGCACAACGATTACTGGGTGTTTAGAGTATTTGAGTACCCGCGTTACCAAAAATTTGTTCTCTGTACTGTGGCGCTTATTTCCCTGTTTATCAACCGGCCACTCACTCAAACTTTCGTCATCATCACTGTTGTCATTCTTGCTTTATGTGTTCTTTACCTTGGGTATAAGATCTGGCCTTACACTGCTTTCTCTAGCATTGAAATGACAACGGTAAAGCCAAATCAAAAAAAGAACCAGCTAAAGTTGTTCGCTGCAAATGTTTACCAGGAAAATACAGCTTACCACAAGTTATTGGACCAGGTGAAAGTAGAAGACCCGGATGTGATTATGCTTGTAGAAACGGATAAGAAATGGGAGCAGGCAGTAAAAGAACTTGATAAAGATTATCCTCACATACTGAAAGAGCCCAGGGATAATACCTATGGTTTATTGTTCTATTCACGATTCAAATTTGTTTCTGCTGAAGTGAAATATTTGGTAGAAGATGATGTGCCATCGGTAGAGGCAGTGATCGAATTGCCATCAGGAGAACATATAAAGATCTTTGGCTTACATCCTAAGCCGCCAGTCCCCGGTGAAGATGATAGATCCACAGCAAAGGACAAAGAATTGATGAAGATCGCCTTCAAAGCAAAGGAAGAGAAGTTGCCAGTGATAGTGCTGGGTGATCTGAATGATGTAGCCTGGAGCTATGTTACCGGCTTATTCAGGAAGACTAGTGGCCTTCTTGATCCTCGCCGTGGCCGTGGTTTCTTTAGTACATTCTCTGCGTTCTATTGGTTTATGCGTTTCCCGCTTGATTATGTTTTTTGCTCCGCCCACTTTGGATTGATCAATATGAAACGTTTAGGGAAAAACGGATCTGATCACTTTCCTATGCTCAGCCATTTTGAACTAATGCCGGTACTGGAAGCAAGGCAAGATAAACCACATGCCGATTCAGAAGAACTGCAACAAGCTGCAGAAAAGGCGAATCAACCAGCATAACTATTTCTCCAGCAGGAAACCAACAACGAGTTGCATTTCCTGTTTGATGATTTCTGCTATTTATATGTTATCAAGTTGTAATTCAATCCTTCTGCTTTGCCAGCTGGATTTCTTATTGGAACAATCTTTGAATAAGATGTACCAAAAAGGTTATTGCCGAATGCCATTTTATGAATAAGAAACTGGTTTTGATGCTTTTTGTATTTGCTGTTGCTTCCTGTTCGCAGCAGCAACCGCAGCAAGCTGAGGAAGAGAAGGGGAAGTACAAGTTCATTTATTATCCTAATATGAATATGTATTATGATGTAGCTGCAGGTCAATACCTCTTTTCCATTGATAGTGCAAGAACCTGGCAAACCATCAATGAACCATCAACGGAGCAGCCGGCTACTTTAGGAGAAGGGAAAGTTATTTATACAGACGTAAAGCAGGTTTGGAAAGAAAATGAGGAGCACAGGCAACAGCACGATGGCACTATTTACAATGTTCTTAGTGGAGGAGCGGTAGTAGCTTCAGCAGCTAATGAAGTAAGTGAAAGGAAAACGCCTAGAAAGACCGTAGCGAAACCAGCACCGGTAGAGGAGCCTAAGAAAAAAGGTTTAGGAAAATTTCTTAATAACATCTTTGGCAAAAAGAAGAACAAAGATCAGCAATAACAGTAGCAGCAGCCGTCACCATTTGATTTTGAGTTACCTAAATTTGATGGCTCCTGGGCCTTATCCAATTTCTATCAACCAGCTAACATACAATTACTACTATACATGAGTTCACAAGGATCTTTTTGGCAACGCATGGGTTTGCATGATTGGTTTCTGAAAAAAGAAGCCACAGTTACCGTAGTTGAGCCAACCGCCCTTACACCCGATGATGTTTTCAAATACATAGTTGAAAAATTTGAAGAATCAATTGCGCAGCTATCATTCGGCAATCGCATCGTTTTTTTCCACGAATACATTATCTGCTTCAATCCGGAAGATTACAACCAGTTTATGAATAATAAGAAGGGCATCTTCGGAATTATTATTCATGAGTCGGTGAAGCGGTTTTATGAGATACTTAATGAGTACAGGCAGCGGGGTAAAACAGTAGAGCCTGCCAGTAACAAGTGGGTGTTTCGTTTTGTATCGCACCCTGAGTATGCCCGTGGCGATAAGAGTTATATTGGAAAACTTTTACCCGGCACTCCACAACCTAAAGAAGAAAATCTTCGTGTCACATTTATTCCACGCCAAACAGGTATTGCAGAAGCTTTGGATGTAAATCCGGAGTTGATGGAAGGCTTTACTTACTACAGCGAAGGCTACTATGAAGTGGAATATAAAGACGATCTGAAACTGGATGATGAGGAGATCACCAGTGGCGAAAAATCTTTGCTTGCTCGTTTTGAAACAGTAGTTCCTGATAAAGAATACATAGGTAAGAAGATAGAATACCTGATGCGCGCCGAGCAGATACTCATAACAGGTAAAGACGACATGGAAGAGGCAGAGGATAAATTTCGCATTCCATCAGAATGGGTTAGTTCGCCACATCTTTCTGTACGTTTCAATAAAGCAGATGGAAAATTTTACCTGGCTTCTTACGGCGAGAAGACAATGCTGAATGAAAGAGAGGTGAGGCCAAGTGCCCCTGATTCGCCAAGTTGGGTAGAGTTGCCAGTGAATTCAAAGATCGTATTGAACGGTATTGTAGGAGTAAACATTTTTAAGTCGTAGGCAATGATCAATGCAATATTATCTTCTGCTCTGTTTGTTATCTGCCTGCTTTTGCTCATGGCAAATTTCAGGGACATTAAAAAGACACACAACAACAACGAATAATGGCTACAAACTTTTTCGGATTAACGGATGCCGGTAGACAACGAAGCAACAATGAAGATACTTTCATTGCTGAGACATTGAGAAACGGCCGTTATATAGCTGCATGTGTAATTGATGGTGTGGGTGGATATGAAGGTGGTGAAGTAGCAGCTGAAATAGCAAGAGAAACTATCCTTGATCAGCTGAAACGAATTGATAACAGTGGCAACATTGCTGTATCACTTAAAGATGCTGTTGCTGCTGCTAATAAGCAGATATACCAGCAGAAAATAGAGAACAGGCGCAATGGCCAGATGGCATGTGTGGTAACACTTGCACTCGCCGATATTGAAGAGAATAAATTTTACTATGCACACGTAGGTGATACGCGCCTTTACCTGCTCCGCGACCAGTCGCTTGTAAAAGTTACCAAGGATCATTCGTTTGTTGGATTTTTAGAAGATAGTGGCCGCTTGAGTGAAGAGGCTGCCATGAAACATCCAAAACGCAACGAAATAAACAAGGCACTTGGTTTTGATGATATAGCTGGTAATGCAGAATATATAGAAACAGGAGACTCGCCATTTTTACCAGGTGATATTCTACTCCTATGCAGCGATGGCTTAACCGATATGGTAAGCAATAGCGGTTTAAGAGATGTACTGGTTTCAGGTAAAACAATAGAGAAAAAAGCAGAGACTTTGATAAGTGCTGCAAACAATGCCGGCGGTAAAGACAATATTACCGTAGTGCTTGTATGGAACGATAAAGAGCCTGTAAAACAAGAAGCCACCAAACCTGCTGTAAGCCTCCGCCAGGATAATCATGTAAAATCTGAAGGAGTGGCTTTGTCAGCTAAAGAAAACCACGACGACATCAGGCGGCCGGAAGTAAAGAAGAAGGCAAACCCTACGGTAAGTATTTTATCCATTTTACTTGTACTGGTAGTGGCGGCCCTTGCATGGCTGCTTTACCGCGATTATGTAAAAGATCAAAATCACCGGCAGGAAGTGCAGTCGCGTGTTGAGGTAAAACAGCGCAGCGAACAGGAGCAGGCATTTGTAGATAATATAGATGCTACTACCAATGGTGAAGTTTTTCTTGTGACCACAGCGCCAGGTCAACAACTTGTCATCACTGATTCTATCCTCATTCATAAAGATAGCCTGCACATTATAGGCAATGGGATGACGCTGGTGGCCGATACTTCTTATAAAGGTCCAGCATTTATTGTAGCTGCTAACACCCGCTACTTTTTATTAGATAGCATCACACTCCAGGGCTTCGACGTAGGTGTACTGATGAGGTCTCCGGGCTTACACCTGCAAAACGTGCAGTTCAAAAATTGTAAAGTGCCGGTGGAGTACCAGATGATGTTCCCGGCTAATGCTGTTGTAAACGGCAGGCTGACTGATTCTGCATTTCTCTATATAGGTAATACACAAAACAATTATTAGAAACAAGGATGTCGCAGTTTAGAAATCGTTTTTCAGCCCGCAATACAGAGCGGTTGTTTTTGCTACTCACCAGCGTAGTGTTGGGTTTAATGTTTTACCAGTTGTTCACTGTATTGCAGCGTGATTTTGCCGATGTAGGGAAACGCCTTGCCAATGGCACCATGATGAACCTGAACGATGAAAAGCCAGGTGAGAAAATGCAGGTGCTGTTAGAGAAAGGTTTCTATTTCCAGGATAAACAAGACATTGACCTGATAGCATCTATGGTGAAGAAAGGTGATGCAGCAGAGGACTTAGAAATAGATAATGTAGGAGAGCTGAATAAGAATAAATATGATATAAACGTATCAGAAGCATTTACAAAAGGCGGTCAATCTTTTAAGAAGAGGGTAGAGGTGGAGCGCATACTGCTCGGCTTCTCCGACCAGGACTCTACACTCTTTGACCGCGAGGTACAGAAAGGGATACAAGTGAATTCCGCTACCAGTGTAGGTATGGGCAACCGCACCATCAGTGGTAGAATAATCAATAAACAGGAAGTTCCTGCAGCAGGTGTATTGGTAAGGCTGCAGCTGATACTGCCGCAAGACAGCATTTATAGCGAGGACGTAACAGAAGTAGACAGGGAACAAACGGTAACAGCAGGTGGTGTTCGACGCAGTTATGTTTTGGATAGTGCCGGAAACAGGCAACTGCAGGGCGTAATAGCTTATGCACGTACGGATGGTTCAGGGAATTTTTCTTTTACAGGATTGCAAGCTGATAGAGGTTATAATGTTTTACCACTTCAGCCAGGTTTTGAGTTTGGCCGTTCAAAAGGTGTAGCATCACTCAACAATGATGTGAACTTTGCATTTGTACAGGCTCCTCATACCATGAAGCTTTTTTCCACGCGTGATTTCAACAACCTGAAAAGAGAAGGTGCTTTGATAGTAAGAACACCAGGTGAAGTGATGCGCTGGTTTTGGATAATAGTTGGAGTATTCTTTGGCTGCTTCTTTTTATTGCACATCATACTAAGCATCAGGTTTCCGCAGGCTGACCAGTTGCTGTTGCCTGTACTGATGATTTTGATAGGGCTTTCTTTCATCACTTTGCTTAGCCTGCAAGACCCGCTTCGCGATCGCTTCCTGGCTAAGAACACGCTCTATTATTTCGGAGGAGGTATAGCCGGCATCATACTAATGCTGCTCTTCAACCTGCGCCAGTTTACCACCGATTCGCTTTTCTACCGTGCATTTGTTTTCAAGGGCAACAGGAGGGCCGCCAATGGCTGGCCATGGATATTTGCAGCTTTAGGCTTACTGGTGCTAACGGTGTTCTTCGGTACAGGTCCTGAAGGAAGTGGAGTAAAAGTAAACTTGTTTGGTTTTCAGCCCAGCGAGATCGTGAAGTTCCTCGTGTTGTTTTTCCTGGCTGGTTATTTTGCTACCAACGAACAATTCATCTCTACCTACTCATCGTGGCGTAAACGTTCTTCATTTTTTGCTTTTGCTGTTGCGGCTATACTGGCAGCTATATTTTTATTCCTGATTATTGGTGACTTGGGGCCGGCAATGGTAGTCTGCTTTACATTCATAATTCTCTTCTCTTTTTCCCGTGGCGATTTTGTTCCAATGGCTGCGGCAGTTGTGTTATACATCGTCTGTCTCTGGATCATCGAAAATGTTTGGATAGCAACAGGTGTAGCAATAGGAGTTATGCTGCTATACATGCTGGTGAAGAAAAAGCAGTTGAGCGAATCTGCTGTTATGGCTATGGTAGTAATGGCAGGTTTCATGCTGCTCGATAAAGTTCCTTACCTGGAAGAACTCATTCCTGGCCCTATGCAAAGGCTGGTAGACAGGAAAGCAATATGGCAGGATGCGTGGGATAATGAAGTGTTTGGTGGTGATCACGTTGCCAATAGTATCTGGGCAATGGCCACAGGTGGTATCACAGGCCAGGGTGCCGGCGAAGGTTTTGCGAAATCCATCCCGGAAGCTCATACTGATATGATACTGCCTGCTATGGGCGAAGAATTCGGATGGGCTGGTATCATCTGCATTTTCATCATCTTTTTAATTTACCTGCACCGGTCAATAGTGATTGGCAGGCACTCCGGGCGGCCATTTCTTTTTTACCTCTGTGCAGGCATAGGCATAGCAACCTTTGTTCAATTTTTACTGATAGCAGGAGGGTCAACAGGTGCGCTGCCTTTATCGGGTGTGGCGCTTCCATTTATGAGTTATGGCGGGTCGTCGCTGGTGATGAATATGCTGGCTGCAGGTTTCCTGCTTTCAGCGTCTAATATAGAGGGCTCACCTGCACAAATGAAATTCATTACACAGCAGCAGGATAGGAACCTGCTTCCTGCATTGGTAGCTGCATGTGTAGGGATTGTTCTGCTGAGTGTAAACGTATCGCGTTACCTTTTCAACAACCAGAAGTGGGTGGTGCAACCTTCATTGGTAGCAGATAGAACAGGAACCAGGATGTTTAGCTACAACCCGCGCATCAGCATCCTGATGAACAAATTGCAGGCAGGCAACCTGCTTGACAGGGATGGTAGAATACTTGCAACCAGTAATGCTGAAACCATCAACCAACAACTGGACAGCCTGGTAACGCTGGGTGTACGAAGAGAAGATATTGATGCACTTGCCTATAAACGTCAAAGCAGGTATTACCCATTTGCAGAGCAAATGTTCTTCTGGACAGGCGATGCCAATACAGGTATTTTCAACGGTAGCTCCAATGGCTACTATGCTGAATATGCGCATGCTGCGGAACTACGTGGATTTCCTACACCTACTACCAAGTTCCAGGTAAGTGCCAACAGGTATAGAGAAGATCGCTTCCTGCCACAAACATCTACAGAAATGACTGTGGTGAAACGCGATTATAGTGCGCTTGCTCACTTGCTGCTGGCCGGTATCAACAGCCAGCAGGTAGAAGCATTTAAACAAAAAAATCGTGATGTACATCTTACGCTTGATGCAGCCCTGCAGGTAGAAATTAACCAGGCACTGGCAGCTGATGATAGTGTAAAGGTGAAACGTGCATCTGTAGTGATAATGGATGGCTCTAATGGTGATGTTCTTGCTTCATCTATGTATCCATTGCCACAGATAAATGATTGGGAACGGATGATGCTTTCAACCGTAGAACAAAACAGGCTGCAGGAATGGATCAGTAACAGCGATATCGGCTTCACACATGCTACCCAGCCGGGTTCTACTGCTAAAGTGCTTACTGCTTTGGCGGCTTTCAACAAAGTAGGTGACGATGCTGCAAGAAGAACTATACAGGTACGCCCGGCAGATCTTATTCGTGTAGCAGGACCCGAACCTGATGAGGCTGGAAACATCAGCATTGAGCGCGGCCTGGTACGATCTAATAACTCGTTCTTTATTCGCCTGGCAAATGAGTGGCAGTTGCAGGAGGAGATGGGTAACCTTTACCTGCAAACCGGTATGTTCCTGCGTGGTGTGGGAGGATATTATTATGAATTCAACCAGGATAATATAGCGCAGCAGGATAGGTGGCGCGACCTGTGGCGCAGAACAGAATTTGCTACTGTACAGCGTTACAATCCTAACAATATAAAACCTACACGCGGCCGTGGTGTTTCAGGCATGTCGTGGGGCCAGGGTGAATTGATAGCAACACCTGCTTCTGTAGCGCGTCTTGCCGCAGGTATATCCAACAATGGAACGATGATGCACAACAGGTACCTGTACAAGGTAAGTGGAGCTGAAACACCCGTTCGTGAAGGTGTTGCCATTGCTAAATCGCCTTCGTATGCTGGTTTCCTGAAAGATTATATGATAAAGCAAAGTGCAGGAAAAGTGCACCGTACACAAATAGCTGTAGCCGGTAAAACGGGTACACCTGAGCGTGTGTTCAAAGGCCGCAGGATCAAAGATGGGTGGTATGTTTTCTTCGCTCCTAAAGCCAATGGCACCGGGCATATAGTAGCGTGTGTACGATTGGAAGACGCAAAAGGATCAAGCGAGGCGGTAAGGCTTGCAGGTCAGACGGTGATACCATTCCTGCTAAAGAGAGGTTATGTAAAAGGATTTGAAAATGCGGCTAAACCTGCAGCGGTTACTCAGGCGCAAGTGCCAGTTAATAATGGTAATGGTACACAACCTATGGTAGAAGCAGAACCAGCAGAGCCTGCTGTTGATACTGGCAGGTAGAAATTATTGGATGAAGGTTTTCAACCTCTTCCTTTTTAAAGATTTACAATTGAAGAAAATAAAATAAAAGCCCTAATGTTCGATTTTTTTAAAGCAGGAAAACCCACTGATGTAAAAGGTATTCGTAGCGCGATACTCCAGTTCGTAAAAGAACAACTGCAAAAAGCTGAAGGTGGTGAGGGTAAGAATATAAAAGGACTGTGCTTGTACATTAACTGTAGCACCGAAGAAAAGCATTTGTACGAATCAGCAGTATATGCCGATGAGGATAATCGTTTTAAAGAAGACGAGGTACAAAGGATAGCAGATGACTATGCAATTGCGCTTCCTGCTGATTGGACGATGGAAATTATTTTTGAAGAAACGCTGCCACAAGAGGCTACCAAAATTCCAACAGTAGATGCTGGATTGTTTGTTTCTACTAAAAGTAAGCGTGCAGTACATAAAGACTCGGAGGCTTATATACAAGTTCTAAATGGTGAAGCAGAGAAGCCGTATTACAAGCTTACTTCCAACATTGGAAAACTGAATATAGGCCGTGAGAAGAGTGTGCAGACAGCAGATGGATATTTCAGGAAAAATGATATCGCTTTTCCTACAGACAGCACTCATGAGAGCAACCGTAGCATTAGCCGCCAACATGCACACATAGAATACAATCCTGAAACAGGGGCATTTTATTTGTTTGCAGATGAAGGTGGGGTGCCACCACTCAACAAGGTAAAGGTGCGTAGCAACGATGGAAACCAGTTTAAGTTACAGACAATGGAGATAGGGCATAAACTACAGGAAGGCGACCAGGTGATAATAGGAGAGTCTGCTGTTATAGAGTTTACATATAATCCTCCTACAGGAGAAGAAGGTTAACTGGCAATTGAAAGCAGGTTTTAATTTTCTTAAACTAATCGTTCTTCTAACCGTCCTTGAACATTGATAATATCCAATAAAACGACTTATTGAATGATCATTTTTTACACTTATAGAAATGAGTAAAGTTTTTACCATAACAGATGGGTTGGAAAACCTTGGAGCCATGAAAACAGGCGGCCAGGGATCCGTGTACAAAGGAAAGAGAACTGGTGAAATTATTACTGCTATTAAATTACTGCCTACTCCCATCTTCAATCCTACTGATGATGACCGCAGTTACCGCGACTTTAAGAATGAAGTAGATAAGCTGAAGCGGGTAAATGAAGAACCACATCCAAACGTAGTTACCATACTTAGTTCAGGCGTTTCCGACACTGGCAATTTTCCATTCATAGAAATGGAATATATAGAAGGTCCTGACCTGGAAGAGTTGCTGAAGCCACCACACGACCCGCTATTCTGCATAAAGGATGTATGTAAAGTAGCAGAGCATCTTTCTAATGCATTGGCGCATTGCCACAAGTATGGTGTAAAACATGGCGACATAAAGAGCAACAATGTAAAGTTCAACATTAACACAGGAAATTTCGTGTTGCTCGATTTTGGTTTGTCTGTTATGTCTGATGAACAACGTCGGACAAGTCTTCGCAATGCAGGTGCAATAGAATTTATGGCGCCTGAGCAAAATGATGGAGAGATACTTTTCGCTACTGATGTATACAGCTTTGGTGTAATCATTTTTGAGCTACTGACAGGTCGTGTTCCTTTTCCGCTAAATGATAGAACAGAGTCGGCGCGTAATACCGTTCGACTATCACATATAGAAACTCCTGCACCTGACCTGGTAGAGTTGCGTACGCAAAACATACCAGCTGAGTGGCCGGAGGCGAAGAAAGAACGCGAACTACATATACCAGAATGGCTGGTGACGATGGTGTACAAATGTCTCGAAAAGAATCCAAAGGAACGTTTTGAAGATGGCGTGCTGCTACACGACTTTATAGTCCACGAACGCCATGCAAGCAAAACGGATGAAGTACTTGCATCGCAGCTGGTGGTAATGAAGAAAGTCAACAAGCAACTCACCGACGAAGTAAGCTCGCTAAAGCAAACAGTGGCGCGGTACGAAAAACAACTGGCAGCCCGCGAACATTCACATAGTGATGCAGCCATTATAGCTCCTGCTCGTGCCAGCGAAGCAACCTCCTATAGTTATGAGGGCAACAGCAGCCGCAGCGTATCACGCAGTACGTTTATGGTGGTATTGGTACTGGCTATAGCTTTTGCAGTCATTGCGGCTTATTCATTTTTTAGTAAAGGAAATGCAGACACCGTAGCTGCCAGCTATGCAGTAGGTAATGATTCGCTGGATAGTGTACAAGGTGGTGCGCCATTATTTTCAGAACAAACAGACGATGTGGAGAATAAACCTGTGGAGCAGCTAACGGAAGCAGATGCGGTCCAGGTTACAGAAAGAAAACCTGAAGAAACCAATGTAACGGTTGTTGATACTTCGCAAGCGCCCGTAGCTGATACCTCTAAAAAAGTAGAAAAGCCTGAGGAGCAAACTGCCAAAGATCAACAAGATAAACCAGCAGGACCAGGCACTCGCTATAGGGTTGCTGCCAAAGCATATTTTCACAGCAAAGCCGATGAAAGCAGCCGTACCAATGAATTTATAATTCCAGGAAATGTTATTGTAAGAGCTATAGAAGATAAAGGAGAATTTATATTGGTGAATTTTAAAGACGACCAGGGAGAGACCACAACAGGGTGGATACGAAAGAAAGACCTGGCAAGGGCAAATTAACAAGCCTCACATAGAACAATCAAGTAAATTGGCGCGTTGTAACCAGTTTGCTGTACTTACAGGTGATACCACTGCAATTGCATTGTTCAGAAGAATTAAATTCACCACTTCCAGCAAACGGTTCTTCTGAATAATTTATCATGAGTAGAGTTTTTACTATTACTGCAGGACTTGAAAACATGGGCGCCATGAAAACTGGTGGCCAGGGTTCGGTGTATAAAGGAAAAAGGATCGGTGAGATCATCACTGCCATCAAGTTATTGCCTACACCCATCCATAGTGAGAGCGATGCCGATAAAAATTTTATTGCATTTACCAACGAAGTAGAAAAGCTGAAAAAGGTAAATGAAAAGCCCAATCCTAATGTTGTAAAGATCCTTAGCTCAGGGATAACTGATACCGGCAATCTTCCATTTATAGAAATGGAGTACATAGAAGGCCCTGACCTGGAAGAACTGCTGCAGCCTCCGCACGAGCCTTTATTTACTATAAAAGAAGTAGTAAAAGTTGCCAATCATCTTTCTAATGCTTTGGCCCATTGTCATAAGATCGGCATTAAGCATGGTGACATTAAGAGCAACAACGTGAAATATAATATTCACACAGGCAATTACATGTTGCTGGATTTTGGTCTTGCTGTCATGAGTGATGAACAAAGAAGAACAAGTCTTCGTCATGCAGGTGCTATCGAGTTTATGGCTCCTGAGCAGGCAGAAGGAACAACGCTTTTTGAAACAGATGTTTACAGCTTTGGAGTCATCCTGTTCGAATTGCTGGCAGGCACTGTTCCTTTTCCATTAAAAGATAAGAGTGAAACATCGCGCAACCAGGTAATGGTGGCGCACTTAGAAACAGCTCCTCCTGATATGCTGCAGCTGCGTAAGCAGGCACTTCCGGCAGCGTGGAGCGATGAAAAGAAGGTGCAGGAAATGCAGGTGCCGGCATGGCTTGTAAATATGATCTATCGGTGCCTGGAGAAAAAGCCACAGCAGCGGTTTGAGAATGGCGATGTGCTTCATGATTTCATTTGGCATAACCTGGGAGGCTCTACCAGCCTGGCTGTTGTAGGTGCTAATGCAGATGCTTTGGCACAGGAAAACCGCCGTTTGCGCCATGAGAATGAACAGCTGCAACTTCAATTGAAAAAATTGCAGCAGGAAAAGGCTTCCACTGCAATCGTTTCCTCTGCTGCTGCACCCACTACTTTACAAGGTTCTGAGAATTCAGATTATTATACTGCATACCGCTCTAAAAAATCATCCTCCGGTACATGGCTGTTTGCGCTATTGGTGCTTGCAGGACTTGCAGTTGCCGTGTATTTTATCTTCTTTAAAGAAAAAGAATTGCCTTTGGCTGAAAGGACACCTGCTACAACAAGCAGTGGTAAGGCGCTGGTAGCAGAATATAAAGTGGTAGTTCCTCGTGCTTATTTTCACGATCAGCCAGATGAAACAACCCGTCGTAATGCATGGGCTATTCCTTCGGATTCTACCATCAAAGCTTTAGACGAACGAAATGGATTTATCTATACAGAGATCACCAACCATAGAAACCAGGTTTCCAAAGGTTGGCTGAGAAAGGAAGATCTGAAAACTGTCCAGGAGGCAGGTCGGACTACTTCGCCGCCGCCTGCCAATAATGCCAATACTACACCGGCGCTTAATGATGAAGACGTGAAGGCGCAACTGCGCACCGCACAGCAGCTCATCAATAGCAGCAAAGTGCAGGAGGCGCTTCCAATATATGAGAACCTGTTGCAGGAAAATGTACCAGAAGCCATGTATCACTACGCTGATCTTGCATTGCGCAACGAAAACAAAAGGATCGATTGTAAATCTGCTTTTGAACTGCTGCAGAAAGCTAGCAATGCAGGACATACAGTGGCTAAGCGCACTTTGGGTTTTCTATACGTTTTTGCTGAAGACCGTTACATACTTGAAGAAAACAATTACTATGCACGTTGTACTTTTTCAAAAAATCTTCCAAAAGGTTCTAAACTATTAGTAGAGGCTATGGTAGCAGGCGATTCGCTGGCTGCACGTTATGTGCGCGATCTGAATGCTGCCGAGCAATAATGATGACTGGCTGTTTTGGCTAATGGTATAGTTTTTACTTTTTTGTTTCCATTGTTATACCAGAATTGGGATAGATGAGATCAGCAGAGGAATGTCCATTGTGCAAAAGACCATTAGCAGAGCCAGCCAACAAGCACCACCTGATGCCGTTGAGCAAAGGCGGGAAGAACACGCCTACCATTCTTCTTCATAAAATCTGCCACGATAAGATCCATGCCGTTTTTGCTGAAATAGAACTGAAGCGCTATTACCACACAATCGATCGCCTGCTGGAACATGATGAGATAAAGAAGTTTGTACGCTGGCTGCAGAAAAAAGAACCAGGTTATTATGATAAAAGTGTAAAGCAGCGATAGGGAGATGGGAGTTGGAAGTCAAAATTCAAAATTCAAAAGTCAAAAAGTAAAAAGCAAAATCAAGGCAATAGGATCATGGGAAATGGCTTTGCTGTTCCTGAAATAGCGAAATGGAAATCTCTAAATCTCTACATTCCGAAATCCCAAATCCCAAAATCTACAATCCCAAATCTTACATGTCTGCTTCCTTTCCTCTGTTAATTTTCAGAAAGTAAAATTTCATTCTAATACTTTTGCCGGCTTATGGCGGCACTAACATTCGAGCTTCAAAAAACCAATGATAATTCTAAGGCAAGGGCTGGTGTGATAACAACAGATCATGGCCAGATTGAAACACCTATTTTCATGCCTGTGGGTACAGTGGGTAGTGTAAAAGCGGTTACCCAGCAGCAATTGAACACTGATATCAAAGCACAGATCATTCTTGGAAATACCTACCACCTTTACCTGCGCCCCGGACTGGAAGTGCTGGAAGCTGCCGGTGGTCTTCATAAGTTCAACGGGTGGAGCAAGCCCATTTTGACTGATAGTGGCGGCTACCAGGTATTTTCTTTAGCAGCCAGTAGAAAGATCACTGAAGAAGGTGTGATGTTCCAGTCGCACATAGATGGCAGCAGGCATATGTTCTCACCGGAAAGAGTAATGGATATAGAACGCACCATTGGTGCCGACATCATGATGGCTTTTGACGAATGCCCGCCCTATCCAAGCGACTACAAGTATGCAAAGAATAGTATGCACCTTACCCATCGCTGGCTCGACAGGTGCTTCACAAGGTTCAACTCTACTGAGGATAAATATGGCTATACGCAAAACCTTTTCCCAATAGTGCAGGGTGGAACATATAAGGACCTGCGGGTTGAATCGTGCCAATATATTGCCAGTAAAGATGCGGTGGGAAATGCCATTGGTGGACTAAGTGTGGGCGAGCCAATGGAGATGATGTACGAGTTCACCCAGCTCTGCTGCGAAGAGCTGCCGGAAAATAAGCCGCGCTACCTGATGGGTGTAGGTACTCCATGGAATATCCTGAATTGTATTCACCTGGGAGTAGACATGTTTGACTGCGTTATGCCAACCCGCAACGGCAGGAATGGTATGCTCTTCACCACGAAAGGCGTTATCAATATCCGTAATAAAAAATGGGCTTCTGATTTTTCTTTATTAGATGATGAACTGGATAATAATGCCAGTAACTATTATACGAAAGCATACCTGCGCCACCTCTTTGTATCAGATGAAATACTGGGCTTGCAACTAGCCAGCATACACAATCTTTCATTTTACCTATGGCTGGTAAAGCAGGCAAGAGAGCATATCTTGGCTGGCGATTTTGCTAGTTGGAAAGATGATATTTTACCTGTTTTGCAGACAAGATTATAGGCTGGAAGTGATTGCCGTGCGGGGTAAGGTTTCTCGCAGGAATAGTACGTTTTTATACTGCTACAGGATTAACTTGAAGGGAAGAAGATACATATTAGCTGAATGTGGAAAATCATCTCATAATCAGGATATTATACACTTTCAGTTGCTATTGCACCATCAACGTGACAGCCGGGTTATATTTACTGTATCACACCCCCTGATCTGGTCCTGTATCTATGATTTCCAATAACCCCCACGTCCATCCTCTATGGATGTTTAAGTTGCATAGAAAGAAGTAGTTAAGGCTACTTTTTTCTTTTTATGCCTGTTGCTATTAACAACTTGTTTCTGCTTCTGTGCGGGCTTACTGCTATCTTTGGCGCCTCCATCAGGCAGCATGAAAAAAATAGATTGGTACATTTTTAAGAACCTTCTCGTTACGTTCGTTTTTTCTATCCTGCTATTTACATTCATTACTGTAGTGGTTGATATCAGCGAAAAAGCTGATGATTTCGTCCGCTCCAAGCTGAGTGCAATGGAGATCATTCGCCAATACTATATTGGTTTTGTGCCGCACATCCTGGCTTTACTTTTTCCGCTGTTCGTTTTTATAGCAGTTATATATTTTACTAGTAAAATGGCTGGCCGCAGTGAAGTTGTAGCCATTTTAGCCAGCGGCACCAGTTTCAACCGTTACCTGCGCCCGTTCTTTTTAGCTGGTTGTTTGCTGGCTGTGGTGTTGTGGTTCGGCAACCGCACGTTCATTCCCATGGCCAATGATATACGCGTTAGTTTTCAGGCCAGGTATGTAGATATGAACTCGTCGTACAATAGCTTGTTTGGACAACGAACAGCTATTTACCTGCAGGTAGACCCGGTACGTTATGTAGGGATGAGCTACGACACCACGAGCAAGACAGGTGGCAATTTTTTCCTGCAGCATGTAAGAGGCAACAAGATTGACTACAACCTGCGTGCAGAGTCTATCAGTTGGGATACGGCAGCTAAAAAATGGCTATTGGAAAATGTGATTGAACGTAAGATTAAAGGCATTGAAGAAACAGTAACCATGATCCCCAGCATGCATGTCGATATTAATCTTACTCCCAAAGACCTGAAGCGCGATCAATATGTAAAAGACAAGTTGACCACACCGGAGCTTGACAGGTTTATAAAGCTGGAAGAAAAGCGTGGGGTAGAAGGATTGAACGCATTGATAGTAGAAAGGTATAGACGAGACGCCACACCTGCCGCTGTGATATTACTTACTCTAATTGGTGCCGTGGTTGCCAGTCGGAAGGTAAGAGGTGGAAGTGGATCTCATCTTGCGGTAGGATTTATTACCTGTGCGTTGTTTATACTGGCAGACAGGTTCTCTACCATCTTTTCTACAAAAGGAAATCTGCACCCAATGCTGGCGGCATGGACGCCAAATATTATCTTCTTTTTTGTTGCTGTCTGGTTTTACAGGAAAGCACCGAAGTAGTTGATCATCAATCAATCGTACTGCTTTTTTCACAATACTTTTGTTGCTCATACTAAGTTGTTTTACCTTAGCCATCCTACATCATTTCATCTACAGAAGAAATGATACTATTCATCCATTGTCATAAAACAAATAAAGTGTCTTGTCATGGGAATTATCAAAGACAGGTTTAAGGCCAAAGCTGAACAAGCTAACGTAGAGATCAAGGAAATACTAAAGGAACATGGAAGCAAGAAAATAGGTGAAGTAACACTTGCCCAGGTATACCAGGGAATGCGTGGTATTACCGGCCTTGTTACAGAAACAAGCCTCCTGGATGCCCAGGAAGGTATCCGTTTCCGTGGTTATTCTATTCCTGAATTGCAGGAAAAACTTCCAAAAGCTGAAGGCGGAAACGAGCCGCTGCCAGAAGGACTTTTTTACCTGATGCTGATCGGCGAATTGCCTACGCAGGCTGATGTGGAGCATATAACAGATGTATGGCAGCGTCGCAGCCACGTACCTAACCACGTATTTGCTACTATCGATGCATTGCCTTTAGATACGCATCCAATGACCATGTTTGTTGTGGGTATCATGGCACTGCAAACTGAAAGCAACTTTGCCCGTAGGTACAAAGAAGGTCTGAACAAAAAAGATTATTGGGATGCCACTTTCGACGACGCTATGGATCTTATAGCCAGACTACCAAGAATAGCAGCTTATATCTATCGTCGCAAGTACAAGAATAACCAACACATTCAGCCGGATGGTTTGCTGGATTGGAGCGGTAATCTTGCGCACATGATGGGTTATAAAGACGAGAGCTTCTTTGAATTGATGCGTTTGTACATGACCATCCATGCCGACCACGAAGGTGGAAACGTAAGTGCGCACACTACGCATCTTGTTGGCTCTGCGCTTAGCGATCCTTACCTGAGCTTTGCTGCTTCTATGAATGGTCTTGCAGGTCCACTACACGGACTGGCTAACCAGGAAGTGATAAAGTGGATATATGAAATGCGCGAAGAGCTGGGTACAGAAAGTCCTTCGAAAGAGCAGATAGAAGAGTATGTTCAAAAAACGATAACATCAGGAAAAGTTGTCCCTGGATATGGTCACGCAGTATTGCGTAAAACCGATCCACGTTTCACTGCACAAATGGAGTTTGGTAAGAAACACATGCCTGATGATCCGTTAGTGCAAACTGTTTGGAACATTTATGAAGCAGTTCCACCGATCCTTCAGTCGCTGGGTAAAATAAAAAATCCATGGCCGAATGTAGATGCACACAGCGGTGCACTATTGGTACACTATGGAATGGTAGAATACGAATTTTATACTGTTCTATTTGGTGTTAGCCGTGCCTTGGGTGTTCTTGCCAGCCTTTGCTGGGATAGAGCATTGGGTATGCCGCTTGAAAGACCTAAGAGTGTAACCACAGAGCTTGTAAAAGCGTGGTTAGAAGGTAAAGACGAGATCTGGGAATAATAGCATCTTACATAAATGAAAAAGCCGTGGCAATTGTCACGGCTTTTCTTTTATAAACTATAGAATAAGATCTTTTTTTTCAATTGAATTTCTTTCGCAAATTTTAATCCTTATGCTTCCTGGCCAATGTAAACAGCCCCACCAATGCTGCTGCGTCTTGCGCCGGTAACCGTGCTAAGTACATTGTATTCTTCGCGCCAGCGCAGTACAGCCACCAGCCCCATAACCAGGGCTTCTTTAAAATTCACCAGCTTTGCATCCGGTACTTCGGGAGTTACATTAAAAAGATCAATTGCTTGCTGAATGCGTTTGATGAGAAATTGATTAAAAGCGCCTCCGCCAGTAATCAGCATTTTTCCACGTTCCTGCAATGGGCGTTTTAGCAGGTTTTGAATGGCATATGAAACCTGCATGGCAATATGCTCAGTATATGTCCTTAATTTATCAGCAGTGGATCCTTCGAATGATTGGATAAGCGGGAAGACTGTATCCGTTCCAAAAGTATTAGAAAGAGATTTTGGAAACGAAGCAGCATAATAATCCAAAGCATTTAATTGTGTAAGCAATGGAGTGATGATACTTCCTGAAGCCGCTAGTGCACCATTCTCATCATACTCTTTTCCTTCCTGTTGCGCCAACATGTTTAAAACACGATTGGCTGCGCAAATATCAAAAGCTACATAATTATCACCAGTACGATGAGAGATGTTGGCTATGCCGCCAATATTCAGGCATAAGCTATATTCACTGAAAAGATATTTTTCACCAATTGGTACTATAGGTGCTCCCTGTCCGCCAAAAGCAACATCCATAGCACGAAGATCACTTACCACGTTAATCTCAGTAGTGGCAGCTATGGCAGCACCATCACCCAATTGTGCCGTAGTGCCTTGCGCTGGCGAATGAAAAGTAGTATGCCCATGCGATGCTATCAACTGTACCTGGTGATACAGGTTGTGCTTTTCTATAAATGCATTTACCTGCTCACCTATATATTTCCCATATGCTGAGTGCAGTAGCAAATAATCATATGCATTAAGAGAAGTGGCCCCTTCCAATTGTTGTTTCCACTCATCAGAGTAAGCAATACAATCAGCTGCTTTTATCTCGTAATTCCATGTTCCTCTTATTTCTTCAAATTCAATGAAAGCGATATCCAACCCATCAAGCGATGATCCGCTCATTAAACCTATCACTCTGTAGATCATAATTGTTCAAGTTTTATCGGCTACCAAAACATATTTGGCGTAATTTTCCCGCCGCAATCTACACTTAGAAATCTGTAAACAATTATGGTCATTAATTTAAGCCAAAACCACAGCCTTGTGAGTAATTGGGTGGGTGAGTTACGTAGTATAGAAGTTCAAACAGACAGGATGCGCTTTAGACGCAACCTGGAAAGGATTGCAGAGATAGCAGCCTATGAAATCAGCCAGGAGCTTGAATGGGAAGAAGCAGAGATACAAACGCCTCTTGGAACTGCCACTTGTAAAAAACTAAAGCATCAGCCTGTATTAGCTACTATATTACGTGCAGGTTTGCCTATGCACAATGGAATGCTGAATTATTTCGATCATGCAGACAACGCATTCATTTCTGCATACCGCAAGCATCACCGCGACGGAACATTTGAGATCAGTTTAGAATATATGAGCTGTCCGCCAATAGCAGGTCGTGTAGTTATCATCAGCGATCCTATGTTGGCTACCGGTGCTTCGTTGGTAAAGACGATCCAGTATATGAAGAATGAAGGTGCGCCTTCTCAAATTCATGTGGTTACTGCCATAGCATGTTCGGTAGGTATAGAATACGTACAGTTAGAACAGCCTGATGTAAAAATTTGGTGTGGAGAGATTGATGAAGAACTGACTGCAAAAGGTTATATTGTACCAGGTCTTGGTGATGCAGGCGACCTGGCATTTGGCAGCAAGATGCAGCAGTAAGCACCACATATTGATGTGAAATGCGCAACATTTATAATAAGTGAAGTGTCTTATAATTAATTTCGTCGCAGATGCATAAACTTTTAATCTTCGTCGTACTATTTTGCTCGGGCATGCACTCCGCAATTGCGCAGGATCCGCATTTCTCACAATTTTTTGCTTCACCTCTTACACTGTCGCCGGCATTCACCGGTAAAATTGATGGTACTTACAGGGTTGCTGGAAATTATCGTAACCAATGGCCTGCGTTCAACCGTGCTTTCAATACCACTACACTTTCTGTAGATTTTCCAATCATGAGAAATCATATTGGTGTTAATGATATCTGGGGCCTGGGCTTCATGGGTTTCTCCGATCAAAGTGCCAATAGCACAGTTAAGTTCAATTACCTTACTGTTTCTACTGCATATCATAAAGGATTGGATGAAGATGGCTATCACCAGATTGGTGCAGGCTTCCAGGCTACTTATGCTAATATGCTGGTGAACGTGGCTAATCTAAAATTTGAAGATCAACTTACTCCATTCGGATTTACTGGTACTACCACTGAATTATTCGACAATTCTACACTGCAAACAAAGTATTGGGATCTGAATGCAGGTTTGTTGTATACCGGCAGCACCAGCGACCAAAATCATTTTTATGCTGGCGTGTCTATGTATCACATCAACAGGCCAAGGCAGCAGTTTACAGGTGCATTGTATTTGCTAAACCCGCGTACTACTTTCCATTCTGGTGGTTACTTTCCTGTAGGGCAATCATCAACCATTCACCTCAGTGGATTGTACAGCATGCAGGCTGGTGCATCGGAAGCTGTTATCGGTGGTGCGTGGCAATACGTGGTGGATGAAAGCGGCGAAAAGCCAACCAGCCTTTACCTGGGTAGCTGGTACAGGTTGAATGATGCCATCATTCCATATGTAGGTTTAGAATTCAATGATTTTAGGTTGGGTGCTACATACGATGTAAATACTTCTTCACTCAAACCTGCCTCACAGGCGCGTGGCGGTATGGAAATATCACTCATCTATACACGTCGTCCACCAGAGCAGCGAAGCATGCCTTGTCCTAAGTTTTAAGAGAACCACGATTTGTGGGATCAAAAGATTAGGAGGAAAGCAAAGCATTCATTTTTTATCTTTCCAGTAAGCTGTTCTTTCTACTTTCCCGCATTCAGGCTGCATTTACCACTTAAGTATTTACTGCTTTTCAATATAAACCGGTAGGGCAGAAGTGCGTCCTCGCCAGCATAGTCTACACCAATACGTGGAGTAATGGCAATCTCATCATCACTATAGGTTGTTCCATCATCAGCAATGAATATTTCGTTGCCCTGCAGGCTCATTCCTGAGTGGCGTGTGTATATGCCGAGTGCTTTGGCCACATTGCCTGGTCCGCGGGTGAGGTCGTAGCCATGAGTAATTTTATCTGACCTGAGCAACATGGTATCAATACCTGCCACCGGCTCTAGTGCACGTATCAATATAGCATTTGGTATATCCTTTTGGTTCGTTACAATATTGAACATTTGGTGGATGCCATAGCATAAGTACACATAAGCTACACCACCTTCAGCAAACATCACTTCGGTTCGGTTGGTGCGCCTGTTATTGTATGAATGCGCTGCTTTATCATGCGGACCATTATACGCTTCGGCTTCCACTATTCTTCCTGAAGTGGTTAACCCATCAAAGGTGGTCACCACCAATTTTCCAATCAGGTCTCTTGTTATAGTTATTACATCACTTCTTCTGTAAAATTCAGGTGGAAGTTTTTTCATTTCTGAAGAACCGGTTGCCAATGTTGGTTCTTGTAATAATGTTGTTCTTATATCCTCGCTCATCGTTTTGTTTATTTGTTCCTGTAAACCAATTTATACACGCTAATTTTATGCCTCAAAACCAATAGCTTTTGTTCAAAGACATAGTGATAGCAATACAGGCGTATGGGCAGGCTCATAGTTTCATCCGCAAGCACAATCTTTGGAAATGGATCATTATACCCGGCATCATTTACATGATCGTTTTCGTGGTAAGCATGTATTTTTTTGGAAAAAGCGCCACGTCAGTTATTGAATATTTAGGCGTGCGCTCTGGCCTCAATACCTGGATACAAAGCATGCGCAGCCAGCTGCTTGGTTTCTTTTTTACACTGGCGGGTTTGATACTCTGGCTGATACTAATGTTGTTTTACTTCTCCCTGTTTAAGTATGTGTGGTTGATCGTTGGGTCTCCTGTGTTTGCTTATTTAAGCGAAAAAACGGAAGCAATACTAGAGGGTAAAGATTTTCCTTTCAGCTTCAGGCAATTGGCAAAAGATATCATCAGGGGAATTGGTATATCTGTAAGAAATATGCTGTGGCAAAGTGTTTACCTATTTGCTATTTTAATTTTGTCGCTTATACCAATTGTTGGTTGGATAACACCTGTTTTTGCCTTGCTTATAGAAAGTTACTATTATGGTTTCTCGATGCTGGATTACAGTTGCGAAAGACATAAACTAACAGCAGCTGAAAGCATTGAATTCATTGGTAATCGAAAAGGTCTCGCCATAGGCAATGGCATCATGTTTTACCTGATGCACTGGGTGCCTGTATTGGGCTGGGTGCTGGCACCATCATACGCTGTGATAGCGGCTACCCTTAGCATGCGAGGATTGAAGAAAGTGTGAGTTGAAGCAGAGGTCAGAGATCAGTGGTCAGAGATCAGAGAACAGAAACTAGAAATCAAAGTGCATTAAATCTAAAATCCGAAATCCCAAAATCCGAAATCTAAAAATGTCTTCCACCGTTTTTCTTATACCTACTGTACTTCATGAAGATGCGCCTGAAACCATACCACCGTATGTATTGGATGCGGTAAAGCAGTGCCAGGTATTTTTTGTAGAAAATGAAAGGTCGGCGAGGCGCTACCTGAAAAAGCTATGGCGTGAAATGGTGATTGACGATTATCAATGGTTTACTATTCATAAGGCTGAAGCTGAAGTGCAGCAGCAGTTCAGGCAGTTGCTGCAACAAAATAAAACGATTGGCATAATTAGCGAAGCCGGTTGTCCTGGCGTGGCAGATCCTGGTCAGCTATTGGTAAATGTGGCCCAAAAGGCAGGTGCGTTGGTTAAGCCACTAGTCGGTCCCAGTTCTATATTACTTGCTTTGATGGCCAGCGGAATGAACGGCCAGCAGTTCCAGTTTCATGGCTACCTGCCAATTGATGGCAACGATCGCAAGCAGGCAATAAAGGAGTTGGAACTAGAGTCTGCGAAAAAGAAATGTACACAGATATTCATTGAAACGCCCTTCAGGAACAACCAGCTGATAAAAGACATAGTAGCCCATTGCAAGCCGCAAACGCAGCTATGTATAGCCGTGGATATTACAGCGCCAGCAGAAACCATTGTTACCAAAACCATCAACGACTGGAACAAGCAGTTGCCTGATATTCACAAGCGACTGGCTATTTTCCTTTTACTGGCGTAGATGTATGTTGTGAACTGTTGTCTTTACAAGCCATGTTTATCTACCAGGTAAACCAATGCAGCCATGTTAATGGCGCCAAGTAAAAGTTCTCTTTTGTTCACTGCTTCAAATACATCGTTTCGTGCATGGTGCAAGTCGAAATAGCGCTGCGGGTCTGGCTGCAGCCCTGCAAGGGGAGTACCAAAAGCCCTGTTCAATGGCCCTATATCGGCACCGCCTCCGCCACTGGATAATTCATATACACCATAAGGCTTTAGCAGTGCTACCCACGGCTGTATCTTCCTTAGCTTTTCTGCATCTATGGTAAAACCAAAGCCTCGTGGTGTAAAACCACCTGCGTCACTTTCAAGCGCAAATACATGCTTTTCATTTTTAGCTTTGGCTTCTTCAGCATACTTGTTGCCGCCGCGCAATCCATTTTCTTCGTTGGCAAAAAGTACAAAGCGAATGGTATTCTTTGGTTTGTATCCTAAGGCTTTAAATGCACGAAGGATCTCCATGGTTTGTACAATGCCTGCTCCATCGTCGTGTGCGCCTTCGCAATTGTCCCAGCTGTCTAGGTGGCCACCAACGGTTAAATAGGTCACATCTTTTCCGGAACCTTTCAATTCACCGATAACATTATAAGCCTGCGCATCAGGAAGAAAATAACCGTGTGTAGTTACTGATACCTGCACATTTGCATTGCTCTTGCACACATTCCACAAATGATCAGCATCCTCTAATCCAATAGCAATAGCTGGTATTTTAGGAAATGAGTCGTTGTAGTTATTGGAGCCGGTGTGTGGGTGATTATTGGTGCCTTCGCTCATAGAGCGAACGATGGTTGCTACCGCACCATATTTTGCTGCCCTTGATGCGCCGCGGGTTCTGTATGCCGACATCTCGCTGTAGGATGTGAATGGTCGAACATTAGCAGGATTGAACGCCGCATTGTAAAACACGATCTTGCCTTTTACTTCATCTTTCCGTCTTTCCAATTCATCAAAAGAAGATATAGCGATCACCTGTGCTGTTACTCCTTTTTTACCTGTGCCTATAGTATTGCCCAATGCCACTACATCTAATGGTCTCCTGGTGCGTTTGCTGTTTACGCTGGTTATAGATGCTTTGTCCGTGCCGCCACGAACCCAGTGTGGCACCATGCATGGCTGCATGATGACTGTGTCGGCGCCTACTTGTTTTAAAACCGCAGCGCCCCAATTTTCTGCCATCGTCATTTGTGGTGAGCCTGCCAGGCGGCCACCAATATTCTTTGTCAGGTGGCGCAGGTTCTCATAAGCAGTTCCATTCACCAGTATCTCGTTGGCTAATTTTCTTATGAAGATCGAATCATCTTTTTGTGCAAATGATAATGCAGGAATAACAGCTATAAGGCATAACAGTTTTTTCATCCAATGTGCTTTTGTGGCAATTTATACAAACAATGGGAAAGGGAGGCGAAGAGAGTTTAATGGACATTCTTTATGATAAAAAAGAAGAAGAGTTGCATGAGGATGTGATGGATTTATTCTTAGTTGTAGTGATATTCTTGTTCTTATCATCAACTACAGGTTAGGTGATTGTCATTTCTACATGGCTGGTAAAACCAATCCGGATAATTATTGTTACTTAGCAGGCTTTTTGAATGGAGGTAACTGCAGCACAGGAAACCTGGGGTGCATTTGCTTTCTGCGGTACAAGTGTGCGACGCAACAAATGCTGAAACATATACTTATGCCGGAAACATAAAATCTTACCTGCTATCATGCGTATAGGAATAGTTTGTTATCCCACCTTTGGAGGTAGTGGTGTACTGGCCACTGAACTGGGAAAGGCGCTTGCTGATAAAGGTCATTCGGTACATTTTATCACTTACCAGCAACCGGTAAGGTTGAATGTCTTCAATGCAAATATTTACTATCATGAAGTGCGGGTACCTACGTATCCGTTGTTCGATTACCCGCCTTATGAAGTAGCGTTGTCGAGCACCATGGTTGATGTGATCCTGCACCACGATCTTGACCTGTTGCATGTGCATTATGCCATACCACACGCATCGGCTGCTTATATGGCCAAACAAATAGTGGCAAAAGAAGGGAAAAATATTCCTGTTATCACTACCCTGCATGGCACTGATATAACACTTGTAGGCAAGGATAAAACTTATGCGCCGGTAGTTACGTTCAGCATCAACGAAAGTGATGCAATAACAGCGGTGAGTGCCAACCTGCGCGATGAAACCTACCGTTCATTTAAGATAAAGAAGGAAATAGATGTGATCCACAACTTTGTGGATGTAGCGCGGTTTAGCAAGAAACCGATTGATGCATTTAGGCGAGTGATAGCACCTAATAATGAGAAGATACTGGTGCATGCATCGAACTTTAGAAAGGTGAAAAGGGTACAGGATGTGGTAAAGATTTTTGCTAAGGTGCGTAAGGAAATGCCTGCAAAGCTGTTGCTGGTAGGTGATGGTCCTGAACGCCCGGCAATGGAAGACCTGGCTGATGCACTGGGCGTATCTGATGATGTAAGGTTTTTAGGGAAGCAGGAGCAAATGGAGGAGATACTGGTGGTGAGCGACCTGTTTATTTTGCCGAGCGAATATGAAAGTTTTGGATTGGCAGCATTGGAAGCAATGGCAGCACACATGCCGGTTATCAGTACCAATGCAGGTGGTTTGCCTGAAGTAAATATTCATGGAAAAACAGGCTTCCTGGCTGATGTGGGTGATGTAGAATCTATGAGTGCCTTTGCCATCGAAATACTGAGCGATCCTGAAAAGCATGCGCAGTTCAAAGCACAGGCTTATGAGCTGGCGTGTACGTTTGATATTCAGAATGTCATACCGGTATATGAAAAACTATACAGCCGCTTTTGTACAATGGAGTGCGAAAAGGTGAACATCTAGCGCAGTACCGACAGCATTTTTGGCACCACCATATCCGCCCATTTCTTATATTCCAGTCCTGAAGGATGAAGTCCATCATTAGCTAATAGAGCAGGATTATTTGCAGCTTGCCTGGTAGAAGGTGTTATGTCCGTATAACTTATTCCCATCTGCTGCGTTACCTGCAGATTGATGGCATTGAACCAGTTGATCTCCCGTTCTACTCTCTCTTTTTGTGATGCCGGTACAAAGGGTGTTACACTATAATCAGGTATGGATAGCACAAATACATTTGACTTTTTATTGCCAGCAAGGCTGAGCGCTTTATTGAGTGCTTCAGTAAATCTTGTTCGATAAACAGCAGTATCTACACCCTGGTACTGGTCGTTTACACCTATGAGTAAGGTTACTACGTCATATGGTCCAGCCAGGTTTTGAGCATTGATGGCGGCAAGAAGTTTAGCCGTCGTCCATCCTGTGGCTGCTATGTACACTGGGTTTTGTATGGGAATATTTTGCTGTTTTAACTGCGCGGCCACCTGGTGCGGAAAACGATCTGCAGTGGCTACACCCTGTCCAATGGTATAGCTGTCGCCGAGGGCGAGGTAAGTTTTAGAACCTGCAACAACAACGGGTGGTTGCTCAACCGTAGCAGAGATAGCCGCTTTTTTGCAACCCATGGATAAAGCTGCGCTTAGTAAGGTTACAATGGTGACTTGTATAACTGAAAAAACTCGCATAGAAGCATTTATACAACATACGTACCCGCTGTAGCAATAGATGTTATAAGCATGCAAAGGCTATATAAAATTTTTACCGCATGGAATAGAGGAGAGCTTACTTTTGTAGCCGTTTTAAATTTTTAAAATCAAAACCATGGCTGAGAAAATTAAAGTAGCCAATCCGGTTGTAGAGCTGGATGGCGATGAGATGACACGAATCATCTGGCGTTTCATAAAAGATAAACTGATCCTTCCTTACCTGGATCTTGATATAAAATATTATGACCTTGGTATTGAGTACCGCGACGAGACCAATGACCAGGTGACCATTGATGCAGCTAATGCCATTAAACAATATGGCGTAGGTATCAAATGTGCTACCATTACTCCTGATGAAGAAAGGGTAAAAGAATTTAACCTGAAGCAAATGTGGAAGTCGCCAAATGGTACTATCCGCAACATTCTTGATGGTACAGTTTTCCGCGAGCCAATCGTGATGAGCAATGTACCACGCCTGGTTCCAAACTGGACTGCACCGATATGTATTGGTCGTCACGCATTTGGTGATCAATACCGTGCTACTGATTTTGTAACCAAAGGCAAAGGAAAACTTACTGTAAAATTTGAAGGTGAAGACGGAACTGTACAGGAGTTTGAAGTGTACAACTTCAAAGGTGATGGTGTAGCACTGGCTATGTACAATACCGACGAGAGCATCAAAGGTTTTGCACGTGCATGTTTCAACCAGTCGTTGATGAAAGGCTGGCCGCTTTACCTTTCTACAAAGAACACTATCCTTAAGAAGTATGATGGTCGTTTCAAAGACATCTTTGAAGAGATCTACCAAACAGAATTCAAAACTAAGTTTACTGAAGCAGGTCTTACTTACGAGCACCGCCTGATAGATGACATGGTTGCCAGCGCACTAAAGTGGAATGGTAACTTCGTATGGGCTTGTAAAAATTACGATGGTGATGTACAAAGCGACACTGTAGCACAAGGTTTCGGTTCACTAGGATTGATGACCTCTACACTGGTTACTCCTGATGGAAAGACGATGGAAGCAGAAGCTGCACACGGAACAGTAACACGTCACTACCGCGAACACCAGAAAGGAAAGCCGACATCTACCAATCCAATTGCATCCATTTTTGCATGGACAAGAGGTTTGGAATTCCGTGGTAAGTTGGACGGCAACCAGGAGTTGATCAACTTCTGCCAGACACTGGAGAAAGTTTGTATAGAAACAGTAGAAAGTGGTAAGATGACCAAAGACCTTGCTATAACTGTGAAGCCAAATGTAGAGCACGGAACTGATTATTTATATACAGAAGAATTCCTGGAGGCGCTGGATCAAAACCTGAAAGCGAAACTGGGACAATAAACCAACATCAATAGAAAGTGCCTCGCATACCGCGGGGCATTTTTTTTATGTAATGGCAAACGATGAGGTGCAGCCTGAACAAGTTCAGTTTAACTACCTTCATAAAAAAGAACACGAACAATGGAAAGTATAAAAGACCTGCGGCTTGCAGTTCTGATAGATGCTGATAATATTCCTGCGCATTATGTAAAAGAGATGCTGCAGGAGATTGCTAAATATGGGACGCCAACTTTCAAAAGGATCTATGCTGATTTTACCAAGCCTTCGATGACCAACTGGAAGAAGGTGCTCCTGGAGAATTCTATCACACCCATCCAACAATATAGCTACACTACCGGAAAGAATTCTTCTGACTCAGCCATGATTATAGATGCTATGGACATTCTATACAGCGGTAAGGTAGATGGATTTTGCATTGTATCCAGCGATAGCGATTTCACCAGGCTTGCCACCAGGCTACGCGAAGCAGGGATGAAGGTGATTGGTATAGGAGAAAGAAAAACGCTTACTCCAATGATATCTGCTTGTGACAAGTTCATCTACCTGGAGATACTAAAAGCCGGCGAAGATGTACACGAAGAGCAGAAGCCAAAGCCGGTGAAGGCTGCCAGGAACATCAAGAAACAACCTGGTAAAACCGAGGAAGCACCCAAACAAGAAGAATCTATAAAGAGTGAAGAGACCACAGCCAAAGGATTTGCGCCTGTTACCAATCCTTTGATAAGAACGATTGCCAACAGCATTAACGATATTGCCGACGAAGAAGGATGGGTATTCTTAGGTGATCTTGGCAACCTGATCCTAAAGAAGCATCCTGATTTTGATCCACGTAATTACGGCTTCAAAAAATTACTGTTACTGATAAAACGCATAGGCCTCTTTGAAATTGATGAAAGAGATACTGGAAAAGGAAATGTGAAACACGTTTACGTACGTAACAAGCAAACTTCAAATATCTAGCAGCTGCGAAAGCACGATTGGCCACTTATCCAATGCACAGGTCCATCTTTAACTTATTTGTGCAGTAAGTGAAGGGCTTTGCTGTAAATTAGCCTCCTTGCAAAAAATGCAGGGAGGCTTTTAAATTTATTCCTAACATGAAAAGAAAATTCTGGTTGCTCACCATAGTGGCGGGTGTAGCCGCAGGCAATGCAGTTGCCCAGGCAAAAAAACCTGTGGTGAACAAAAGTAAAACTACCGTGGTGCAAATGCCTGCGCAGGCACAAGATGCACAAAAGGATGCTGGTCAAAAGATATTGCCTTATCCTATCCAGCAACGGATGTTGCCTAACGGCCTGAACGTAGTTACTGTTCCTTTCAATAGCCCCGGACTTGCTTCGCTATACCTGGTGGTGCGTGTAGGTTCGCGTGAAGAAGTGGAGAAAGGTAAAACAGGTTTTGCGCATTTCTTTGAGCACATGATGTTTAGAGGCACCGACAAATATTCTAAAGAACAATACGACGAAGTGCTGAAGTCTATTGGTGCTTCTGCCAATGCAAATACTTCCCTAGATCGTACGGTTTATCATATGACTGGTAACGCTGCTAAGCTGGAGAAAATGATGGAGGTTGAGGCCGATCGTTTTCAAAACCTGAACTACAGTGAGCATGACTTTAAAACAGAAGCCGGTGCAGTAAAAGGAGAGTACACAAAGAACTATGCTGATGTAACGCAGCAGCTGTACGAGAAGGCGCTGAATACTGCTTTTGATAAGCACACGTACAAGCATACTACCATGGGTTTTTTCGAAGATGTAGTAGATATGCCGAACCAGTATGAATATTCTATTGAATTCTTCAACCGTTTTTACAGGCCAGAGTATACCACCATCATTGTGGTAGGCGATGTGAAGCAGGAAGATGTAAATCGATATGCTGAAAAATATTTTGGAAAGTGGAAGCGAGGCACATACCAGCCAACCATAGAAACTGAGCCTGACCAAAGGTCTACAAGGTATGCTCATATACAACATGCTTCCTACCCGCCATTACTCAGGCTGCACTACAAGAGCCCTGCATTCTCTGATCAGTCAGTAGATCTGCCGGCATTGAATATCTTATCGCAGATATTATTCTCCGAAACATCAGACCTGTACCAGAAGCTGGTAGTAAAAGAGCAGAAGGTGCGTAATATTTTTGGTGGCGCCAGTTCGACCCGCGATCCGCAGTTGATCACTATTACTTCTTCGGTGAAGAAAGCTGAAGACATGCAATATGTAAAAGATGAAATAGTAGCTGCTTTAGAGGCAGCTAAAACCACGCCTGTAGATGCTAAGAAACTGGCTGATACGAAGTCGCGCTACAAGTACAGTTTTGCAATGAGTATGGATAGTCCTGACCAGATAGCTAATGCAGTATCGCAGGCTGTATGGCTTACCGGCGATCCGGAGTCGATCAACAGGTTCTATGCCTTATTTGATAAAGTGACCGCAGAAGATATTATGCGTGTTGCCAATGAATATTTCATTCCATCCACTCTTACAGTTGCTACCATAGGACCTGGCAAAGAAGGTGGCGTTCATTAATCTAAAGTTGAAGCCTACATCATGAAAAATATAATCAAGTATACATTTCTTATTGCTTTACTGGCTGTAAGTAATATTGGAACAAGCCAGGAAGTAACTGAACTAAAACTGCCACAGTCTAATAAGATCATTATCAAGTTAATGTTCAGGAATGGTTCAGTAAGTGATCCTGCAGGAAAAGAAGGCATTACCTATACCACCGCTAATACATTGGTACGTGGAGGTACAGATAAATTAACCAGTAAGCAAATACAGGAACTTATTTACCCAATGGCTGCTAGTTATTCGGCGTTGGTAGATAAAGAAGTTACCACTTTTACTTTTGCTGTTCACAGGGATTTTCTACAAAAATTTTATCCTGTGTTGAAAGGATTGGTACTTACACCTTCTTTTGCTGAAGAAGATTTTAGCCGAGTAAAATCAAATCAACAGAACTATGTTGACCAGGTGATACGCGCCTCTTCTGATGAAGACTATAGCAAATTTGCGCTGGAGCATCTGCTTTTCAGAGGCACAGCTTACCAGCACATGGTAGCAGGCAACAGGGCTACTGTACAGGGAATTTCATTAGAAGATGTACGCCAGTATTACAAGAACCAGTTTACGCTAAGCAATCTTTCTATCGGTATTGCTGGTAATTATCCTGCTGAATTCCTGGAGCAATTGAAGAAAGATCTGCAACGCTTGCCAGCGGGTAAACCAAATACAACGGCAGCCGTTGTGCCTGCCAAGCCAGAAGGCATCAATGTTCAGATCATCTCTAAAACAGATGCTTTGGGTTCTGCAATTTTTGCTGGTTTTCCAATGCCTGTAACGCGCAAAAATGATGAGTTCGCTGCGCTCATGGTTGCTAATTCATTCCTCGGTGAACACCGTAAGAGCTATGGCCAGTTGTACGATAAGATACGCACCATCCGCTCTATGAACTATGGTGACTACTCGTATATAGAATGGTATGAAGCAGGTGGAAGTAATATGCTGCCTGTGCCCGGAGTTCCTCGTCGGTCTAATTATTTCTCGCTGTGGATACGCCCTGTGCAAACCGGAGAAGGGCTAAGAAGCCAATATGTAGAACTTAGAAGTATACCTATAGGACATGCACATTTTGCATTGCGTCTAGCTGTTCGCGAAGTTGATAATCTTATCAAGAAGGGTATGACAAAGAAGGATTTTGAACTGACAAGAGATTTCTTGCGCAGCTACAACAAACTGTATACGCAAACGCCAGAGCGTCAACTTGGTTTCCTGATGGACTCAAAATTCTATGGCAGGAAAGACTACATAAAAGAAATGGATGCACTGCTTGCTAAACTAACTGTAGATGATGTAAATCGTGCTATAAGAAAGTATTGGCAGGTAGAGAATATGCACGTTGCTATAGTAACAGACGATAGCGAAGCGCAACCGCTGGCTGATGCCTTGTTGAACAACACGCCGTCGCCAATGAGTTATTCTAATCTTGTGAAGGCCGGGCTTCCAAAAGAAGTGGTGGCCGAGGATAATGAGATAGCTAAGTATGAATTAAAGATCAGCAATGTAAGGATAGTAGATAACCAGGAAACATTCAAGTAACTGGTTCGAAAGAAAAAGAGAAGCCATGCACCACGCATGGCTTCTCTTTTTCTAAGAAATAATTCAGCCCAACTGATGCTTACTGCAGTGTAAGATTTAAAAGCTCCTCCTGGAATGCATTGAAGACGTCGCGTAGGGTACTTGCTGCATCAGTGCCGTAATTGATAAAGAAGATATGGGTAACGCCACGCGCCGGGAAGTGAAAGAGGTTTGCTGAATAACCAAGATCTCTGCCTGAATGTCCAATGCCTGCATTAGCACCGCGACTAACAAATTTCTTCATGATACCATAGCCATACTCATTGGGTCCATCCTGTTTGCCATAGGTCTGCATGGTAGTTAATGATCTGGCAGAAAGCAGAGTCTTGTTTATTAGTAATGCTTCTATGAAAACTTTCAGGTCAAAGATGTTTGAATACATTCCGCCATATCCATTTCCACTGCCTGTTACAAGATTGGAAACATTTAAGATCGTTTGATTATTGTAGAGGTCGTAATATCCTTGTGCTGCATGAGTAGGTAGTTCATCGTGTGGTTGATAATAAGTGTTCTTTAGATTGAGTGGCTGCAGTATGTATTGCCTTAGCAGGTCAGCATGTTTTTTACCCGTAGCAGCTTCTATAACCATAGCCACCAAAGTAGTATTGGTGTTAGAGTATATAGCTGTATCGCCCGGTGCAAATAGCGCAGGTTTGTTGTAAATAAATTCCAGCAATTCTTCAGGTTTCCACTTCCTGTTGGGATGATTTAGTACCGCCAGGTAAAATTTGGACTCTTCTATCAGGTCTGGTATTCCTGTTTCATGTTTCAGACATTGGCCTAATGTTACTACACTGCCGTTAGCAATTTTAGAAGTTATAGCAGTTGGAAGATAGCGGCTGATAGGCTGTTGAAGCCAACTATAACCAACACCTGTACGCGCTGAGTCTTCTATGATTTTGAATACGAGTGTACCCATGAAAAGTTTAGTGATGCTGGCACTTTTTGAGACCTGTCCCGTTGTAAAAGGGATGTTTCTCTCAATATCTGCTTTTCCTGTAGCGCCAATCCAGGTACCACTTGCATCCGTCACCAGCAAAGAAATGCCCGGTAATCCTTTAGCTCTATATTTTTCTATCAAAGATCTGAACGCTGCATTCTTTGGATGAACAGTGCTTGTATCTGTCCATGGTGCCGGTATTGTAACAGCTTCTGTTGCCACAACCTGGGCTTTTTTACAGCCAAAGTTCATTAACAGTATTGCAGCAAAAAGTAGGAATAGGTATTTCATTGTGCAGGATTAACGTTGAATAGAAAAAGCAACTCCAAGTAAAAGCGTGTTGTATGGAAGCATAGGCACATACGATTTTACAAAAGGAGTTTGAATAGAAGTTTGGTAACGGAGAAATACATTCTTATTGCCTGGCGAAGTAGAGAGGTAATAACGTATTCCAAGAGCAGCATTTACCGTCGCCTGCATTCTTCTAATGCCTTTTGCATTTTCATACTCACCCTCTTCGTTCAGCTTTAGTTGAGCAGTGGCAGGTATGCTGTGCAAGTATCCACCACCAACCATTCCATCTGCATGAAAGCGGCTGGTAAACTTGTAGCGGTAGCCAAATTGTGCATACAATGAAATTGCATGTTGATTGAAACGGTGGAAGAGATAGGAGGCAGCATAATTTGCTACCCACTCATGCTTTTGTCTTTGGCGTAATGTGGGATTATATGCTAGCTCGAAGCCCGGGTTGTAAGGACCAGTGACCAAAGCAACACCAGTAGAAAAAGGATAGCTGCTGTGTGAATTGGATACTGCTATGCTATACAACTTCTTTTTGTCAGAAGTTTGGCCATCAACAGCACAATAAATCAACTGCAGGAATAACAGTAGGTAAAGCGTTCTCATACAGGTAGTTTTTGATGTTGTTTCCAGCGTATGGCTGCTGTACTACCTCAAGATATAAAAGCAGTGTAAGATCTAATAATGATGATCAGCTTTTATTTCATTACCTGCAACTAACAAAGAATAACCCTTTATCAGTATTTACTTGAATACTTCCTGTATCACATTACCAATGCTGGCACTTGGCACTTGTACTTTCAATATTGCAGCAAGCGTAGCGGCAATATCTGTCATGTACGTGTTGCGCCATGTGCTTCCTTTCTTTATGCCCCAGCCATACCAGATAAGTGGAATACGTGAATCGTAAGGATTCCAGGTGCCGTGAGAGGTGCCTTTTTCCCAACCGTCGTAGAACTGCGGCTTTGGAATGTATTGAATGTCGCCACTAAGCTTCTGGTTATAGCCATTAATCATCATGCTTTTCAAAACTTCAGGAATTGGTGCAGCATTCAGATCGTTAAGTACAAAAGCATTGGCTACACCATGTATGTTTAGCAGTTGCTGTACAACTGCTGGTCTTATTCTTTCCAGTTGTTCTGGTTTTATTACCGCATGATTTAAATAAACCTGGTAGTTAACAACCTTGCTTACACCATTGCTGATGTTGAATGTTTCTTTCAAGTAATTATTGATAAGTGTTTCTACCTCTCTTGCTTTTACTAAGCCTGCAGGTATTTTATTTTCTTTTAAATAACCCGGTATATGTGTAGCACCATGATCTGAAGAAAGAAATACTAAATACTGGCCGCTTCCAATATTCTTATCAAGGTAGGAGAGCAGCTCTGCAATGTCTTTATCCAGCCGCAAGTAAGTGTCTTCTATTTCTATTGAATTAGGTCCAAATTCATGACCTATATAATCGGTAGATGAAAAACTTAAAGCCAGTACATCTGTATGAGCACCCTTACCTAATTTTTCTCCTTCTATAGCGGCCTTCGCCATTTCTACTACATAACTATTAGCATGTGGCGTATACCGAAAGCTGTTGTATTTGTTTTTGCTTATGTTGTTGGTGATGTGCGGGAATGTATTGTCTTCACCAGGTAGATTATTCTCGTAAGGTTTATTGTCAGCTGAGCTATTCTTATAAGTTTCTATTGGATATAATGTATTCCAATTTTTAGATAAGTAATTGTCTGGCAGCTTCTGGTTATTGAACTGTTTTAACCACTGTGGCAAATCCTGCATGTAGTAACTGCTGCTGATAAAACCACCTGATACATCATCAAACCAATAAGCTGCGTTAGCCGAATGACCAGCGGGCAGTATAGAACCTCGGTCTTTCAATGCTATGCCTATCACTTTACTTTGAAAATTAGAAGCCATTCTCAATTCATCATTGATGGTGGTGGCCCACATGTTGGCAGGTGACATCATGCCGGCTGTAGAAGTGCTACCTATGGTTTGTACGGTTGTGTCTTCTGTACAATAAACGTTTCGCTGCAACTGCCTGCTATACCAGTAGTTGCCCAAAATGCCATGATGAGCGGGAACAGATCCTGAGTAGATGCAAGCGTGGCCGGCTGCAGTGTACGTAGGAGTATAGTTGATAAATGTATTGTTGCAGTTAAAGCCATCGTTCATCAATCTCTTAAAGCCTGCGTTGGAATAGCGATCAGCATAACGTTGTAAATAATCCCACCTCATTTGGTCTACCACCAAACCCACTACCAGCTTAGGTTTGGCTGCAGCAGGTTGTTTCTGAGCTTGAAGGTCTACCAGTGAACACATGCATATTAACCATAATGCCAATCTTATCATTACTTTCCACTTTGCGGCAAAAGTATACAGAACATCAACCCGTACTTCAAAAGAGATAACATGCAATTGTTATTGATTTATAAAAGTGACAGTGTTGTGTTGTCTGCTATCTTTGCTAACCTTAAAAATTTGGATTATTATGAAAGTGATGAAGTTTGGTGGTACCAGCGTTGGCAAGCCTGAGCGTATGTTTGGCGTAGCTGATCTTGTAACCAAACAGCAGGAACCTGCTATCGTTGTTTTAAGTGCATTAAGTGGAACCACCAATGCATTGGTTCAGATAAGTGAAACCCTGAGCAGTAGCTATAGGGATGAAGCACGTGAAAAGGTGGAACAACTGCAGCAGCATTATGCAAAATTTGTAGATGAACTGCTTGCTACTGAAGAAGGTAGAAAAGAAGGTCACCGCGTAGTAGCTGAGCACTTTGAATTTCTCAACATCATTTTTAAGATATCCTACAGCGAAGCGCTTAATAAAGATATTCTTGCACAAGGCGAATTATTAAGTACGCGTCTGTTCAGTGTGTATTTACATGAAAAAGGTATACAACATGCGCTGTTACCTGCACTTGATTTCATGCAGATAGATGTGAATGCTGAGCCACAGATCGGAAATATAAAAGTAAAGCTGACGCAGCTGCTGGAAGCGCACCCGGGTGTCAACCTGTTTATTACGCAAGGATATATTTGCCGTAACCACAAAGGTGAAGTAGACAACCTGAAGAGAGGCGGCAGTGATTATACTGCATCACTGGTAGCTGCAGCTATAGAAGCCAGTGTATGCGAAATATGGACAGACATAGATGGCATGCACAACAATGATCCTCGCGTAGTGGATAAGACGCAGCCTGTGGAGCAGCTAAGTTTTGATGAAGCTGCAGAGCTTGCATATTTCGGCGCTAAGATTTTGCACCCCGCATCCATCTGGCCTGCACAGCAATTCAATGTTCCGGTGAAGTTGCTGAATACTATGGATCCTTCTGCTAAAGGAACTGTGATACAAAGCACCGCCGCCGGTGCAGGTGTAAAAGCTGTTGCTGCTAAAGATGGCATCATTGCCATCAACATCAAGAGCAGCCGCATGTTGCTTGCCTATGGTTTCCTGCGGAAGGTATTCGAGGTTTTCGAGAAATACCAGACCTCTATTGATATGATCACTACTTCTGAAGTTGCTGTTTCTGTAACCATTGACAACCGCGACAACCTGGCCAACATACTGCAAGACCTGGAGCCATTTGGTTCTGTGGAAGTAGATGACAACCAGGCTATCATTTCTATTGTAGGCAACGAGATCGCGCAGTCAAACGACATCATGAAGCGCCTATTTGATACCATAGCTGATATACCTGTACGTATGGTGAGCTATGGCGGAAGCAGGCACAACATCAGCATTCTTGTTCCGGGAAATTATAAAACCCAAACACTACAACTTCTGAATAAAGGAATCTTCGGCCTTGGCTAATATGAGGTATACCATTGCATGGGGCAACAGGGGAATACTGTTTTTTCTCTTCCTGCTTTTTGTAGTGGTATCTCATGCACAGGTAGAAATAAAAGGAAGGGTAGTAGCGGCAACCGGCGAGGCTCCAATAGCCGGGGCAAGTGTTTACCTGAACAATACATCGTTTGGTACAGCTACTGGCAGTACAGGTGAATTTTCATTTAATGTACCTGCTGGTAAATATGACCTGGTAGTTTCTTCTGTTGGTTTTGAAACTTATTTCTCTACGGTTCAAACGGCTACAGCCACAGCAGGTCTTGTCATCCAGCTTCAGCCGCGGGTGGCAGTGCTCGATGAAGTAGTAATAGCTACATATGATAAAGATGGATGGAATAACTGGGGCAAGTTTTTCATAGACAACTTTATTGGCACCTCAGATCTTGCAAGTAGCTGCAGGATACTAAACCCACAGGTACTAAAGTTCAGGCACGATAAGCAAAATAAGATTTTGACGGTGGTAGCAAATGAACCGCTGATCATTCAAAACAAGGCGCTTGGCTATATCATCAATTACGACCTGCAGCAGTTTCAGTTCAACTTCAGCACGCGTTACCTGTTGTTTGTTGGTTACCCATTGTTCAAAAATATGGATGGACGTGCAGCGCAGCTGCGCCGGTGGCAGGCTAAAAGAGAAGATGTTTTCTATGGTTCGATGACACATTTTATGCGTGCACTTTATCGTAATAAAATTGATGAAGAAGGTTTTGAAGTGCGAAGGCTGGTAAAGAAACCGAACGTAGAAAAGCAGCGTGTGAAGCAAATTATGGATAGGCAGGCAAAGGTGCAAGCTATAGCTAGCAGGGGCAACACAGTGGTGACAAATTTCAGTAAAGACAGTGCATCGTATTACCAGCGCGTAATGCACCAGCCCAACGAGGTTGCATACCTGCTAAACACTTTGTTGCCTGGCGATAGCATTGCATATGCTATTGACAGTGTAACAGCAGGCCTATCATTTACTGATTACCTGCAGGTTTTTTACAAGCACAAAAAAGCACCACCAGCATATTACAGCAATACCATGATGAACAGTTCTGAAGCTATGGTATCAGAGTTTTACCTGGTAAACGGACACGAGGTGGAAGTGCAAAGCAATGGGAGCGTATATCCACCTACTGAACTGCTGACACTTGGTTATTGGGCATGGTCTGAAAAGATGTGTAGCATGTTGCCGCTCAACTACGTACCGGTTGCAAAACAATAGGGGAATAGCAACAGCTAAAAATTTAAATTCATAGATTACTTCATGAAGGCATATAGCAGCAACGATATAAAGCAGGAACTGGCAAGTCTGCCACCAAAAAAACTAATTGAGCTATGCCTTCGTCTTGTTCGTTTTAAGAAGGAAAACAAAGAGCTCCTTTCGTTCTTGTTATTCAATAGCCACGATGAGCCTGCATATGTAAGTGCTATAAAGGAAGAGATGGATGATGAATTTGCTGAGTTGCCAAAGCCAAACTGGTTTCATACCAAGAAAGCGTTGAGGAAGATTTTGAGAAGTATTAGTAAGTACAGCAAGTATACCAATAATAAAGAATCAGAAGTTGAGATGCGCTTGCATTTTTGCCGCCACCTTAACAAACCTGGAAAAGGCTATAAGAAGGTTACAGCAATAGTGGCCATGTATGCTCAGCAATTAAAAAAGATTGATACGCTCATCAACCTGGTACACGAAGACCTGCAGTATGATTACCGGAAAGAATTAGAAGATGTAAAAGCGATGTAATAAAAAGAGCCGCCTTTATTGGCAGCCCTGTATATTTTAATCCTTCCACTTCTTTTTGTTCTTAAACTGTTTGTTGTTTTTTGACTTGAACTCATCACGGTCGTACCTCCTGTCTCTGTCATCACGTTCATATCTCCTGTCTCTGTCATCCCTTTCGTATCTCCTGTCTCTATTGTTCCTATTGTCCCATTTCTTTTGCTGACCTGGCGCATAATCCCTTGCACTTCCGCCATAAATCTTCTTTGCCTGGCCCGGTGGTAGCCGTCTTTCGTTGCCTACTCTTCTGTCGTTTGGAAAACGCCTGTTTTGTTCAGGATTGAAAATAGGATCTGTATTTCCAAAAAACTGATCTAGTATGTTTGGTCGACGAGCCTGGTCATCGTTGCGGCGATTTTGCGCATTTGTTTCAATAGCTAAAAAAGTAGATGCAGCTACCAGGAAAACTAAAAGCATCTTGTTGTTCATTCGTTTCATAGGATTATGTTTAAGCTTCACTAAACAATTATCTTACCACTTTTACTGCAACGATAGACGAGCTAAGCGCCTAGCAGTTTAAGCAATGGAAAGAAGCTATACCTATTTAACAAATGATAAACTACCTGCCACTGCCACCTTTCCAGTTCCTTAGAAGGCCATAATAGAATGCGATCCCTTTCTTGTATTCATCTACTCCTACGCGTTCATCTGTGCCATGAAAACCTTTTACATCGTTGAATGGAATGAAACGAAAAACATTAGGAGTAAGCTCCGTATAATAGCGACCATCTGTAGCACCTAGTACTAAGTAAGGCGACACCACCACATCGTTTCGCCAGCTGCGAATGCATTGTTGCAGGTAGGTAAAAAAATGATCATTAACATCGGCAACGGCTTGCGGGCTGCTGTTGTTAGACCTCGCTTTTATAGTTACCCGATCATCATCTATCACTTCTTTCATATGCTTTACAACATCATCTACCGTAGTGCCTGGCAGTGTCCTGAAATTTACTGTAGCATTAGCAACAGTAGGTATCACATTTTCTTTTACACCCGAGTGCACAATAGTAGGTGCTGTTGTAGTTCGTATCATAGCATCAGGGCCGGGGCGGCTGCTATAGATGTTTTTGATCAATGGGCTGAACAGCCAGCGATTGGCAAAAGCCATACGTTGTACAAAAGGCATTTCTGGTCCCATATAATCCATAAAAGCATTGATCGTGTGGTTGAGGTCAGCAGGAAAAGGATTTTCTTTTAGCCGCAACAGCGCTTTAGACATTTGATCAATCGCTGTTTCTTTTGCAGGCATGGATGAATGACCACCCGGAATATTGATTGAAAGATCAACCGTTACATATCCTTTTTCGGCTATGCCTACCAGTGCTACAGGTTTGGTAACGCCAGGTATTTCTTTCGCTGTTACCAATCCACCTTCATCAAGTACAAAAGCAGGGTTGATGCCTCTTTGCTTAAGCAGCGGCACCAGAACCTTTGCTCCTTGCTGGCCAGTAGCTTCTTCATCGTGACCAAAAGCTAAATACACATCACCTTGTGGTTGATAATTCTCACGCAGTAGTTGTTCAATTGCTTCCAGTATGGCCATAACACTCCCCTTATCGTCTACTGCTCCACGTCCATAAATGCTATCACCTATAATAGCACCTGCGAATGGATCTGCTTTCCAAAGGGGCAGTGATTCTTCTTCTACAGGCACTACATCATAATGGCCAACCAGTATGATTGGTTTGATATTAGCATCTATTCCTTTCCAATAAAACAGCATGCTTTGCCCGCTGATGATCTCTAGCTGGCAATGTTGATGAACAAGTGGAAAAGCTTGTTGTAGAAATGCCCTGAAGCCATTGAAAGCAGCCGTATCAGCAGTGCCTGCTTCTGTAGAAATTGTTTTGAACTGGATAGCCTTTTGAAGGTGAACAATGGCAGAATCAGAAACCGGTACAGGAGGCGCCTGTGCTACCTCCACCTGTTTACTGGTAGCAGAAAAAGTACGAACAAGAACAACTACAATAAGTACCAACAACACCAGCAAAAGGAAGTAAAAGAATTTTTTCATCGGGCTAAGATTAGCAGCAAGCTATAGAAAACATGCAGATGGTGTATGGCTGCTTTCAAATTTGTTGGAAGCATGACGCTTCAAATGGAAAGTTGCTCCCATCTTTGCAGTCGAAATTGAATTATGGTAAACGGTAAAAAAGTTATAGTGGTGCTGCCGGCATATAATGCTGCTGCTACTTTGGAAAAAACGTATAATGAAATTCCTTTCAATATAGTAGACGAGGTAGTGCTGGTAGATGATAAGAGCAGGGATGATACTGTTGAAACCGGTCGTAGGTTGGGAATTCAACACATAGTACAACACCAGGTAAACCGTGGCTACGGGGGCAACCAGAAAAGCTGTTACAATAAAGCACTTGAACTTGGTGGTGATATTGTGATCATGCTTCACCCGGATTACCAGTATACGCCTAAGCTGATTGAGCCTATGGCTTACATCATTGCCAATGGACTTTATCATGTAGTGCTTGGTTCACGCATATTAGGCAATGGTGCTTTGCGTGGAGGCATGCCTTTTTATAAATACATAAGCAACCGTTTACTTACTTTTTTTCAAAACGTATTGGTAGACCAAAAGCTTTCTGAATACCATACGGGCTATCGTGCCTTTAGCCGCGAAATATTGGAGCGCATTAATTTCGAGATCAATTCAGATGATTTTGTTTTTGATAACGAGATGTTGTCGCAGATCATATACCTGAACTATGAGATAGCAGAGGTTACCTGCCCCACCAAATATTTTGAAGAAGCATCCAGTATCAACCTGAAGCGAAGCATTGTGTATGGGCTTGGCGTATTAGGCGTTTCTATCAAACATCGTTTGTGCAAATGGGGGTTGATGCGTTCTGAAATGTATCGTCCAAAAAAGTAACTAGCGCTTTAGCCGGTAGAAGACAAATCCATTTTTCGTATACATCTTTTGCATTTCTGGTCGCTCAGCTGCCAGTCTTTCTTCGTCCTGTATTTTACTTACAAAATATACAGGAATAGTTGGCTGCGTGGTCATCGCTAATACACTATCCGTAACCGGGCCTCCAAGGTGTGCCGGTCGTTTTGTATAGAACAAATGAGCGTAGCTGAAAAATTCTATAGGCTCTACAATGGCATTTTCTTCCACTTTAGATTTATAAAATTCAATGGCTGCACCTTGCGAGTAAGGCTCTACTTTAGGCGCTATCAATACAAGTAAAATATTAAAAGCAATAGCCGAAGTAATAAATAGAATTAACAATGCTCTTTTTATTTTCCGTGAATTAGCAAAAGCAAAAAATAATACTGCTGCCAATAGTAATATACCAGGTAAGATCTCAAAACCTGTCCAATGAACATCTGCCTGCAAGTTCGCTTTGGCAAATTCATCATCAATTACTCCCGGCTTCAATAGTAGTGGCTTTAGCCTGTCAATACTTCCCGCAGCTATGATGACCGCAGCAAGTAAAAATCCTGTAAACACCTGCAAGATCTTATTCCACATGGGCAGGAGTAGCTTGCGCCTGTATAGGTTGTAAAATCCAGTAGCTGCCAAAAAGCTTAATGGAAAATAACATAGTGATGAGTAGTGGACGATCTTGGTTTTGACAATGGAAAACAGGAGTAGCACCACCCAAAACAAAATGATCATCCATTTATGAAAATGTGGCGGTGCCGTATTTCCCTGCTTTTTTATTTGCATGGCCAACAGTGCTATGGCAGCAGCCGGGAAACAACCAATTAGTAAAACAATAAAATGATAGAAGAAAGGTCCGCCATGTCCTGCATCTTCAGTTCTAAATAGCCGTACCTGGTAATTAATGAATTCGTAGATGATCTGCTGCTGCCCGTTCAGCAGGAGTGCGATAAACCATATACTTCCTACAGCTGTAGTTACCAGTAAGAAAAGGAAGATGTGCTTTACGCGCATGAAATGCCTAAACCTGTTGGTTATGGCAAATACACCGTAACATAAACCTATGATGATAAGCGCTACCGGACCTTTGGTCATAACAGCCAATCCTGCATATAAACCTGACCATACAATAGCTGAGGTAGAGTATATTTTTTCTTCGCTGCTATAGCGCGCCAGGTAGTAGATAGAAAGAAATATGAACAGGTTGAACCATGGATCTATAATGCCTGATTTGAAATACAGGTGAGGCAACAATGAACCAGCATATACCAACACCCATATCCAGCCAAAGCGTTCATTCACCATTTTTTTACCAAGCCTGAAAAAAAGAACAAGTGTAATGATGCCGCATACTGCATTGGGAAAACGTGCAGCAAATTCATTAATGCCAAACATCTTCATACTAATAACCTGCAACCAAAAGAACAGAGGTGGTTTTTCCCAGAACGGCTGAAAGTTGATCATGGGTATTCCATAGTTACCTGTAACGATCATCTCGCGACTTGATTCTGCGAAATTTATTTCATCCCAATCGAACAAATGTGTAGCACCTAAAAAGGGAATAAATAATAAAGAAGCTACTAGTATGATCAGCAATTCGGCAGGCAACTTGTTCAAGTTCATCTATAGCAGGTTGATAAGCATCAAAGATGAAACATTTGTAGTTCAGTTACAGCAGCAGCAAGTATATTTTATAGCCATACCATTTTTTGGTACATGTTTTTTATACCCTGTGCAGTGTTATTTATTTCTACATAAAAAGAATTATTATGAATTATACTGAAAACTTCCAGGGCATCAGAGTAGATGTACAAGCTGTTGACATCACCATTCCAGATGACCTTCAACAAAGCATCCGTGATATGATAGTAAAGCTGCAGCGCTATGTTCGTGAAATAAATTGGGTGGATGCTTATTTCAATATTGAAGAAGGAAACTCTACTAACCAGAAAAATTTCAGCATGCGTGTTGGTGTTCCCGGACCTGATGTTTTTGCTGCTGACTCTGGCGATGAGTGGTTGCCACTGATGAGAAGTGTAGAAGAAAAACTGCGTCGTCAAATGGAGAAGTCGAAGAACTCATAAACAGATTTTTCCTCACATGATCAATTATACATCATGCAAAAGTTAACCTGCTGGTTGGTTGCCGCCACTATTTCCTTCGCCGCCATTTCTTGTATTGATAAACAAAAAGTAAGTAATGGAAATGTTGCAGCTGCTGGCCAGCAGGAGGTAAGTAAAGACCTCTTCCAGGTGCAGACACTTGTAAAGGGTTTGCAGAATCCATGGGGGATGGTTTTCTTACCAGATGGCAGAATGCTGGTAACAGAGCGAGCAGGATCAATACGCATTATACAAAATGACCAGTTGCAGGCGGAGAAAATACAAGGCGTGCCTGAAGTGTATGCCCGTGGCCAGGGTGGTTTGATGGATATTGTACTTCACCCTGACTACCGTACCAACGGCTGGATCTATATTTCTTATGCTAAGCCCGGCAATGGTGGTGGAACTACCACTGTGGCTCGTGCAAAGTTGCAAGGCAACCAACTGGTAGGTTTACAGGAACTATTTTCTGTACATCCTTACATAAACTCCGGTGTCCACTTTGGAAGCAGGATAGTGTTTGACGGCAAAGGTTATATGTACATAAGTACAGGTGAAAGAGGAAACAAGCAAAATGCCCAGGATCTGACTACGCACAATGGCAAAGTGATCAGGCTTTTTGATGATGGTCGTGTGCCACCGGATAATCCTTTCGTCAACAGGTCGGATGCTAAGCCTGAAATCTGGAGTTATGGCCATCGCAACATCCAGGGAATGGTGTATGATGAAAGCAAGAATATTCTTTGGGCTCACGAGCATGGTCCGCGTGGAGGAGATGAATTAAATATTGTGCAAAAAGCAAAGAACTATGGCTGGCCGCTGGTTACGCATGGTAAGGATTACGATGGGACTGTAATCTCTGATAAAAACACTATGGAAGGGATAGAACCGTCTATACACCAGTGGACGCCATCAATTGCACCTTGTGGAATGGCACTGGTTAGAGGAAATAAGTACAAGGGTTGGAAGGGCAATCTATTGGTTGGCGCCTTGGCTCATAAGCATGTGGCAAGGGTTGTAGTCAACAATGGTAAATATGTTTCAGAAGAAAAGCTACTTGATGGCTTAGGTAGGGTGCGGGCAGTATCCGAAAGCCCTGATGGAATTATTTACGTACTTACCGAAGGACCTGATCAATTAATACGACTAAATCCAAAGTAAACATTGTTCAAATTTTCCCTTGGGCATCGGTGGCAAAAAAGCAGCAACAGCAGCAGCATCAATGCTTTGAGGGCATTTGGCAAATGTTGGAGAATGTAATTCCGGGCATAAGTTCTATTTGCCTATACCCGGATTAAAGATACTTTTGAAAAACAATGTGTAATTAATACACAATTCGACAAATCGTTGGGCAATCATTAGAGGCTTAATCGATAGTTATAAAGAGATTATTACAACTATTTCATATGGCAAGCAATCGTTAGAGGCTGCCCTGTTTCTACAGGGGAGCCATTTTTTTTTAATGCACGGCAAGATAAGCCCAAATGCCATTCATCCAAATTTTAAATTAAATAATTTTTGTAACCGTGTATTGTGTGTTGATATCCTTAAATCACATGGACGTATTATAGAAAATATATGTTCTTGAAGTCAAGGGAATAAACCTGGTTGAGCAATAGGTTGAAAAATTATTATTACCTGGTTACGAGCTACCATAAATGCCAAAAGAGGAGTTAATACTCCTCTCTCAGAATAAGCTTGTGAAATTTAGAATTTAATACCTACACCTACCTTGAAACCGCGGTTATAAGACTCAACATTGCGGTTGTTATCTACGCGGGTCAGTCCATGATCGTAGGCAGCTGAAACATTCAGACCATTTGCAAACTGGTAAGCCACACCACCAGTAACACCTGCATCAAGGCGATTGAATTGTTCTGTTGCATCCATTTTCCTGTCAAATAGATTAAAGCCAAAAACACCTGCAGTTGTGCGGAAATTAATCTTTAGTAGATAAGAAACCTGCGGGCCTGCGAACACTTGAAATCCACCAAGATTAGCTTTCACAAGTACAGGAATATCCAGGTATTCTGATTGTAATCTTGCTCTTGCATTTGCACCAATAAACTCAAGTCCCTTTAGGTTGAAGTCGCCTCTTAGCTGGTAACCTTTTTGGGTATAATAGACGCCTGGTTCAATAGAAAAAGTTTCACCTACAGATATGTTGGCGAATGCGCCGGCAAAAAAACCTTTTCTATCTTCTGTGGCTACCATACCATTGGTAAAGTCAAGGATGTCTTTTAGATTATTCACTGCATCGCCCTGCATACCATAAGAAGTAACACCACCACGTACACCAAAGCTGACAGGTGACTGAGCGATAGAAATAGAAGAAACAGCAATGAAAAGAAGGAGTAAAATTTTTGATTTCATATAAGTTCCGAACGGGGTTTTATTTAAACGTTCTGGTTCGTGAGAAAGCAAAATAGTTTCCACGATTAATTTGCTTTAGGTAAGCTTATGTTAAACCAATAAGTAGCTATATGGAAAGAAATGCTGGTTTGAATTCTTATTTGAGGGCGTGTTGCTCTATGTATATTTCTTGTTTATGAAAAGAATATAATATTTCAAATATTCACCTGTCTAAATCGTTTACATGAACAGTTGAAAACATGATTGCAACCATCCCTGGAAAATGGACATCAAAATAAACTTGAGGAGGAATTTTTCATGCTAAACCTAAAGAACATAATCATTAACTGGCGTATTAGCAGTATTCAGCAACGGATCAAAAAAATGCACAAGCAAGGCCTGGATATAAAAATGTTCAGGGCACAGATAGCACAGTTGAACAGGCAGAAAAGTAACTAACCACTGATTCTTGGCTAATAGACAAGGCATGATTTTTTGAAAAAGTAAGTAAAGCCAATCTCTTCATGAAAAGGATTTTACTTACTTCTTTCATTGCACTTTTCTCATTCAGTTGTTTTTCACAGGATACTACTTCTACATCCAGCATTGACAGTAGCCTTTTAGAAGTAACACCAGCCCCACCTATTGCTGATACACTGATGCCTTTAGCGTTTGATCATTCCAATGCTGTAAAGGATAATACAAAAGCTTTTTCTCCCTACACTACACGTTTCAAAACAGAAGCTGCCATCATTGGAGCATCGGTTGCCGTCAACTACATAGGCTTCCAGCTTATACGTAATAAGCGGGATCTTACGCCTGATGAGCTAGCAAGGAAAACGCCAGACAGGTTGATGTTTATGGACAGGTGGAATGCTGGCTATTATTCTGCCAAAGCAGACAGGGATAGTTATATACTTTTCAATGGCTCCTATGTTTATCCTTTAGCTATCATGCTGCTTGATAAAAAGCAAAGGCAGAAGTTTGGACAGCTGGCGGTTTTATACCTTGAAACTATAGGCATCACAGGAAGTATGTATACACTTACTGCAGGACTTGTTTATCGCAGTCGCCCTTATGTGTATGGTAATATAGCGCCTGTAGAAATGCGCATGTCAAAAGGTGCGCAACGTTCTTTTTATGGAGGACATGTGGCTACAACGGCTGCCTTTAGTTTCTTCACTGCACAGGTCTTTCGCGATTTTCACCCTAATTCAAAACTTCGTCCCTATGTATGGTCGCTGGCTGCTGTGCTGCCCGCAATAATGGCGTACGAACGTTATAAAGCAGGATATCATTTTTTAAGCGACTCCTTCATTGCATATACCATTGGTGCGGCTACTGGCATATTGGTTCCTCATTTACATAAGAATAAAAAGCTGAAGGATTTCTCTCTGAAGCCTACCGTGGTGAATGGTGCACAAGGACTTTCTATGGTATACAAGATCAGGTAATTAGAACTCTGCACCTATTCCAAAAACAAGCCTTCCATTTGTTGCAGATATAGTAGGTGTCCAGTGATAGAAATATCCTGCGTTCAACGACATATAGAACATGCCCATCATTTTTAACCGGAGTAGCTGGTTGAGCATAAGACCACTTTCATGATAAGCATTGTCAGGTACAGAGAATTCTACGCCTGCATGTAGCTGAGGATTTTTCATCGTTCCCCATAAAACATTATGACCTATCGCTGGTGTAGGTGCAGTGCTAAAGGCGCGGGTAAGCTTTGCTTTAAATAACGCATTTGGCAAATTGTGCATCCAGTAAAAGTTGATGAACCTATCGCTGTAATAATCGTAAGGACGCATGGTTTGCATGCCGCCAAACACATAGATAGAACGAACCTCTGAAAGAAAACCATTACCTGCAAATAACTTACTGATGGGCAGCTGGTGTTTGCTAAAGCTTGCACCCGCTAATAATAAGAAGTTCTCTTTGCCCCACCTGTTTATATTCTTTTCCCACTTAATGGCGCCGATGGCTTGCGTGTACGTGATGTTTGAATTTTCAATTATTCCGCGGGTAATGCGCGAATAAAGCACGGGATATTTACTACCGGAAGAATAATACCTTCCAAATACAGGTGCTGTTGTTTCTCCAAATGCATAGCGTAAGGTGAGCGAAAGCTCCTTTACATAAAAACGATTATGAGCCGTATTATTCTCAACGAACTGGTAAGGATATTGAGGCTGTATGTTTTCTTTAGTTCCGGTAATGGTTGCTGTGAGATATCCTAGTTTTTTGGTTACCGATGCATTCCAACCTTCCACCATGTCAACTCGGTTCATAAGAAACATCCGCAGGTAGTTTTTATCCAATTCATTGTGTAATTGTATCCTACCCGGATCGCGGAGATCTTTGTAATACGATCCACTTATCATGAACTCTTTGTACCTGTCGAGGTATACTTCACCAAAGCCACCATACTTCCATGTTTTATCGCCAACACCATAGCCGCCCCATCCACCTATACTTGCCCATTTTAGAATTTTTTCATTCGTCTGCATGCCGAAGCCAAAGCGACTTTGTTCATACTGGTTGTAGCTATAGATGCGTGGCAGGTTTATATCAAACATTTTTGCCGGCAGCTTATTCTCTACCAGCTTTTCTGTAAGACGGATCATCCAGTCGAAATTCTTTTCTTTCGAAATGCTGTCCATCACCACGAAGGTTCTTGCTTCTTTTGGCTGCAGTTCTACCGGGCGCAGTTCTTTCCATGTGCTATCTTCTGTAAGGTGTGCTGTAGGAGCTAAACGCGCAGTATGCGCTCTGTCGAACTTATACGATGCAAGTGGCACAAAGCTTAAAGAATCAATTTCTGAATTTCCTTTCATTGATAAAGTTCCGCTACCCAACATGGCTAGTTGCCACTTGATGTGGTAATTCAACTGGTGAGGAAACCACTTTCCATCTACCTGTTTATACTGTTGTTCAATCCCAATGTTTCTCCTTGTGGTGCTATCAATCCTATGCGCTGATAAATTAGAAATTGCATATCCACTTGAATGAATGAACAAGGTTCCCTGTAAACCATCAGCTAGTTTTTTAGGTGCAAAATTTATTACCCATACTGTATCACTTCCCTGCAATAGCTCATCAGACAGTCTGTAAGAAAAGTGCTGGAACAAACCTCTGCTCAATGGACTTTTATAGTCCTTTCCATTCAGGTTAATGAAATCGTTGTAAGAGTGAAATGGAAGCACGTTGGTTACAAGGCTTGTGATCGGGTGTTTGAAGCCAGACATCCTGGTAGCAAGAATGTCTTCCTGTAGCTTAGCAGGACGTTGCCATGTCCTGGTGCTATAGGTTTCATTTACCAGCATATGTTGCTCATCCATTATTTTCTGGAAGCGAATGCTTTCTTTGCTGGTATCTTTTTTTATAACCGAATCTGGAATAAGAATATCCGCCACCATTTTATAATAGATGTGGCATCTGTACCAAGTGTAGTTATCCGGGTTATGCTGGCTCCTGTTTTCAACGGCTGCTTGCAGTATCCTTCTCAACTTATTGCTGGTGCTGGTAACAATAACTGCAGTCAATTGAGAAGGTAGCGGCCTCAGTATAATATTCAGCCCTGTTTTGCCAGCAAGAGCTTCTACTTTCTGCGGTTCATAATTCAGGTACGATACTTCAAAACTTTCTTTCTCCTTTGTTGCAGCAAATGAAAACCTTCCGTTAAGGTCAGCAACCAATCCTTGTTTGCTGTTAATAAATTTTATGGTGGCAAATGGTAAAGGATTTCCTGAAGTGTCAACCACCGTACCGGTGATCTGCTGAGCTCCAGCTGTAAGTGATGCTGCTGAAAGGAGTATTATTAGCAGCCATATAAAAGGGTAGGTCTTGGATACAGTAGTTTTTCTTCGGTACAATGCAGGTAGCAGTTTGATGTGCATCATAAAGGGCAGTGGTGTTGACGGGTTCAAAGTAATCCAAGAAAAAATAATTATATGGAAAACTTTACCAATGGATATAAGAAAAGAATACTTTGCAAGTATATCAACCGCCATGAAATCCTTTACTGCCTTCCTTCTTACGTGTTTTCTATTTGTAGTTAATAATCCTGTTTTAGCGCAAAACAAGAAAGTTACATCTGCTCCCATGCCTTCGTGGGTTGTTTCCAATCCAGTTAATTACAATGTTTCTGCATTGGAAAAAGAAGCTGAAGATGGTTACTTCGATATGCTTTTTGAGAAACAAGTGAATGTTGCTGATGAAGTAGTTTACATAAAGAAGGCTTTAAAAATTCTGAATGAATCTGGTGTTGAAAATGCATCGGAGGTATCCGTTGGTTTCAATCCTGCTTACCAGCAACTGGCTTTTCATGCTATCAACATCAAAAGGGGAAATGAGTTTATCGACAAGTTGCAGGTAAAGAAATTCAAGGTTCTGCAACAAGAAACTGATGCTTACAGGCATTTGTACGATGGTAATCTTACTGCTCTTCTTTTACTCGATGATGTACGGAAAGGTGACGTGATCGAGTTTTCGTATAGCATCAAAGGAACTAATCCAATACTTGATGGTAAGTATGCGGATTTTTTCGACATGGGTTATTCAGTACCGGTGGGTAGTTTATATTATCGCGTGCTGTCACCGGTTACCCGGCCTCTTTATGTAGAAAGTATAGGTGGAAAAAATGATCCGGTAGTTGTTCGCAAAAAGGACAACAAAGAATATGTATGGTCGCTGGTGGATGTGGCGCCTGTAAAGATCGATGCGAATGTTCCATCATGGTACCAGGCGTTTCCCCTTGTTTCGGTAAGCGAATACAATGATTGGCATGATGTACGCAAATGGGCTAATTCTTTATTTCCTACTGCTACCATTGGTGCTCCTTTAAAGAAAAAGATAGACGCTATCAAGTCTACATACATTAATGATGCTGATCGTGCTGCTGCCGCTCTTCGTTTTGTGCAGGATGATATTCGTTACCTAGGCATCGAGATGGGCGTAAATTCTTACAAACCCGCTGAACCCAATAAAGTTTTTGCGCAGCGCTATGGCGACTGCAAAGACAAGTGTTATTTGCTGGTAACGATGTTGCAGGCTATGGGCATCCAGGCAACGCCGGTCATGGTCAATTCATCGAACAAGAAAGGTATCTATAACTGGCTGCCTTCACCAAAGGCATTCGATCATGTAACCGTGCGTATGACGGTTAATGGTGCGTATCGATTTGTTGATCCTACAAATAGCTACCAGCGTGGACCGTTGCAGTTTATTTCTTACCCTGATTACCAGGCAGGTCTTGTACTTGCGGATAGCACCGTTGGATTAACAGCACTGGAGGCACATGAACCTGGTAAAATAGATGTGAAGGAAATATTTGCTGCGCCTGACAAAGAAGGAACAGTAAGATTGACCGTGGTTACAAAAAACAGCGGGTCGTATGCAGATGCTGCAAGGGCAGAATTTGCTACCAATAGTTTATCTGCCATGCAAAAGAATTTCACCAGTTTTTATGCTGCCTATTTTGAAGCCATAAAAGCTGATAGCATCAACTATAAAGATGATGAGGTGAAAGGAAGTTTTACGGTGTATGAGTATTATTCAATTAAAGATTTCTGGCAGCGTGATAAAGAAGAACAGCTGGCAAGTTTCTCTGCGTATGTTATCAATAGTTATCTAAAACGGCCAAAAGAGAAAACACGTGATATGCCTATGTATATAGGTTATCCTGCCCGTTACAAAGAGTTTATTGAGGTCACTTTACCAGAAGAATGGCAGCTGGAGGATTTTAATGCAAACATCCGGAATAGTGCCTTTTCGTACAGGGCCAGCTCTACTGTAAAAGGAAACAAGCTGCTATTGTTGTACGAATATGAAACGCACAAAGATTTTCTTTCGCCTGGAGAAGTGCCACTGATGGTAGCTGCACTTAAGCAGATTGATGAAAAGCTGGGCTGGCAGGTAACCACCAATGATGAAGCCGTAGCCCCGAACCCGCAAAAGAAAGACCTGTCTCCTGTTGATCAAAAAACAATCTATCGTAAGCTGGCTATTTTTTTCCTTCTTCTAACTGCTGTCGTTATATTCTTCATCATCCGGCATAAGAGAAACCAGCGTAAATCTGAAGAATACTACGATCGTTTCAACGAGCAGTTCCAGTTGCTGAAGAATAAAACACAGGATAAAGAACAGCAACCCCATAATCTCAATTAGCCAGGGACGTGAGTTGGTGAGAGTTTACCTAACCATGGTTCTGCCATTCCTGGAGTGATGTATAGGAGGTGGTGGCACCTGTTTTGCACACAGAGTGCATTAAAACATTCAAATGGCCGTAGATGTATTTGCCAACGACAATCAGAACCTGCAGAAAACCTTCTTAAGCGAGAACAGGCGGTTCCTTGAAGCTATTCGAAAAAAACATCCTCTTGAAGATATTCTTCGGCAGTACGATAAAGTAACGAAGGTGTTTGAAACCATCAAGCAGAAGCACCGTACGGTAGGGGAGTAGATGGTTTCAAAAAAGTAGAAGAGAGTGTAGGAGATAAGACGTTATCCAGTTGCGATCGATTTGCGTAGAGTAGCTAATAATTTATATAACCAGAAGCTCTAGAACTTCCAACCTCCAACCTCCAACCTCCAACCTCCAACTTCAAACCTCTAACTTCAAACCTTAAACCTGGAACCTTTCCCTCATTTCAGCACTGGGTAACCAGCATTCAGTTTTCTTTCCAAACCATTTATAGCGGTTAGCTGCTACAAAATTATACACGCCATTCCTGATAACAGGCGGTACTACTATAAATGCAGCCAACAGAGGCCATGCTCCGGAAAGTTCTTTTGCTATTAGTAAGGCGGCGGTAGAGCGGGTATATAATTTTCCGTTTTTGTACAAAACCACAGAACCCAGCTCGCTTGGGTCCATATCAAATTGCTTCATTACCTGCTGACCAAAATCTGACTGCAACGAAGCAAATCTGAATAGCTTCCTCTTATCGCGCTTGATTACAAACTGTACACTACTGCTGCACAAGTTGCACATCCCGTCGAAGAATATGATTGGGTTTGAAGACATGTTAATTCAAAAGTCAAAAGTCAAAATTCAACAGTCAAAATTCAAAATTCAAAATTCAACAGTCAAAAGTCAAAGTCAAAGTCCAAAGTCACAATTCAAAATTCAAAAGTCCAAATTCAAAACCTCTAAATGAGGTTATGAATTATTATTCATCTAATACAATTCATAATCCAGTAACAGCATCAACCATCAAGCATCCAACCTCCAAACATCCAGCATCCAGCATCCAACCTTAAACTTCAAACATCAAACATCAAACCTCACCCCCCTACATCACCTGCACTATCAAAAACTTCAGGTAGTTGGTGTTCTCTATTCCCCAAATGATCGGGTGGTCGCTTGCCTGCGCCTGGAAGGTGACTTGCCTTAGCGTCCGCTTTGCATCTTTTGCTGCTGCATAAATGGTGTCTAAGAACATTTCTGGCTGCACCAGGTTGGTACAACTGCTTGTGACAAGAAAACCACCTGGCTTTATCAGTTTCATACCTCTCAGGTTGATCTCTTTATAGCCACTCAAAGCTTTATTGATATGCTCCCGGCTCTTGGTGAAAGCTGGCGGGTCAAGCATCAATACATCATACTGCCGTCCATCCTTACCCCATTGTTTTAGCACATCAAACGCGTTCATAGCCTGGAACGTACAAATGTTTTGCAGGTTGTTCAGTTCAGCATTTCTTGTAGCCTGTGCAACTGCATTCTCACTTATATCAAGTCCCAACACTGATTTTGCGCCATAATATGCAGCATGAATTTCAAACGTACCGGTATAGGTAAAACAACCCAGCACATCTGCATCTTTTACAATATGCTGGATGGCGCGCCTGTTGTCCTGCTGGTCAAGAAAATAGCCGGTCTTCTGGCCGTTTTCTATATCTACGTAAAACTTCAGCCCGTTTTCGTTTATGATTATGCTGGTATCAAAAGGTTCTGAAAGGAAACCCTTCTTTTGCTCCAGTCCCTCCAGTTCACGCACCGGCACATCGTTGCGTTCATATATACCTTTTGGAGAAAATATCTTTTGCAGCGACCGAACAATGGCATCTTTCCAAACCTCCATGCCGTACGATAGCGTCTGGATAACAAGGTAGTCATTGAACTTATCGATGATCAGCGCAGGCATCAGATCAGCTTCTCCAAATATCAGCCTGCAGTTTTCCGAGTAACCAATCTTTTGGCGGTAGTTCCATGCATTCTGTATCCTGTTGAAAAAGAAAGTTTCATCTATTTGTTCAGCACGGTTGCGGGTCAGCAGTCGCACCAGTATTTGAGAGCGTTGGTTTATGTAGCCCTTGCCAACAAATTTTCCGTCATGGCTAAACACCTCTACTATATCACCTGCCTGCGGTTCACCTTCTAGCCTGTTTACTTCGTTACTAAAGATCCACGGATGCCCGTTGGCAATCCGCGGACTTATCTTCTTATTTAGCACCACCTTTATCATTGGGCAAAGGTGAGGTTATTTTAGATTGGAGATTGACGATTTTAGATTAGTAGCTGATCACCTTCATCCCAACCAGGAAAGATTTTTTCTCAAAACCTCTTTTAATCCATAACCTTCTTGATCTTCTGTAAAAAATTGCCTTTCCAAATCTTCAATCCGCAATCTTCAATCCGCAATCTCCAATCTTAAATCGAATGTCAATTTGACCTTAAATCGTGCTTTGGCAAGCGCTTTGACCATTACTTTTGCCAAAAATTGAAGTATGGAAGAAAAAGATATGCAGCAAAATGACACCCAGGATATTAGCATGGAAGGAATGAACATTAATGCAGATGACAGTATTCCAGGTACAACGCACCTTTCTGAAGAAATGACTGAAGAGAGTGAAACAGAAAAATTAAGGGCGGAATTGCAGGAACAAAAAGACAAGTACCTGCGCCTTTTTGCTGAGTTCGACAACTTTAAAAGACGTAATGCCAAAGAGCGCATAGAACTTATACAAACAGCTGGAAGAGAAGTGATTACAAGTATGCTTGATGTACTTGATGATGCTGATCGTGCTGAAAAACAGATTCAGACTTCTGAAGATGTGAACGTGGTAAAAGAAGGCGTGCAGCTGGTTTTCAATAAACTGCGTACAACCTTGCTTAGCAAGGGGCTGAAACCAATGGAAAGCATCAACTCCGATTTTGATGTGGAGAAACATGAGGCGATCACTGAAATACCAGCGCCTACAGATGCATTAAAGGGTAAAGTGGTAGACGAGGTAACAAAAGGCTACTACCTGAATGATAAGATTATCCGTCATGCCAAAGTGGTTGTTGGAAAATAACACGTGGCTATTGCGGAAGTAAATTTTGTGCACGGGCAGTGGTTCCAATATCAGCATTGTTGCGTCGCACACTTGTACGGTTGGTTTATAAAGCAGCCATATGGCAGCAGCAAACCATCCACTGAAATAACAAAAACACCGGCAGCTATAGCTACTGGTTAAGGACAAAAACAATATGTCAACTAAAAGAGATTATTACGAAATACTGGGCGTAAGTAAAGGGGCCGGTGCCGATGAGATCAAAAAAGCTTATCGTAAGGTAGCTATGCAATTTCACCCCGACCGCAACCCCGGCGATAAAGAAGCAGAAGAGAAGTTTAAAGAGGCGGCCGAAGCTTACGAAGTATTAAGCGATACCGATAAACGCGCCAAGTACGACCGTTATGGCCATTCAGCATTCGGTCCTGGTACCGGAGGTTTTGGTGGTGGTCATGGCAATATGGAAGATATCTTCAGCCAGTTTGGCGACATATTCGGCGATGATATCTTCGGGAACTTCTTTGGTGGCGGCGGTGGTGGACGCAGGGGCGGCGGTGGTGGTCGCAGGGCTACTGGCCAACGCGGCAGCAACCTGCGTGTGAAGCTAAAACTCACATACGAAGAGATTGCAAAAGGTGTTACCAAGAATATCAAGGTTAAGAAATACGTGCCTTGTAATACCTGTAGTGGTAGTGGAGCAAAAGATAAAGGCAGTGTTTCAACCTGCGGCACCTGCCAGGGCAGCGGCCAGGTACGACGCGTACAGAATACCTTCCTTGGCCAGATGCAGACCGTAACTACTTGTCCAACCTGTAATGGTGAAGGTTCAACCATCACATCTAAATGTGGATCATGTAAGGGTGAAGGACGCGTATACGGAGAAGAAATGGTGAGCCTGGATATTCCTGCCGGCGTACAGGAAGGTATGCAGCTAAGCCTGAGCGGAAAAGGAAACGCAGGCGAACGAGGCGGTTATCCCGGCGACCTCATCGTGCTGGTAGAAGAAGAGGCGCATCCTACGCTTCACCGCGATGGCTTGAATGTAGCATACGATCTGTTCATCTCTTTCCCTGATGCCGTATTTGGTACACAGGTAGAGGTGCCAACCATTGATGGTAAAGCAAAGATCAAAATACCGGCAGGTACACAAAGCGGAAAGATCTTCCGCCTGAAAGGCAAAGGTTTCCCAGAGGTGAATGGCTATAGCAAAGGCGACCAGCTGATACACGTAAATGTGTGGACACCGCAGAACGTAACGAACGAAGAACGTGAGACATTAGAGAAGTTGAACAATAGCAACAACTTCAAGCCGCATCCTGATAAGAACGACAAGAGCTTTTTTGAAAAGATCAAAGAGGCATTCAGTTAATAAAGATTGATTAAGATTTAAGAAGGCGCTGGTGAAAAACCAGCGCCTTTTTTTATGGTGCTGTCATACCGACGGCTGCTTAATAGAATAATCCGCTGTCATGCCGACGGCAGGAGGCACCCCCGTTAAGGTAAACCTGTTGTGGGTGCAGGGGATGCTTCGTTCCTAAGCATGACAAACTTCTGATGTCATGCCGACGCCAGGAGGCCTCCCCTGCAGTGATAACCTGTTGTTGGTGCTGGTGCTTCGTTCCTCAGCATGACAAACCAATGCTGTCATGCCGACGCCAAGAGGCATCTCCTTCAGTGGAAACCTGTTGTGGGTGCAGGGGATGCTTCGTTCCCCAGCATGACAAACCAATGCTGTCATGCCGACGGCAGGAGGCATCCCTTTCCTTGGAAACCTGTTGGGGTGCAGGGGATGCTTCGTTCCTGAGCATGCCAAACTACTGCTGTCATGCCGACGACAGGAGGCATCCTCTTCGTTCAAACCTGTTGTTTGTGCTGAGGGTGTTTCGTTCTCAGCATGGCAACCCGCTGCTTGAAAAGATACCGTACAAGTGAGTGACACAACCGGAGCTGATTAGCAAACAAATGTTCGTTACCAAAATAACCCACCAGCCTTACGACAAGCTGTAATTACATTAATCCTTCTGCTCCTCTTGTAATACCTAACAACCGCTTAACAATGTAAACTGCCGCTGCAGCCTTTGTTTTCTTTACTTTCAGCTTTACTGCATGCCGAATCCTGCAGTTTTACCTTTTTAAAACAAACACTTCTATGCGATTAAAACAGCTACTAGTTGTAGCCTTTCTCTCTGCCAATTCACTGGCGGTGATGGCTCAAAAGTATGAATGGAAGACTGCCACCAGTGGCGGCTACCCGTACAAGTATGTAACCAACGACCCGATGGGTGCTCGTTTTTACACACTCAAAAATGGCCTTACTGTTATTCTTTCTCAAAACAAAAAAGAGCCGCGTATCACTACGCATATTGCGGTTCGCACCGGCAGCAATACCGACCCGAAAAATCATACTGGCCTTGCTCACTACCTGGAGCACATGTTGTTTAAAGGCACCGACAAGTTTGGTTCTTTAGATTGGGCAAAGGAGAAGCCATTGCTGGATAAGATTGATGCACTGTACGAGCAGTACAACAGCACCAAAGACGAAGCTAAGCGCAAAGAGATCTATAAAGAAATAGATAAAGTATCGGGCGAAGCAGCAAAATTTGCCATAGCTAATGAATACGATAAGATGATGAAGTCTATCGGTTCGCAGCGTACCAATGCCCATACATGGGTAGAGGAAACGGTGTATGATGAGGACATTCCAGCTAATGCAACTGAGAAGTTTTTGATGGTGCAAGGAGAGCGTTTCCGCAACCCAATTCTGCGCATTTTTCATACCGAGCTTGAGGCGGTTTACGAAGAAAAGAACCGTTCGCTGGACAACGATGCATGGAAGATACAGGAGGCATCGCATGAGCTGCTGTTTCCAACACACAATTATGGTCAGCAGACAACTATTGGTACCATTGAGCATCTGAAAAATCCTTCTCTCAAAGCTATCCGTGAGTACTACAATAAGTACTATGTGCCAAACAATATGGCTGTAGTAATGGCTGGTGATCTTGAGTTTGATGAGACGATCAAGCTGGTAGATAAGTACATGGGTTATATGAAGTCTAAGCCGGTAGAAGGCTACAAAGGACCAATTGAGAAGCCCATTGCTGGTCCTATAGTAAAAGATATTTATGGTCCTAGCGCAGAAACAATGCGTATCTATTTCCGCTCTGGTGCTGAAGGAACAAGAGAGGAAATGCTGCTGGATATCATTGGTTCTATTTTATCTAATGGCAAAGCTGGTTTGCTTGATCTTAACCTGAACAAGCAGCAAAAAGTACTGGGTGCGGCCGCTGGTTCTCAGCAGTACAAAGACTATGGCTTTTTCCAAATGCTGGCTTCACCAAAGCAGGGTCAGTCGTTGGAAGAAGTGAAAGACCTGCTGATGCAGCAGCTGGACATTCTGAAGAAAGGCAGCTTTGATGAAAGCCTGTTGAAAGCGATCGTTGCTAATTACAAACTAAGTGAACTGCAGGCTTTAGAAAATAACGCTTCACGTGGTTCCAGCCTAACCGATGCATTCATCAAAAACCGTGGTAACAAATGGAATGCAGAAGTAGCTGAGCTGGACGAGATGGGTAAGGTTACTAAAAAAGAGATCGTTGATTTCGCGAACAAATTCTTTGGTAACAACTACATAGTTATCTATAAGAGGAAAGGTGAAGACAAAGAGATTGTAAAGGTTGATAAGCCACCAATCACGCCGGTAGAAACAAATGCAGGTAAGCAATCCGATTATGTAAAGAGTTTTGTAGAAAAGCCTTTGCCAAACGTTCAGCCTCTTTTCCTTGATTATGCTAAGGACATACAAAGAGCTAAACTGGGTAATGCAGATGTTTTGTATGTACCTAATAAAGAGAACAGCCTTTTCCGTTTGACTTACCGTTTCGACCAGGGCAACTGGAACAACAAATTATTGGGTATGGCTGCTCAATACATCCAATTTGTTGGAACAGATAAAATGAGTGCAGAAGAGATCAGCAAAGAGTTTTACAACCTTGCTTGTAGCTTCAATGTATTTGTTCAAAACGAAGAGACCGTTGTTTCTATCAGTGGTCTTCAGGAAAATTTTGATAAAGCAGTGAACCTTTTTGAACACCTGGTACGCAATGCCAAGCCTGATGCTGCTGCGCTTGAAGGTTTGAAAAATCGTACAGAGAAAGCAAGAGCAAATAACAAGCTGAATAAGCAGGCTATTGCCAATGCACTTAGAAGTTATGCTACTTATGGAGCTGTCAATCCAACAAACTATGTGCTGAGCGAGCAGGAACTAAAAAACCTGAAAGCAGAAGATCTGACCAACCTGTTGCGCAACATGATGAACTACCAGCACAAGATCACTTATTATGGTCCTACGGCTTTACCTGCGCTTACTGCACAATTGCAGACTGTGCACAAGTTGCCTGCCAGCTGGAGCGAAAATCCAAACGCTGTAGCATTCAACCGCCAGCAGCAAACAGAGAACAAGGTATTGTTTGCTGACTACGACCAGGTACAGGCGGAAATTTACTGGGTTAAAAACCTGGATGCTTACGATCCAAAGCAGGAGGCGCTGGTGAATCTTTTCAACGGTTACTTTGGTGGTGGAATGGGTTCTATTGTTTTCCAAACCATTCGTGAATCAAAAGCGCTGGCTTATTCTACTTATGCGTTTGTACAAAACCCAGGTAAGAAAAACGACAATTTTGCTGTGGTAGCCTACGTAGGAAGCCAGGCAGATAAGCTGCACGAAGCTATTGCTGGTATGAACGAACTGCTGACTGATCTGCCTAAAGCGGAGCAAGGATTTGAGAATGCTAAGAAGTCGTTGATGAAGGATATAGAAACAGATCGCATCACAAAAGATGGTATCATCAACAGCTATCTATCAGCAGAAAAAAAGGGTGTTACTCATGATATGCGTAAAGACAATTACGTACAATATGCAAACCTTAAAATGGATGATATCAATAAGTATCACCAGTCTTCACTGTCTAAAAAGCCTTACACTTATGCTATTGTAGCTTCAGATAAAAGGGTAAACCTTGATGAACTAAAGAAATATGGTGAAGTGAAGAAAGTGAGTTTGGAAGAACTTTTCGGTTACTAATCTTAACGTTCTTGATAAAATATGCCCCGGCCCTGGCCGGGGTTTTTTGTTTAAAAAAAGGTTCTGTAGCAGCAGCCGGATGTTTGACTTTAGAAACAGCAAACCAAATAGAAGGAATTAAACGTGAGTACGAAAAAGAGGAAAGGGTGTTTCCGGAAGAGTCGTCATTAGTTGCTGGTTGGAAGTTGGAGGTTGACAAGTGCGAAGCTTGGAAATGGATACCTCTAACCTCAAACCTTAAACCTCAAACCTCACGCCTCATACCCCAAACCTCACGCCTCATACCTCATCCCTCATGCCTCCACTCACTTCCCAATAAAATTCGCTTTCCGCTTCTCTAAAAACGCTGCTGTTCCTTCTTTTACGTCTTCGGTTGCGAAACAGTTTCCAAAGCCGCTCATTTCTACATCATAACCGTTTACGCTTTCTTTATAAACTGCATTGGCAGCTTCTATGCATTTCGCTACAGCTAACGGAGCTTTGGTATTTACAACAGCAAGTATAGAAGTTGCTTTAGCTAGGAGTTCCGCCTGCGGTACCACTGCGTTAACCAATCCATATTGCAGAGCAGTATTAGCATCTATGATATTTCCTGAGATCAATAACTCAATAGCTCCTCCTTTTCCGATCAATTGTACCAGTCGTTGAGTGCCGCCATAACCTGGTATCAATCCAAGATTTACTTCCGGCTGGCCAAATTTGGCATTCTCACTTGCTATTCTAAAATGACAAGCCATTGCAAGTTCGCAGCCGCCACCCAAAGCAAAACCATTAACCGCAGCTACTACCGGCTTAGGGCAATTCTCGATTTTGAAGAATATATCAAGACCGCGCTTTGCCAGGTTCTTTCCTTCGTCTACACTTAAGCCTACAAACTCACTGATGTCAGCACCAGCTACAAAACCCTTTTCTCCGGCGCCCGTTATAATTACACTGCGGATATCATCGTTCTTATAAACCTCATCCATTACCTCATCCAGGTCATTCATTACCTGTTTGCTTAGTGCGTTCAGTTTATCTGGTCGGTTAATGGTAATTGTAAATATGTTATTCTCAAGCTTGGTTAGAAGTGTTTGATATGGCATACTTGGTTATTTTATGATTTTGAGATTTCGGGATGTTGATATTTTGATATTAGGTTATGTCTGATGTTTGATTTCTGATTGTTGATGGTGGTTGGTTATGAACTTCATGGTTTATGATTTCAGGTTTCTGTCTCAATAGTAACCGCTGATTAGAAGTTCCGAAACTTTGAACCTTAAACCTCAAACGTTAAACCTCAAACGTTAAACCTGAAACCTCCTCCTCCTTCCCCTGCAAGATAGCAATGGCCACTTTTATTTCTTTGTTTTCTATCTTCCTGTTATGAATATTATAGACATCATCATCTATATAGGGATTTTTGTATTTGCGGTTACCGGGGCGCTAAAAGCACGCACCAACCAGATGGATATATTTGGTGCAGGTGTACTTGCTTTTGCCACTGCTTATGGTGGCGGCACCTTACGCGACCTGCTTATCGGCATTCGTATCAACTGGATGAATGATTATATAGCGCTTTCATTGGTAGTGGCTGCTGTTCTCATTGTATCGCTTCTTAAGAAAAACACGGGTCGTTTCACGGCCACTTTGTTTTATACTGATGCTATTGGCTTGGGCATGTTTACCATTGGTGGAATTGAGCGCAGTTTAGACAATGGTATCAATGAAGTGTATGCAGTTATCATGGGTGTTATGTCTGCTACTTTTGGCGGCTTATTGGGCGACATTCTCAGCAACCGTGTACCTGCCTTGCTTACACGTGGCGAACTATATGCTACAGCTTGTGCAATAGGCGGAACTGCATACCTGCTCATGCGAAATGCTGGTCTTCATGAATCAATGTCTTTAGTTATTACCGTTATCATAGTAGTTGGCCTGCGGGTGATCAGTAAAACAAAACAGGTAACACTGCCAAAGATTTAGTTTTATTGATCTCCAGTTAGCAGTCATTCATCGTTCCATATTAGTGATTGGTGCTATTTCATTTTTCAACGGCTGTTTTAGGGGGCAACTTTGTTTCATCAAAACAAAAAATCACCAAAACATCCAGTTATGACACACAGAATTTCATTATCAACAGTAACCTTATTAGCTATTGCCGCTTCTAAAGCAAAGCAGAGATCACAGCAAAATCAAGAGGTAGAGATGGACAATGCATTCAGCCATTGTTCGGTAAATGAGGCAGGCGAACTGGTAGAGATGGAGGAAGCAGATTGCTGCTGTTGCTAAACTTCGAAGGCAGCATCCTGTAGGTAGGATGCTGCCGTGTATCAGAACGGCCGGTTGGTATTTGCCCATTCCTGTATATAGGATGCGATGTCGCTGGTGGGGGTGCCGGGTGCAAATAATTTTCCTACACCCATCTCATTCAGTGCCTGCATATCATCTTCTGGTATGATGCCTCCGCCGGTAAGCAATACATCATCCATCTGCTTTTCCTTCATCAGTTGTATTACTTTGGGAAATACCGTCATGTGAGCGCCGCTCAAAATGCTGATGCCTATTGCGTCCACATCTTCCTGCAGTGCGGCATTCACCACCATTTCAGGCGTTTGGCGCAGGCCAGTATAAATTACTTCCATACCTGCATCGCGAAGTGCTGTTGCTATCACTTTAGCTCCGCGGTCATGCCCATCAAGTCCTACTTTGGCAACCAGTACACGTAACGGTCTTGTACGCTTATCGTTCATCAGCATCGTTATTTAGAGTGGTCAAAAGTACATCTTGTTTCCTTACCTGCTGTACATGAAGCAGTTGCTGTATCTTTAGAAACAACATACCTACACTTATGAGTACAGCAATAGCACCAAAAAAGACGTATGAACTCTTTGCCATTCTTTGCCTGCTTCCTGCGCTTTACATTCAGCTGCGGTGGATGATGGTGTTTTATAGTTCCGGCAATCTATCGCCTGCTGCACGCACCTCTACTTTCCTTGATCAATTTCCTGGTTTTTTGGCCAATGCGCGGTTACTAGCTTTCGTCTGCCTTGCCTTTTCAATAGCAGCTATAGCTTTTGCGCAGCGTAGCTTCAACCAACCTAAAACTTTCTGGAGGGTAAGCAGCTTCATTGTTGTTTTCATTGCTGCCATCATTGCTTTTCTTTCCATTTTCCAGATGCTGTAGAGGCATAAGTTTAAGGTACGAAGTGCGAAGTACGAAATAGAACATGCTAAATGTTTTAATGTTGTTCCTGACTATGAGGTTGAAGTTTTATAGTTAGTGTCTTTTTCTACTTCCTAACGCCTCTTGTCTAATGCCTCCCTTCTCCTTCTCTTGCCATAAAAATGTCAAATCATTTTTTACTTGCCTGCAAATCCATGTTTGTACATTAATTTTGCCGCACATGTTCAAACCACTAGATATTTTACGGATGGCTAACCAGCCAGCGCAGGAAGTGCCTCTTGATCTTCTCTTTGAGAAAGAGCAGGATCTGCCTGGTTCCGTTCAGTATTCTATTCGCAGGTTTTTCCCTAACGGCAAGTTCTCTAGTGACGACATGGGCATGATGGTTTACCATTACCACGGCAACAATTCCAGCAAAAATTACCTGGAGCTCAGGTTTTGTACAAGTGGAAACCGCTACTGCCAGGAAAAGAGCTGCAGTAGTTGCCATGAGTTTCCAACTACAAATTGTAGTGGTAAAATTCAAACGCTTGATGTTTACAGCTTTCACTTTACCGGTTCTTTTCTCAACCAGTTTACACACAATGTAAAAGTGAGCAACAGGAAAGATGAAGTGCTTGCTTTCAAACACCCGTCTTCTTTTACCAAGGTTTTCCCGCTGTGCAATCGTAAACGCAATGTATTAGATGGTTTCCTTAACCATACCTATACCGGCAGCCTTGAGAATATTTTCATCAATGCCAAGATACACGAGGTGCTGCTTTACAGCCTGGAGTGCTTGGTAGATGAGAAGGAGGAAGGATTTGCCTGTAAGTTTTTGGCAGATGAGGCTGGTAGAGAAAAGATCTACCTCGCCAGGGAAATACTTCTTCAGCATATTGGTGATCCCATCACTATAAAAGAGCTTAGCCGGAAGGTGGCAATCAATGAGTGTTACCTGAAAAAAGGTTTCAAAGAGATCTACGGCACCACCATTTTCGACTTTTACCAGCAGCAGCGCATGGAACATGCTAAATACCTGCTGTATGAAAAAGGCCTAAGCGTAACAGATGTTTCTGCGCTATTAGGCTATTCCTCTATCTCTCATTTTTCTACTGCGTTCAAAAAGCATACAGGCCTTAAGCCTTGCGACCTGTTGCTCCGTTCTTGATTGATTTTCCCAGCTTATAACAACTATTCAAAAGGCTTTTTGCGCCCTTTTCTTTACATGGTAAATAAAAATATTTAATTATTTCCTCTTCAGCAGCAGCTAAAACAGCCTAAATTGCTTCAAATAATAAACATTTAAAATTTTAATATGTTTCTAAAGAAGCTTACTCTACGCTCTGTTTTACCTTTTGCGCTTTTGGCTGCAGTTTCATTGGCTGCTGCATTTATTCCCTCCATGGCACCATTCAATGGTGAAGGAATTTACAACAGTGCGGACATTGCCTGGATGTTGATGGCAGCTGCACTGGTTTTCCTGATGACGCCGGGTTTAGCATTTTTTTATGGTGGAATGGTTCATCGCAAGAATGTGATCTCAACCATGATCAAAAGTGTGGTGGCAGCAGGTGTAGTAAGTGTATTATGGATCGTGTGTGGTTATAGCCTCAGCTTTGGAAGTAGCATCGGCGGCTTTATTGGCAACCCGGCTGATCACCTGTTTTTCAAAGATGTTTTTTCAGCTGCGCCATGGGCAGGTGCGCCTACTATTCCACTTGTTTTGTTCGCTTTCTTCCAGTTGATGTTTGCCATCATTACCCCTGGATTAGTAGTGGGAGCAGTGGCAGAAAGGATCAGGTTTACTTCTTACATCCTGTTCATTGTATTATTTAGCATATTGGTGTATGCACCTGTAGCTCACTGGACATGGCACCCGGAGGGTTTCCTTTTCCAGATGGGCGTTCTTGATTTTGCAGGTGGTACTGTTGTTCACATTTCTGCAGGATGTGCAGCTTTGGCGGGTGTTTTGGTTTTAAAGCAGCGCAAGGCACACCTTGAGCAGAAAGAAATTCCACCGGCAAATATTCCTTACGTACTTATAGGCACCGGCCTGCTTTGGTTTGGCTGGTTTGGCTTCAATGGCGGATCTTCTTTTGCGGCAAATGCTTTAAGTGTAAGCGCCTTTGCTGTTACAAATACTTCAGCAGCAGCAGCCGGTTTATCGTGGATGTTCTTTGATGTGGTGCGTGGGAAAAAGCCATCGGTTGTTGGTTTTTGCATAGGTGCAGTGGTAGGACTGGTAGCAATAACACCGGCGGCAGGATTTGTAGCTATTCCGCAAAGCATCTTTATAGGTTTTGTTTCGGCTATCATATCTAATGTAGCGGTTCACATCAAAAGTCGTTCACGAATAGACGATGCGCTGGATGTATTTCCTTGTCATGGATTAGGTGGAATAGTGGGAATGGTATTGACAGGCGTTTTTGCATCAAAGGCAGTGAACGACGCTGGTGTTGATGGATTGTTGTATGGAAATACTTCTTTCTTTTTCACCCAGGTGCAGGGGATGCTGGTGGTAGTGGCGTATAGCTTTGTGGTTTCCTTTGGTATTTTCAAACTGATCAATCTTATTCAACCTATACGCGTTTCTTCAGAAGAAGAGGAGCTGGGGCTGGATGCAAGCCAGCACAACGAAAACTATTCACAAGGAACACTGGTGGTAACACATACAGAGGTACAGGACGATAAAATTATTGAGGAGAAAGTGAAGGTGCAGTACCGGTCGGTGACAAAAGAAAAAGAAGAAGTATAAACTTCTTCTCCAGATAAAAAGAAAGGGAAGCAATTGCTTCCCTTTTATTTTATTAACCCCTGCTGTAGTTAGGCGCTTCCTTGGTGATCACCACATCGTGTGCATGGCTTTCCCGCATACCTGCATTGGTGATCTTTACAAATGAAGCTTGCTGCAACTGCTCAATATTAGCAGCTCCGCAATAACCCATACCTGCTCTTAGTCCACCAACAAACTGGTAAACTACTTCGCTCAGGTGGCCTTTATAAGCTATTCTACCTTCTATTCCTTCTGGTACAAATTTCTTTACATCGTCTTCTACATCCTGGAAATATCGGTCGCCGCTGCCTTGCACCATTGCACCCAGCGATCCCATACCGCGGTATTGTTTAAACTTTCTGCCTTCGTAGATGATGGTCTCGCCCGGGCTTTCTTCGGTTCCGGCAAATATGCTTCCCATCATTACCGCATTGGCTCCAGCCGCCAGTGCCTTCACCATATCGCCGGTGTAGCGAATACCACCATCAGCTATCACAGGTATGCCTGTGCCTGCCAATGCGCCGGCTGCTTCCATAACCGCTGTTAACTGCGGAACACCTGTTCCTGCCACTATACGTGTGGTGCATATAGAGCCTGGTCCTATACCTACTTTTACTGCATCGGCTCCAGCTTCAGCCATGGCACGTGCGCCGGCTGCTGTTCCAATATTTCCGCCAATCACCTGCAGGTTTTTAAAATTCTTCTTCAGCTTCTTTAATGAGTCAATTACGCCTTTGCTGTGACCATGAGCGCTATCCAGCGTTACCACATCTACACCTACTTGTTGCAGGGCAGAAGCACGGTCCAATAGATCTGCGGTAATGCCGAGAGCTGCACCTACCAGCAAGCGGCCATAGTTGTCTTTGTTAGCGCGGGGAAAATTGCGCAAGTGCATTATATCCCTGAAAGTGATCAGGCCTATTAACTTACCTTTCTTATCTACTACCGGCAGTTTTTCAATCTTATGCTTCTCCAGGATCTTTTCCGCTTTTTTCATGTCGGTGCCTTCAGGTGCTGTTACCAGGTTTTCGCTGGTCATCACCTCGCTAACTTTCCGTGTCTTTACTACTTCAAACCTTAGATCGCGATTGGTGATGATACCAACCAGCTTATGGTCATTATCCACAACAGGAAAACCACCTATACGATTTTCTTTCATCAGGCGAAGGGCGTCGCCTATTGTAGCATCAACACCGAGTGTTAGCGGGTCGAGGATCATGCCGCTCTCACTTCTTTTCACCTTGCGTACATGCTCTGCCTGTCGCTCTATGCTCATGTTCTTATGCAGTATACCAATACCACCTTCGCGGGCAAGTGCTATAGCTAGGGGAGCTTCAGTTACAGTGTCCATTGCTGCAGAAAGCATTGGAACATTTAAGCGAATGGACTTTGTAAGCTGTGCGCTGATATCTACATCGCGTGGAAGCACCTGGCTATAAGCAGGCACCAGTAGCACATCATCGAACGTTAAGCCTTCTGATAATAATCTTTGGGAATTTGTAGGAGAGGGGGAGATACGTTTGTTTGCCATGAGCAAAGATAGAGGCGTGAACAAATATCAGGCAAATAAAAGTTGAGAGGGAGGTGTTACTTAATCATTATCAAAAGGGAGTTTTACAAATACCTGCAGTTTAAAAAATTAGTTTACCAGCAATCAAAGCATTACTTGTACTAAAAGAATAGTATCTAATACAAAATCATTTTTACCAGTTTGCTATCAGGCTGCTCCTGTATTTTTACGGCAATTATAATTAGCAAAATATTCTTTCGTTGAAACGATATACCTCTTTACTATATTCCTTGCTTACTGGTTTACTACTGGTTTTTGCATGGCCTGATTCCTATTTTACCGCTCTTATTTTTATAGCCTGGATACCGCTGTTGCTGTTGGCTGATAAAGAGAAAAACGTGTACAGGTTTTTCCTGTTTTGCCTGTTGTCTATGTTTATCTGGAATGCCGGCACCACCTGGTGGATCTGGAACTCTACACCAGAAGGAGCCATAGGCGCTATCATAGCCAATAGCTTCTTGATGTGCTTGCCGCTGTGGGGCGCATACTTGTTCAATAAAAAATATGGTAACGTAATAGGCGTAACAAGTTTCATTGTTTTCTGGCTCTCTTTCGAGTACATACACCTTAACTGGCAATTGAGCTGGCCCTGGCTTACGCTGGGAAATGTTTTCGCAACACAGCCATCGTGGATACAGTGGTACGAAATAACAGGTGTAAGTGGAGGTAGCTTGTGGGTACTGCTGGTAAATATTTTACTTTTTTCCTGTTATAAAAAGATCAATCGAAAGAAGTTGATCGCGGCTGTAGGTGTTTTGGTACTGCCATTTGTAGCATCATTTGCTCTTACTCCCAACGCTGCTGAACTAGAGGCTGCTGCCAATACCAATGTGGTTATTGTTCAGCCAAATATTGATCCTTACAGTGAAAAGTTTGACATGGCCAGTACCGAAGGACAGATCAAAAAGCTGATCGATCTTTCGGAGCAGGCAATGGATGAAAACACACGCCTGGTGTTGTGGCCCGAGACTGCTTTGCCCGTAGGCGTATGGCAGAATGAAGTGCAGCAAAATCATTATTACCAACCTGTGTTTGAATTTGTGAACCGCCACCCGCAGGTAATGTTGCAAACAGGAATAGAAGCTTACAAAAGTTATGGTACCAATAAGGAAACCATCACTGCACGCAAAAATGAAAGTACCGGCACTTATTACGATGCATTTAATTCATCCGTAATGATAGCGGCTAACCAGCCACTTATATTTTACAATAAAAGTAAGCTGGTACCTGGGGTAGAAACGCTTCCTACTTTCCTGATGTGGCTGGCTGATGTATTTGAACAATTTGGTGGAACTACAGGTGGATACGGAACTGACAGGGAGGCCAATGTTTTCAAAGCGCCTGTTAGTCCTTACGTTACTGCACCTATAATTTGTTACGAAAGTATATATGGGGAATATGTGACCAATTATATTCATAAGGGAAGTAACCTTTTAACCATTATGACCAATGATGGCTGGTGGGCGAATACTCCTGGTCACAGGCAGCACTTGCAGTATGCTAGGCTTAGGGCAATAGAAACAAGGAAGTGGGTAGCCAGGAGTGCGAATACTGGTATATCTGCAGTAATCGATCATTCGGGCACTATCAGGGATTCCCGTCCGTGGGATACCCCTGCAGCCATCAAATTTGCTATTCCTCCCATGCAGGGTGAAACATTTTTTGTTAGGAATGGTGCCTTGATTTTTGGGCTGGCTTTGTTATTGATGGGAGCATTATTACTGTACAACTTTTTGATGATGTTCAGGAAAAAAGTTCTCAAAAAATAGTTCCTCGTTTTTTCCTGGCTCTGCTTCACAAAAGTATTGATGCATGGAAAAAACATTTACCTACCAAAATACTTCTATTAGCTACCACGTGTACGGCACAGGCCAGCCCGTAGTGCTGTTGCATGGCTTTGGCGAAGACCGGAGTATTTGGGCGAACCAGGTAAAGTTCCTCGAACCTCATTGTCGTCTTATTGTTCCTGACCTGCCAGGTACTGGAAAATCAGCTTTGCTTGCGAATGCAACTTCAATTGATGATTATGCTGATTGTATTTTTCACCTGCTTCAACATGAACAAATAAAAGAGCCCATTCTTTTAGGCCACAGTTTGGGGGGATATATTACCCTCGCAATTGTAGAAAAGTTTCCAGCTATTGTAAAAGCGTTTGGTCTTATTCATTCTACCGCGTTTGCCGATTCTGAAGAGAAAAAAAAGGTGCGTGAAAAAGGTGTTCAGATGATAAATGAATACGGTTCATATGCATTTTTAAAAAATACGATTCCTAATTTATTTTCTGATAATTTTAAGAAGAAGAACAACCAGGTAATTCAAGACCTCATCCTGGCCAGTTCTTCCTTCTCTCCTGAAGCTTTGATCCAATATTACCTGGCAATGAAAGACCGGCCAGACAGAACAAGTGTTTTGCAAAATGCTACGGTTCCTGTGCTTTTTGTTATAGGAAAAGAAGATGTAGCCGCACCCCTGGATGATCTTAAAAAACAAACCTCTTTGCCGAAGCAACCGTATGTGCATGTAATGGAAGATGTAGGACATATGGGCATGCTGGAAGCAACCGACCAACTGAATGAGTATATGCTAGAGTTTATTAACAGATAACATGCAGTAGCATGATGAAAATTCTTTTTTTGCTTTTATTGGTCAGTACATCGATCAGTACCTATGCCTCGCACATTACAGGGGGAGAGTTGATGTACACATATATAGGACCCGGCTCTAACCCTGGTACCGACCGCTATAGGATCACCCTACGCTTATTCAGAGATTGTTTTTCAACCGGTCCGCTGCTACAGGGCGAACAAGTAAGGGTTGGTATTTACAATACCCAATCAAACGCACTCATTCATACTCTACAACTTCCTCTTTCATCAGACGTAAGTACACTTGCTTTAAATACAAATAATTTTCCTTGCCTGGTGGGTAGCCCAAAAGTTTGCTACCAGATAGCGTATTATAGCAATGTAATAGACCTTGAACGAAATGCCGGTGGCTATACGCTGGTTCAAACCGCCTGTTGCCGCATTGGGGGTATAACCAATATTGCCAATTCTAATAATGCCGGTGCAACCTATACCACCCGAATTCCAGGAACCGTGCTAATTGGCCAGCAAATCAATAACAGCCCGCAGTTCCAACTACGGGATACAGCGCTTGTTTGCTCTTCAAAAAGTTTTCGCCTTCCATTTACCGCTACCGATGTAGATGGTGATTCACTTAGCTATGCATTCGTGGATGCATATGGAAACGTGACAGCTAATAACCAGCCACTTCCTCCAACATTGGTGTTGAGCAGCGTTGCTTACCAGGGGCAGTATAACGGGCAAAATCCATTGGGTCCTGAAGTTTCCATTAATCCAAGTAATGGATTGATAACAGGTCGTGCGCCAGCCACAGGTAGGTATGTAGTGGCTGTAAGTGTAATAGAGTGGCGCAATGGAAGGGTGATAAACGAACACAGGAAAGATTTTATATTATCCGTTCAGCATTGCGATTTTGTTTCTGCCGAACTTCCTGATTACCGGGTAATCTGTGATGATTTCACCGTAAGCTTTGAAAATGGATCCTATTCATCATTGGTCACATCCTACAGTTGGACTTTTGGTGATCCTACTACTACGTCCGATGTTTCAAATAATCCTGTTCCGTCATATACTTATTCTGATACCGGTATATATCGTGTAAAACTGGTGGTGCAAGGTGGAAATGGATGTGCTGATTCTGCAGAGGCTGATGTAGCTGTTTACCCTGGTTTTGATGTGAAATTTGGTGCTATTCCGCATTGCAGTAACAATCTTTCCCGCTTTTACGACTCTACATCTGCTGCTTATGGTAGTGTGAATTCATGGAAATGGAATTTTGGTGATCCTGCGGTTTTAACTGATACCTCTTCTGTTCGTGATCCATCGTACCGGTATACAGCAGTTGGCTCGTACCCAGTGACCTTGGTGGCTACTTCTACAAAAGGTTGCGTGGACTCTTCTACAAGAAATATTGTGATAAACGACAAGCCTTACTTGCACCTGCCTTTCAAGGATACGGTTGTTTGTGGTTTTGATACGTTACAGTTGTTCGCACAAGGAACAGGTGAATTTAGTTGGGCGCCCAATAATTTTATTTCTAATGCTAATTCGGCTAATCCTCACGTATACCCGCCTTCCAGTGCTATTTATATTGTTACCTTAAATGATAATAATTGTATTGGTAGAGATACAGTGCGCATAACCAAGTTGAACAGCATTACCATGACAACTGGTCGGGATACGCTTATATGTACAACTGATACGCTTGATCTTCGAGCGGTCAGTGCAGCAAACTATTACACATGGGCTCCGGCCAGTTCGGTACGAAGTAGTACATCGGCCAATACTTCCAGTTTGCCATTGAACAACAATACAATGTTTACCGTTACCGGCACTTTAGGAAGGTGTACTGCTTCAGCCAGTTTGCAAGTGCAGGTTGCGCCATACCCAGTAGCAAATGCAGGTGCAGATGTAAGCATATGCCCTGATTCAAAGGTTCAGCTACAGGGGGCGGTACAGGGTGATGGTTTTTCCTGGACACCTAACTATGCTTTACTGCATGGAACCACCCTTAATCCAATGGTGGCTCCTTCCCAAACCACTCCTTATGTATTAACCGCCAGGTACAACAGCGGCTGCCCTAAACCGGTAAGTGATACAGTTATCGTTTCTGTTCATCCTAATCCTGTTGCTTTTGCGGGGCATGATACAGCCATTGTGGAAGGGCAGCCATTGCAACTATTTGCCTCAGGTGGCATTACTTACCAATGGTCGCCAGCTACTTATTTATCTGATCCATTTGTTTCCAGCCCATTGGTAAAAATGCCTTCAGAGCTAGATACCCTTAAGTATATGCTTAAGGTGACCGACGAAAATGGGTGCAGTGACTACGATGATATCACCATTTCAAAATTCCGAACAGGAGCCACCATTATTGTACCCACAGGATTTACTCCAAATGGAGATGGCAAAAATGATGTACTGCGTCCTGTACTTGCCGGTATCAAACAGCTAGATTTCTTCCGCATATACAACCGATGGGGGCAACTTTTATTTGAAACCCGCGAACACGGTAAAGGCTGGAATGGTACTATTAATGGTAAAGAACAAAATCCGGGCACTTATGTATTTGTAATACAAGCACAGGATTACCTGGGAAGGCCTGTCCAACAAAAAGGTACTATTGTTCTCATAAGGTAAGCAGCGTATTTACTTTTTTCCCTATCTACAATAAAATGTTAAGAACCTCCTCCTGCACAATAACAGGATGAGGTTTCGTACATTCACCCCCATAACCGCTAGTATTTCGAGCCCAATGAAAAAACTTCTATTCCTGCTTTTGATCATACTAACTGCAGCACCTTCTTTTGCAGGTCATATAGCCGGGGGCGAAATTTATTATACGAATCTTGGACCTGGTCAAACGCCTAATACAGATCGTTACAAGATAACGCTACGGTTGTTTCGGGAATGTTTCCCACCACAAGGAGGGCAGCCTACCGCCGATTTGCCAGTAGAGGTTTGGATGGCAGTATATAATCGTACTACGCCAGCCACACAATATGGTAGCACGCATATTGTTGGTATTGATGGTCCCAAACAGAAGTTACAAATGACTTCTCCAAACCCTTGTATCACCAATCCTCCAGTTGTATGTTACGAGGTGGGTACTTTTACTTTTACCGTAGACCTGCCAGTTACTCCCAATGGTTATACAATTTCTTTCCAAACCTGTTGCCGTACAAACGGTATTTCGAATATTGCCGGTTCAGGGGTTGGAGCAACCTATACTGCTGAGATACCACCTTCTGTGTTGCCCACTGATAAAAACAGCAGTGCGGTTTTCTCCTTAAAGGATACAACGCTTGTATGTAAGAACAGCAACTTCATGCTCGATTTTAGTGCAACGGATGCCGATGGAGATTCTTTGTCATATGCTTTTTGTAATGCTTATAACGGGGGTAATACTACCAATTCCGCCAATGTTACTCCGTCACTTCCTCCTTATGGAAGCATAACTTATAGTGCCGGTTTCTCTGGTTCTTCTCCTCTTGGAAGTCAGGTTACCATCAATCCTGCTACGGGTATGATCTCCGGAACATCTCCCGGTGCCGGATCGTATGTGGTGACGGTGTGTGTATCTGAGTGGCGCAATGGCAGGCTGATCTCCATTCATCGGAAAGATTTTACCCTTAAAATCGGGGACTGTACCCTGTCGGCGGCTGAACTGAAGCCAGATTATATTACCTGTGATGGGTATACGATGACGTTCCAAAATGAATCTACATCAGCAGGTAACAATTCCTACACATGGAATTTTGGTGATCCTGCCTCTGGCGCCAATAATGTAAGTAATCTGCCTACGCCTACACATACTTATTCAGATACCGGTATCTATACGCTTAAACTAAAAGTAGAAAATACAGTAGGATGCCGTGACTCAGCCACCGCACTTGTTCGTGTATATCCGGGTTTCTTTCCTGAGTTTGATGTGATTGGTAGCTGCTTCCAAACGCCTTTTCAATTTTTAGACAGAACAACTACTAATCATGGTGTTGTTAGCAGCTGGCGCTGGGATTTTGGAGATCTTTCTACCACTGCAGATACTTCCAGGTTAAGAAATCCAAATTACCAATACCCCAATTCGGGTCCTCGTACGGCCACGTTGATTGTTGGAAACAGCAAAGGCTGTATAGACACAATCACACGTCCTGTAGTAGTAAATGATATCCCGTTGCTTCAGTTGCCGTTCAAAGACACGCTTATTTGTAGTATCGATACACTTCCATTGATAGCTATAGGAAACGGTGATTTTTCGTGGACGCCAACTACAAATATGATCGGCAGCAATACTTCCAATCCATTGGTCTTTCCAAAAGATACAACCCGCTACATCGTTACGCTTAACGAGAATGGATGTATAAAGAAGGATACGATCATGGTTAATGTCCTTGATTTTATTACTGTAGAATTAGGGCCCGATACTGCTATCTGTCTTACTGATAGTTTGCGTTTCAATACAGTAAGTCATGCACTTGGGTATGTGTGGACACCCACAGACGGATTGAGCGATCCAGGTGTGAAGCATCCGATGGCTGCTCCGCTCACTACCACTAAATATCATGTGAAAGCTAATCTCGGTAAGTGTCCTCATGAAGATTCAATAACTGTTTATGTAGTTCCTTATCCACAAGCCAGTGTTGGTCCGGATGTAGAGATCTGCTATGGCGATCGGGTACCGCTAACTGCCAATATTGTCGGCTCTTCATTTACCTGGACACCTTCCAATTCTTTGATGAACCCCAACACGCTGACGCCTGTTGCAGGTCCTATGCAAACTACTTCTTACGTAATTGCTGCATACGATACCTTAGGGTGTCCAAAGCCATACAGGGATACGGTAGTAGTAACTGTTCGACCGCGGGTGCAGGCTTTTGCTGGGCGCGATACGGTTGTTGTTGCTAACCAGCCTTTGCAGCTAACAGCTACAGGAGGTGCTTCTTACCTATGGTCGCCTACAATTGGAATGAACAATCCTACCATTGCAAATCCCATTGTTACCTTGGGACCCAACATTGACTCAGTTCGATACTTGGTGCGTGTAACTACAACTGAAGGATGCTTTGAAGATGATGATGTAAAGGTGTATGTATTCAAAACGCCACCTGACATATTTGTTCCTTCTGCTTTTACACCTAACCGCGACGGTAAGAATGATATACTGCGACCAAAGCCGGTAGGTATCCGACTTTTCTACTACTTCAGAGTCTTCAATCGGTGGGGCCAATTGGTGTACAGCACCAGCGATATTGGTGCCGGCTGGGATGGAACATTAAATGGTAAAGACCAGGGATCCGGTACTTATGTGTATATGACAGAAGGAGTGGATTATACCGGGAAACCTGTATTCAGAAAAGGTACGGTTGTGCTTATTCGATAGTGTTTATTTCAAATATTTTTTAACTCCTTCCTGTTCTGAGGTAGGAGTTTTTTTATGGCCTGACATATCCATACAAACCAGCTAATTTTGCTGTAAAGCTTCTACTTTGACCATTTCAGAATTGTATGAAATATACCTGCAAAACCCGCAGGTACAAACAGACACACGGAAACTTCAGGCAAGGGATATTTTCTTTGCACTTTCAGGACCTAATTTCAACGGTAACCAATTTGCCTTACAGGCCTTAGAGCAAGGAGCCTCGTATGCTGTCACTAGCGAAGCAGTAGACCCGGGAAATGAGCGGGTGATAGTGGTGGACGATGTGCTGGAAACGCTTCAGCAGTTGGCTAAACATCATCGGCTGCAGTTTCCAATTCCTTTCATTGCCATCACGGGAAGTAATGGAAAAACCACCACTAAAGAGTTGGTACATACCGTGCTTGCCTCGCATTTTACAACCTATACTACAGAAGGTAACCTGAATAACCACATCGGTATTCCGCTTACGCTACTGCGCATAAAAAAAGATGCGCAATTGGCTGTGGTAGAAATGGGCGCGAACCACCAGCAAGAGATCGCTTCTTATTGCCAATATGTTTTACCTACGCACGGGATTATTACCAACTGCGGCAAAGCTCATTTAGAAGGATTTGGTGGAATAGAAGGTGTGAGAAAAGGTAAAGGGGAATTATTTGATTACTTACGTGCAAACGGTGGTGCGGCATTTATTTACAACGACTACGATTACCTGGTAGAGATGTCAGCAGGAATAGAAAACATCTATACTTATGGAACAATGGATGCTGCTGTAGTGGGGAGAGCCATGGAAGGCAATACATTCCTTGAAGTGCAGTTGCTGGATGAAGTTTCGCCTGCCATCATCACCACAAAACTGGTAGGTGATTATAATCTTCCAAATGTGCTATGTGCAGTGGCTGTTGCCAAAGCTTTTGAAGTACCCATGGAAAAAGTTGTTGCCTCTATTGCCGCATATGAACCTACCAACAGCCGGAGCCAGATGGTAAAGCGGGGCAGCAATCACATTATATTGGATGCTTATAATGCTAATCCATCAAGTTTGAAATTGGCTATAGAAAACCTGGCAGGCATAGCAGCTGATCATAAGATCCTGATGATTGGAGGTATGATGGAACTGGGAGAGGAGAGCGTGCAGGAGCACCAGGCTATCATCGACCAGGTGAAGCTGCACAATTGGGATAAGGTAGTGCTGGTAGGAGGAGATTTCGGAAAGATCATTCACCCTTATATATTTTTTAGTACCGCTACTGAAGCACGGGAATGGTTTCAACAACAAGATTTTCAAAACGCCTACATCCTTATCAAAGGCAGCAGGAGTATGAAAATGGAAACCATTTTGAAATGATGTATGATGTGAACCGGGTTCTAACATTTTGGTAAGGCAGGTGGCAGAGCTTTTGCGTCAAATTCTATTGGTAAAAATGATGGACTATGAATACACAAGCTAAAGAAACATTCAGTGATATCATTAATGGGTCAAAGCCGGTACTGGTTGATTTTTTTGCTGATTGGTGCGGGCCGTGCAAAATGATGAAGCCGATTTTAGATGAGCTACGCCAATTACTCGGCGACCAGGTACGGATACTAAAACTTGATGTAGATAAAAATCCTGCGGTAGCGCAAAACTTCCAGATTTCAGGTGTGCCAACACTTATTTTATTCAAAAAAGGGCAGCCGGTTTGGAGGCAAAGTGGAGTGGTGCAAGCGCGGCAACTAAAGACGATCATTGAGCAAAAGGCATTGTAAAAACAACTTTAAACACTAAAATGAGTGAAACCAAAAATAAGCCACTGTACCTATGGAGTGTGCTTACCAACAGGTGCCCGCGGTGCAGGCAAGGGAAATTGTTTGTAACAGAAAACCCTTACGACCTGAAGAAGAACACCGCCATGCATGAGAAGTGTCCCGAGTGCGGCCAGCCAACAGAAATAGAGGTGGGTTTTTACTATGGCACCAGTTACGTTAGCTATGCGCTCACAGTAGCTTTTAGCGGCTTTACTTTTGTGGCCTGGTGGGTGCTTATTGGTTTCTCATTGTACGACAACCGGATATTCTATTGGCTGGGTTTAAATGCATTTCTCTTGATCGTTTTGCAGCCGGTGTTCATGCGTTTGTCGCGCAGTATGTGGCTGAGTTGGTTTGTGAAGTATAACCCCAACTGGAAGCAAGAAAAAGTAAAAGACTATGAACGGATCGTTAAGGAGCAGATGAATAATTGGTAGAGTTATTCGTGGTTTAAAATGATATCAAACGGATCAGAATGATAAACGCCTTTTCTTGATCCAATACCAATAGTAAAACTTGCATCTATGGTTACCTGGTGAGAACCATCTCTTGTTTCTAGTATTCTAGGGATACTTGTATAAAAAACAGCTTTTTGTGGATCGTCCTGCATATCAGGATGTGTAACATAAACAGCTCCGGGAATAGTAACAGACATACCACCTGGCGCAGTAGCTGTAATGGCAAAACTTCCTGATAGTTTTTGCCTGTGAAAAATATCAGTATTTGTTTCTGATTTGATCTTGGTGCTGGTAAGGTTGATCACATCGTCCTGCTCTATCACATCTCCTGATTTCTTGCTTAGCCATGTTTTATTCAACTCCGCTTCAGAAATAATAGTGGCAGAAGCGGTACCATAAGCTGTATTCTGCGCCTGTGCAACTGTTATAGTTGCAAAAGCAAGAACCATACTTATGATCACTTTTATTATCATCGGTTAGTCGGTAGAAAACAGTTGTTTAATCAACTATTCGAAAATAGCACGAAGTGGCAGCACAGGATGTTTTAAATAGATATGGAGATAGCCCTATCAGACATTTTGCGGGATTTACGGTATCTGTTTGCGGGTTTCCACAAGAAGAAGAAGCAGATGTTCGTAAAGAGCGGTGTATTTGTGAAGGATTTGTATAAGTGATAATGCTTATTGAAGATTCGCAAAAGCGTCTTAAAGGCTTTTAAAATAAATTCTTGCTGTATATCCCACCACCTTATTTTTGCACCCTTCTCAACCAGAGATGTATGGAGAGTTGTCCGAGTGGTTGAAGGAGCACGCCTGGAAAGTGTGTATACTCGAAAGGGTATCGAGGGTTCGAATCCCTCACTCTCCGCAACAAAAAAAGCTCGCTTATTAGCGGGCTTTTTTTATTTCTACTGTTGTTATTTTCTTCCAGCGTTTTACGAAGTGCTTGCCGCATTGAAAATTATATCAGCATTTGCAGACGTGATTGCAGCGACTTCTTCCAGTGATACCTGTTTTACTTCAGCCAGTTTTTCCGCAATGATCTTTATATAACTGCTCTGGTTCCTTTTACCACGAAAAGGTACAGGGGTAAGAAAGGGAGCATCTGTTTCAAGAACAATATGATCAAGGGAAATATCTTTCAATACATCGGCAAGTCCAGCTTTCTTATACGTTAGTACTCCACCAATACCTAAGAGAAAATTCATTTCTATGACCTGTTGTGCAAACTCTTTGCTTTCGCCAAAGCAATGAAAGATGCCTTTCAATCCTCTTGCTGCAAATGGTTTTACTGCATCTATAGTTTCTTGCATGGCATTGCGTGTATGAATAACAATGGGCAACTTGTATTCCAGCGCCTTTTCCATCTGCCAGTTAAATGCCTCGTACTGCTGGGCTACAAATGTTTTATCCCAATAGAAGTCAAGCCCTGTTTCGCCAATGGCAACAAACTTTCTTTTTTGTAACCATTCATCTATAAGCTCCAGTTCTTGTTTGAAATTCTCTTTTACAGAGCAAGGATGAAGGCCAATCATAGGTATGCATACTCCAGGATATTTTACTTCCAGAGCCAGCATAGCATCCAGTACTGCGCTATCTATAGCAGGCAAATAGAACTGTTGCACACCCTCGTGCCGGGCAGTTTCAATCACCTGGTGAATATCATTTTCAAATTCTTTTAAATAAAGATGTGTATGTGTATCAACTAGTCGCATCCGGCAAAAGTGATATAATTTTTAAAACCTGTTAAACTATTTATAAGAAAGCACATCTATGCGTCGTTAATCAATTCTCTTTTCAACCAAAATTTTTTCTACCATGAAAAAAATAAAACTAACAGCTTCTGCGTTTATGATTATGCTCTCAGCAACCATTGCAATCACCGGTTGTAAAAAAAATGCCGGGGATGAGTTGCCACAGGAAGAAGTAAAAAATCTTCAAATGGTAACCGAAGCAGAGGCTGAAGCAGATGTTCTTTACAATGATGTTTTTGACAATGCAATGGGTGTAGATAACGAGATAGGTATAGGTGGAGGTATAGGTGTATTTAGAACTGCAGGCGAAGGTATTTCTGAAATTGGTCGTACAGATAGCGGAGGTCAAAGATGTTTTACGGTGACTATTACTCCAACTACGCAAGGAGTATTTCCTAAAACGGTAACCCTCGACTTTGGTAATGGATGCCCTGGAAGAGATGGCAGGATTAGAAAGGGTAAGATCATTACAACTTATACAGGTCGTATGGTGATGCCAGGCAGTAAAGCCACTACTACTTTCGATAATCACTTTGTAGATAGTGTGAAAGTAGAAGGAACCCACAGCATACAAAATGTGAGCACCAGCAACAACCGTAGCTTCAACGTAAAGGTGGAGAATGGTAAGTTGTTAAGACCGTCGGGCAACTACACATTGCACAACAAAAACAAAACCTGGGTACAAACAGATGGTAACGGAACACCCAACTTACCGGTAGACGATGTTTACAGCATTACCGGCACAGCGGGTGGTACTGTGAAAAGAGGACAAGTTACCAATACCTGGAGTAGCAATATTTTACAAGCTATCGTACGCAAGTTTGCTTGCAGGTGGCCAATAAGCGGAAAAAAAGAAATAACAAGAAATACAAGAACAGGAGTGCTTGATTATGGCGCTGGAACATGCGATAACCAGGCAACTTTCACCATCAATGGTACCGTACACAACATCACATTGAGGTAAGCATATTTGAACTACGTTTTCATAGGGTACGGATTAAAAAAGGGCCGGGGTTTCTACCCTGGCCCCATTTATTTATAGTAGTGCCGATGATTATTTATTGCTGCAGTACGAATGTAAGCGACAAGTTTCTTATACAGGTTTAAATCATGATGCTTTTACTTGTCCAACCTTTATCTTTTAAATATTCAAGTGTTTTAGGAAGTGCAGTCTCTAACCGCGGAAACGCTTTTTCACTATCATGAAAAACGACAATAGAGCTTGGCTGTACATTAAGAATTACATTTTGTAAACATCTTTCTGCTGAAATGCTGATATCGAAGTCTCCACTGATAACATCCCACATAATGATATTGAATACAGGCAGCAATTGCTTTACCTGGAATTTGCTGATTCTTCCATACGGTGGACGAAACAGGTTGCTGTCAATAAATTCACGTGCTACCAATACATCATTCAGGTACACAGCATCACCTGTTTTCCAGCCATTCAGGTGACCCATAGTGTGGTTTCCAACACGATGACCTTCTTCTATAATACGTTTATAAATACCCGGATGTTTACGCACATTCTTACCAATGCAAAAGAAGGTTGCTTTCATTTCGTACTTCTTCAGTTCATCTAATACAAAAGGTGTAATGGTAGGATGTGGGCCGTCATCAAAGGTTAAGAACACTTCGTTTTCTTTGGCTGGAATACTCCAGGTAAGTGTTGGGTAAATTTTTCTTAACCACCAGGGTGTCTTTACAAAATACATACAGCAAAAGAAAGAAAAATCATGCTAGCATCAATCGCCATAAGCTATAAGGTGAAAAACATTTCCTGCGTTTTGTTGCATGCGCCCAAACTGCGAAATGTATGTCTTCTGGCTTACTACATCCATTAGAAAATGGTCAAGAAAATCTTTCAGTTGTTCGCGGTCAACAGTGGGCGTGCCGGCAGAAGGATTGTTGACAGCTGTAGCTACGGCACTGTTTAGCATAGAAGGAAAAGCAATACGTGTGAGATCTGCTGAAGAAAATAATTCGCAAAAGATGATGCGGTTGCCAGTGATGGTAATGAACCCAGCAAAGGCGCTATCCGTTTGCCGGTATCTTTGGTTAAAGTAGTTGATGTAATTGGTATCTGTTACTCTTCCCCAGGTAAATAATTGAAGAATACTAGAGGTAGAACTTACTTTACCTGCAGCTGCATATTGCCTTTCTATTTCGCGCCATACATCATTTTGGCGTTTGTTCACATCCACTGTCCGTCTCAATTCTGCATTAGCCGACCCGCGAAAAGCAAACGGTTTAGGTTTATCATCCCATCTTCCTTTCTCCACACAGTACACACTTACATAGTCTGTAGTGCCTGCCTTGATCACTTTGGTCTCAGTAAAGATTCTGTCCTGTTTGCCACCGGATAGCATGTCGCCGCCCTGCACCATTACATTTTCTTTGGAGTCGTTCTTCATTTCGAGCGTGTAGATGTCTGCACCATCTTTACTCTGCACTTCGCGAACCTTGATTTTTTTTGTGGCCATAGCTTCGGCAAGTGAAATGACATGATTGTCTTCCTTGCCAATCTTTGGATCTTTATACCGAACTGGAATAAGTTGAAGATTTTTATATGTCCAGGCGGAGTCATATTGTATTTCCAGTTGATTGTACGTTAGCTCAGATACCTGGCTGTGTCCATGGAAGGCAGCCAGCAAGAGCGTTAGCAACAATAAAATCCTGGAATCGGCCATAGGTAAATATATATTTTAAATGAAAAACCTCCTCCTGCAAATTCTATCTTTGCGCCCTATGGAAAAGAAAGTAAGAGTTCGTTTTGCCCCATCGCCTACTGGTGGTTTGCACCTGGGTGGGGTAAGAACAGTTTTGTACAATTACCTGTTTGCAAAAAAGAACAACGGGGTTTTTGTTTTACGTATAGAAGATACAGATCAGAGCCGGTATGTTGCCGGCGCAGAAGAATATATACAGGAGTGCCTGAGATGGTGCGGCCTGCAGCCTGATGAAAGTCCTATACATGGTGGTGAGTTTGCACCTTACAGGCAGAGTGAACGCAAGCCTATGTACCGTAACTATGCAGAGCAGTTGGTACAGCAGGGAAATGCTTATTATGCTTTTGATACGCCTGAAGAACTGGAGGCCATGCGCACCAACTTTAAAACAGAAAGCAATCCTTCGCCGCAATACAACCACGCAGTAAGACAGCAAATGCGCAATTCACTTTCGCTTTCTAAAGAAGAAGTAGAAAAGTTGCTGGCTGATGGTGTGCCACATGTTATTCGTATAAAAATGCCGCAAGATGAAACGATCAGCTTTACAGATATGATACGCGGCGATGTCTCTTTCAACTCATCTCAGGTAGATGATAAAGTGCTATTAAAAGCTGACGGTATGCCTACTTATCACCTGGCGGTGGTAGTAGATGATTATGCTATGAAAATCAGCCACGCTTTTCGTGGGGAGGAATGGTTACCAAGTGCGCCTGTACACCTGCTGTTGTGGAAGTACCTGGGCTGGCAAAACGATATGCCGCAATGGGCACATCTTCCACTTATTATGAAACCTGATGGTCATGGTAAACTGAGCAAGCGCGATGGCGACAGGTTAGGCTTTCCTGTATTTGCAATGAATTGGAAAGATCCGCGTAGTGAAGAAGAAGCAACAGGATTTAGAGAACTTGGTTTTTTACCAGAAGCATTTATCAATATGCTGGCTGTACTCGGCTGGAACGATGGTACTGAGCAGGAGCTGTTTTCACTAGAGGAACTGGTGGAGAAATTTGCTTTAGAGAAAGTGCATAAGGGCGGCGCAAAGTTCGATTACGAGAAAGCTAAATGGTTCAACCACGAATGGATAAAACGCCTGCCGGTATCGCACTATAGCGAGCAGGTAAAAAGCTTATTACAAGCAGCAGGAGTGGAGGTAGAAAGTAATGAAAAACTGGAGCAGGTAATGGAGCTGGTGAAGGACAGGTGTACCTTATTGACAGACTTTGTACAGCAGGCAGGGTTCTTCTTTAAAACTCCAGCCAATTTAGATGTAGCTTCTGTACAGCCGAAGTGGAATGAAGACAAGGCTATGTTCTTCCAGGTGTTATCCGAAAAGCTGGTAACGCTGGAGCAATGGAACGCTTTCAATATTGAGACGTTATTTAAAGAAACCGCAGTTGAGAAGAATATTAAAGTAGGAGAACTGCAGCTGCCATTCCGGATAATGCTGGTAGGCGGCAAGTTTGGGCCTACTGTATTTGATATAGCAGCACTTGTTGGTAAAGAAGAAACCATCAACAGGATCAGGCAAGGATTGACGTTCATAGCTTCATAAATGAGAACCGGCAACTGCCGGTTTTTTTGGCTTTAGAAGTTATTGCAGCAATTGAAAGAGATGATCTGCTACAAAAGAAAAAGTCCACCTTTTAAGGGTGGACTTTTTCAAAAGATCTATTGAAAGATTATTCAGATACTACTTCAAATTCAACTTCGGTAGTGTTGCCATTACCAAAATCAATAGTTGCTTTATGAGTACCCAATTCTTTTACTTCATCTACAATGTTGATGCGTTTGCGATCGATCTCGAAACCTTTTTGGTCGCGGATAGCGCGGCTGATCTGTAGAGATGTAACGCTACCGAAGATCTTTCCACTTGTACCAGTTTTAGCACCGATTCTCAGTGGAGATTCTTTTAGTACAGCGATAACACTGTTGATCTCAGAAAGCAACTTAGCTTCTTTCTTAGCTTTTTGCTTTTCTCTTTCCTGCATTTGCTTCAGGTTAGAAGAATTAGCTTCAACAGCTTTTTTCTGAGGGATCAGGAAGTTACGAGCATAACCATTTTTTACGGTTACAAGCTCATTGGCTCCACCCAGGTTATCTACGTCTTGAATTAATATTACTTGCATGGTAAATTTTTTAGTTCCCAAGAGCCCAATCTAAGATTGTGACTGTCACCCGATGCAAACGGGATTAGGGATGGTTACTAAATTGGTGATTGGTGATCAGTGATTAGTTGTTCGTACAAATAACTGATCACTGATCTTTTTATTTCAAAAGGTCTGTTACATAAGGCAACAACGCCATCTGGCGTGCTTTCTTAATTGCATCAGCCACTTTACGTTGGTACTTCAGTGAGTTACCAGTAAGACGACGAGGTAACATTTTACCTTGCTCGTTCAGGAATTTCTTCAGGAACTCAGCGTCTTTGTAGTCGATGTACTTAATGCCATACTTTTTGAAACGGCAGAATTTCTTAGCGCGCTTCTCTTGCTTGATGGCGGTCAGGTACTTAATTTCATTAGCTTTTGCCATGATGATTATGCCTCCACTTTTTCGGTTCCTGTAGGTACGCCACTTCTTTTGCGGTTATTATACTCGACGGCGTATTTATCGAGCTTAGTAATCATGTGACGAAGCACTTGCTCGTCTCTCAGGAGCTGGATCTTCAGCTTCTCATTGAAGTCGGATTGCGCTTTAAATTCCGATACCCAGTAGATCGCAGTTGTCTTCTTCTGGATGGGATACGCAAGTGATTTAAGTCCCCATGGGTTGCTGTTCACGATCTCTCCGCCGTGCTCAACAATCATATCGGTGAATTTTTTCTGAGCTGCCTTGAAGTCTTCCTCAGAAAGCACCGGGGTAAAAATCACCATCAATTCATAATTGTTCATTAATCCCTGATTTGTGGTTAAAAAAAATAATTTGGGAGCGCAAAGGTAGGGGAATGAGCTGACAAAGCCGCAGCTAAAAGGGTTTTAGTGTAATTTTAAGGAAGGAGGGAAGTCAAAGGTTAAGTCAAAATTCAAAAGTCAAAAATGTAAAATGCAAAATGCAAAATGAAAAACTGATTGTGCGTCAGCTGAAGTTTAGGGAAGATCTCGATTTCCAGTATCAAATCCAACTTGCCTAAAGTAAGCCTCCTTATCCATCATCCATCCTGTATCCAGCATCCACTATCCAGCATCTGCTTTCTAACATCTAACACCTAACATCTATCACCTAAGCACCAACTACCTCGCTATAGCATCCTGCTGCTTTACCTTCTTTAGCATAATTAAGTAAGTAGGAAAGTGGTCGCTATAGCCGGCGCGGTAGGTGTTTCCATCCCATGTGCGCATTGGATAGCCTTTGTAACGGCCAATGTTCTCTACCATGTATTCCTTGTTGAACACCTTAGGCATAAAGTAGAAGAAACCTTCCTGCTCTTTGCTCAGCCATGCATGGCTAACGATTATCTGGTCAAATAATCCCCAGGCGTCCTGGTAAGCCAGTGTTCCTATACCTTTTTTATAAAGGTCTACCCAAGGGTTGAAAAGACCGCTTGTCCTTACTTCCTTTTCTTTGCCTTTTGCTTTTAAAATTTGCGCTACGCTCGGACTGGTAGGATCATCATTCAGGTCGCCCATCACTACCACCTTCGCATCTGGCGTTTTGGCCATAACGCCATCTATATGTGCTTTTACCACGGCAGCTGCTGCATTACGTGCAGGCTGGCTTCTTTCTTCTCCACCACGACGGCTAGGCCAGTGGTTTACATATATATGTACGGTCTCACCATCTAATTTTCCTTTTACCCAAAGCACATCGCGGGTATGCCATGCATCTTTACTACCACCAGGAAGCTGTACATACAGCGGCGCGCTTACTTCTACGGTGAAGTATTTCGGGTTGTACAGCATCCCCACATCTACGCCACGCGCATCTTTACTATCGTAATGAACAATTTTGTAATTGCGCTGCTTGATAAGCGGGTGGTTCACAAGATCTGTAAGTACGGTATCGTTTTCAATTTCCGCTACGCCAAGTATGGCTGGTCCATCAGGCGACATTTCTGTACCGATCTGCGAGATGACGGTTGCTAAGCGTTTCACTTTATCCCAGTAAATAGAACTATTGTAATTCTTGTCGCCTGTAGGAAGAAACTCCCTGTCGTCTATAGCAGGATTTCTAACTGTATCGTAAAAATTCTCCAGGTTATAAAAGGAGATAACCGCCACTTTGTATTGAGGTTTTTGTGCTATACAAGTAGCAGATACCAGTAGGGTTAGGCAAGCAACAAATAAATTTTTCATGTGAGGTTGAATGTGCTGCAAACATACTAAACCGCCTGTAGCCCCTTAAAATCCGCCGATTAAATTATGATTAGATACCGTTAAAGTGCGCAGGTTCACTCTTACCACACTACTTTTGCCCAGCCAATTAAACCTTTTATGCTTAAAATGAAAATGCTGGTACCAGCGCTTTTTGCCCTTGTGGCAGCGCAGGCCCAGCAACCTGATCGTCCTGCAAGGACTGATACCCTCCCCGCCCGAGACTCCCTGCTTATCGAAATGAAAGACCAGATCATGGATAACATCCCTGTTATCTCGCTTGATGAAGGTGGAATGGGAGATGGGCAGAACATTTCGTCAATATTGACTGCCGGACGCGATCCTTTCTTCTCTGCTGCATCATTCAATTTCAGTGCTGTTCGTTTTAGGTTGCGTGGCTACGACAACGACCTGAACACCACTTTTATGAATGGCATTCCGATGGACAACCTGGACAATGGATTTACTCCATTTGGACTATGGGGTGGACTAAACGATGTAATGCGTAACCGTGAACTTAATCTTGGTCTGCGTCCTAATACTTTTGCTTTTGGTGATATTGGAAGTAATACCAATATAGATGCAAGAGCCAGCAGGCAAAGAAAACAGACCAGCTTTGGTTATGCGCTTTCAAACAGGGCGTATACGCATCGTTTTAATTTTACCCACAGCACCGGCATTAGCAAAAAAGGCTGGGCTTTCACCGTTTCAGGAAGCCGCCGTTGGGCCGACGAAGGTTATGTACCCGGAACCTACTACAATGGCTGGAGCTACTTTTTTGCAGTAGATAAAAAGATCAGCAACAGGCATACTTTATCATTCACAGCTTTTGGTGCTCCTACAGAAAACGGTCGCCAGACAGGTGCTGTTATGGAAGCAATGGAACTTACAGGTTCACATTACTACAACCCTGCATGGGGCTACCAGGAAGGCAAAAAGCGTAATGCTAACGTGGCAAAGACGCACCAGCCTTTCTTCATTTTCACCCACGACTTCCGTATCAACAACAGTACAACACTTACTACCGCTGCAGGTTATTCTACCGGTGAAAGAAGTACTACAGCATTGGATTGGTATAATGCTGCTGATCCTCGTCCTGATTATTACAGGTACCTGCCAAGTTACCAGCAAGATCCTGCTGTGCAGCAGCAAGCAAGGGAAGCTATAATGGCAAACCCAAACCTGCTACAGATAAACTGGCTGGCTCTTTACGAAGCTAACAGGGGCAACTGGGAAACAATCAGAAACGTAAATGGTATTGCTGGAAATGATACTTCTGGTCGCCGTTCTCGCTATGTTTTGCAAGACAGGGTAATTGCAACTAACCGTTTCAATGCCAATACTGTTTTGAATACACGCGTCAGCGATCATCTTGAATTTTCTGCAGGTGCTACTTTCCAGGCACAACGTAATAACTATTTCAACAGGGTGAACGACCTTTTAGGTGGCGCTTTTTATGTAGATCTTAACCAGTTTGCTGAAAGAGATTTCCCAAACAACCCGAACGTAAACCAAAATGACCTGAACCGCCCTAATCGTATAGTAGGTGTAGGTGATAAATATGGTCATAACTACGATATCAATGTAAGACGAGCTTCTGCATGGGCACAGGGAGTTTTCAAGTTTAGCAAGGTTGACTTCTTCCTTTCAGGAGAACTTTCTAATACTAATTTTTATAGGGTAGGTAATGTGCGCAATGGCTTGTATCCAAACAATTCATTTGGCAAATCATCAGTGAATAATTTCACCAACTATGCATTGAAAGGTGGAATGACCTATAAGATAGATGGTAGAAATTATGTGTATGCAAATGCGGCGCGATTAACACGTGCACCATTCTTCGAAAATGTTTACATAGCACCTCGTACACGTGACTTCATCCAGGACAACACTACAAGTGAAACCGTTACAAGTGTAGAAGGTGGTTATGTGCTAAATGCTCCAAGGGTAAAACTTAGGTTGAGTGGTTACTATACCAACTTCGACAACCAGATGAACGTAATGACCTTCTTCCACGACGAAGTGAGAAACTTTGTGAACTATGCACTTAGCAATATTGATAAAGTTCACTTCGGTACTGAATTCGGTATGGAAGCAAAGATTTTACCTAACGTTACTATGAATGCTGCTGCTTCAATTGGTCGTTACTACTTCAACAGCAGGCAGAATGCGATTGTAACTGTAGATAATAATTCAAGTACATTGGATGTTGATCGTGCAAGGCAAACCATTTACTCGCAGAATTTCCGTGTGTCATCTACACCACAGGAAGCGTATAGCTTAGGATTTACCTATCGCTCTCCTAAATACTGGTTCGTTAGCCTTACCGGAAACTACTTCGACCAGATGTGGTTAGAGTTCAACCCTATTCGTCGTACACAAGGCGCGGTAGATGGATTGGATCTGAATGATAAACCACAGGCTGAAATGTATCGCAGCATTATTGACCAAACCCGCTGGGATCCTCAATTCACTCTTGACTTCTTTGGTGGTTACTCATGGAAATTGCCAAGAAGATATAACCTTGGAAGCAATTCCTTCCTTGTATTCAACGGAGGCGTAAGCAACCTAACTAACAACCAGGATATCATCACCGGCGGCTTCGAGCAACTGCGCTTTGACTTCGCCACAAGGAACGTTAACAAGTTTCCTCCAAGGGTATTCTACTCTTTTGGCCTTAACTACTTTGTTGGCGTAACCTACCGTTTCTAAACTCTTAAATAAAAAAGTAAAACCAGAATATGAAAAATAGATTTTCGTTGGTGGGACTGGCAAGCCTGCTGATAGTACTTGCTACAGCGCTGGCTATTTCCAGTTGTAAAAAAAGGTTTGATGAGCCCGCTACATTCGCTCCTGTTAACATTGACACCAACACCACCATCAGGCAATTGAAAAACCTGAGCCCTTCAAGTGGACAATTGATAGAGATAACCAATGATGTTGTTTTTAAAGGACGTGTAACAGCAAATGACAGAAGCGGTAACATTTACAAAATGATTTACCTGCAGGATGAATCTGCAGCTATCGGTATTGAGCTGGACGCTACTGGTTTGTACAACCAATATCCACTCGGCCGCGAGGTGTATGTAAAAGCTAAAGGCCTTTACCTGGTAAATGAAGCAGGTATGCTGAAGCTGGCTACAAGAACTGTAGTTCAGGGAACACCTACTGTTTCAGCTATTCCTTCTACACTTATAGATCGTTATATAGTAAGAGGTGAGCTGAAAGATCGAGTAGAGCCGGTAGATGTAACGCTTGCTCAACTGGACAACCTAAGCCAGTACCAGAGCATGCTGATCCGCCTTACAGATTTTGAAGTTGCCAATGCTGATCTGAATAAAACATTTGCTGATACATCTGCTAACAGGGCAACAACTAACATCAACTTCAGGAACTGTTCTGGTGGAAGCATCATTGTAAGATCCAGTGGTTATGCAAATTTTGCAGGTATCCGTGTTCCTCAGGGACGTGGTACTGTGACAGCTATTTTCACTGTCTTCAATACAACTAAGCAGTTGTTGATCCGCGATACAACAGATGTTCAGTTGAATGGTCCTCGTTGTGGTGCTGCTAATCCAAACCTGCAGGTTAAAACAATCCAGGAGATCAGGGCGCTTTATACAGGTGCTCCGGCTACCATTCCAGCTAATACAGGTATAGAGGGTATAGTAGTTTCTAACACCGCTAACGAAGCAGCTGGTAACTATCGTATTCAAGATGCAAGTGGTTCAGGTATTCAGCTTCGTTTTACTACAGCTGCTAATCCAGGTGCTGTATTAGGCGATAAATTGCTGGTTGATCTTTCCGGACTTACGGTTGAATTATTCAATGGCGACATGCAGGTGAACAACGTTTTCTCAGCTACTAAAACAGGAACAGGAACCATTACTCCTCGTGCTACTACAGTTGCAGCTATTAATACAAACCTAGCTGGTTCTCCATCTAACAATTGGGCATCTACGGTGGTTACTTTAAGTAATGTTACCATCTCCCAGGTTAGCACAAGTGGTGCTGGTACTAACTATTCAGTAACTGATGCTACAGGTTCTATCATCTCTTTTGTAAGAACAGGATTAGGAATTACGCTTCCTCCTGCTGCTTCATCATTTACGGGTTATGTATCAATTTTCAATGGTACTCCGCAAATAACCATTCGTTCTGCTGCTGATGTAGTAGCTGCTACCACACCTGAAGCTGCTGTAACAACAGCTGCAGTTACCGGTATTACTCAAACTGCTGCTACCAGTGGTGGTAATGTTACATATGCAGGTACTACCGCTGTTACTGCTCGTGGTGTTGTGTGGAGTACTTCACAAAATCCTACTGTAGCACTTAGCACCAAAACTGTTGATGGTTCTGGTACAGGTACATTTACTAGTGCAATCACTGGATTAACAGCAAACACTACTTACTATGTAAGGGCTTATGCTACCAACAGTTCAGGTACATCTTATGGCAACCAGGTAACATTTACTACAGCTGCTGCCGGTGCTAATGTTATTGAGAACTTTGAAACTGGTGCAAAGACCAATTATACTGATGCTGCTGTAGCACTTACAACAGGTTCTTGGTTCTTCACTGATGGACTTTTAGGCACTGATGCAAATGATTTAAAAGCTGGTGCTCAATCAGCACGTCTTCGTGGTACTGCAACAAAAGATGCTTCAATAAAAATGGAGTTTGATGTGCAAGGTGTACAGAAGGTAAAGTTCAAATTCGGTGGATCTACTTTCAACGAAGGAACCGACGATGCACAAGAGATCAGCGTTCAACTGAAATATTCTAAAAATGGTGGTACTACCTGGACTACACTTGCTAAAAAAGTAGGTGCAAGAGGTTCACTTACTGCCACTGAATATGATATTCCTGCTACAGCTACTGAGAATGTTAGAATTGAAATAGTCAATACTTCATTCCTGCGCTCTACTGGTAACAGGCTAAGAGTAAACATTGATGATGTAGAACTGGTGAAGTAATATTTTCTTAGGATGAAAAGGGCTGTTTCGTAAGAAGCAGCCCTTTTTGTTTGTCCTTATAATTTCGTGCTCACAAATAGCCTTTTGAAGCCTTAGACTTTCTTACATATTCCAATTACTAGCCGGAATCAAATGCAGAAAGTTCGATTCTTTCCAGGTGTGCAGGCAACGATGAAGGTGAATAATGAATAGGTCTTAGCAAACCTATTAAGTGGCACTCCCTGTTGCTTGCTTGGACTGAAATTTCATTTGAACCTTACTTCACCAACTTCAGCTGGTGTGTCTCTTCTTTGCTTAGAAGCCTAAAGATGTAAACACCCGGAGGTAGCGATGAAGGCACCTGCGTTTGCTGTGCTACGTTCGCAGGAATGGTTGCTAGTTCGCGCTGCCAAACCTTGGCACCTACAGCATTATATAATGCCATGGTTACATCAGTAAGTGTTTTTCCTGAGCGGTAGTACAACACATTGCTAAATGGATTAGGTCCAATCTTGAAGCCTTGCACAATAGGTGGAGCAGGCGGTGGCGGTGGTGGCGGAGCAATGAATACAGAAGTATCGCCGGCTATAACCGAATAACTGGAGAAAACAGGATAGTGGTCGGAGGTGTTACGTGCATTGTAATCAGGAACTACGGTTAGTACATCTTTACGTATAGCAGCAGAGCCAGCGATATACATACTGTCCATCCGCTTGTTGATGATCTGGTGATCAATAACAGTAGAGAAACCAATGGTAGAGTTCTCGCCGGCATAGCTTAGCGGCAGCGTAATGGAGCGGTAGTAATTAGCATTGTTCCGATTGGAGTCAGCAACAATGACCTGGTAAGGAGAGGTGCCAAAGCCGCTGATAGAACGGTGTAATTCATCATTATAATCACCTACAAGTATAACCGGTGTTCGACTGAAGAACTGATCGAGTGTGTCTTTTAATTCTATAGCACCATTGCGGCGGCGGGTATAGTCGGTGCTGGTAGTACCAGACTTTGCGTGAATGTTGATGACGTTGATGTTGCGCTTCTTACCATTCTTATTTACGTTGGCGTTGAGCAGGTATGGAAAACGGCCGCTAGCGAAGTTGTAATATGCATTCTGGCTGGCGCGCAACATGCCGCGTACTCTCACATTGCTCACCACATCTTTGCGGTATACATACGCCAGCTTCTGGCAGGTAAGCCAGTTAGGAAAATCGGGAGAGGCTACCGCACTGCAAAAGTCGGAAATGGTGAAGCCATAGTTAGCTCCTAAAGAATCAACTACACGGCGCATGCGCATGGTGTCAACTATTTCTCCTAAAGCATAAATATCAGCATCTAAAAATCGGAGGATACGAACAACGTTGCGCTCCTGCAGGTTCTTGTTAGGCGGTCCGGCCTCGGTTGATCCAAACCATTCTATATTCCATGAAACAATGCGTAATGCAGTGTCAGCCTGCGTTTGCGCATTTGCAACAGTGACAGCCACAACTGCTAAGCAACCAAGTAAAAATCTTCTCATATATGTAACTGCTTCCAAAACTTTACCACTCGGAGGCTGAAGCTAAAGTTCCTCAAAGATTAGCCGATGAAGTGATTGCGACGCAACGATGCTGCCATGAAAACCACTGCCCGTACCATAAATAATAATTCTGCGAAAATACAATTGCCAAGCTGTCAGTTACTGCTGCTCTGGTACTTAGTTTGATAAAAAGCTGCAAAATCTTTCTATTATGCAAAAAGGTCAGATAAGAGTTCAGACGGAGAATATTTTCCCGATCATTAAGAAGTTCCTGTATAGCGACCACGAGATCTTCCTGCGTGAGTTGGTGAGCAATGCCGTGGATGCGTCAAGAAAACTGAAGACACTTTCATCAATTGGTGAGGCAAAAGGTGACATTGGCGAGCTACGCATTGATGTAGAACTGGATGCGAAAGAAAAGACGATCAGCATTATTGACCGCGGTGTGGGTATGACACAGGAAGAGGTGGACAAGTACCTGAACCAGGTGGCCTTTAGCGGTGCAGAGGAATTTGTAAACAAATACAAGGGACAGAACGAGGAAAATATCATCGGTAAGTTTGGGCTTGGTTTCTACAGCTCGTTCATGGTGAGCGAAAGGGTAGAGGTGTATAGTAAGAGTTTTAAAGATGAACCAGGTACGTACTGGAGCTGCGATGGTAGCCCTGAGTACGAACTGTATGCGATAGATAAGGCAGATCGCGGAACTAAGATCGTGCTGCACGTAAATGAAGAAAGTAAAGAGTTTTTAGAGGCGGACAGGCTGAAAGGTATACTGGAAAAGTTCTGCCGTTTCTTACCTATTCCAATTTATTTCACTGACAAAAGTGAGAAGCAGGAAGATAAGAAGGATGATGAGATAGAAGAGATCAAGCCGATCAATAACACCAATCCAGCATGGACGAAGAAGCCTGCTGATCTTACCAAAGAAGATTACGAAAACTTCTACCGCGAGTTGTATCCTTTTGGCGAAAAGCCGCTGTTCTGGATACACCTGAACGTAGACTATCCATTCAACTTAACTGGTATCCTGTACTTCCCTAAGATCAAGCAGAGCTACGAGATTCAGAAAGACAAGATACAGCTGTACAGCAACCAGGTATTTGTAACCGACGAGGTGAAGGATATTGTTCCTGAGTTCCTGATGTTGTTGCATGGTGTGATCGACAGCCCGGACATTCCACTGAACGTGAGCCGTAGCTACCTGCAAGGCGATCCGAATGTGAAGAAGATTAACGCGCACATCACCAAAAAAGTGGCTGATAAGCTGGAAGAGATCTTCCGCAACGAGCGTCCATCTTTTGAAGAGAAGTGGGAGAGCCTGGGTCTGTTTGTGAAGTACGGTATGATGACTGATGACAAGTTCCTGGACAAGGCAAACAAGTTTTTGGTATTGGAAGATGCAGTTGCAACTAAGCCTGCTGAAGTCGCTACTGAAGTTGCTGAAGGTGAAGAGAAGCCTGAAAGCAAGTCAACAAAAGTATTCTATACACTGGAAGAATATCGCACTGCTACTGAAGCTTTGCAGAAGAACAAGGATGGCAAACTGGTGATCTTATACACCACTGATCCTGTTCAGCAAGATGCGTATATACAAGGCGCTGTAGCTAAAGGTTACAAGGTGATAAAGCTGGAAACGCTGATCGATGCAGCATTCATCAACCACATGGAAACTAAGTGGGAGAATGTACAATTTACTCGTGTAGACTCCGATATTGTTGATCACCTGATAGACAAAGGAGAGACTGCTGCCAGTGTGCTAAGTAAAGATGAAGAGGAGAAACTGAAGACATTATTTGGCTTCCCGATCTCTACGGTTCACGCTACTGTAGAAGTGAAAGGATTAAGTGAAGATGCGCCTCCTGTTGTGGCTACTCGTCCAGAGTTTATGCGCCGTATGAAAGACATGGGTGTTATGGGCGGCGGTATGGCTAGCTGGTATGCTAACATGCCAGATGAAGTAACGCTGACCGTAAATGGTAACCACAAAATTTACCAGCGCATCCTGAAGGAAGATGATACACAACTGCAGGAAAAGCAGGTGCGTAACCTTGCAGATCTTGCGCTGTTGAGCCAGGGCTTGCTGAAAGGTAGTGACCTTACCAACTTCATCAACCGCAGTGTAGACCTGCTGCAGGGAGAGAAGAATTCTGAACTGGTTGCGTAAGCAATTACTGATATAGAAAAAGCCAGCTGATGAAGCTGGCTTTTTTATTTTGTTACGGGCAGTAGAATGTGTCTCGGCATCGTTGCGTCGCACACTTGTGCTGTCAGTTGCTATTCAGCTACAGGATCATAAGGTTTGATGCTGACTGAACCATATAGATCGTTATTCTTAAGCAGTTGCCACCTCTGCCATTCTTCCTGCATTAATAGAAGAAGCACCAGCAGGTGAAGTGGTAGCAGCTTCACTCAGCCGTACATCACAAACCCGCAGTTGCAGGCTTCTTTCACCGTTCCATTCATTTACATCAAGCGTAAAAACAACATCCAGCGGACGCTTGCCAGTGAGCAGGTCAAACTTCTCTGCCATGTTAAAGCCAATACCATTGAACGTGTAGTTATTCTGGCGAAGCGAGAACTTGATGTGCTGCTCTTTTACCACGCGGCTCCATCCTGTATCTACCACGTTTTTGGCAATGAAAACAGGACGCATATTCTCTGGTCCGTATGGCTCCATCTGGTTGATGATATTGTAGAAAGAAAAGCTGAGATCGCTAAGCTGCACCTCTGCATCTATTACTATTTCTGGTATAAGTTGTTCAGGAGTTATAGTAGCACTTACTACCTCTTCAAATTTCTTTGCAAAGGCTTCAACATTCTCGGGCAGCAATGTCATTCCTGCTGCAGCAAAGTGGCCGCCGTAGCCAAGCAAATGTTCTTTACAAGCATGTATTGCTTCATAAAGATTGAAGCCCGCAACACTGCGAGCACTGCCTGCTGCTACATCTCCACTCCGGGTTAATACCACCGTTGGGCGGTAATAGGTTTCAATCAATCTTGATGCTACAATGCCTACCACACCTTTGTGCCAGTGCTCCTGGTATACTACTGTAGACTTGCGGTTTACCAGCGCAGGATCGTTCTTTATTTGTTCTAATGCTTCTTCTGTGATGCTTGAGTCTGCTTCTCTTCTGTCTGTATTATCGCTATGAAGCATCTCCGCAAATTCCATTGCTTTATCACAATCATTTTCTATAAAAAGATTGACTGCTTTTTTCGCATCATCCATTCTGCCGGCAGCATTTACCCGCGGTGCAATCATGAAAACAAGATTGGAAATATGCATGGTTTTTTCCGCCTTAGCCAATTGCATCAATGCTTTGATGCCTGCACAAGGTTTCTCATTTACCACCTTCAAACCATAGTACGCCATGATGCGATTTTCTCCTGTCATCGGTACTATATCGGCAGCAATTGCGGTAGCCAAAAGATCCATATAGCACAGGTAAGAATCCTTGCCTAAACCAAGCTCTTGCGCCATCGCCATCATCAGTTTGAAACCAACTCCACAGCCACATAATTCTTTGTAAGGATAAGCACAATCAACCTGCTTCGGGTTAAGAATTGCTACTGCTGCAGGTAGTTCGTGGTCAGGCATGTGGTGATCGCACACAATGAAATCTATACCTAGTTCTTTAGCGTATTGAATAAGCTCAATTGATTTGATTCCGCAGTCGAGAGAGACTATTAGGGTGAAGCCATTTTCTTTGGCAAAATCGATCCCTGCTTTAGATACGCCGTAGCCTTCCCTGTAGCGGTGAGGAATGTAAAAATCTACTTCGTTGTATATCTTTTTCAGGAACTGGAACATGCTGGCAACAGCCGTTGTTCCATCTACATCATAATCGCCGTAAACAAGAATTTTTTCTTTCTTATCAAAGGCTGAAAGTAGTCGATCAACTGCTTTACGCATGTCCTTCATCAGCCATGGATCGTGTAGTTCTGAAAGCTGTGGACGGAAAAAAGCCTTTGCTTTTTCAAATGTATCAAACCCCCTCTGGACAAGCATTTTGCATAAAACCTTATGCACCTTCAACGCATCCTGCAACGACGCTACTTTAGCCTCATCGGCTTTCTCTATTTTCCATCTTTTTTGCATCGTTAGTATTTTCTATCAGTAGTATATCTTACCAATTCTTCTAATCCATCTCTTACTTCTGAAGGCGGAAATGAATGCAATACAGCAAGCGCTTCATCCCGGTAGTTCAGCATTTTTTCTGTAGCGTAATCTATGCCTCCTGCTTTTACTACTTCATCAATCACAAACTTCACTTTTTCCTTTTGCTTATTCTCGTTCTTGATGATGTAAATAAGTTTTCTTCTAAGCGAGGCATCAACTTTATTCAGCGTGTAAATCAATGGTAATGTAAGCTTTTTCTCTTTTATATCATTGCCTGTAGGTTTACCCACATCCATATTGCCATAATCAAAAAGGTCATCCTTTATCTGGAAAGCTATCCCAGCTTTTTCTCCAAAGAGCCGCATCTTTTCTACAGCTGATTGATCATCAAAAGTAGTAGACGCTCCTGCAGCACAAGAGGAGGCAACCAACGATGCCGTTTTATTTTTTATGATCTCAAAATATATATCCTCTTTCAGGTTAAGGTTGCGGGCTTTTTCCAATTGTAGAAGTTCGCCTTCGCTCATAAGTTTTACAGCCTGCGAAAGCAGTTGCAAAACCTGGTGATCCCTGTTGTCAAGCGACAGTAGGAGACCTTTAGAAAGTAGGTAGTCACCTACCAGTACGGCTATCTTATTTTTCCAAAGAGCATTGATGGAGAAAAACCCGCGTCTTTCCAGCGATTCATCTACCACGTCGTCGTGTACTAGGGTAGCAGTATGCAGAAGCTCCACCAGGGAAGCAGCCCGGTACGTTTTGTCATTGATCTGGCCACCAAGTTTTGCGCTCAGTAGCACAAACATTGGTCTCATCTGCTTTCCCTTCCTTTTCACGATGTACTGCATGATCTTGTCGAGCAGGCCGACATTACTTTTTACAGCATCGCGAAAATGGATTTCAAAATCCTTTAATTCCTGTGATATTATCCGCTGAGCTAATTCCATTCTTTTTACTTGCTGCGCAAGATAATCCTTTACCTATAACTGGATTTTTTGGCAGCAAAAAAATACCCGCTTCTTGTGCAATTAATTCTACACTAAAACCCTTGCTGGGCTTGAAAAAGCGCTTGTAAAGTGTTCATACAGAAACTGGTATAATTTTTTAACTTTTGCGATCAACGTTGTAAAAATTTGGTAGTTACTACCCTTTGTCTATTTTTGCAACGATGTCTTTAACGAGATTTTCTTTTAAAAAATTAATAAAACACTTCTATGGCAAGCAAAAAGTACATGTTAATGGCAGGCTTAATCAGCCTCTTCTCCTCTGCAGCTTACTCGCAGCAGAGCGATGCAGGGTATGATTGGAGAGACAGCTCCAAAATTCCTACTAAATTACTTCCTCAACACAGCGAGTTTTTAAACAACGCATACCCTTATCCTTCTAGGCCGCGCGATCAGTGGGAGCTTGGTTTACACGCTGGCCATTCATTTATCATTGGTGATGTATCACCTCGTCCAGGTTTTGGTGGTGGTATCTCGTTAAGAAAATCTTTAGGACATACTTTCTCTTTAAGAGGTGATTATACAGGTTCTTTCAACTATGGCTTGGATTATCGTCCAAGAACAAATGCCCAACTTCCTGGAAACGTTGCTAACAATCCATGGGCTGGTTATGGTAACAATAATTTCGTAGCTAATTATAGAAACGCTTTGCACCAGGGTAATCTAGACCTGATTGCAGTTTTGAATAATCGTAGCCACTACAGGGGAAATCCTAAAACCAATTTTTATGCTCTAACCGGATATTCAGTTTTAATAGCTGATGTTGACGTAGATGCAGTAGGTGCAAATGGACAACCTTACAATTTCAACAACTTCAATTTTGCTCGTCCTAGAGCTGACATCAAGGATGACCTGAAGAACCTGATGAACATGGATTATGAATCAAATGCTGGTGCATTGAATGGTAATCGTGCTAATGTTGGACGTATCAAGAATAACCAACTGGTAAGACATGCTTTCAGTGCTGGTGCTGGATTCGCTCTGAAACTTAGCCGTACTATCAACTTAGCTCTTGAGCAAAGGTTTACCTTCACTTTTGATGATAACATGGACGGATTGTACGTAGGTCGTTCTAACGATGTTATCAGCTATACAAGTGGTCGTCTGAACATCAACCTTGGTAACAGGGCAAGAAGAGTAGAGCCACTATGGTGGATCAATCCAAACAACTTCATCTACAACGAGCTTAACAGGCCTTCTCACATGAAGCTGCCAACTCCAGTTCTTCCAGATGCTGATGGTGATGGTGTAACAGACCAATTTGATATGGAACCAAATACTCCGGCTGGTGTACCAGTAGATGCACGTGGTGTAGCTAGAGATACAGATGGTGATGGCGTTCCTGATTACAAAGACAAAGAATTGCTAACTCCACAAAGATGCTTCCCAGTAGATGCTGATGGTGTTGGTAACTGTCCAGAAGCTGCTTGTTGTAAAGAAATCCGTGATATGCTTGAAAGTGGTGAATTTGGCCGCAGAGGAGCATGTAACATCGGAAACCTTCCAAGCATCCAGTTTGCTTCAGGTGGTGCTACTTTGACTAACAATCACAGAAACATCCTGAACTCTGCTGCTGCTCAAATTAAAGCTGACCCAACTTGTAAGATCCGCGTAACTGGTCACGCTGCTTCTGACAAGCGTTCTCAACAGCTTAGCTGGGATAGAGTAAATGCTGTTATCCGTTACCTGGTTGAAAGACAAGGTATCAGCCAAGACAGGTTTATCTTTACCTATGGTGAGCAAGGAGATCCTAACACTGTAGATCTGATGGGTACAACAGAAGAAGGTCCTAATACAGTACCTGCTCCTCACCCTCAATACAGAAGAGGATAATTAGAAAATAATAAATAGATAAACCCTTCGTTATAATGACGAAGGGTTTTTTGTGCCTATACGTGAACCATTCAAGAAAAATTGTTAAGTCAAAAGCAGCTTTTTTAACATTTTTCTTTTCTCTAGAGGCAGGACATACTATCTTTGCACACTTAATACTAGAATTAACTGATTGGTGAACCAATTTCTTTGATTATGAGAAAAATTTTAAGCTTACTAACTGTTTTACTTGTCTTTTCTTCAGCTCTTCGAGCTCAATTAGGCGGAACGCATAATTACTTAGATACATCTTACATTTCTCCAAGAAACCTTTCTCAACAACAAGACTTTTTAAACAACTCACACAACTTCCCAAGCAAGCCTAGGGATATGTGGCAATTGGGTGTTTTTGTTGGTTTCCCTTGGATTGATGGAGATTGCCCTCCTGCATTGAAAGGTGCTGGTAGTGGATTAGGTAGCTATGCTCATGGTGTAGGAGTTTCACTTCGTAAATCGTTAGGGTATGTGATATCTCTGAGAGGATCACTTTCTTATTACAACATGATAGGATTGGACTACCAGCGTAACCGTAACTTCAATAACCACGAAGTAATATTGCAGAACTACGCTCCACCAGCTTCTCCTAGAGGATATTTCCACAACCACCGTACACAAGCTGTGGTTCCTTCATTAGAAGCCCTGTTTTCATTAAATAACATTATGTTCCATAGCAAGCAAGGCAGGTGGAATTTGTATGGTATGATCGGCTATTCTGCATTGATGTATGAAACTAAAATAGATGCACTTGATGCGAATGGTGACAGGTACATGTTTGAAAATATCACTACCACTGGTGTTCCTCGTAAAGAAATCCGTGATCAACTAAGGAACATGCTTGATGGTAACTACGAAACAGTTGGAGAAACCAATGATCGTCGTCCGGAAATCGGCAACTTCAATCTTCGCCACAGCTTTACTGCTGGTGTTGGTTTGGAGTATCGTGTAGGTAGAAAATCTTCACTGGGAATTGAGTACAAGCGTATTTTACCTCGTGATGATTATGTTGATGGATGGTATCGTCAGAGCGGTGACCTAGCAAACCCTGTATTCACTTCAGAATGGGATAACATTGGTTTCTTGTCTGTAGGAATGAACTTCAACCTGGGTAACTCAGCTAAGAGAATACCACCACTTTGGTGGATGAACCCTCTTGAGTTTGCTTATAGCGAGTTGAACAATCCTAAGCACATGAGGTTGCCAAAAATTAAATTGGATGATGCTGATGGTGATGGTGTAACTGACCAGTTTGACCTTGAACCTAATACACCTCCAGGTGCGCCTGTTGATACACATGGTGTTTCAAAAGATACAGATGGTGATGGTGTACCTGATTACAGGGATAAAGAATTGCTGACTTTGCAAAACTGTTTCCCAGTTGATGAAGATGGTGTAGGTAATTGTCCTGAGCCAGATTGCTGTAAAGACATTGAAAGAAGAAAAGTAACTACTGAAACTGATTGTAGAATAACTGATCTTCCAAGCGTACAGTTTGCTGGAAATAGTGTGAAACTAAGCCGTGAAGCACAACAGATACTTGCAAGCGTTGCTAACCAACTGAAAGAGCAACCAGCTTGTAAAGTGAGAGTTTCAGGTCATGGTCCTTCAAGTAAAGCTGCTCAGCAATTAAGCTGGGATAGGGTAAATGCAGTTATCAAATACCTGGTAGAGCAGCAAGGTTTGACTGAGAACAGGATCATATTTGAATACGGTACTGAAGGTGATCCTAATACAGTAGACCTGATGGGTACTGTAGAAGAAGGTCCTAATTCAGTTCCTGCTCCACATCCAAACTTGCAAAAAACAAGAAGGTAATCTTCCTTCAAGTTGAAAATAATAACCTCCCGTATGAAGCGGGAGGTTTTTTATTAGGTAAATCTTAACGGCTTTATCTTCATCCAATCAAGGTTCACTTGATATATTGCCAGCAAAAGGCTAGTTTTGCCCACTTTTATGAATAGAAATCTTCTTTTACTGGCTTGCATCATTTTATTAAGTTCATGTGCATCGCAGCTTACCAAGGTGATGAAAAGCACTGATCCGGACTATAAGCTGAAAATGGGTGAGAAATACTTTGCTGAAAAAAAGTATTCGAATGCACAAGTAGTTTTTGAAGATCTTTTCCCCGTTTTGAAGGGTACGGCTAAGTTTGAAGATCTTTATTATAAATATGCTTACACAGCATACCACCTTAAGGATTATATGAATGCTGAAAACCTCTTCAAAACCTTTGTAGAGACCTTCCCTACAAGTCCGAAAGCGGAGGATGCAGATTTCATGCGCGCTTATAGTTTTTATAAACAATCTCCAAAGCCTGAGTTAGACCAGACGAATACATTGAAGGCAATGGGACAAATGCAGGTGTTCATTAATACGCATCCCACTTCGCCTCGTATACATGAAGCCACCGCTATCATTGATGAATCGCGCCAGAAGCTAGAGATCAAGGATAGTAAGAATGCTGAGTTGTACTACAACATGGGTTTCTATAAGTCGGCAGCAATTGCTTACAATTCCATTATAGACAACTTCCCTGATACTGACAAAGGGGATGAATATAAGCTGATGGTTATCAAATCATATTTTCTTTATGCTGCTAATAGTATAGAAGAAAAGCAGGCAGAACGTTATGATAAAGTAGTAACAGAATGTCTTGAATTTGTAGATCGTTTTCCAGAAAGTACATTGACTAAAACTGTAGAAGACTACAGGCAACAATCTTTAAATAAAATAAATAATAAAAATGAGCAAGCTAAGAAGGCAGCTTAGTGCTAACACCAGCAATGTTGTTGAAACTAAAAACCTGGTTGATATAAAAGCTAAGACTGGTAATCTTTACGAGTCTATCGCTATTGTAGCAAAGAGAGCTAACCAAATCAACATTTCTCTAAAAGAGGAGTTACATAATAAGTTGGAAGAGTTTGCAAGCCACACCGATAGCCTTGAAGAGATCCATGAGAATAAGGAGCAGATAGAAATTTCAAGAGCGTACGAGAAAATGCCTAATCCTGCTATTCTTGCAACACAAGAGTTTATGGAGGATAAAATTTATTATCGTAAAAATGATTCAGATCTATTTAGCTAGAATCTAATCTTAATTAACAGCAAACGGCAGTTCTATAACTGTCGTTTTTTGTTACTTTATTACAATGTTGAAAGGCAAGAAAATCTTATTAGGAATTACCGGCAGTATTGCAGCCTATAAATCCATTCTTCTTGTTCGTCTTTTAGTTCAAGCGGGGGCAGAGGTTAAAGTGGTAATGACACCAGCAGCTACTGATTTTGTATCTAAGCTTACACTCGCCACACTATCTAAAAATAAGGTACTGGTAGAACTGGCCGACGAAGCCACATGGTCCAATCATGTGATGCTTGGGCGATGGGCTGATGTGATGCTGGTAGCACCGGCCAGCTGTAATACACTTGCTAAAATGGCTGCTGGTATATGCGATAATCTATTACAGGCAACTTACTTATCTGCCACATGCCCTGTTGTTGTTTCTCCTGCCATGGACGAGGATATGTGGCATCATGCCTCTACTCAACGGAATCTTTCAATGCTTAGAGAGGCAGGAAATGCAGTTATACCAGTAGGAAAAGGTGAACTAGCCAGCGGGTTGTATGGTGAAGGAAGGATGGCTGAGCCTGAACATATCATAGAATACCTGGAAGAAAACTTTTTTAGAGGTAGTAATTTAAAAGATACACTGTGTCTTGTAACTGCGGGTCCCACCTATGAAGCAATTGACCCAGTTCGGTTCATAGGAAATCATTCCAGCGGGAAAATGGGTATAGCCGTAGCTAACGAGCTATATATGAATGGTGCGCAGGTGCACCTGGTACTTGGCCCTGTAGAAAGCAGTAACATCAGGAGTGGTATAAAGGTAACTAAAGTCAATACCGCTGAAGAGATGTACAATGCTTGCGCTTCAGCTTTTCCTGCGACTAAACTGGCCGTGATGGCGGCTGCCGTAGCAGATTATACATGTAAAGAGGTAGCACCTTGTAAGATCAAAAAGTCCGAAGGTCATCTTAACCTGGAGCTGGAAAAATCAAAGGATATACTGGCTTCACTGGGAGCAGTTAAAAAGGAAGATCAATTTTTAGTTGGTTTTGCCCTAGAAACCAACAATGAAGAGGAAAATGCTTTGAAGAAATTAGCTAGTAAAAACGCTGATCTTATTGTGCTGAATAGCATGAGAGACGAAGCCGCCGGCTTTAAAAAGGATACCAACAAAGTGACTATTTTTGATAGGGAGCAGAAGCGTATTTCTTACGAGGCAAAAGAAAAACATTTGGTAGCAAAAGACATTGTTGAACTAATCATACAAAAATTACATGCTAAAGCGTAGTGTATTCGTACTGCTGATGATTGCAGTATCTGTTGTGAGTATTGGCCAGGAGTTGCAGGCAAGAGTAACGGTAAATGCAAGTCGTGTACCTACCACTGTTGATAAAAAGATCTTCAACACTCTTCAAACCCAACTAACAAACTTTCTCAATAACCGTAAGTGGACATCTGATGTTTTCCAGGCGCAGGAAAAGATTGAGTGCAGTTTCTTCTTAAACATAGAATCTGTTGTTGAGACCAATGTATATAAAGCTGCGCTTACAGTTCAGGCTGCGCGTCCCGTTTTCAATTCATCTTACATTACCGCTCTTATCAATTTCCAGGATCCTGATGTTACATTCAGATATGTAGAATACCAGCCTGTGGAATTCAACGACAACAGGGTTCAGGGAAGTGATCCTTTAGCTGGTAACCTTACTGCTGTATTTGCATATTATGTAAATACCATCTTAGGTTTAGATTACAATTCATTCAGCGCAAAGGGTGGTGATATATATTTTCAGCGCGCACAAAATATAGTGAACAATGCACCTGAAAGCAGAAACATAAACGGCTGGAAAGCCTTTGATGGCCAGCGCAACAGGTACTGGTTAATGGAGAACATAATGAATACGCGTTACAACCTGATCCATGATGTGATGTACGCGTATTACAGGCAAGGGCTGGACAATATGTATAGCAACGAAACAGGAGCTCGCGAACAAATACTGCAGGCACTTACTCAACTACAGAACGTGAATGCGGAAAACCCGAACATCATGTTTACCCAGTTTTTCATGCAGGGAAAATCACAGGAACTGATACGCATTTTTAAGAAATCTCCACCACAGGAAAAAACTCGTGCAGTAGAACTATTGCAGAAGCTGGATGTAACCAATGCCAACAAGTACAAACAAGAGCTGAAATGAGGCTGAAGATCTGGATCTGTATCTTATTTGCAGCTTGTTCTTCAGGAAGCATTCCCGGCGATGTACTTCCTCCTGAAAAAATGAAGAAGGTAGCTTTTGATGTTATTCGGGTGGATGAATTTTCACTCAATTTTCTTGCTAATGACTCTTCCAAAGACCTTGTAAAGGAGCGATCGATTTTGTATGAAAAGGTCTTCACTTTGCACAACACGAGCAAAGAGGAATTTTTTAATAGTTATGATTATTACCTTCAACATCCCGATGTGAATAAGCAATTATTCGATTCACTGTTGACCTATGGTAAGCGTATCAATGAAACCAAAGCTGAAACAAAACCGGGAGCCAAACCTGTAAAAGATTTCAAACCAACTGACAAATGAACAAAACAGTAGCTAACGCTGATGAGGCCATAAAAGATGTTGCTGATGGCAGTACATTGATGCTGGGTGGATTTGGTTTATGTGGTATTCCAGAAAACACTATAGCCGCTCTGGTAAGGAAAAATGTAAAAGGTCTTACCTGTATTTCAAACAATGCTGGCGTTGATGATTTTGGATTAGGATTGCTGCTGCAGACACGCCAGATCAAAAAGATGATCAGCAGTTATGTAGGTGAAAATGCAGAGTTTGAAAGACAGTTATTGTCAGGCGAATTGGAAGTAGAACTTACACCACAAGGAACATTGGCTACACGTATACAAATGGCAGGTAATGGTATTCCTGCTTTTTTTACTCCGGCAGGTTATGGAACTGAAATAGCTATTGGTAAAGAAACACGCGAGTTCAATGGAAAAATGTACCTGATGGAACATGCACTACACGCAGATTTTGCTATTGTAAAAGCGTGGAAAGGTGATACTATGGGCAACCTTGTTTTTAGGAAGACAACCCGCAATTTTTCTACCTCAATGGCTAAGGCTGGCGATATAACCATAGCTGAAGTTGAACACCTGGTTCAGCCGGGAGAGCTTGACCCAGATGAGATACACGTTGCGGGTATATATATACATCGCATCTTCCAGGGGAGCAACTATGAGAAAAGGATAGAGAGAAGAACGGTTCAACTTAACAAACAATAGCATGTTCTTAAGTACAGATTTTCTTACTGTTCATTATGGTGTAGATGCCAGGATAGCAAAATATTTTGTAGACCGCGATCCACCTGCCGGCAATCTTTATTGGAAAGATAAATTGCTATACCTGCGTTTTGAACCAGGGTACATTTTCATTCCTCTTATTGTAGATATTCTTTTCAAAAATGGTTTTGATCGCGACCAGTTGTTGTCGTCGGAGTTTATAAACCTGATGGAGGGGATAGGACATGTGAGTGCATTAGAAGAAACTAATAGAATAACAGAAGCAGAGGCTATTGCAGCCTGTTATGATCTAGCTGTTCCTGTTTGTAAAAATGAACAGTTCCTACAAGATGTTACTCGACTGTTGAAAGGTGAAGAGTCTAAGTATACTTCTTTCAAAACCGGGTTTAATGCCCTACATCGGGGTGATCTTTTCCTTTATAGCATTGCTGCCTTATCTGCCGATGAGGCTGCATATGATACAGCAGTAAAATACTGGTTTGCCCTTATCAGCTCGCTTCTTTTACTAGATGATGCAGAGGATGTTCCCGCAGATCTTAAATCAGGTGATGCAAATGCTTTTATAGAAAGTGGTATGGATGAAGACGGGATAGCACGTATAAAGCAGCTTGTAAAAGATAACCTGCAATTGATTTCTACTACCAATAAAGCAATGGCGCTAAGGCTGGATAAACAGCTGGTGGATATGCTGAAGAAACCACATTTTCAACACCTTCTCAACCTACAATAATGGCATTAGATAAATTTGGAATTGCAAAAAGAATAGCAAAAGAACTTCAGGACGGGATGTATGTAAATCTTGGTATTGGCATACCAACGCTTGTCAGCAATTATGTTCCCACAGGTATGACTGTGATCTTCCAAAGCGAGAATGGTATTCTTGGAATGGGGCCTTATCCTGTAGCTGAAGAGGTAGATGCGGACCTGATAAATGCTGGTAAAGAAACAGTAACAGTAATACCTGGCGGGGCTTTCTTTGACAGTGCTGAAAGTTTTGGTATGATAAGAGCTGGCAAGGTGGATCTTACCGTTTTAGGTGCCATGGAAGTAAGCGAAACAGGTGATATTGCCAATTGGAAAATACCAGGTAAAATGGTGAAAGGTATGGGTGGCGCAATGGACCTTGTTGCCAGTGCAAAGAACATTATAGTTGCCATGCAACATACTAATCCAAAAGGTGAAAGTAAATTATTGCCTGCATGCACTTTGCCACTCACTGGTGTAAGGTGTGTAAAAAAAGTGATCACTGATCTAGCAGTGATTGATATCACCGATGCTGGCTTTGTGCTTAGGGAATATGCTCCGGGTGTAACCATTGAAGAAGTGAAAGCTAAGACAGCCGGTAAGCTGATTGTTGCTGATGACGTAAAAGAAATGGATCTCTAAACTTTTAGTTTCTTCAGCTTCCACAGGTGGAGCAAAATAATCCACAGTTTTTTTAACTGCAGGAGCTACCCTCAAGATGCTGTAGATGTTGATAGCCAACGAGTGGGAGCACAAGAAAAAAGTTGGAGCCGATTTTGTGTCACTAGAGTAAAACGTTCTAATGGTGGATGCGGCTTTACAGAGGTATACTATAGATTTGATTGATGATGATTTGGATGAAGCTGAATTCTTGCAGCAGGCCATAGCAGAAAATAATCTTCCCATCACTTTACGACATTATAAAGATTTCTATCATTTTTCTGATACTGTATCAGGTGGTTCTTTGCCTGATCTGTTAGTAATAGATATCAACTTACCAAGGAAAAACGGCATAGAGGCGCTGCATGAAATCAAAACAGATGTTACGCTTTCTGCAGTTCCGGCTGTTACTTTTACCACCAGCACTTATACTAAATACCTTGAAGAAAGTAAGGAAGCTGGTGCCATCCAGTTGATTGTTAAACCTACTACAAGTACGGGGTATAAGCATGTTGTAGATCTGTTGTTCAACATTTGCAGGAGCTACAAAATGCCTTCTATGAGTGTTGCTTGCTGATTAAGCTTTTGTGGCTCAATTTTTTTTACTGTTCCACAAATACTGCTTATGGAATATTTTATAAACGGAACTGTTGTTTTAATGCTGTTTATTTTTTTTTCGCTGGTAAATCGTGAGACCAGGATCAAGGAATAAAACTCCCTTCTCAAGCTACAATTCATCTTTCTCCTCTTATCTATCTTGATCTGAAGGCTTTTCTGCATTTTCATTAGACTTATCTTCATTAGCCTGGAGAATTGAAGTCAATCATCTACCTCATATCTTCGCTGTCTTCCAATTAATTACTTGTTATATGACAGATGCTTATATCATAGATGCTATACGTACACCTGTAGGCCGCTTTGGCGGTAAGCTAGCTAGTGTTCGGCCAGATGACCTTCTTGCACACGTACTGAAAGAAATTGTAAAACGAAATCCTGCTGTGGATGTAAATGCTATAGAAGATGTGATAGCAGGGGCAGCCAACCAGGCTGGTGAAGATAATCGCGATGTGGCAAGGATGGCGCTGTTACTGGCGGATCTGCCTACACATATTGGAGGTGCTACTGTTAATCGACTATGTGCTTCAGGGTTACAGGCAATCATGGATAGTGCAAGGGCTATTATGTGCGGCGATGGTGACCTGTACATAGCTGCTGGTGTTGAAAGCATGACACGGGCGCCTTTTGTAATGGCTAAAAGTGATACCCCATGGAGCCGCAACGTTGAGGTATATGATACTGCTTTGGGATGGCGCTTTGTAAACAAGAAACTGGCAGAAAAATATTTCCCTTTCAATATGGGTGAAACGGCGGAGAATGTAGCAGAGAAATATTCTGTATCTCGCGAAGAACAGGATGCTTTTGCGCTGCAAAGCCAGCAACGGTACCAGCAGGCGCTAAAGGAGGGTAAATGGCAGGAGGAGATCACGCCTGTAGAGATAATAGAAAACAAGCAGCCTGTACTGTTTAGTGTAGATGAGCATCCAAGAGAAACTTCATTAGATAAGCTGGCGTCATTGAAGCCTGCCTTCAAAAAAGATGGAACCGTTACAGCTGGCAATTCTTCTGGTATAAATGATGGTGCAGCAGCTATGCTGGTAGCCAGCCATCAGGCAGTAGAGAAATATAAACTAAAACCAATGGCAAGGGTGAAGGCAATGGCAGTGGCTGGTGTTGATCCTGCCATCATGGGGATTGGTCCTGTTCCGGCGGTACGCAAAGTGCTACAGCGTGCTGGTCTTTCTGTAAATGATATAGACCTGTTTGAATTAAATGAAGCTTTCGCCGCACAATCAATTGCCTGTATCCGCGAACTGGAACTAGACCCGGCGAAGGTGAATGTAAATGGTGGATCAATAGCTATAGGGCATCCATTGGGTTGTAGTGGTGTTCGCATTTCCACCAGCTTATTGTACGAGATGAAAAGACGAAAATCCCTTTATGGCCTGGCTACTATGTGTGTAGGAGTAGGGCAGGGAGCGGCAGTTATATATGAGCGGGTTGAGTAAAAGGTCCGGATTAATTTATTGTAAAGTGAGGTCAAATTCTGATGGTAGCCAAATGCTGCACAAGAATAGTTTTATATTTAAATATGTTTTTAAAACCACTGTTCCTCGTCGCTTTATGTATTAGTTCCCTGCTATGCCAGGGGCAGAAACTTGGCATCTTTGATTTTGTAATAGGTAGACCACTGCCCGCTGATATGCACACCTTATATGATGTAAAAAACCATCCTGTTCAGAAAGAAGTGCTGTTGGTAAAAGGACGAAATGAAAAGCTACGTGCATTCCATGTAGAGTTGGATAGTGTGCAGGTAAAAACAGATCAATTAGGCATCATAAAGGAAATAACTGTTTCAACGCCATTCGTCCATTACGCAGATAATATCCGCCTCGATTTTGATTGGGAGCTACTGCTACAGGAACTTAAAAATGAATTTGGAGCCGCATTTACGGTAGGCAGAACAAGAACCAATGGAATGGTCGCCATATGGTTGTTCCAGCAGAATGTTCACCTCTCCGTTTCTATCTACAGGGTTTTTCCAAAAGATGAAAATAAAGAAAGACGTTTTGTTCTGCACTGGGAAAGTAAACCAACCCCACTAGTTAATTAAACGTGCAACGATAGTGGGATTGTATGTTTGCTTTAAAAGGAACTTGCTCGTTTTAGGCTATAAGTTCTTGTATAACAATTTGTTGGCTTTTTTTGGCACAAGCTTGGGAAGTCGAGAGCTAACCAAAAAACGCTCTAATGACAAAACTATACTTACTAGTCTCGCTATTGTTTTTCACTACTATTAGCTCTGCTCAAACTATTGCCACAACTTCAGATGGTCGACAAGTTGTTTTGCTGCCTGATGGCACCTGGCGGTATACCTTCATTAACCAGCAAGGAGGTCAAACAACTAATCTGGTTGATACGTATAATAAAGCTTACACTTACGCTTACGATGTAGTGTATGCTGATGAGTTTTTTTCTTCTGAGAGAAGGCTTAAAGCGCAAAGCTGGGCGCTTGACAATATGCGTCCAGGTATCAGCCTGCCTATTGGTACAAAAAGCCTGGAGCAGTGGTTTGACGAGCTGAACAGCTTTGCCTATGACATGGTTTACAAGAATGAATTCTTTCCCGCGGACAGGAGGAAGAAAGCAGCCACGTGGGCAGCACAGCTGCTAAAAGAATCCAGCTGGTACGAAGATTTCCGCCTCAGTACAATTGACAAGCACCGGATGGCATACGACCTGGCATACGACCGGATCTTTAAAGAAGAGATGTTTAGGCAGGAGCGTAGAAGAAAGGCGCTGGAGTGGGCAAATGAATTTGTGAGAAGGTAGTACCTGTTACTCAAGCATCAACACCAGCTTTAGTGGATTGGAAGAGGTAGTTTACTGTAACAAGATTATCTTAAGGATTTGATGCCATGATGCGAGTTTCAAGCAACATGGAAAGAAAGAAAGTGAAACGACTTACTTCATCTTCATCTGCGCAAAATAAGGATGGTCAGGATTGACAATGAGTTCCTGGCGTAGCGGGTGGATCAAAACATCCATATCTTCTAAAGGAATAGCACCTAATAGAACTTCAGAATCGCCTGGCAGAACCATTGCTCTGCAGGTGGTCGCACGGTTTTCAAATCTTAGTTCAACAGGGGCAACTACATCGCACTCAACTATAGAACCATTTGCGAGTTGAGCTTTGCGCTTTTCAACTACAGGAAGTTGAAGTTGCTCCTGCAGGTTTTCATTTATTGCCAACATGTATGAACCTGTATCAACAAGTGCTGATACCCTCATCCGCTTTACTTCCTCTTCTCCAATTATATGCCTTCGGGCTAATGCCAAGTCTTCGCCATTGATCAGTTCTATTTCTGCATATACTAAACCCATAGAAAAAGCTTTTCGTAAAAATACTAATTGCACCAGGTTAAGCAAGATATATCTACCCTTCATTAACCCATTCTTAATCCCACTTTCGATTTTAATTAACCATCTGCTCCTGTTATTACAGATGAAATTCATACCTTTGCGCCTCCAAATCCCTCACCTGCTGGTTTTTACCAGGTTTTAGTGCCAGGAAAACTACAGCAGATTAGCGGATCGTGGTACAAGTGTGCGACGCAACGGCTGCCGAATAAAGATCGGATGCTGGTTACACACAAAAAAACTCACGTCAATTAACAACACAAATAAACAAGTCATGGCGGACTTAAGGTATCAAAGAAACTTCGGTATTGCGGCGCACATCGATGCGGGCAAAACGACGACTACAGAACGTATTCTGTATTACACGGGTGTGAACCATAAGATTGGTGAGGTGCACGATGGTGCAGCTACCATGGACTGGATGGCGCAAGAGCAGGAGAGAGGTATCACAATTACTTCGGCTGCTACCACCTGTTTCTGGAATTTTCCTACTACACAGGGTCAAAAAAATCCTGACACTAAGCAATACAAATTCAACATTATTGATACTCCGGGTCACGTGGACTTTACCGTAGAGGTGGAGCGTTCTCTGCGTGTACTTGATGGTTTGCTGGCTTTGTTCTGCGCTGTATCTGGTGTAGAACCTCAGTCTGAAACTGTTTGGCGCCAGGCTAACAGGTATAAAGTTCCAAGGATTGGTTTTGTAAACAAAATGGACCGTAGCGGTGCTGACTTCCTCAACGTTGTTAAGCAAGTACGTGAAATGCTGGGTGCAAAAGCAGTTCCACTTCAATTACCAATTGGTGCTGAAGACAACTTCAAAGGTGTGGTTGACCTGATTACTATGAAAGGTATCATTTGGGATGAGGCTAGCCGTGGAATGACTTTCCAGGAAGTGCCTATTCCTGCTGATATGCAAGAAGAAGTGGATCAGTACCGCCAGGAGCTTGTAGAAGCTGTAGCTGAATACGATGAGGCGCTTCTAGAGAAGTTCTTCGACGATCCTAACACCATCACTGAAGAAGAAATGCACGAGGCTATCCGTAAGGCTACCATCGACCTTTCTATCATCCCAATGATGTGTGGTTCTTCATTTAAAAACAAAGGTGTACAAACTGCACTAGATGCCGTTGTACGTTACCTTCCTGGTCCACTGGATATTGAAGCTGTAAAAGGAACTAATCCTGATACTGGTGAAGAAGTTCTTCGTCATGCTGATCCAAAAGGTCCTTTCGCTGCCCTTGCATTCAAGATCATGACTGACCCATTCGTAGGTCGTCTTGCATTCTTCCGGGCTTATTCTGGTCGCTTAGATTCTGGTTCTTATGTACTGAACGTACGTACTGGAAAGAATGAGCGTATTAGCCGTATCATGCAGATGCATGCTAACAAGCAAAACCCTGTAGATTTCATCGAAGCTGGTGATATTGGTGCTGCTGTTGGTTTTAAAGATATCAAAACTGGTGATACCCTTTGTGATGAGAAACATCCAGTTGCTCTTGAAAGCATGACTTTCCCTGAGCCGGTAATCTCTATCGCTGTTGAGCCTAAAACACAGGCCGACGTAGATAAAATGGGTATGGCTATCGCTAAACTGGTAGAAGAGGATCCAACATTGCGCGTTAAGACTGACGAGGACACTGGTCAGACTATCCTTAGCGGAATGGGTGAATTACACCTTGAGATCATCGTTGACCGCATGAAGCGTGAATTCAAAGTTGAGATCAACCAGGGTGCTCCTCAGGTTGCTTACAAAGAGGCTTTCACTTCTAAGGTTGAGCACAGAGAGACATTGAAAAAGCAAACGGGTGGTCGTGGTAAGTTCGCGGATATCGTATTCGAAATCGGACCTGCTGACGAAGAGTTCCTGAAAGAAGACAAAGGCAACTTCCAGTTTGTAAACGACATTTTTGGTGGATCAATTCCTCGTGAATTTATTCCAGCTATCCAGAAAGGTTTTGAACAAGCAATGAACACAGGTGTACTGGCAGCTTATCCTGTTGATAGCATGAAGATCCGTGTATTCGACGGTAGCTTCCACGCTGTTGACTCCGATGCAATGTCATTTGAATTGTGTGCTCGTGCAGGTTTCCGTACAGCTGGTAAAAAAGCTAAGCCGGTATTGCTTGAGCCGATCATGAAAGTTGAGGTTATCACTCCAGACCAATACATGGGTGATGTAACTGGTGACTTGAACCGTCGTCGTGGTATGCTGGAAGGTATGGACAGCCGCGGTGGTGCACAGGTTATCAAGGCTAAAGTTCCTCTGAGCGAAATGTTTGGTTATGTAACTCAACTTCGTTCATTGTCTTCTGGTCGTGCAACTTCTACCATGGAGTTCAGCCACTACAACCCAGCTCCAAACAACGTAGCTGAAGAAGTGATGGCTAAGCAAAAAGGTAAATTGAAAGTGGAAGACTAGTAGTAAGTACTAAGTCTAATTAATAAGATAGCCCTGCTCTTTTGAGCAGGGCTTTTTTGTTGCGGTCATTTGTTATTTTGGCGGCGGTTGTTGCGTCGCACACTTGTACTGCAGTGCAGGAGGCGGCGAGCAAGTAGGAAAGCTTTCAGTAGTTACGAGCAAGGGTATAAAATCTATACGGCAGGAGGTTTGTATATTTACTAAAAAGGATTTTATGTCGATAAAGGTAAACGTGGTATTTAGCAGGGATGATGATGGGTACTATGTATTTTGTCCTGAACTGCCCGGATGTCATTCACAAGGAGATACTTTTGAAGAGGCTCGCATCAACATCAAAGAGGCGGTAGAGTTGTACCTGGAAACGATGACAAAAGAAGAGATAGATAAGGCGCTTGGTAAAGAACTAATAACCACAACCATGGAGGTAGAAGTTGGCTAAACAGGTCATACTTACTGCCAGAGAAGCCGAAAGTCTTCTATTGAAGGCAGGGTTCCAGCTAATACGCAGTAAAGGGAGCCACCGCATATACATGCGTGAAAAGCAAAGGGTGGTAGTTCCTTTTCATTCTGGAAAAACGCTTCACCCGAAGATTGCAAAGCAGGTACTGGATGCCTGCGAATAAGACAAACCTCAGCATCTATCAGCGCCATTATTACCTTCTGATTTTATGTTTCATCCCTCCCCCTGATTTTAAGCTCCTCTTCTGCTGACAACACTCATATTTTGGTAACTTGTATAGCGTTTAGCTTTGATTAGAAGGCCCTGTTCTCCATTTTACTTCACCATTCAAACCTATTGCTATGCCAGAATTTGATACCGCACACGTAAAGAACGTTGTACTGCTGGGCCACTCCGGCAGTGGAAAAACGACACTTGCTGAAAGCATGTTGTACGAAGCCGGCATGATACATAAACCCGGCAGTATAGAAGAAAAAAATACAGTAGCAGACTATACAGAACTGGAGAAGGAGCGAGGGAATTCCATCTTTTCAAAACTATTGCACACGCACTGGAAGGGATACAAAATCAATGTGCTTGACACACCCGGTTACGATGATTTTGCCGGGGAAGTAATCAGTGCTTTGCGTGTGGCCGATACAGGAGTGATGTTGCTGAATGCAAGTACAGGCGTAGAGGTGGGAACAGACATCATCTGGGAGTATATACTCCAATTCAAAACACCCACCATTTTTGTTGTCAATCAATTAGATCATCCGCAGGCGGATTTCAATAAAACGGTACAGGAAGCGAAGAACCATTTTGGTAAAAATGTAGTGCTGGTGCAATACCCGGTCAATGTAGGTCTTGGTTTCAATGCTATCATTGATGTATTGAATATGGTAATGTACCAGTACAAGGATGGAGAGCGGAAGCCGCATAAACTACCTATTCCAGAAGAAGAAAGAGCACGTGCAGAAGAGCTGCACAAGGAGCTGATAGAAGCCATTGCCAGCAACGATGAAACGCTAATGGAAACATATTTTGATAAAGGTGAGCTAACAGAAGATGAGATGCGTGCCGGTCTACATCTTTCCATGGTTCGTCACGACTTGTTCCCCGTTTTTTGTCTGTCAGCAAAACAGCACCGTGGTGTGGCAAGGCTGATGGGGTACATAGATAATGTTTGTCCTCCCTCCAATGAAATGCCACCACAGATCACCCGCAAAGGCGAGCTATTGCCATGTGATAGTAGTGGTCCTGCTTGCTTGTTCATTTTTAAAACGGTGACAGAACCACATGTAGGTGATCTTAGTTACTTCAAGGTTTATTCTGGTGTTGTAAAGGCAGGAATGGAACTGGTAAATGAGAATACCGCTGTGACAGAAAAGCTCAACCAGTTGTTTGTTATAGAAGGGAATAAAAGAATACCTGTACAGGAACTGGTAGCAGGTGATATTGGAGCCACTTTAAAATTGCGAAACACCCACACCAACAACACGCTACACGAAAAGGGCAAGAACCTGGAACTGGAACCAATTGTTTTTCCTGAACCTAAGCTGAGTATAGCCATTGCCAATAACAAAAAAGGTGAAGAAGAAAAGCTAGCCACTGTTCTACACCAGCTACAAGAAGAGGATCCTAGTATACAAGTAGAAGTTTCAACTGAAATTGGACAAACGCTACTGCATTGCCAGGGAGATATGCACCTGGCAATAATCAAGTGGAAGCTGCAGCACTTGTTTCACCTGGATGTACTGTTCACTAAACCACGCATTTCATATCGTGAGACCATACGTAGTGAAGCAGAAGCCACGTATAGACACAAGAAACAATCGGGTGGTGCCGGACAATTTGGTGAAGTAACACTTCGTATAGAACCATGGAAGGAAGATATGCCTGAGCCTCACGGGCTGACTGTTAGGGGC